>JAEWIX010000003.1 GCA_023386885.1 Pseudomonadota bacterium
CGAGGGAGCGAAAGTCGCCGTCGCCTGAAAACAGCACCATCTGGTCGATGTGCTCCGCCAGTTCCATAGCGTCGACCGCCAGTTCGATGTCCATGTTGCCTTTGACCTTGCGGCGGCCGCTGGCGTCTATGAATTCCTTGGTCGCCTTGGTGACGACGGTGTAGCCGTTGTAATCGAGCCAATCGATTAGCGGACGGATTGAAGAATACTCTTGATCTTCAATGATTGCAGTGTAATAAAATGCACGTAAAAGTGTACCGCGAGATTGGAACTCTTTCAGCAGGCGCTTGTAGTCGATGTCGAAGCCAAGTGTTTTGGCGGTGGCGTAGAGATTGGCCCCGTCGATAAAGAGCGCAATTTTGCTGGATTCAGAAGAAGGCATAAGTCTCTCGCAGTTGTTTCATGTTTTTGGCGCGAACTCGGAAGAGCCCTGCGCGTGGCAAAACTAAAGACACCGATGACTCGTTCAGTGTCATCGGGGGACGCCTGCTCAAGCGTTAAGTCCTGAGAGCGACTCGAAGGTTCTAACAGGACAATGAAGCGGTTTCTTGCTGTCACCGCAACCCAACCCTCGTCCGGAACGCGTAACAAGGTCCTAAAATAGGTCCAAGTACAGGACCGTGCCAATGAGGCAAAATGCAGATTTGACCTTGCGAAATTGGCGGGGGCCATATACCTACTGCGGGCATTCAGTCACATTCAACCCCCTGTAAGCGGAGCGGCAGTTTATGGCGCGCGTCACCGTCGAAGATTGCATTGATAAGGTCGACAACCGGTTCGATCTGGTTCTGCTGGCCGCGCATCGCGCACGCATGATTTCGTCGGGATCGCAGCTCACGATCGATCGTGACAATGACAAGAATCCTGTGGTTTCCCTGCGTGAAATTGCTGATCAGACGATTTCGCCGGAAGATCTGAAGGAAGAACTGGTTCACTCCCTGCAGAAGTTTGTCGAAGTCGATGAGCCTGAGCCGGATACGGTGCCGCTGATTGGCTCGGCCGGGGCGAGCGTCGATGCCGACGATACCGAAGTGGCAGTCGAGCGCATGACCGAGGAAGAGCTTCTGAAGGGGTTGGAAGGCCTGGCCCCGCCGGAAGAGCGCCCCGAGGAAGACGAGTAGGCTTGAGCCGACTAACGACCTTACGACGTTTTTTTACGAAAGCCCGGGTCGAAACGCCCGGGCTTTTGCTTTTGTTGACATTTTTTGGCGCTATGATGGTGTCGAGGCGGTGCGGGCCGGCCGCCGATGGTCTGTCCGAACCTGGTCCGTTCGAGTTTTGCCGGTGTTCGAATCGGCGCGGTGGGGCCTGAAGGCGTGATTGCGTATTGGCGCCGCAACGTGCGGCATGTGGAGGCTACGGCCGAACCAGCGGCTATCGTCGCGCCGCCCATTCCGGAGGCGCCGAAGCCGGTCAAGCCGCCGCGCTCACAGATGATGCGGCAATACGATCTGGTTGAGCGTGTCCGCTCCTACAACCCGAACACCAACGAGGACCTGCTGAACCAGGCTTATGTCTACGCCATGAAGGCTCATGGCGAGCAGAAGCGGGCTTCTGGTGATCCATATTTCTCGCACCCGCTCGAAGTGGCGGCGATCCTCACCAACCTGAAGCTCGATGACGCCACTATCGTTGCCGCGCTGTTGCACGACACCATCGAGGATACCGACGCAACGCGGGCCGAAATCGACAGCCTGTTCGGCTCCAAGATCGGCGCGCTGGTTGAGGGGCTGACCAAGCTCAAGCGCCTCGAGCTGGTATCGCGAGAGGCCAAGCAGGCGGAAAATCTCCGCAAGCTGTTGCTGGCGATTTCGGACGACGTCCGCGTCCTGCTCGTCAAGCTCGCGGACCGCCTGCATAACATGCGGACGATGGAGTTCATGCCGCCGGCATCGCGTCAGCGCATTGCCGAGGAGACGCTCGATATCTATGCGCCGCTGGCCGGACGCATGGGTATGCAGGAGATGCGCGAGGAACTGGAGGACCTGTCGTTCCAGACGCTGGACCCGGAAGCCTATGCCGTGGTGATGCAGCGGCTCAATGAATTAGCCGACCGCAATCGTAACCTGATCGAGGAGATCGAGAGCGAACTATCCGCCAGGCTCGCGAGCAAAGGCATGACCGCGCGGGTTGTCGGCCGGCGCAAGCGACCGTTTTCGATCTGGACCAAGATGGAGCGCAAGTCGGTCGGCTTCGAACAATTGTCGGATATCTTCGGATTTCGCATCGTGCTTGGCGATGTCGGGGCGTGCTACCGCGCGGTCGGCATCGTCCACACCACCTGGCCGGTGGTGCCGGGCCGCTTCAAGGACTACATCTCGACGCCCAAGCAGAACGATTATCGCTCGATCCACACCACGGTGATCGGCCCCGGCAATCAGCGCGTCGAATTGCAGATTCGTACCGAGGATATGGATCAGATCGCCGAGTATGGCATCGCGGCGCATGCGCTCTACAAGGATGGCATGGGAACGCCGACCGATCTGGTCAAGCGCGAGTCCAATGCTTTTGCGTGGCTGCGTCACACCATCAACATGCTGTCGGAAAGCGCGAACCCCGAGGAGTTTCTCGAGCATACCAAGCTCGAGCTGTTCCACGATCAGGTGTTCTGCTTCACGCCGAAGGGCAAGCTGATCGCGCTGCCGCGTCAGGCCAATGTCATCGACTTCGCCTACGCGGTTCATACCGACGTTGGCAACAGCGCGGTGGGCTGCAAGATCAACGGCAAGTTCGCGCCGCTGTCGTCGGAGCTGCAGAATGGCGACGAGGTCGAGGTCTTGACGTCGAGTGTGCAGACGGCGCCGCCATCGGCCTGGGAAACGTTGGCGATTACCGGCAAGGCGCGGGCGGCGATCCGGCGTGCCACGCGCACGGCGGTGAAGGGACAGTATGCGACGCTCGGCCGCCGCATCGTCGAGCGGCTGTTCATGCGCGCGAAGATCGAATACGCCGACGACAAGCTCAAGGGCGCACTGCCGCGGCTGGCGCGTGCCTCGATCGAAGATGTGATGGCTTCGGTTGGGCGCGGCGAGATGAAGGCGTCGGATGTCGCGCGAGCCATGTATCCGGACTACAAGGAAGAACGGGTCAATCGTTTCGGCGAGAAGAAGAGTCTCGCAGTGAAGTTGAAATTGCGATCGCCGAAGCCCCCGGCGCGCCCGGCCGCGGCCATTCCGATTCGCGGGCTGCGTTCCGATCTTCCGATCAAGTTCGCGCCCAACGGCGGTGCCGTTCCGGGCGACCGCATCGTCGGCATCGTGTCGCCGGGAGAGGGCATCACGATCTACCCGATCCAGTCGCCGGCGCTGAAGGATTTCGAGGAAGAGCCGGAGCGTTGGCTCGATGTGCGTTGGGATGTCGATGAATCGACGCCGCAGCGGTTTCCCGCGCGCCTGTTCGTCGAGAATGTCAACGAGCCGGGCAGCCTGGCGCAGATCGCGACCGTGATTGCCGAGCACGACGGCAATATCGATAACATCGGCATGTTTCGCCGTTCGCCGGATTTCACCGAGCTGACTATCGATCTTGAGGTCTATGATCTGAAGCACCTCAGCGCTATCATTGCGCAGTTGCGTGCAAAGTCCGTCGTCTCCAAGGTCGAGCGCGTCAACGGTTAGTTTTCATTCTGCCTTCCCGCGAGTTTACCATGTCCCAGTCCGCTGCCCTTCGCCTCGGGGTCAACGTCGATCATGTCGCGACGCTGCGCAACGCGCGCGGCGGCGACCGGCCCGATCCGGTGCGCGCAGCGCTGGCCGCGATCGATGCCGGCGCGGACGGCATTACGGCGCATCTGCGCGAGGATCGTCGCCATATCCGTGACGGCGACATGGCCCGATTGAAGGCGGAGATTTCCAAGCCACTCAATTTCGAGATGGCCGCGACCGACGAGATGCAGCGGATCGCGCTTGCCACCATGCCGCACGCCGTCTGTCTGGTGCCGGAGCGACGAATGGAACTGACGACCGAGGGCGGGCTTGATGTCGTCGGGCAGCGTGAGGCGCTGGCGCCCTTTGTCGCATGCTTCAACGATGCCGGCATTCGCACGTCGTTGTTCATCGCCGCCGATCCGGCGCAGATCGAAATGGCTGCGACGTTGAAGGCCCCGGTGATCGAGCTTCATACCGGTGCCTGGTGTGATGCGGTGACGGACGGAGACAGGGCCAAGGCCGATCGTGAGTGGCAACGCATCGTCGCCGGCGCGAAGCTCGCAGGCGATGTAGGGCTTGAAGTTCACGCTGGCCACGGATTGGACTACGCCACGGCCGAGACCATCGCCGCATTGCCTCAGATCATGGAGTTGAACATCGGTTACTTCATGATGGGGGAGGCGCTGTTCGTCGGCCTGCCCGAAACCGTCCGGCAGATGCGCGCTGCCATGCAGCGCGGCCGCGCCTTGCGTGAGCGTCGGGCATGATCATCGGTATCGGCTCCGACCTGATCGATATCCGCCGGATCGCCAAGGTGATCGAGCGCCACGGCGAGCGCTTTCTCGATCGCATCTTTACCGAGGCGGAGCGCGCGAAGGCGGAGCGCCGGGCCAAGAGCGAGAAACTTGTCGTTGCAACTTATGCCAAGCGCTTTGCCGCCAAGGAGGCGTGTTCGAAAGCACTCGGCACGGGAATCCGGCGCGGCGTCTGGTGGCGCGATATGGGCGTTGTCAACCTGCCGGGCGGTCGTCCGACCATGGAACTGACCGGCGGGGCGCGGGAGCGACTGGCCGTTCTGACCCCGGAAGGGCACGAGGCGCGGATCGACCTCAGCATCACCGACGACTGGCCGCTGGCGCAGGCCTTCATCGTGATTTCTGCGGTCCGGCGGGGCGATTGACGCGGCTCCCCCGAATCCGCTAGCAGAATTAAAAAATGAAATATATCAATGCATTATGAAGTTTTGATGGGGCGGTTGATTGCACGGCCGTCAACAACGGTCTAAAACCCGGCCGGGGTGCTTCGTGGCGGAATTGATCCTGCAGGTGATCATCGTGGGCGGTGATGCAGGGCGGTTCAAGCGTTCAAAATCGAGCGGGTTCAGGCGATGCGGGAAGTTTCGCCAGGCGGATGCTCATCGTCGTGCGAGTGACGAGGGAAATTGAGAAAGCGATGAGCGTGACTTCAAGCACCAAGAAGGAGAGCGGCTTTGGCGAGACAGTCCGGGTTGTCATCCATGCACTGATCATCGCCTTGGTCATCCGCACCTTTCTGTTTCAACCCTTCAACATTCCATCGGGCTCGATGAAGGCGACGCTGCTGGTCGGCGATTATCTGTTCGTCTCGAAGTACTCGTACGGCTACAGCCATTATTCGATTCCGTTGTCGCCACCGCTGTTCTCCGGCCGCATCTTCGGCTCTGAACCTGCGCGCGGCGATATCGTGGTGTTCCGGCTGCCGAAGGACGATTCAGTCGACTACATCAAGCGGGTGGTCGGTCTGCCGGGCGACCGCATCCAGGTGCGGGAGGGGCTGCTGTATATCAACGACGTTCCAGTCAAGCGGGAGCGGCTGCCCGATTTCGTCGGTGAGGACCCCTGCGGCTCCGGCGCGACCGCTCGCGTGAAGCAGTGGCAGGAAACCATGCCGAACGGGGTGACCTACAAGACGCTCGACTGTGTTGATAATGGTTTCTACGACAACACCAATGTCTACACCGTGCCGGCGGGGCACTTCTTCATGATGGGCGACAACCGCGATAACTCCACCGACAGCCGTGTGCTTTCCGCGGTCGGCTATGTGCCGCTGGAGAATGTCATCGGTCGCGCACAGATGATTTTCTTCTCCATCGCCGAAGGCGAGCATGCCTGGCAAATCTGGCGCTGGCCCACCGCGGTGCGGTGGAATCGCCTGTTCTCCTTCGTGCGATGACCGACGAAGCCGCGGATACCAAGATCGTCTTGCTGGCCGATGAGGCAAATCCAGCGCCCGCGGCTGAACCGGCCGTTGCGCGCGTCAAGAAGCCGCGCGGGAAGGCGGCCGCGAAGGCCGCCATGGCGGCGATTGAGGAGCGCATCGGCTATTCATTCAACGATCCGACGCTGCTCGCGACGGCCTTCACACATGTTTCGGCACTGAAAGCCGCGCGCAACCGCACCGACAGCTATCAGCGGCTGGAATTTCTCGGCGATCATGTGCTCGGGCTGATCGTCTCCGACATGCTCTATCGCGCCTTTCCCAAGGCGGATGAAGGTGAACTCTCGAAGCGGCTGGCGGATCTCGTGCGCAAGGAAAGCTGCGTTGACGTGGCGCGCTCGCTCGGCTTTCTCGATGCGATCAAGCTCGGTTCGGTCGGCGCGGGCGCCGGCGCGCGACTGCGCAAATCCGTGCTTGGCGATATCTGCGAGGCGGTGATCGGCGCCATCTTCCTCGATGGCGGCTACGCCGCGGCCGCGAAGTTTGTCGAAGCCAACTGGCTGGAACGGATGCGCAAGCCGCAACGGCCGCTGCGCGATCCCAAGACCGTGTTGCAGGAGTGGGCGCAAGGCAAGGGCCTGCCGGTGCCGGTTTATCGTGAGATTGAGCGAACAGGCCCGCATCACGATCCGCAATTCCGCGTTGCGGTGGACTTGCCGGGTCTTGTTTCAGCGGAAGGCACCGGCGGCAGCAAGCGCACGGCCGAGAAAGCCGCGGCATCCGCCATGTTGGCGAGTGAAGGCGTCAAAGGGAGTGGACATGGCGCCGGATGAGAATGCGTCGCGCGGGGTCGGGTCTGAAGTGCAGACCCGCTGTGGCTTCGTCGCGCTGATCGGCGCGCCCAATGTCGGCAAATCTACCTTGGTCAATGCGCTGGTCGGCTCCAAGGTCACCATTGTCTCGCGCAAGGTGCAGACCACGCGTGCGCTGATCCGCGGCATCGTCGTCGAGGACAATGCGCAGATCATTCTGGTCGATACGCCGGGCATCTTTGCGCCGAAACGGCGGCTCGATCGCGCCATGGTCTCCACGGCCTGGAGCGGCGCGCACGATGCCGATCTCGTCTGCGTGCTGCTCGATGCACGCGCGGGGATCGACGAAGAGGCGGACGCGATCCTCACCAAACTGGAGACGGTCGCGCATCCGAAAATCCTGGTGATCAACAAGATCGATCTGGTGCCGCGCGAGAAGCTGTTGGCGCTGGCGAAGGCCGCCAACGAACGTCTCACCTTCACCGATACCTTCATGGTGGCGGCGCTGTCCGGCGATGGCGTCGACGATCTGCGCCGCGCGTTGGCGGTCAAGGTGCCGGCAGGGCCGTTTCACTATCCCGAAGACCAGATGTCGGATGCGCCGCTGCGTTATCTCGCGGCCGAGATCACCCGCGAGAAAATCTATCGCCATCTGCATCAGGAGTTGCCGTATCAGTCTACGGTCGAAACCGACACCTGGACCGAGCGCAAGGATCGTTCGATCAAGATCGAGCAGACGATTTTTGTCGAGCGCGACAGCCAGCGCAAGATCGTGCTCGGCAAGGGCGGCGCGACGATCAAGTCGATTGGGGAGCAGTCCCGCAAGGAGATTGCAGAGATTGTCGGGCAGCCGGTGCATCTGTTCCTGTTCGTGAAGGTGCGTGACGGCTGGGGCGACGATCCGGAACGCTATCGCGAAATGAATCTGGATTTTCCAAAGGAATGACGCCGGCGAACCAGCCAGTCCCGCAAAACATCTGGCGCTTCGAGGTGCTGCTCTATGCCTCGCTGCTGCTCGACACGTTGATCGCGTTGTTCCGGACCATGCCGGACGACATCAGCGAGGCAGCCGCGTCGGCGGCTTACTTCGCCAATGCGGTTCTGATCCTGCTGTTTGTCTTTCTCGTCGGATTGACCGCGCGGCATCGAAAGAACTGGGCGCGGATCGTTTTGCTGGTGGCGCTGGGCCTGTCCGTCCTATCGCTCGCGGGTGAAATGTCCTTCAGCGGGTTGCAGTTCGAGACCTTGCTTGAACTGATTTCGACGGGGATGACGGCCGCGGGATTGTATTATTCGTTCACCGGCGACGCGCGCGGCTGGTTCGAAAGATCGAACGGGTGACAACACGGCGACGGCACCTGCGTGTGTCGACGGAATGCGATAGTATCGCGGCTCATGGAATGGACTGATCAGGGCATCGTTCTAGGCGTGCGGCGGCACGGCGAATCCAGCGCCATCGCCGAACTGCTGACGCGCGCGCATGGCCGCCATCTGGGCCTCGTGCGCGGCGGTGCGGGCACGAGGCTGCGGCCGGTGCTGCAACCCGGCAACACGGTCCACGCGGTCTGGCGTGCGCGTTTGGACGAACACCTCGGCACTTATCAGATCGAAGTCACGCGGACCCGTGCCGCGACCCTGCTGGCGGATTCGCACGCGGTCTACGGTGTCACGCATCTGGCGTCATTGGCGCGCCTGCTGCCGGAGCGCGCGCCGCATGAAGACATCTACGAAATGCTCGAGCAGACGCTGGACGATTTTGCCGATGCCGGCGAGGCTGCCGTCCATCTGGTCCGGTTCGAACTGGCGATGCTCGCCGAACTTGGCTTCGGCTTGGACCTGACGAGTTGCGCGGCGACCGGGACGACCACCGACTTGATCTATGTCTCGCCGAAGTCTGGCGGCGCTGTGTCGCGGCAGGCGGGCGAGCCCTGGCGCGGCCGGCTGTTGCGCTTGCCGCCGTTTCTGCGCGAGGCGGACGACACACACAACGGCTGGTCCGATCAGGACCTTCAGGACGGCTTCGAACTGACCGGACGGTTTCTGCTTCGCCATGTGCTGGAGCCGAGGGGGCTTGGCCATTCCGATGCGCGGGCAGGTTTCATTGCCGCCGTGGTCCGGCAGCGGGGTCGGGTGCAATTCTCCGGTTCCGCACCGGGTAGGTAGGTTTCGGCCGGGTTTGGGCCGAATCAGCCGAGCCGAATCATTCTTGTCGCGCGAGCCGTCAGGCGCTAACCCCTCCCCATGGGAAAACGATTGATTCCACCTGAGCCCGCGGACATCGAGGAGGTCGCGCTACGCACCGCCCTCGAAGAGCGCTATCTGGCCTATGCGCTGTCGACCATCATGCACCGGGCCTTGCCCGATGCACGCGATGGCCTCAAGCCGGTTCACCGCCGCATCCTTTACGGCATGCGGCTGCTGCGCCTCGATCCCGGTACGCCATTCAAGAAATCCGCCAAGATCGTTGGTGACGTGATGGGTTCGTTCCACCCGCACGGCGACCAGGCGATCTACGACGCGATGGTCCGTCTCGCGCAGGACTTCTCCTCGCGCTATCCGCTGGTGGACGGGCAGGGCAACTTCGGTAACATCGACGGCGATAACCCCGCGGCCTATCGTTACACCGAAGCGCGCATGACCGACGTTGCGCGGCTGCTGCTGGAAGGCATTGATGAGGACGGCGTCGAGTTCCGCGCCAACTACGACGGCCAGTCCAAGGAGCCGGTGGTTCTGCCCGGCGGTTTCCCGAACCTGCTCGCCAACGGCGCGCAGGGCATCGCCGTCGGCATGGCAACCGCGATCCCGCCGCATAACGCGGCTGAGCTTTGCGACGCCGCGTTGCATCTCATCGACAAGCCCGACGCCAAGTCGCGCGCATTGCTGAAGTGGGTGAAGGGGCCGGATTTCCCGACCGGCGGTATCGTCGTCGATTCCAAGGAAAGCATCGCGGAAGCCTACACCACCGGGCGCGGCGCGTTCCGCACCCGCGCCAAGTGGCATCAGGAAGAGGGCGCGCGGGGCACATGGGTTGTCGTTGTTACCGAGATTCCGTGGCTGGTGCAGAAGTCGCGGCTGATCGAGAAGATCGCCGAGCTGCTCAACGCCAAGAAACTTCCACTGGTTGATGACATTCGCGACGAGTCGGCGGAAGACATCCGCATCGTCATCGAGCCGAAGTCGCGTAACGTCGATCCCGAACTGCTGATGGAATCGCTGTTCAAGCTCACCGAGCTTGAAAGCCGGATTTCGCTGAACCTCAACGTGCTGGTGAAGGGCCGGATTCCGAAGGTGGTCGGCCTTGCCGAAGCCCTGCGCGAATGGCTCGATCATCTGCGTGACGTGCTGCTGCGCCGCTCCAACTACCGCAAGGCGCAGATCGAGCATCGCCTCGAAGTGCTCGGCGGTTATCTGATCGCCTATCTGAACATCGACAAGGTGATCAAGATCATCCGCACCGAGGATGAGCCGAAGCCGGCTTTGATAAAGGCGTTCAAGCTCACCGAGGTTCAGGCCGAGGCCATCCTCAACATGCGGCTGCGCTCGTTGCGCAAGCTCGAGGAAATGGAGATCCGCACCGAGGACAAGAATCTTCGGGCCGAACTCAAGGGCATCAACGCCGTGCTCGGATCGGAAGCCGAGCAATGGAAGAAGGTGGCCGAACAGGTGCGCAAGGTGCGCGACATGTTCGGACCGAAGACGCCGCTCGGCAAGCGGCGCACCATCTTCGCCGATGCGCCGGAGCACGATCTGGCGGCGATCGAGGAAGCCTTCGTCGAGCGCGAGCCGGTTACTGTTGTCGTTTCCGACAAGGGTTGGGTGCGCACACTCAAGGGACATGTCGAGGATCTGTCGAACCTGTCGTTCAAGACCGACGACAGGCTTGGCTTCTCGTTCTTCGCCGAGACGACGTCGAAGATCCTGCTGCTGGCGACCAACGGCCGGTTCTATTCGCTTGACGTTGCGAAGCTGCCGGGCGGGCGCGGCCACGGCGAGCCGATCCGCATGTTCATCGACATGGAGCAGGATGCGGCGATCGTCACGGTGTTCGTCAACACCGGCGGCCGCAAATTCCTGATCGCGAGTCATGAGGGGCAGGGCTTCGTCGTCAACGAGGACGATTGCGTCGGCACCACGCGCAAGGGCAAGCAGGTGCTCAACGTCGAGATGCCGAACGAGGCGCGGGCACTTGCTACCATCACGGGCGATACCGTCGCGGTGATCGGCGAGAACCGCAAGCTCCTGATCTTCCCGCTCGACCAGGTGCCCGAGATGGCGCGCGGCCGCGGCGTGCGCTTGCAGAAGTACAAGGATGGCGGCTTGTCGGATATTGCGACCTTCGTTGCCAAGGAAGGGCTGACCTGGCGCGATTCCGCCGGACGTGAATTCAATTCCAGCCTGAAGGAACTGTCCGAGTGGCGGGGCACGCGCGCCGACGCCGGGCGCTTGCCGCCGAAGGGTTTTCCGAAATCCAACAAGTTTGGGCGTGGGATCGAGTAGGTTGCGCCCGATAGGACGCAGCCTCTCGCCTTAGGCAGTCGGTGCTCTGGCGCGGAGAAGATAGAGGATCAGTGCCAGCGTTGAACCGGTTGCGAGCACGATACCCAGCGCGATCATCGCATCGCTGACAATCGTTGCCGCCATCCAGACGCCGAAGGCCGCGCCGAGCATTTGCCAGAAGCCGAGGAGCGCAGAAGCCGCGCCGGCATTGGTGCCGAACGGCGAGAGCGTCTGCGCGGTACCGAGCGGATTGACGATGCCCATGCCGAGCAGAAATATCGACATGCTGCCGAGGAACGGCAGGAAGCCGCCGTGGGAAAGTCCCACCAGCAGAAGTGCGATGCTTCCGGTGACGGTCAGCAACAGCCCGGCCTGAATCGGTCGTTCCAACCCGAAACGTGCCGACAGCCGTGTTGCGATCATGCCGGAGGCGAAGACGATGATGACTGTCCCGGCGAAGAAGAAACCGAGGCCGATGGGCGAGAATTGCAATCCCTCGATCAGGATGCGAGGCGCTGCTGAGAACATCGCGAACAGGCCGCCGAGGATCAGGCTGACGGTCGCGGCTGGAATCAGAAAGTGGCGGTCGCAACTCAGCTGCAGATAAGTTGTGGCGATGATGCGTGGAGCCAAGGGGGTGCGAACGCCGCGATGCGTTTCCCCGAGCTGTGTCGCGAAGGCCGCCGCCGCGATAGCTGCGAAAATCGCGACGAATGCGAATTCGGACCGCCAGCCGAAGTAACGGTCCAAGGCACCGCCGAGGAGCGGCGAAAAGCCTGGCGCCGCCGCCATCGCGATCATGATCAGCGCGAGCGTTCGCGCCAACGCTTCGCCGCTGAACAGATCGCGTGCAATGGCGCGCGAGAGTACCGACGTCGCGCAGGCGCCGAGTGCCTGCACGATCCGGCCGAACAGAAGGTTGGGCAGGTCGGTTGCCAACCCGCACCAGATGCTGCCGGCGATGAAGACGATGAAGCCCGTCACCACGGGGAGGTATCGCCCATAGCGGTCGGAGATCGGACCGACGGCAAGCTGCCCGACGGCGAAGGCCGCGAGGAAAACCGTGATCGATGACGTGACCGTTGCGGTCGATACGTCGAGCGATCGTCCCATCTGCGGCAGCGATGGCAACAGGATGTTGGTGGCCAGCGTTCCGGTCGAGGCCAGCGCCGCCAGCACAGCAACCTGCCCAACCGATGCGCGCGGCGAACCGAGTGCAACAGGAGGATCGGCAATGGTGTTGTCGGTCATGATCGTTCCTTCGATGATAGAATGATGAATATCATATAAAACAGACGTGCGCTTGCCCTTTTGACATGCAGAAATGTCGGAGAGGGGTTGTGCTTGGCGGAACGTTTCGAGTTTGGGTGATCTGGTCCGCCTCGAATGGGAAAGGGGCAGCTCCCGGCGTGAATAAGCGATCTCCGGCGGAGATACGCGCCAATCAGGCACGTTGCCTTCTCGCTATTGCAAATGAGTTGCAATAAAAGGATATATCGGCCATGGTGACGGCATGGATGCCTTGGCCGAAATACGTAAACCTAACCCGCCCGCGGAGGCGGGCCGGCCGAGTTTGCCGGAGGTCCATGCCTCGATCCCGCTGCCGGTCGGAGGGCACTGGTTTCGCCGGCTGCTGGCCTTTCTCGGCCCCGGCTACATGGTGTCGGTCGGCTATATGGACCCCGGCAACTGGGCGACCGATCTCGCCGGCGGGGCGCAGTTTGGCTACACGCTGCTCTCAGTGATCCTGCTGTCGAACGTGATGGCAATCCTGCTGCAGGCCTTAGCGGCGCGGCTGGGCATCGCCACCGGCCGTGATCTGGCGCAGGCCTGCCGCGACAGCTATTCGAAGCCGGTCGGCATCATGCTGTGGCTGGTGTGCGAGGCCGCGATCATCGCCTGCGATCTGGCGGAAGTGATCGGAACCGCGATCGCGCTGCAACTGTTGTTCGGCATTCCCCTGATCGCCGGCGCACTCATCACCGCGCTCGACGCGTTTCTCGTGCTGCTGCTGATGAACCGCGGCTTTCGTTTTCTCGAAGCCTTCGTGATCGCATTGCTGATCGTCATTGCCGGCTGCTTCGCAGTGCAGATTGCGGCAGCGGCGCCGCCGGTGGCGGCGATAGCCAAGGGCTTCCTGCCGTCGAAGGAGATCGTCACCAACCCGGCGATGCTCTACATCGCCATCGGCATCATCGGTGCCACGGTGATGCCGCATAACCTCTATCTGCATTCGTCGATCGTGCAGACGCGCGCCTACGAGCGGACCCCCAAGGGGCGCCGTGAGGCGATCAAGTGGGCGACCACCGACAGCACCATTGCCCTGATGCTGGCGCTGTTCGTCAACGCCGCGATCCTCATCGTCGCGGCGGCGGCCTTTCACGGCACCGGCCATCAGGATGTCGCCGAAATCAGCGATGCGCACCGCTTGCTGTCGCCGCTGCTCGGTCTTGGCATTGCCTCGACGCTGTTCGCGGTGGCGTTGCTGGCATCAGGACTTAATTCGACGGTGACGGCGACGCTGGCGGGACAGATCGTGATGGAAGGGTTCATCCATCTGCGAATGCCCACCTGGGCTCGCCGGTTGGTGACGCGCGGCATCGCCATCGTCCCGGTGGTTGTCGTGACATGGCTCTATGGCGAGCGCGGCACCGGACAGTTGCTCGTTCTCAGTCAGGTGGTGCTGTCGATGCAACTTCCCTTCGCCGTGATTCCGCTGGTGCGGTTCGTCTCGGATCGGCGAAAGATGGGTGATCTCGTCATCTCGCGCGGGACCGCCGCCATCGCCTGGGTGGTGGCAGGGATCATCGTGGTATTGAACGTGAAACTGCTGTTCGAAACGATCGTTGGATGATGCTCGCCTAGCCGCGTGCAGAACTTAGTCCTGCGCTTCCGAGAGTGCAGAAGTTGCATCGCTATCGAAACGGAGCCATCCGCTCGGAGCCAGACGCTGCTGCGGCAGGAAGCGGCTCTTGTAGTTCATCTTGCGGGAGCCATCGATCCAGTAGCCGAGATAGACGTAAGGCAGCCCCATGCGGCGTGCGCGCGCGATGTGATCGAGGATCATGAAGGTGCCGAGCGAGCGGCTTTCTTCCGCCGGCTCGAAGAACGAATAGACCATCGATAGCCCGTCGCCGAGGATATCGGTCAGTGCCACCGCGATCAGGTCGCCAGGTGTTTTTGCCTTGAGCCCGTCGGCAGGACGGCGGCGATATTCGATCAGCCGGGTTTCGACATGGCTGTCCTCGACCATCATGGCGTAGTCGAGCACGGTCATGTCGGCCATGCCACCGAGGCGATGACGTTGATCGAGATAGGCGCGAAAGATCGAATACTGCTCCGAGGTCGGCACGGCGCTGCGGGATTCGCTGACAATATCCGCATTGCGTGCCAGCACCTTGCGGAAATTGCGCGAAGGCCGGAATTCATTGGCGATGACGCGAACCGAAACGCAGGCGTGGCACTGGTCGCATGCCGGGCGGTAGGCGATCGATTGGCTGCGGCGGAAACCGCCGTGGGTCAGAAGGTCGTTCAACTCGCCGGCCTTGTCGCCTACGAGATGCGTGAAGACCTTCCGTTCCTGCCGGCCCGGCAGATACGGGCACGGCGAGGGGGCCGTCAGATAGAATTGCGGAGTGTCGCGGGAGTGTTGCGTCACCGAATCTCGTCAGCCTCCGATGGTCGGGCAAGCATCGCCCGAGCGGGCAGGCCGGTCAACGGCCTTGCGATCACCAGCTTTGGCGAGGCGAGGGGGTGATGGCAGCGCGAACCGACGTGTTGATCACCACGGTTCCGAGGATGATGTCGTGCAACAAGCGCCGGCGGCCATTGAACAGGCCGACCAGCAGCACCAGCGGCGACAATATCGAGACGGAAATCCAGTAAACCACGGCATGGGTGGCGCCGAGCAGGAAATAGCTCGGTTCGCCGTACCAGGTGCGCATTTCCAGATCCATCACGCGCATGCCGACGGTTGCGGAGTGGGGCCCGCCCAATGTCATGCCGTAATAGACGATAGCCCAGACGACCGATGCGGGTGACACCAGCCAGAACAATGCCCAGCCCAAACCCAGCGTCACCAGCCCGAACACGGCGATGAAAAGGACGGCCACAACGACCGGAACCGAAAGGATCAGCAAGTCGATCAGAAAGGCGAAGACGCGTCGCGTGAGGACGCCGCGAAACAGGTCCGGCTGCGCCCATGGATCGAACGCATGAGGACGCGGCTCGGTCTGGCTGCCTGCCCAGTCCCTTGCCTCTGCCCGATTGGAATCGCTTGCCGACATGATGCTCTCCGTCCGGTGACGAAATCTCGCATGATGACATGGCGATCGATCCGCCGGGTCACAAGGCCCGGCGGATCGATGTCTCAGGTTTTCATTGTCGCAGCGGTACCGGTTACTGCGCGCCGCAAATGGCTCAAAGCCCTTCGCGAATCTTCTCGGCAGCCTGCGAGGCGAAATAGGTCAGCACGCCGTCCGCGCCCGCGCGCTTGAAGGCGACGAGGCTTTCCATCATCGCCCGTTCGCCGTCGATCCAGCCATTCTTCGCAGCGCCGGCGATCATCGCGTATTCGCCGGACACCTGATAGGCGAAGGTAGGCATCCCGAAGGTGTCCTTGACGCGGCGGACGACGTCCAGATAGGGCAAGCCGGGTTTCACCATCACCATGTCCGCGCCCTCGGCGATGTCGAGTTCGACTTCGCGCAGAGCTTCATCTGAATTCGCGCTGTCCATCTGATAGGTGCGCTTGTCGCCGGTCAGCGCCTTGGCCGAGCCGATGGCGTCGCGGAACGGTCCATAGAAGGCCGAGGCATATTTCGCGGCATAGGCCATGATCTGGACGTCGAGAAATCCGGCTTGATCCAGCCCTTCGCGGATGGCGCCGACGCGACCGTCCATCATGTCGGACGGAGCGATGACGTCGCAGCCGGCTTCGGCCTGCACCAAAGCCTGTCGGACGAGGACGGCAACGGTTTCGTCGTTGAGAATCTTGCCGTCGCGGATCAGGCCGTCATGACCGTGGCTGGTGAAGGGATCGAGCGCGACGTCGCACAGCACGCCGAGATCGGGAAATTCCTTCTTGATGGCGCGGACCGACTGGCAGACCAGATTGTCGGGATTGAGCGCTTCGGAGCCGCGCTCGTCGCGTAGCGACGGATCGGTGTAGGGAAATAGCGCGATGCAGGGGATGTTGAGTTTCATGGCGCGTTCGGCATCGCGCACCGCCTGATCGACGCTGATGCGCTGAACGCCCGGCATGGAGGCGACGTCGACGCGCTGGTTGGTGCCGTCGACGATGAACAGCGGCCAGATCAGGTCGTCGGTGGTCACGACGTTTTCCCGCACCAGCCGCCGGGCCCATTCCGACTTGCGGTTGCGGCGGGGGCGGACCACCAGATCGAGCGAGGCGGGGGCTGCGGCAGTCTCGCGCCGTGCAACGTCGCGCATTTCGATGGGCCGCCCGAATTTGATCGCCATGGTGGAAAATCTCCGAAACAGGACTCTAGAATTAGTCCTATTTCAGTCTAGCACTTCCCCGCAACGGCGTCACCGCGCGGGGAGGGTGGCCGCAATTGATTTTAGCGCCCCGGCGGGCCATGAATCGCCTGAAGGGCGGTGCGATTCAGCCGTTCCGGACGCGAGTACCGAATTGATGTCTGAGCCTTCACACCGCGAGGTGCCGCAGCGCGAGCGCACCATCACGGCAAACAATCTGCGATCGGCCAAGCCGGAGCCCGACGACAATGTCTGGACTGGCCGTCTCGTGCTGTTTTTGCGGGTGATGGCCGTCTTATCGATGGGCAAGGGCCTTTACCACTGGGCACAGGTCACCGGCTTCATCGGCGGGGAGAACGAGGCCTTCGAAAACCAGACCATGGCCTGGCAATCCGCGACCATCTATTTCGCCGTGATCGAACTGGTGGCGGCAGTCGGATTGTGGCTGGCGACGCCGTGGGGCGCGGTGGTCTGGCTGACGACCGTGGTGTCGATGGCGATCGTCGAACTGATGTTTCCCTCGATCTACGGCGGCAGCCTGATTGTGGTGGGCGTCGAGGTGGTGTTCCTGGCACTCTATCTCGCGCTGGCCTGGCTTGCCGCGCAGGAACGGCCGCCATAGCCTGCCGGCTGCTATTGCGGGACGTCATAGAGCAAGAACATGGGGAGGGCATCGTGCAGCAACTTCACGCAGGTGGAACAGCGGGCAGTCTCATCGTCAACGCAGTGGCGCGCTATGGCGACCGGCCGGCGCTGGCGGACGGCAACATCCGCTGGAGCTATCGTGAATTCGGCGATGCCGTGGGGCGCTTCATCGCGTTGTTCCGATCGGTGGGATTGAAGCGCGGCGACGCGCTGTCGGTACTGGCCGGCAATCGCGCGGAATCCTGGGCGGCGATCAGCGCGGCGATGGTGATGGGCCTGCGCTACACGCCGCTGCACCCAATGGCCGCCGAGGACGACCATGTCTTCATCATTGGCGATGCCGAAATCGATGCCTTGATTGTCGAGGCCGGCAAGTTCGCGCCGCGCGGACTGGCGATCAAGACGCGCGTGCCGTCGCTCAAACACCTGTTGTCGTTCGGCCCGGTCGAGGGCGCACGCGATCTGCTGGCTGAGTTCCCCAAGGTCGCTCCCGTGCCGCTGATTGACGAGAGCGACGTCAACGCTATCGCATGGCTTGCCTATACCGGCGGCACCACGGGGCGCTCCAAGGGCGTGATGCTGCCGCATCGCGTCGTCACCACGATGGCGATGTTGCTCTATGCCGATTGGGACTGGCCGCCGGAAATTCGCTTCCTCGCGGCAACGCCGATCAGCCACGCCGCCGGTGTGACGCTGTATCCGGTGATGATGCGCGGCGGCTTTACCCGTCTGGTGCAGGGCTTCGAGGCTGAAGCCTATTGCCGCGTCGTGGCCGAGGAAAAGATCACGGCAGCATTCCTGGTGCCGACATTGATCTATGCGCTGATCGACGCGCCCGATCTGCGCGCGCGTTACGATATGTCGTCGCTCGATATGATCGTCTATGGCGCCGCGCCGATGTCGCCGGATCGCTTGCGCGAGGGCATGGAGATTTTCGGACCGGTCTTCGTTCAACTTTACGGCCAGACCGAAGCGCCGCAATGCGTCACCACCATGCGCAAGATCGATCACGACGATAGCAAGTCGGGCCGTCTCGGCTCGTGCGGTCGTCCCAATCCGCTGGTCGATGTGAAGCTGTTCGATTCCGAGATGCGCGAAGTCGCGATCGGCGAGCCCGGCGAAATCTGCGTGCGCGGCACGCTGGTGATGGACGGCTACTGGAAACGTCCGGAGGCGACGGAGGAGGCGTTTCGCGGCGGCTGGCTGCACACCGGCGACGTCGCCATCAAGGATGAAGAAGGCTACCTCTATATCGTCGACCGCACCAAGGACATGATCATTTCCGGCGGCTTCAATATCTATCCGCGCGAAGTCGAGGATGCCTTGATGTCGCATCAGGCGGTTGCGTCCGCCGCGGTGATCGGCGTGCCCGACGACAAGTGGGGCGAGGCGGTGAAAGCGTTCGTGGTGTTGAAGTCCGGCGCCAACAATGGCGCCGCCGAATTGCAGGCACACGTCAAGGAGAAGCGTGGTGCGCCGTGGTCGCCGAAGACGATCGAGTTCGTGGGCGAAATTCCAGTCACAGGGCTCGGCAAGATCGATCGCAAGGCGTTGCGCGCGCCTTATTGGGAAGGGCGCCAGCGCGGCGTCGCGTAAAAATGAAAGTGGCCCGCAAAATTTTCCGAGAATTTTCGCAAAATTTTTCGCAGTAAGAATTGAGTCACCCTAACGCGGCGGTGACGAAGATTACGCGAATGTTTCGGATTTGAACGACCCTGTTCGCAAATGCGACAGGGGGCGCCGGGAACCGCAGACGAAGCGTGAACATCGGCGGGCACTCCTCAACAGATGATTACAAAAAGCCCTTATTTGACGGGCTTAATCCGCGATTCACTGTCTTAAATTCATGATCTCTTTATTGTCTTATTTAAGCGGATCTTCAAACGCCTCCGTTAGGTTGTGGCTATCAGGCGGGACACAAGTTTCGTCGCATAAGTCGAAAAAACGACAACAGGGGTAGTGTCATGATGAAAGCCGCAGCCACGGCCGTTGAAACCGCCGACCGCGCTTCCGGTCAAGCACCGGTGCAGCCGCTCTATCTTGAAGCTCTCACGCTGGTAGAGCGGTTGCATCGCCGGCTGCTCGACGTCATCAAGGATGAATTCGATCGTCGCGGCCGCGCCGATATCAACTCGGTGCAGGCGCTGCTGCTCTACAACATCGGCGACAAGGAGTTGACCGCCGGCGAACTGCGCACGCGCGGTTATTATCTCGGCTCCAACGTGTCGTACAATCTGAAGAAGCTGGTCGAACTCGGCTTCCTCGATCATCAGCGGTCGCGCGTCGATCGTCGCTCGGTGCGTATTCGTTTGACGGCGCAGGGCCAGGAAATCCGTCGCATCGTCGATGCGCTTTATCAGAAGCACATGAAGACGGTGGAACAGGTCGGCGGCATCTCCAACGAGGAGTTCGCCACGCTCAACAAGTCGCTGCATCGGCTGGAGCGTTTCTGGACCGACCAGATCCTCTATCGCCTCTGAGTTTTTCTTCGCCTCCAAGCGAGCAAAAGGGCGAGCCGACGCAAGATCGGCCGCCTGATCTTCGAAGTCGTCTCTCCAGGGACACCTTCTCACTGTCGCGCATCGGCCCCGAGTTGCCCCGGGACCGGTGCGTTTTCATGTGTCAGGCGACGGTGGGCGCAGGACGCTTGCGCAGCAGGTAACGCTGCGTCCCTTCCAGCACCAGTTTGCGGTTCTGGTTGTGCACGGTGGTACGCATACCGACAACGCCGGTGGTGCGCCCCGGCTTCACTTCATCGATGATGAGCGTGCCGTACAAGGTATCGCCGACATAGACCGGTGCGAGAAACTTCGAAGACTGGTCGAGGAATCCGATCAGGCTGTCCTCGGTCATGAACGGGAAGGTGCCGGCGCCGGCCGCGGTCTGGATCAGGATTTGATAGCCATGCGCCAGCATGTGCGGCATGCCGCGGGCACGACAAAACTCAATGTCATAATGGATCGGGTGGTTGTCGCCGCTCGCCGCCTGGAAAGCGAGGAAGATGGCATCGGTCATGGTCCGGCTCGGCAGGATGAATTTTTCGCCGACGGCGAAATCCTCGAACCAGCGCGTCTCGTAGCGCTTGTGCTGGGCGGGGTCGAAAGCGTCATCCATGTCGTGCTCCTTGCCGGACTTGTCGATGGCATGATCCTTAACCGAAAGCCGCTGTTCGCCAAGCCGAGTCACGCGACCCCAGCCATGCGGCTGCAAGCAACATCAGAATGGGTTGACGCAATTTTTCTGTTGGCAGGGCCAAATTCAGGCGTACAACCGCGCGACATGATCGCGGCACGGCCGCGTGGAGAGGGTAGGGCATGGACAAGCAGGCAATGCGCGAGGAAGCCGAGCGACTGATGCGTGAGGCGATGGAGCGCAAGAACGTCGTGGTGAAGCAGGGCGACACCCGTATCATGGCGACGTGCGGCAAGTGCGGGGCACAGAACAAGGTCTCCGCGCCGAAGGGAACGTCGCGGGTCAAGTATGCTTGCAAGGAGTGCGGCGTAGAGCAGATGGCGCTCTGACAATCAAGCGGATCGGGACGACATACGCGCCAGCGCACGCACCGGGAACGGGTTAGACAAAACGCGTACCGATGCGTTGGTGCCGCAGCCAGAAACCGGCAAAATCAGCTGCGTCCATCGTCCCCGTTACGGCCGGTTGTCACCCGGCGCGTGCAGTTGGGATAACAGCGCAACGTCCGATTGGTTCTCCCGGCGGATGACAGTTTATTTGATCCGCACGGTGATTTTCTTCGAGATCACGGGCGGCACGAAGGGGAAATGATCGGCATCTCCCAGCACCAGTTGCAGCGTGTGTTTTCCGGGCGGCAATTCGATGCGAGCTTCGGTCTGGCCGGCACCGAAATGCAGGTGGGCTTTGTCTTGCGGGATAGGCTCGTCGGGATTGATCGGTTCGTTGACATCGATCAGCAGATGATGATGGCCGCTATTGTGAAAGTCATCGCCGGCATGGGTCACGCCCATGTTGCGCAAGCCGAAGCGACACCAGAACGCACCCTTGATGACGGTGCCGTCCTGCGGCCAAACGAAATAGAGCAGGGCATCCTTCGGCGCCGGCCTGCCCTTGGCAAAGGCGGTGCCGGAAATGGTGAGCATTGCGGCCTGAAGCAGTATGCGTCGGGTGATCGTCATGGCGCGGTCCCTTCAGATCCTATGCTACAAAGTCAGCGCGATGCGAAAGCCATGAGTCGGGTAACGCACATGGGTGTCGTAACCGTCGCGGTTCGAAGGCCGGACGTAGCGCGCGTCATTGCGCCATGAGCCCGAGCGCAACACGTGCGCGGTGCAGCCGTCTTCAAGCCAGGCCGTGCCGTCGGTCGGTGCGCCCTGATAGTTCTTGTGGAAGCAATCCTCGACCCATTGGTCGACGGTGCCGCCCATGTCGTAGAGGCCGAATGGATTTGGCTTGAAGTTGCCTACTTTGTTCGGCGGCTCGTTACTCGCAACCTGGGTGCAATTCTTGCAACTCGCGATGTCGGGTTGCAATTGATCGCCCCACCAGTATCGAGTCTGCGTACCGCCGCGCGCGGCGTATTCCCATTCGGCCTCGGTCGGCAGGCGATAGGGCTTGCCCGTTGTCTTGGCCAGCCATGCCGCGAACTGCTGGGCGTCGCTCCAACTGATATTGCCGACCGGCGCCTCGTCGGGGCCGTTTGCAGTAAATCCACAGGCCTTGGCCGCCGTGCAAAGATTCCATTCGCGTATCGACACCGGATATTTGCCGATCGCGAAGCGCTTCACCGTCACCTGGTGCACCGGCCGTTCGGAGGCATCCTCGTTGCTGCCCATGGCGAAGTTGCCGCCGGGAAGCGGGATCATTTCTGGCTCTCGCAGCGGTGGTGGTGTAACAGCCGGTGGTGATGTCGTTGGCGCAACTGCCGGTGCAACCGCAATGGGCGGTGTAACCGGCGCCTTGGCCTGCTGCTGCGCTGCCGGTTCGCCGATCGGCGCGGAGGGAGCCTTCGCGTCGGAGGATTTTCCGACGGTGGATTTGGCCGTGCGTGACAAATCGGCTCGCTGGTCGCCTTGCGGGGATGTGGCCGCAGGCCGCGCGAGTTGGCTGCGGGTCTGCATCGTCAGATACCACAACACGCCGCCTGCCAGAGCCAATACCACCAGGCTGAGCGAAACGATTGTAAGGCCCTGCCTCTGCGTGCGTCGGCGCTTGAATGCAGATGGATCGGGCAAAACCCGATAGACGCGCACCGGGTCGGTGATGTTCTTCACCTTGCGGTCGCCAAGCGATTCATAGCCGCAGACGATCTTGTGCTTGATCTGCTCGTAAATGCCGCCGGAGATGAACACCTCTCCGGGATCGGCCAGGCCTTCGAGCCGCGCGGCGACGTTGACGCCATCGCCAAAGACATCATCGGTTTCGATGATGACGTCGCCGAGGTTGATGCCGATGCGATATTCGATCCACTGCG
Organism: Pseudomonadota bacterium; assembly: GCA_023386885.1. GTDB lineage: Bacteria > Pseudomonadota > Alphaproteobacteria > Rhizobiales > Xanthobacteraceae > 62-47. Next base: position 22,743 of record JAEWIX010000003.1, read on the forward strand.
CCTTGGCTTGCGCGGTGTTGCGCCCGATCATGTTCTGCTGGATGACGATGCCACATCGCACCGCTTCGACGGGACTGTCGAAAATGGCGATGAAGCCGTCACCGGTGGTTTTCACCAGCCGCCCGTGATGCTCCCGGATCGTCGGCTCGACGAGTTCGCGCTCAAGCCGCTTGACGCGTGCATGCGTGCCTTCCTCATCGAGTTGCATAAGGCGGCTGTAGCCGGAAATGTCGCCTGCGACGATGGCGGCGAGCCGACGCGGTACTCCGCTATCCGGCGTGCCGGCATTCTTGCTCGAATTGATATCGCGAATGTCGCCGCGCATGGCTGAGCCCATGCCTTCCGAGGTGGACATGCTTGGCCGAACAGGCCCGCTAATCCCCGAATTGCGACTTGCTGGAGCGTTCTGATTTCAGCGCTCCTGACCCGCACGGCGAGTGCGGCAACAATGGCAGACTTTGCCGTTTGCGTGAAGTTACTGGCGGTTGCACAAAGGGGTGGGATCGGGCCCACCCCTTGCACCTTCCGGAGTAGCCCACCAGATGTCGTTCTTTCTCGCCATGGAACCGCAAAACCTTGGCGACGGTGAGCCGGATGTGGTATGGCCTCGCCCGTTACCCGACCTCTTCCCCCGTGCCGCCCGCGCCTCCTTCGAGAGGCTGTGGCGGTGGAGATATTGCCGATGAGCTCATCCGCCCAAGCCGCCTCTGCCCCCGATACGTTTTTCACCGCGCCGCTCGCCGATGCCGATCCCGAAATCGCGGCTGCGATCAAGGGCGAACTGGGCCGTCAGCGTCACGAGATCGAGCTGATCGCCTCGGAGAACATCGTCAGCCGCGCCGTGCTCGAGGCGCAGGGCTCGGTGATGACCAACAAGTATGCGGAAGGTTATCCGGGCAAGCGCTATTACGGCGGCTGCGAATGGGTCGACGTCGCGGAAAACCTCGCCATCGAGCGCGCCAAGAAATTGTTCGGCGCGAATTTCGCCAACGTGCAGCCGAACTCCGGCAGCCAGATGAATCAGGCGGTGTTCCTGGCGCTGTTGCAGCCGGGCGATACCTTCATGGGGCTCGACCTTGCCGCGGGCGGTCATCTCACCCACGGCGCGCCGGTCAACATGTCCGGCAAGTGGTTCAAGCCGTCGCACTACACCGTGCGCCGCGAAGATCAGATTATCGATATGGATGCGGTGGCGAAGCAGGCTGAGCAGGTGCGGCCGAAGTTGATCATCGCCGGCGGTTCGGCCTATTCGCGGGCGTGGGACTTCAAGCGCTTCCGCGAGATTGCCGACAGCGTCGGTGCTTATTTCCTGGTGGACATGGCGCACTTCGCGGGGCTCGTCGCCGGCGGCGTGCACGCTTCGCCGGTGCCGTATGCGCACGTCACCACGACGACGACGCACAAGTCGCTGCGCGGCCCGCGCGGCGGTCTGATCCTGTGCAACGACGAGGAGATCGCCAAGAAGCTGAACTCCGCGATCTTCCCCGGCTTGCAGGGCGGGCCGCTGATGCATGTGATCGCCGCCAAGGCGGTGGCGTTCAAGGAAGCGCTGCAGCCGGACTTCAAGATTTACGCGAAGAACGTGGTGGCGAACGCCAAGGCGTTGGCGGAAACGTTGCGCGGCCACGGCTTCGAGATCGTTTCCGGCGGTACCGACAATCACCTGATGCTGGTCGATCTGCGGCCGAAGGGATTGAAGGGCAACATCTCGGAGAAGGCGCTGGTGCGCGCAGGCCTCACCTGCAACAAGAACGGCATTCCGTTCGACCCCGAGAAGCCGTTCGTCACCTCGGGCCTGCGGCTCGGCACGCCCGCGACCACCACGCGCGGCTTCGGCGTCGCCGAGTTTAAGCAGGTTGGCGGCCTGATCGCGGAAGTGCTCAACGCGGTGGCGCAGTCGCCGGACGGCAGTGCGCCGGGCGTCGAGGCTGCCGTGAAGGAGAAGGTCAAGGCGCTCACCAACCGCTTCCCGATCTATCAATAAGGGTCGCGTCAACGAGGTCGACAGCACATGCGCTGCCCAAGCTGCAACAGTCTCGATACGCAGGTGAAAGACTCCCGGCCGACCGAGGACTCCTCGGTGATCCGGCGGCGGCGCGTATGCCTTGCGTGCAACTTCCGCTTCACGACGTTCGAACGGGTACAGTTGCGCGAACTGACGGTGATCAAGCGTAACGGGCGGCGCGTGCCGTTCGACCGCGACAAGCTGGTGCGCTCGCTGCAAATTTCCTTGCGCAAGCGCCCGGTGGACTCCGAGCGTGTCGAGAAGATGGTGTCGGCCATCGTGCGCGAACTCGAAAGCGGCGGCGAGGCGGAAATCTCGTCCGAGACCATCGGCGAGGCGGTGATGGAGCATCTGCGCCAGCTCGACGACGTGGCCTATGTCCGCTTCGCGTCGGTCTATCGCAATTTCCGCGAGGCGCGAGATTTCAAGACCGTGCTCGGCGAACTGTCCGGCGACGACGAAACGCCGGCGGCGCTGGTCCGCAAATGATCTTCCGGTTGCTGGAAGATCAATACGCGGACAAGGCGCGTGAGGCCAAGGCGCTCGATCGCCGCTTCATGCAACTGGCGCTGACGCTGGGGCGTCGCGGTCTCGGCCGCACCGCGCCGAACCCTGCGGTCGGCGCGGTGATCGTCAAGGACGGCATCATCGTCGGACGCGGCTGGACCCAGCCGGGCGGGCGGCCGCACGCCGAGCCTGAAGCTCTGACGCAGGCGGGCGAGGCAGCGCGGGGCGCGACGCTCTATGTGACGCTGGAGCCGTGTTCGCATCACGGCAAGTCGCCGCCGTGCGCCGATGCGATCGTTGCCGCCGGTATTGCGCGCGTCGTGTCCGCCATCGAAGATCCCAATCCACAGGTGGCGGGGCGGGGCCACGCAAGGCTGCGCGCGGCCGGCATCGTGGTCGATGTCGGGATGTGTGCGGATGAAGCGGCGCGCGATCACGCCGGGCATTTTCGTCGCGTGCGCGATGGACGGCCGCATGTCATTCTCAAGCTCGCGGTGTCGTCGGATGACAAGATCGGCGCCGCGGGCGGCAAGCCGGTGGCGATCACCGGGGAGGCCGCGCGGGCGCGGGTGCATCTGCTGCGCGCGCAATGCGACGCGGTGATGATCGGCATCGGTACCGCGCGGGCGGACGATCCGCTGTTGACGTGCCGACTACCGGGAATGGCGAAGCGCTCACCGGTGCGCGTGGTGCTGGATCGCGCGCTGCGCTTGCCGGGCAGCGGCAAGCTGGTTCATTCCGCGCGGGAGGTGCCGCTGTGGGTGATGACCTCGGATACGGCCGAAGCGCCGGCAGCGGCGAAACTCGGCGCGGCGGGTGCGCAAATGATCCGGGTGAAGACCAGCGAGAACGGTCTCGATCTGCCGGACGTATTGCGGGCGCTGTCCGAGAAGGGCATCACCCGCTTGATGGTCGAAGGCGGCGCGCAAGTTGCAGCCTCGTTCGTGAAGGCCGGGCTGGTCGACGAAGTCTGGCTGCTGCGCGGATCGGATGAGATCGGCGCGGATGGCGTGGCTGCGCTCGGTGCATTGCCGCTCGGCACCGTCACGCAGTCGTCTTCCTTCCGGGTTCGTGCTAGCGAAAGTCTCGATCACGATACCCTTACGATTTACGAGCGAGTGTAGATGTTCACCGGGATCATCACCGACGTCGGCGAGATCGCCAGCCTCAAGCCGGTCGCGCAAGGCCAGTTGCATCGTCTGCGGATTCTGTGCCGCTACGATCAATCGACTATCGCCGATGGCGCCTCGATCGCCTGCAACGGCGTGTGCCTCACCGTGGTCGCTTCCGGCGTCGAGAATGGGCGGACGTGGTTCGATGTCGATGCCGCCGCCGAAACGCTGCGCATGACCACCGCGCAATACTGGCAGGTGGGAACGCGGCTTAACCTCGAACGCGCGCTAAAAATTGGCGACGAACTCGGCGGCCACATCGTCGCTGGCCATGCCGACGGCATCGCCACCATTGTGGCGCGCGACAATCTCCCGGACATGGCGCGCGTCGAATTCGATGCGCCGCGCGATCTGGCGCGTTTCATCGCGACCAAGGGGTCGGTGACGCTCGATGGCGTCTCGCTGACTGTGAACACGGTGGCGGATACGCGCTTTTCGGTGTTGATCATCCCGCACACGCTGTCCGTCACCACGCTGAACGGCTGGCAGCAGGGCTCCGAGGTGAACCTGGAAGTGGACCTCATGGCCCGCTATGCGGCGCGGCTCGCGGAGATGAAGTAGCCGTCCAATTCCGCTGTCATGCCCGCGCTTGTCGCGGGCATCCACGTTTTGGCGGCATTTTCAGACGTGGTGGCCGGGACAAGCCCGGCCGTGACGACATTACGATAGGTGTGTTTCTCGCTTGGCTTCACGCCGGGCAGCGACTACAAACCTGCGGAAATGTAAGTCAGCATTGACTTTATCTGCTTTCGTGAGAACTGGACCAACCCATGGCCGACGCGCGACGCGCCCCGCTGAAAGACCAGACCGACGTGCGCGGCAGCCGCGCGCTGATCGTCGAGGCGCGCTTTTATGACGATATTCAGGACGCGCTGTTGCAGGGCGCGGTGGCGGAACTGGACGCCGCCGGTGTGACGTACGACGTCGTGACCGTACCCGGCGCGCTTGAAATTCCGGCTGCGATCGCCATCGCCTTCGATGCGGCGGAGGCAGGCGGCACGCCTTACGATGCCGCGATTGCGCTCGGCTGCGTGGTACGCGGAGAGACGTTTCACTTCGAAATCGTTTCGATGGAGTCCTCGCGCGGTCTGATGGACTTGTCCATCAACCGCCGCATGCCGCTCGGCAACGGCATTCTCACCGTCAACACCGATGAGCAGGCGTGGGCGCGGGCGCGTCCCGGCGACTTGAACAAGGGCGGCGATGCCGCGCGCGCCGCGCTGGCGATGCTGCGTCTCAAGCGCCGTCTAGCGCAGGCCTGAGTATCATGGCGGACATCAGGAAAAATCCGGCCAACCCCAATCCTGCCAAGCCGCAGGACAGGAAGGCCAACCGGCGCGGCGCGGCGCGGCTCGCCGCGGTGCAGGCGCTTTACCAAATGGACCTGGCGGGTGCGGGTATCAACGACGTCTTCGCCGAGTTCGAGAGCCATTGGATCGGCAACGAGGTCGAGGGCGACCAGTACCTGCCGGCCGAGGCTGCGTTCTTCCGCGATGTCGTCTCCGGCGTGGTGCGCGATCAGGCCAAGCTCGATCCCTTGATCGACGAGGCGCTGTCGCGCGGCTGGCCGCTGAAGCGGATCGACGCGATCTTGCGCGCGGTGCTCCGTGCAGGTTCGTATGAACTCGAGCATCGCAAGGACGTACCGGCGCGTGTCGTGGTGTCGGAATATGTCGATGTCGCGCATGCCTTCGTCGAAGGCGACGAGACCGGGATGGTCAATGCGGTGCTTGACCAGATCGCGCGGCAATTCCGCGGCGGCGAATTCACGCGATAATCCTCAGCGTCATTGCGAGGAGCAAAGCGACGAAGCAATCCACTCTTGCTTTGTGGTCGCTGGATTGCTTCGCTGCGCTCCCAATGACGGGGACGGTGCATGATGCCCTCCGGTGAAGACGATCTGATCGCGCGATACTTCAAGCCGCTGGCGACCGCGCCGGGCGCTTTGGGGTTGACCGACGACGCCGCGATCCTGCAAGTCTGCGGCGACGATGTCGTGGTCACCACTGACGCCATTGTCGCGGGCGTGCATTTCCTGCCTGACGACCCGCCGGACACGGTGGCGCGCAAGGCGCTGCGTGTGAACCTGTCCGATCTCGCGGCCAAGGGGGCGGAGCCGGCCGGTTTCGTGCTGACCCTGGCGTTGCGCGACGTGAATGAGACATGGCTTGCGCCGTTTGCGCGCGCGCTGGGCGAAGACGCGGATCAATTCGGTTGCTCGCTGCTGGGCGGCGATACCGTCTCGACGCCGGGGCCAGCCATGATCTCGGTGACCGCCTTCGGGCGGCTTCCCCTCGGCAAAATGGTCAGGCGGAGTACTGCACGGGTTGGAGACGCTCTGGTGGTCACCGGCACCATTGGCGATGCGACGCTCGGCCTAGCGATTCTCAAGGAAGAGCAGGGGCCGCTTGAGAGTGATGCGACTGCGCGCGCAGCGTTGATCGAGCGGTATCGGGTGCCGCGGCCGCGCGTGGCATTGGCGCGGGCGGTTCGCAATCACGCCAGCGCCGCGATGGATGTATCCGACGGCCTAATGGGGGACCTCGCCAAATTGTGCGGCGCCTCAAACGTCTCGGCCGTGGTGGAGGCTGCGGCGCTTCCATTGTCTGCGCCTGCGGGAACCTGGCTGGCAAGCGACCCAAGCCTCGTCACGAGGCTCGTTTCCGGGGGCGACGATTACGAGATTCTCTGCACGGTGCCGGAGAATCGGCTTGCCGCCTTCGAGGGCGCGGCGCGGTCGGCGGGTGTGCCGGTCAGCGTGATCGGCCGCATTGTCGCAGGCAAGGCGGCTCCGCGACTGGTTGACGCCGGAAACCGGGAAATTCCTCTCGATCGGCAATCCTATAGCCATTTCTAGGGCTTCGCGGCCGCTCTGCCGAACCTGTGCCTAATTCGGCACGGTTCAGAAATCCTTTAAAAAACCTTTGCTTATGACCTTGGCATCGTTGCGTGGCAGTCGCGATTTTGGCATGGTCCCGCCGATTTAAGGCCGCTCTTTGGGCAGAGCGGGCTTTCTTGCGCGTTCCTCCGCAATTGCGGTCATGAACGCAATTCGGGGCAACCAGGGATCTGAGGCAAATTCAATGACAGCATTATGGGTGATCGTGCTTTGCGGAGCACTTTCGATCGTCTACGCCATCTGGGCGACATCGTCGGTCTTGGGGGCCGACGCAGGCAACGCGCGCATGCAGGAAATCGCGAGCGCCGTGCGTGAAGGCGCTCAGGCGTATCTGCGGCGGCAATACACCACGATCGGGATCGTGGGCATCGTCATCTTCGCTCTGCTGGCCTATTTCCTCGGTCTGCTGGTCGCGGTGGGTTTCGCCATCGGCGCCATCCTGTCCGGTGCTGCGGGCTTCATCGGCATGAACGTTTCGGTCCGCGCCAACGTGCGCACCGCGCAGGCCGCGACCAAGTCGCTTGCCGGCGGTCTTGAACTGGCGTTCAAGGCGGGCGCGATCACCGGCCTGTTGGTGGCCGGTCTCGCGCTGCTCGGCGTGACGCTGTACTTCGCCTACCTGACCCACGGCGCTGGCTACCCGGCCAACAGCCGCACGGTAGTCGACGCTATGGTGGCGCTCGGCTTCGGCGCTTCGCTGATCTCGATCTTCGCCCGTCTCGGCGGCGGCATCTTCACCAAGGGTGCGGATGTCGGCGGCGACCTCGTCGGCAAGGTTGAAGCCGGCATTCCGGAAGACGATCCACGCAACCCGGCGACCATCGCCGACAACGTCGGTGACAACGTCGGCGACTGCGCCGGCATGGCCGCCGACCTGTTCGAAACCTACGCGGTGACCGCGGTCGCCACCATGGTTCTCGCCGCGATCTTCTTCGCGACCTCGCCGCTCTTGGTGAACATGATGACCCTGCCGCTCGCCATCGGCGGCATCTGCATCATCACCTCGATCATCGGCACCTTCTTCGTCAAACTCGGCGCGAGCCAGTCGATCATGGGTGCGCTGTACAAGGGCCTGATTGCCACGGGCGTGCTGTCGCTGATCGGTGTCGGTTTCGTTATCCACTGGCTGGTCGGCTTCGGTCCGCTGGCGGGCGTGAAGTACACCGGCATGGCGCTGTTCGAATGCGGCATCGTCGGCCTCGTCGTCACCGGCCTGATCATCTGGATCACCGAATACTACACCGGCACCGACTATCGCCCGGTGAAGTCGATCGCCCAGGCGTCGGTCACCGGTCACGGCACCAACGTCATCCAGGGTCTGGCGATCTCGATGGAAGCGACCGCGCTGCCCGCGATCGTCATCATCGCCGGCATTCTGGTGACCTACAGCCTCGCGGGCCTGTTCGGCATCGCGATCGCGACCACCACCATGCTGGCGCTGGCCGGCATGATCGTTGCGCTCGACGCTTTCGGTCCGGTCACCGACAACGCCGGCGGCATCGCCGAAATGGCCGGTCTGCCGAAGGAAGTGCGCAAGTCCACCGACGCGCTCGACGCGGTCGGCAACACCACCAAGGCGGTGACCAAGGGCTACGCGATCGGCTCCGCCGGTCTCGGCGCGCTGGTGCTGTTCGCGGCCTACAATGAAGACCTCAAGTTCTTCATCGCGGACTCGGCCAAGCATCCGTACTTCCAGGGTGTTGCGCCCGACTTCTCGCTGAACAATCCCTACGGCGTGGTCGGCCTGCTGTGCGGCGGTCTGCTGCCGTATCTGTTTGGCGCGATGGGCATGACGGCCGTGGGCCGTGCGGCCGGCGCGATCGTCGAGGAAGTGCGGCGTCAATTCCGCGCCAAGCCGGGCATCATGCAGGGCACCGACAAGCCTGACTACGGCAAGGCGGTCGACCTGCTGACCAAGGCCGCGATCAAGGAAATGATCATTCCGTCGCTGCTGCCGGTGCTGTCGCCGATCGTCGTCTACTTCCTGATCTACTTCATCGCGGGTGGCGGCGCGGCCGGCAAGTCGGCGGCGTTCTCGGCAGTCGGCGCGATGCTGCTCGGCGTCATCGTCACCGGCCTGTTCGTCGCGATCTCGATGACCTCGGGCGGCGGTGCTTGGGACAACGCCAAGAAGTACATCGAAGACGGACATCATGGCGGCAAGGGGTCGGACGCTCACAAGTCGGCCGTGACCGGCGACACCGTCGGAGATCCCTACAAGGACACGGCGGGCCCCGCCGTGAACCCGATGATCAAGATCACCAATATCGTGGCCTTGCTGCTGCTGGCGATCATGGCGCACTAACTGGTTGGAGCATGATGTTTTCCGAAAACCGCTTTACGCTTTTCGGCATTATGCTCTGATCTGCGCAACGCTGAAAATGAAAACCCCGCGGCGCGAGCCGCGGGGTTTTTCTTTGAGGCGGAGATGGGATTTACGGGTGGTGGATTGAAACTGCGCTGACGTAGTCGCGGTTATCTGCTGCCGCCGCCGATCAGCCGGAACAAGGGTGCCAGATAGCTGATCTCCTGACCGCCGCTCGCGGTGGTGCGGCTGATGAAGTCGAAGATCTTGCCGTCCTTCATGCCGTAGTTTGCGAGCCGGGTGACCTGACGATTCTTGTCGAAGTAGATCGCGATCACACGCTGGTCGGTGACCTGTTGCGGCATGAATGCGACCGAGCGTTCGGTGCGCTGGGAGATGTAGTAAAACACCTCGCCGTTCAGCGTGGCGACGGTGGAGGGGGTCCCCATTACGATCAGCACCTGATCCTGGCTGGCCCCGATGGGGATTTGCTCCAATGCGCCGGGCGGCAGGATATAGCCCTTCTGGAACTGCTCGCCGCCGCAGCCGGCCAGACTGGCGCCTGCAAGTGCGAGGGCAATGGCCGTTCCAATGCTGCGCCAGCGCGCCGCGCGGCCGCGCGTTATTTCAGTCCGATTGCTGCTTGTCATGCGAAGTGAGCCCCGTCCCCTTGCATCGTACAGATCATTGACGTACCGGGCTGAACCGGCGATTTCAAGGTAGGCACGTGCCCTGGTGTCCCGAATCCGAAGTTCGCCTTATTTTGCCGCGCCTTCCTTAGTGAACTTCGGATTCGAAAGGACACCAGCAATTCTATAATTGCGAGTGGTTCTTCGTTTCTAACATTTGCAAAGATATCCGCTGCGACGGGATGCAAATGTTAGAATCGAACCACTAGCGTCGATATGTGGAACCCATGACGATCTGGCCATTCAAATCTTTCGACCGATCTCGCCCCGGTTCGGGAAATACCATTGGCACGATCTATGGCATGATCGTGGCGCAGGCGCGAGAACCGGCGTTCTATGTCGACTACGGTGTTCCCGACACCGTCGATGGCCGTTTCGACTTGGTGGTACTGCATCTGTGGATGGTACTACGGCGCCTTGGCACGGCCGCCCCGCAGAAGCTGGCGCAGGGATTGTTCGATCATTTCTGCGGAGACATGGACTCCAATCTGCGGGAAATGGGCGTGGGCGACATGACCGTCCCCAAGCGAATGCAGGCGTTCGGTGAAGCCTTCTATGGCCGCTCGACGGCCTATGACGCGGCGCTGGCCGAGGGCCATGACGCACTGGCGCGGGCGCTCGACAAGAATATTTTCAACGGACGTAATTTCGAGCAGGCGCGGCATCTGGCGAATTATGTCGAGGCATCGATCGCGAAATTGGCGACGACGGATGTTGACGCGCTCGCAAACAGCGGACAGCGGCCATTCGCGGCGCTCGCTGCGCAATGAGGAAAGACGGCATGGCTCAACCCGCACGATCTTCTGCGTCCGATCCGTGGCCGTGGTCGGTCAATGTCGAGCAGATACCGGAAACGGGGTTGCGGATCGCGTTCGAAGCCACGGAAGCTCAACGCGTAGCGCTGGCTGCGGTAGCCGGCTTGCGCGAGGTCGTGCAGGCTGCCGCTTCATTCGATTTGTCCCATGGCGGAGGCGGCAAGGTGAACGTCGTCGGACGCGTCACAGCGCGTATTGGGCAAACCTGCGTAGTGACGCTAGATCCGATTGAGAACGACATCGACGAGCCGATCGATCTCGTCTTTGCGCCCGAAGCGGATATTCCGCGCCTGTCATCCACGGTGGACGACGACGCCGAATCCGATGACATCCCTGATCCTCCAGAGCCCATTGTCAGTGGGGTGATCGATCTGGGCCGCGTGGCGACTGACGCGCTGTTTTTGGGAATCGATCCCTATCCGCGCAAGCCGGATGCTGTCTTCGATCCACCGGCGGTGGCTGCGGATCCGGAGGATCATCCGTTTGCCGCGCTCAAAGCGCTGCAGAAGGGAAAAACACCGCCCGGGTCCGATTGAGGGTCTCCGAATAGGAGAGGTTTCGGGGGAGGCAGGCCGGTCAGGCGCCGGATGCGTTTCGGTTGCGCTTTGCGATTGATTCCCTCAAAAACACCCCGACTTCCGATTGCCGGGTCAAGATGTTGTATCGAGGCCGTGACACGCTATTGTCCCGCTTGGTAGGGTGCGACGCAGCGCACGGCGCATAGTGGACAGGGGCGTCGCCGTCACGGCGAATATTGCTGCGGTGACGCATCGCAGTTCGCAAAAGGCATTGTTTCCGGGACGTATATGGCGAAGAAAGTTCGAATTGCGCTTGACGCCATGGGCGGCGATGTCGGTCCGTCCGCCGTCGTTCCCGGCGCGGCCATCTCGCTGACCCGGCATCCTGACAGCGAGTTCGTTATGTTCGGCGACAGTGCGGCCATCGAGGCGCAACTCGCCGCCCATCCCGCATTGAAGGCGGTATCGCGCGTCGTTCACACCGACGTCACGATCAGCATGAAGGACAAGCCCAGTCAGGCCTTGCGGCACGGGCGCAAGAATTCCTCGATGTGGCTGACAATCGACGCCGTGAAGAAAGGCGAAGCTGACGTCGCCGTTTCCGCCGGCAACACCGGTGCGTTGATGGCGATGTCGCGATTCAACCTGAGGATGCTGCCGGGGGTCGATCGGCCGGCGATCGCAGCGGTCTGGCCGACCGCGCGCGGCGATTCCGTCGTGCTGGATCTCGGCGCGACCATCGGCGGCGACGCGCATCATCTGATGGCGCTGGCAGTGATGGGCAGCGCCATGGCGCGGGTGCTGTTCGATATCGAGCGGCCAACCGTGGGACTGCTCAATATCGGCGTGGAAGAGGTCAAGGGCGGCGAGGAAATCCGCGAGGCTGCCGAACTCTTGCGGGCGATGAAGGCCCCCCAGTTCGAGTTCGTCGGCTTCGTGGAGGGCGACGGGATCGGCCGCGGCGATGCCGATGTGATCGTCTCCGAGGGGTTCTGCGGCAATATCGCGTTGAAGGCTGCCGAGGGAACCGCGCGGCAGATGAGCGAATTCCTGCGCTCCGCGATGAAGCGGACCTGGCGGGCCAAACTCGGCTACCTGCTGGCGCGGAACGCGTTCAAGGCCCTGCGCGACAAGCTCGACCCCAGCAAGTCCAATGGCGGCGTGTTCCTCGGGCTCAACGGGGTGGTGGTCAAGAGCCATGGCGGCACCGATGCCGAAGGCTTTGCCTATGCCGTCGATGTTGGCTATGAGATGGTCCGCTACGATCTCCTCACCAAGATCAATCAAATGCTCAACCGCGATGGTAGCCCGCTGGTGGCGGCGCCGACTGCGCAGGAGGCTGTTTCGTGACTGCCATACGTTCGGTTGCGCTAGGCTGCGGCTCCTATTTGCCGAAGCAGATCCTGACCAATACCGATCTGGCCGCCAAGATCGACACCTCCGATGAATGGATCGTGCAACGCACGGGAATTCGCGAACGCCACGTCGCGGCGCCGGACGAGTTTACCTCGCATCTTGCGATCAACGCGGCCAAGGCGGCGCTCGCCGATGCCGGCGTCGATGCTCAATCGATTGACCTGATCGTGTTGGCGACATCGACTCCCGACAACACGTTTCCAGCGACGGCGGTGGCCGTGCAGCACGGCCTCGGCATCAACCACGGCGCGGCGTTCGATCTGCAGGCAGTGTGCTCCGGCTTCGTTTTCGCGCTGGCGACCGCGGACAACTTTCTGCGCACCGGCGCATTCAAGCGCGCGCTGGTGATCGGCGCCGAAACCTTTTCGCGCATTCTCGACTGGACCGATCGCGGCACCTGCGTGCTGTTCGGCGACGGCGCCGGCGCGGTGGTGCTCGAAGCACAGGAGCAGCCGGGATTGTCCTCCGATCGCGGCATCCTGACGACACATTTGCGCTCCGATGGTCGCCACAAAGAGAAGCTGTTCGTCGACGGCGGCCCCTCCACGACACAGACCGTGGGGCATCTGCGTATGGAAGGCCGCGAGGTGTTCAAGCACGCCGTCGGCATGATCACCGATGTGATTGTCGATGCGTTCAACGCCACCGGGACCACAGCCGACGATATCGATTGGTTCGTTCCGCATCAGGCCAACAAGCGCATCATCGATGCTTCAGCGCACAAGTTGCATATTGCGCCGCAGAAAGTCGTGCTGACGGTTGATCGTCACGGCAATACATCCGCGGCTTCGATTCCGCTGGCGCTGGATGCGGCTGTGCATGATGGTCGCATCAAGCGAGGCGATCTCGTATTGCTGGAAGCGATGGGCGGTGGTTTCACTTGGGGTTCTGCGCTGCTGCGCTGGTGAACCTCAAGTTGGTATTTATATCGAGTTTGCTCGATCTGGATGCGACTGCATTGATGTGCGCTGTTGACCCGCGCGCGCTAAGCTCATAATTTCCGGTGCGAAATCTTTTCGCCGTGAGTTGGGGCAGGCGATGGCTGGAACTGGCAAAACCGTAACACGTGTCGATTTGTGTGAGGCCGTCTATCAGAAGGTAGGCCTGTCACGCACGGAGTCGTCTGCGTTCGTTGAGCTGGTGCTGAAGGAAATCACCGATTGTCTGGAGAAGGGTGAAACCGTCAAGCTGTCGTCTTTCGGCTCCTTCATGGTGCGCAAGAAAGGCCAGCGTATTGGTCGCAATCCAAAGACCGGAACCGAAGTTCCTATTTCGCCGCGCCGCGTGATGGTGTTCAAGCCGTCGGCGATCCTCAAGCAACGGATCAATGCGAACGGTGCCGACAAGAGCGAGTGATCGTTCTGTTTCCGCAGGCGTGCCTTTGCATCTCTGATTATTCCGCGTTGCTTTCCATCCGGTCTCCGCTGCAGTAGACTATTCCGACACGTCGCGACGTCGGATTCGCGCCACCCTCAAGCACAGGGAGCATGCATTTGGACAAGGCGCCGGATGCATTCCGCACCATCAGCGAGGTCGCGGAGGAACTTGAAGTTCCCCAGCACGTGCTGCGGTTCTGGGAGACGCGTTTTACGCAGATCAAGCCGATGAAGCGCAGCGGGGGGCGGCGCTACTATCGCCCCGACGATGTCGATCTGCTGCGCGGCATCCGGCGGTTGCTTTACGGCGAAGGCTACACAATCCGGGGTGTGCAGCGAATCCTGAAAGAGCACGGCATCAAATCGGTTCAGGGGCTGACGGAGAATGTGGCGGTCGCGGTCGGTCCGATCGAGCGGGCAGCTTCGCCAGCGGTGCGCGGCGACGCCGATCGAGACGAGGATTTCGACGACGCGAATGATAATGATGTCGAGGACGAGATCGATAACGATCTCGAAGCGGCTGGTGATGACGAGGATGCTGAGGATGCCGTGCCGCCACAGCGACGCGAGCCCGCACTGTCCGTGCCCCGTCGCGCCGAGCCGGCGATGCACGTCGGCGAGGGACCTTCTGCCCGGCTGCGGGCCGAAAATCCCGCTGGAGTAAGTCAGCGTGCTGAGCCTCGTCTCGACGGCGACCGGTTGCGTGCGGTGCTAGCGGAGTTGACCGCCTGCCGGCAGTTGCTCGATGGTGCCTTGAAGGACGAATAGTATGCGTTAGGTGGCCGCGACATGAGATCGTGGCTCAGGGGGCATCCTGCTAAGCGTCGATGGCCTCAAATCGGTTATCCGCCTACCTTGCGCCAGGGCCGGATCGCGGCTACAGGAACGGGGCCGCAAATGGCACGGAGCGTGGCGCAGCCCGGTTAGCGCACTAGTCTGGGGGACTAGGGGTCGTGGGTTCAAATCCCGCCGCTCCGACCATCAAAACCCCGAAATCGGTGAGATGTGAAAATGGCCCGTGCGGGTCATTTTTTGATTCCGGGGCATGTCATCACCAATTGCGAACCGAATCCCGCCTGCTCGGTGGCGATACATCCGGACCATTCTGCTTCAGAAGTGGCATCTGCTGCCGTTTCGAATGCTGCCGTTTCGAAGAGCTTCGAAATGACGACACTTCCTCACCTCAACCAGGCGAAGTGCGCGGTGTTCCATTCCAAGAAAATGGCCCCAAGCGGGGCCAAAGTTTCTAGGGACAGGGGTGCCGAATGCCGTCGTATCCCAAATAGGTACCCGACGCCGGATCATACGACTTGAACCGGTTCATGCAGTAAGCAACTGCGTCATTGGTGCGTGCGTTGCTGTTGGCGATCGCGCTGCCGATGATTGCGCCCGCAGCCAGGCCGCCGATTGCTGGGCCCCAGCCATAGCCATAGTGCCGATGGCGCCAATGACCTCCGTGCCAACCGTGATGACGGTGATGGTGGCCGCGCCACTGCACGTCGATGACGTTACGATCGGCATTAGCGCCTGCTGCCGTTGCCGGCGATAGTGGGGCGGCGCCTGCTGCCGCCGTTGAGCCGATGAGAAGGGCTGCGCCGAGCGAGGCCGCAATTGCTCTCTTCATGTTTTTCTCCCTCTTGCCGATGGTTGTATGAGTTAATCGAATACAACGAGAAGAGTTCACAACATTACGGAGGTTTAATGCTTCGTGAGGAGCTGGTGATCGGCCGCGGCCTTGGATTGCCACCCTCGCGTTAGATCCAGCGGCCTACATGGCGGACGGACTAAAAAATGCCCCTGATCTCGAGGGCGAGACAGGGGCAGGCTGCTCAAAGAAGTCCGCCGGCTCAGACGAGTGGCGGATGACGGCAAAGTACAAGGCGCGCTGGCCAATATCATTGGGACATTCTGCCCCTGCGACAGAACGCATCAGGGCCGCGATATCGCGGAGCGGCAATAAGCGGCCGCGCCGGACGGCCGTTTCGCGGTCGAGATTGGGCGATGGGCCGCGGCGGGACGGCAACTCCACCAAACGAAAAAGTCCCGCCATTTCTGGCGGGACTTTGCAGCAGTCAGTACATCCGTGATCTGCCGCGTCGCTCATTGGATGAGCGATATAGGATCAATGAATTGCAGTACCCTCATGGGACGCGGTCGTTCGCAACGATGCCGCCTTCACATTCGAGACGCGCGATCTGCTCCGCCTCGACATTGTTGAACTTCAGTCGCACGCCGTAACCGCTGCCGTTCTCCGGGATGAAAATTGCCCCGAGCTCTTCCAGTGCGTTCCTGATTTCTTCAATCTCGTATGCTTCAGGACGCCCCGCAGTATTTTCAAAGCGTTCAATGACGCTGACGTCGACGCCTGAACGTCTCGCAAGCATCGGGCGCGAAATTTCAACGAGCGCACGGGCCGCGCGACACTGCGATCCAGTAATCATCGATTCATCTCCTATCCTAGTAATACCTCGCGTCTCTGCGGTTGTGAGAGGTGCAGCGGATCGGCTTCGGACTCCGGACGCCATCAGGATCCATGAACCAGATAAATGCCACCCAGGCCAGAAGCATCGCGCCAACACTGATCAGCATCATTTGTAAACCTCGCACCATCTTGGCCGCGCCGATGCCATTCAAGCATCGAAGCAGCGATTGTGTTTCTGTCGGAACGTGAAGTCGGCTCTGTATCATCGACAGGTCGAAGTATCGTCGACACGTCGAACGTCGTCATCGAAAATGAATATGACATTGTCAGAGCATGGCCACTATCTAGTAACAAATACTGACGTTTCAACCGGCTGCGACATTGTGCGACCTTCGGTAATGCCGATTCGGGCGAGGTTTCTGCTATTTCCCCGGAACACGCCGCGATGGCACTCGTTCTCATCCATAGTGGAAACGATATCGAGAATTGCAATGGCGGCACAAATTGGAATCCCGGCGGATGCGAGTACAGAGCAACTTCATATCGTTATCGGCGCGCTCTATCTGAGCTTGGCCCATGCGATGGAGCATATCGCGAAGTCGGAAAACCTGTCGTCGACGGTCGCGTTCAAGGATCAGCTGCTAACAGCCCTCAAAAGCGGTGATATCGATATGTCGTTGCTTGACGATGCAAAGACGTTCGATCTCGTCATCTCGATCGTCGAGAGTGCGTTGCAATTGACCGCTGGCAGCGGAAAGTAACGCTGTTATTTCGGCTGCTTCAGTTCCGAAGAGCCGATCCATCGATTCATCTCAGCAGCCCTGTCCGCCTGATTAGCCTTTGCGAGTGCGGCCGCTTTATCATCTCTCGATGACATCATCTCTGCCCGCTCTCGCATAAGTCTGGCGAACACCGCGAGGCGTTCCGTCAAAGATTCCGTTTGTTTGAAACGTCGCCGTTTGAACATGGCGCGCTCCTTTCCGTGAGAGGAAGGCGGGAGCGCAAAGAGGCGTTCTCATCACCGATGAATGCCGAGGGCCGAGCGATGATCTTGTTCAACACCCGGGAATGGGCGAAGTTCCGGCATGCTTCTAGATAAGGTTTGAGATCAGTTCAGACGTCACCGTTGAGCAAGTATCAAATATCCGCTCTGGTCAGCTGCGCGATGCAACTTGCCACGATATTGCCTCGGGAACGACGTGCTGACCGTCAAATTCGTAGGAACGGCGTCATTGCTCTCTCGTTGTCTGCCGTGGGGCGACCCAACGGACAGGAGAGATTGTATGCGAAATCGACTTATGACATCGGTAGCGATATTGACGATCCTTACAGGGTCGAGTGCCGCTTTCGCACAGGGCGCTGGAACAAAGGACTCGCCATCGGCAGGAAGCGCAACGCAGCATTCGCCTTCGACGGCGCCTCAATCCGGATCGAGCGCGTCACCGCAGATGAACAGGAGCCAACCTTCGGACAGTAATGGATCCGCAGTTCGGCAAGAGTCCACACAATCCGGCGAGAGTGGAAGAGGAGCGCGACAGAACGCGCAGGACTCTCGTCCTGAAGGTTCGAGGCGTCAGCACTCCTCCGATCACGATTCAAAAAGCGACCGGATGAAGAGCTCCGATTCCGATAGTCAGAAGAAAAAGGACAATATGAATGCGGAGCGCCGCGGCAACGAAACAGGCCGTGATACGCAGCGCTCGGAAACGCGTTCCCATACAACGACGGGACAAGCTGGCGCAGGTGCGAAGCTTTCGACCGAGCAACGCACGAAGATCACAAGCGTAATTCGCGAGCAGCGCGTTCAGCCTGAAACGAACGTCAACTTCAATATCTCAGTCGGCACCCGTGTTCCGAGGAGCGTGCATTTCCATCCGCTCCCGGCAGAAATCATAACGGTCTATCCCGACTGGCGCGGGTACGAGTTTTTCCTCGTGCGAGGGGAAATCATTGTGGTGAATCCTCGCACGTTCGAAATCGTGGCGGTCCTTGAGGTGTGAGGCCAGAATGGCCCGACAGGGCGTCTGTCGGGCCATTGTAGTTCGTCGGTACCAATGGATTTTCGGCGGGCTCGAATCTATCGGCCACCACGTTTGTTAGCTCGCTCGTGGTACTGCTCGCTTCGAGGTCGTTCAGGCGAGGTTTTCTCGTTGAAGAGTGGTCGTTGCCGCGCGGTTGATTGCAGGGGCAAGGCCTCAACTCGAAGTACCTTCCGTTTTCGTGCGGCTCGGTCGAGCCGATCGGGGAACGATAACTCCCGCGCAGGATTTCCTTTCTCAGAACGGGAGAGAAGCGATGGAATCCGGTTATCCGCGGCCGCCTTATCCAGCCCAGCAACAGCCGATGCCCGGCGACACGGCAAGTATGGATCCGATACCGGATCACGGAGAGACGACCACAAAGGTTCGAGTCGGCCTGCCGGGAAGCGCGCCGGACAGCCGGCGGAGCTTGCAACGACGTACGTCATGCTTGCCGATCCGCTCTCCAGCTACGTCTCGGGCGCGACAGTCGCCGTGACCGGAGGCCGGCCGTTCCTTTAAGGAGTGAAACGCGATGAGTGTAAGTCATAAGGGAAGCGGGCAGTTGGGCGATACCAAGCCACGCCTGAGCGAGGACGATATTCAACGGGAGGAATTTGGTCCGCGAGGCGTTCCCGGCCAGCCCGATCCCGCCCGCATGGTGCCGCAGCAGGAAAAGAACATTCCGAAGAACGTTGATCCCGGGCATACGGCCTAGGCAACGAGAAAGACGGAGGACATATGGGTCTGGCCAGCTATGCGATTACTCCGATTGCCGGGAAGTGGGGCGTTCTCCATGACGGCGAAGTGGAAGGTGATTACGTCACGAAGGAAGCCGCGTTCGAGGCGGCTGTCGCCGCCGCTTCGCTTGCGATCCGTGAAGGTCACGAGGTGCACGTCAGCGCGCCCGGAGTCACGCCGGACAATCCGGCGACCACCACAGCCCGATGACTTTGGAAATCAGGACCGTCGTTATGAGCGCTTCAGGGCCCACCTGAGATGCCATGCGCTGATCGCCACGAGAATCCATGCGATGCTCGCTGCCGACCGCAGCGGCCGCCCCGTAAAACAACGTCACAAGGAAAGTGGCGGCAATTCCTGTCATCGCGATGCTGCCCAGGGCCGCGCTCGCGGCATTGAGTACCGCGGCTTCCCGGCCGCGCCGCGTGCCCCTCATTCCCGTTGCCGGGGCGTCCCACGGTGTGAGCGTTGCGCCAAACCTGACATGCCTTGAAGTTGCGCCAGAGCAATATGCGGCATACGCGGACGTGTACCCTGGGTGCACCATGGAGGTGCGAAATGGGTGTCGCGGAAATCTGGGAAAAATGGAAAGTCCGTCGCGCGCTCGCGAACGAATTGAGTTCGCTTGATATGACCCAGCGCGAAGAACTGGCACGCGATGTCTGCGTGTCGGAGGAGGCTTTTGAGCGCCTCTATGTGGCGGACCCTCGGACAGATCAGCTTGAGCAATTGATGTGCGTCCTCGCGCTGGATGCAGCGACGACCGAGATCGAAAATCCGGGCGCCGTCACGCGCGACATGAGTCTTGTGTGTTCCGGCTGTCTGATGATCAATCGTTGTCGGCGTGAGCTTGAGGCTGGTTCGGCCAAGCAGAACTACAACGAATACTGCCCCAACGCGCTGACGCTCAATGCGCTGCTCGAAACGCAGACCCTGTCGAGGCTGACGGCGCGCAATCGGGACCGGCACTACTGATGGTGTTTGCCGGGCGACATAGTCGCGTCCGAGCGAAACGGTTGCTCCTGTTCGTATGAGACGAGGGTATCGCGATGCGCAGCAATTCCCACCACCATGTTGATCCGATAGATGATGCCGAACGGGTCTATCTCGAATCGCTGATCCGCGATCATTTCGAACAATGTCATCCGGACGACGGTCTGGATGACATGAAGCGCAGGTCGGCCTTCAGCAAAGAAGACAGGGGTTTGCTGCGCGACTGGATGTCGGTCGCGACAGCACGCGCAGCCGCACGTCAGAACGCTCCGCGATTTTTGATCGCCGCAGAATAAGGTGGCACGGCATCGAGCGGAAGCAGGCGCAAATCCTGTCATTTCGACCATTGCGAAACACGACAAATCAATGCCACTCTGGGCGACGGCGGATGGCATCGGACCGTTCGTCGGTTCGATGCGCGGACCCTGTTCTTTCGCTACGGCTACGAACGACCGCGATGCTTGGAGTTGGTAACGGATGAAAGTCGCGGTGATGGGCGCCGGCGCGGTCGGCTGCTATTTCGGAGCCATGCTGGCTCGGCACGGGCATGATGTCGTCTTGATCGGGCGGCCTCAGCATGTCGAGGCGATTCGCAACAATGGCGGCGTGAAGCTGGACAGCAAAGTCTTCACTGGCGTGATCCCGATCGGAGCAGCCACGGAGCCCGCGGGCGTGCAAGGCGCCGACGTGGTGCTGTTCTGTGTGAAGTCCGGCGATACCGAATCCGCCGGCCGCTCGATGGCGCCCTTTCTGAAGGACTCGGCGACGATCCTGTCGTTGCAGAACGGCGTCGATAACCCCGATCGGCTGCAGCCGCTTTTGCGGCAGTCCGTGGTGCCGGCGGCGGTTTACGTTGCGACAGAAATGGGCGGACCGGGGCACGTCATTCACCATGGGCGGGGCGATCTGGTGATCGGCGCGTCCGCCGCGAGCGAGAGCATCGCTGCTCAATTGAGCGCCGCCGCCATCCCGACCAAGGTTTCGGACCGCGTCATTGATCAACTCTGGGCCAAGCTGGTGATCAATTGCGCCTACAATGCGCTGTCGGCGGTCGCGCAACTGCCGTATGGCCGGTTGTTCGATGTCAATAGTGTGCGCGAGGTGATGCGCAACGTGGTCGAGGAGTGCGCTGCCATTGCGGATGCGCTCGGCGTTGCGTTGCCTAACGACATGTATGCGTCTGTTGTCGCATTGGTGAGCGCGATGCCGAGCCAGTATTCGTCCACGGCGCAGGACGTCGCGCGCAGGCGGCCGAGCGAGATCGATTTTCTCAATGGCTATGTGGTGCGTAAAGGTACGGAGTTGAACATTCCGACCCCGGTGAATCTCACCTTGCACAGCATGGTAAAGCTGAAAGAATTGACGCAGGCGAAAGGCGAGGGACGCGCATGAAGGATTTTGCAGGGCGGATCGCGGTCATCACCGGTGGCGGTACCGGCATGGGCCGCGAACTGGCGCGGCAGCTTGTCGCCGAAGGTTGCAACGTCGCGATGTGCGATGTGTCGGCGGCCAATATGGCGGAAACCAAGCGGCTGTGCGAAGCCGAGCGCCTTCCACAGGGGCTGCGTATCACGACGCACGTCGTCGATGTCTCCGACGAGGCGCAGATGCAGCGGTTTCGCGACGAGGTCGCCGAACAGCAGGCGACCGACAAGGTTCATCTGCTGTTCAACAATGCCGGCATTGGCGGCGGCGGCAGTCTGTTCACCAGCACTCGCGAGCAATGGGAGCGCACCTTCAACATCTGCTGGGGTGGGGTTTATCTCGGCACCCGCACGTTCCTGCCGATGCTGGTCAAGGCGGATGCCGGCCACATCGTCAACACTTCCAGCGTCAACGGCTTCTGGGCATCGCTGGGTCCGACCGTTCCCCACACCGCATACAGCGCGGCGAAGTTCGCGGTAAAGGGATTCACTGAGGCGCTGATCACCGATCTGCGGCTGAACGCGCCGCATATCAAATGCTCGGTGGTGATGCCAGGACACATCGGCACCGCGATCATGTCGAATTCGCGCAAGGTTCAGAAAGGCATCGAGACCGACGTGCTCGATCAGAACGAAATCGAGCAGATGCGGGGACGGCTCGTCGCCGGCGGCGTCGACGTATCGCAACTGTCCGACGACGCCATTCAGCAGATGGCGGCGGAGCGTGCGCGTGTGTTTCTTGAAGAGGCGCCGATGACGGCGGCGGCTGCCGCCAAGGTTATTCTCGATGGCGTCAAGGCCGAGCGCTGGCGGATTCTGGTCGGGCACGATGCCGAATTGCTCGATCGCTGGGTGCGCGACGCCCCGGAGGGCACCTACGATCCAAGCTTCCATGCGCGGTTCGCCGCCGAAGCGGGCTGGAAGCTGGGTTGATCGCGCTCACCCGTGTACGATCGTTTTCTCGATCATGCAGTGAATGCCTTTCGAGCCGTTCACCGTCTGCGTCACGCGCAGGTCGACGGCGAGACTGCACAGCATGTAGGCGTCCTCGCGTGACAATCCGCGCTTTTTGCCGAGCAGCACGATCATGTCGCGCAAGGCATCCTCGGCGCAGCGATCAAGATCTGGATGCATTGCCATGGTGATGTAGTGCGTCGGCGTTTCCGCACGCGGCGTGGCGATACTCACATCCTTGCGCAGGGTGAGCCGAAAGCGGCCCTGCAGCGCGGTCTCGATGGCGGTGACGCAGACCTCACCGTCGCCCTGCGCGGCGTGGCCGTCGCCGCAGGAAAACATCGCGCCGGGAACGAACACCGGCAGAAACAGCGTCGTACCGGGGGTTAACTCTTTGAGGTCGATGTTGCCGCCCATGGCGCGCGGCACCAGCGACGAGATGCGTCCCCATGCCGGCGGCGGTGACACGCCCATGACGCCGAAGAACGGCTTGAGCGGAAGATCGTAGCCCCATGGCATTCGGCCCGTCATCCGTTCGCGGTCGAGCGGAATATTGACGAGACGTTGCTCGGGAAAATCCTCGGGCAGCGTCCCCATCAACGGGCGGATGACATTCCAGCCCCAGTCCTGCCGCAGCCGAATGTCGAGAATGTCGACCTGAAGCACATCACCGGGCGTGGCGTCCGCGATAGCGATCGGTCCAGTCAGGATGTGGCCGGGCAACATACGCTCGTTCTCGGTGTGAATGGCATCGAGTTCGGGCGGGATGTGAAACTTGCTCCGGTCGGGGATGACTTCCGGGCTACCGCTGACGGTCTCAACGGTGACTTCGTCTCCGCTGGCGATGCGGAGAACCGGTTGCAGCTTCGCTTCGAAGAAGCCCCAGTGACAGGTTTTTGGGCTGGCAGCGAGATGATGATGCGGCATGAGTGTTCACCCGTTTTTTATGCGTGCGAGTGTGCGTCAGAGGATGGCGATTGTCGATCAGGTGAGAGCGTCGCGGCGCAGCACACCTTCGAGCCAATCGATGAACACCCGTAACCGATGCGACAGGTGTTGCCGATGCGGATAGAGCAGCGTCATCGGCATCGGCACGGCGCGAAAGTTGGGCATCACCTCGATCAGCGCGCCGGAGGCGAGATGGTCCTTCACGTCGTAGGCGGGAATCTGGATTAATCCCAGGCCGGCGAGACAGCAGGCGATATAGGCTTCGGCGTTGTTGACGGTGACTCGGGCGCGCAGCGCGCCGGTCGTCACTTCGCCATCCGCGAGCCATTCCCACGGCACGGTGCGCCCGTTCGACGGTGAGGCATAGTTCACCGCAAAATGCGTGATGAGATCGTCAGGATGGCGCGGCGTGCCGTGGCGCGCCAGATAGGCGGGGCTGGCGACGTTGATCAACGGCAACTCGCCGATGTGGCGCGCGATCAGCCCGGAATCGGTAAGAGGACCGACCCGCAAGACGCAATCGATGTTTTCCTCGATCAGATTTACGGCACGGTCGGTCGATCCGAAATCCACGTCGATCTCGGGAAACCGCGCGAGAAATTCCGGCAGAGCAGGGGCGAGGATCAGCCGACCGATCCGGCCGGGCACATCGATGCGAATTCGCCCGGTAGGGAGAACCGCGTCATTGCGAAACAGGTTTTCGATTTCCTCGACATCAGCAATGGCGCGCAGGCAGCGCTCGTAGAAAGCAGCACCATCCTGGGTGGCCGCGACCTTGCGCGTAGTGCGCGACAGCAGCCGCGCGCCGACGCGACTTTCCAGCGTTTGAACCGCCGCCGAGACCGATGAGCGCGGCAGGCCAAGCGTCGTCGCGGCCTTGGTGAAGCTGCCGCTTTCAACGACCCGGGCGAACACCCGAAAAAGCTCGATGCGATCCACGATTTAGCTCACGTTCGAATTGTTCGAAAATTCTGACATATTTTGTCAGATGAAGCCAGTTTAATCCGTTTTTCAAGATGATAGCTCTGGGTCCATAGCCGCATGGGCGGCGAATGAGGGAGCAGCAGGACATGACCGATCACAGCATCAAGGGAAAAACCGTCATCATCGCCGGTGGCGCCAAGAATCTCGGCGGCCTGCTGGCGCGCGATCTGGCGGCGCATGGCGCCAAGGCGGTGGCGATCCACTACAACAGCGCGGCCACCAAGGCCGACGCCGATAAGACCGTGGCGGCAATCAAGGCCGCCGGCGCGAACGCGGTGGCATTGCAAGGCAACCTGACCACCGCTGCGGCGATGGAAAAACTATTCGCGGATGCCGTCGCCGCGGTCGGCAAACCGGACATCGCCATCAACACCGTCGGCAAGGTGCTGAAGAAGCCGATGGTGGAGATCAGCGAAGGGGAATACGACGAGATGAGCGCGGTGAACGCCAAGTCGGCGTTCTTCTTCCTCAAGGAAGCCGGCCGCTATCTCAACGACAACGGCAAGATCTGCACGCTGGTGACGTCGCTGCTCGGCGCCTATACGCCGTTCTATGCGTCCTACGCCGGCACCAAGGCCCCGGTGGAGCATTTCACCCGCGCGGCCTCGAAAGAATTTGGCGAGCGCGGCATCTCGGTGACCGCGATCGGGCCGGGGCCAATGGATACGCCGTTCTTCTACCCGGCGGAAGGCGCGGACGCGGTCGCCTATCACAAGACCGCGGCGGCGCTGTCGAAGTTCTCGAAGACCGGTCTCACCGATATCGAGGATATCGTGCCGTTCATCCGCTTTCTGGTGTCGGACGGCTGGTGGATGACCGGGCAGACCATTCTGGTCAATGGCGGTTACACCACCAAATAGCCGGACGCGAACTTCGCGAAATCGTCCGGTTATCGGAACGGCGGCGGCGCGCCCACAAGGGCGGCCGCCGCGCGTTTTACCGTTTCCATTGTTTATTGTTGTTCTAAACTGCACGCAGAAATGGAACACAGGCAAGGGATCCGAAGCCATGCAGCAGGACGTGAAGACGCGCGAGACGGCACCGACGGACATGATCGATCTCGCGGCGCTGGTCACTGATCTCAATATGCTGCTGCGTCTCAAGACCACCGTGATCGGCATGAAGATGTTCGCCACCGTGGCGGAAATGGAAGCCATTCCGAAAATCCGCCGGCCCAACGCGATTCACACGACGGATCAGATCGTCAGCATGGCGTCGCGGCTGGGCTGGACCGTCGGCATCACGTCGGATGATCTGGTCGGCGCCCAGTGCCGGGCCGTGATCGGACTTTCGCCGCGCGACGAGAAATGGCTCAAGGGTGAATCCTATGTCGGCGTCTGGCATGGCACGCAGGAGGATGCGCAGAAGCGGCAGGAAGCGCTGTGCACGGTGCCTTACGGGCATTACGAGGCGATGGTTGTCAGCCCGCTTGCGAGCGGCCGGCTCAATCCGCCGGATATCTGCATGGTCTACGCCACGCCCGGCCAGATGATCATCCTCATCAACGGGCTGCAATACACAGGCTACAAGAAGTTCGAATGGGGCGTCGTCGGCGAGACCGCCTGCGCCGACTCATGGGGACGGGCGCTTGCCACCGGCGAACCGAGCCTGTCGCTCCCTTGCTTCGCCGAGCGGCGCTATGGTGGCGTGCCGGACGAGGAGATGCTGATGGCGCTGTCGCCGGCGCACCTCGCCAAGGCGGTGGTGGGTATGAAGGCACTGGCCAAGAACGGCCTGCGCTATCCGATCGCGCCCTATGGTATCCAGAGCGACGTTCGCGCTGGAATGGGTGCGTCCTACGCCGACCGGAAATAGGCGGTCACCTGCGCGCTGGCCGTGTGGGCTTGACCAATTTGCCCGGCAGTGATGGAACGGGCGCCCGCGGTGCGCGCTGCATCGATTCATGGAGCCCAGCCAATGAAACCCTCGGCCGAATTCGATATCGTCGTCTACGGTGCCAGTGGGTTTACCGGACGGCTGGTGGCTGAATATCTGGCATCGCGCAGCGGTGAGCCGCATGACCTGACATGGGCGATGGCCGGGCGCAGCCTCGACAAACTCGCAGCCGTGCGTGACGAAATCGGGGCGCCGAAAGACACGCCATTGATCGCCGCCGACGCCGCCGATCCAGCTTCACTCGAGGCGATGCTGAAGCGGACCAAGGCGATGTTGACCACGGTCGGTCCATATCAACTCTACGGCACCGATCTGGTCGCGGCCTGCGTCAAGAGTGGCACCGACTATCTCGACCTCTGCGGCGAGCCGGTATGGATGCGGCAGATGATCGACAAGTATCAGGCCGCAGCGAAGGCATCCGGCGCACGTATTGTATTTTCTTGCGGCTACGATTCGATTCCGTTCGAACTTGGCGTGTTCTTCCTGCAGGACGCCGCCAAGGAGAAATTCGGTTCGACCTTCAACCGCGTCAAGGGCCGCGTTCGCAAGATGAAAGGCACCTTCTCCGGCGGCACGGCGGCCAGCATGAAGGCAATCTTCGCCGCCGCCGCCAACGATCCCAGCTTGTTGCCGATGTTGCGCGACCCGTTCGTGCTAACGCCGGATTTCGAGGGACCGAAGCAGCCGCCGGGCAACAAGCCGCAGTTCGACGACGATCTCGACATGTGGGTCGCGCCGTTCGTGATGGCCAACATCAACACGCGCAATGTCCACCGCTCGAACTTTTTGCTGGATTTCCCTTACGGCCGGGACTTCGTCTACGACGAGATGATGGTCGCGGGGCCGAAGGACACCGGCGAAGCGATGGCGAAAGCTATCGTCGCCGGGAACAACAAGATGGGCGCGCAGGGCGGGCCGAAGCCTGGAGAGGGCCCCTCGAAAGAGGAGCGCGAGGCGGGATACTTCGATCTTTTGTTCCTCGGCGTCGGGCCGGATGGCCGCCAGATGCGCGCCGTTGTGACCGGCGACCGCGACCCCGGTTACGGCTGCACCGCGAAGATGATCGCCGAAAGCGCGATCTGTCTGGTGCGCGAGGCGACGGATGTGCCGGGCGGCATCTGGACACCGGGCGCGGCCTTCGGCCATCGCCTGGTCAAGCGGTTATCCGATCATGCTGGCATGACGTTCGGTATCGAACAGGTTTGAGGTTGTAACCCAGGCTTCAGGTGCGCGCGGGAGTGGGCCATCCAATGGCCGCCTTGGCCGCGCCCCAACTTCGGTGAGCCGTTGCGATGTACTGCTGATTGGCGGCAAACAGCCCCCACATGAGGCCGAGCATCATCCAAAAATGCCGCCAGTGGTCGGTGTCGATGATGAAGGCCTCGCCAACGGTGCCGAGGAAGGCCGCAAACACCGCGAGATAGATGCGCTGCCACGGCGAGCGCACGAAGGCATAGCGGAAACCGAGTACGACGGTAGTGCCTATCAGCGCTGGATAGCACACACCGCTGATCCAGCCGCCCGACATGAAGGCATTGAGATAGGAATTATGGGTGTCTTCCGGGAAATACTTGGTGAACTGCAGAGGGCCGATGCCGAACGGCAGATCGAGCGCCATCCGCGCTCCGAGAATGTGCCGGCCGAAGCGACCGAAGCGACCTTCATCGTAACTCTGATCGAAGCTGGCGCGCTGTTTGAATAGCGCGTCGATGGAATCGAACGACAGCAGGACCAGCAACAGCGCCGCACCCGCCAATAGTGCTGCCGCTGACAGGATGACGATGCGCGAGCGCTGAATGTTGGTTTTGCTCGTCAGCACCATCATGAACAGCATGAACGCGGAGGTGACGACGAACTGACCCCATGCGGCGCGTGAAAACGCCAGCAGCAGCGCGAGCGCGATGACACCGAGCAGCAGCGTGCTGCGAAATGCCTTGCCGAAGCGGTCGCTGACGACGCTCTGCAGCACGAACAGCGCCGGCAGGATCAGAAAGGCTGAAAACACGTTGGGATCCTTGAACGGACCCATGGCGCGATCGTAGAGCGTGAACAGACCGCGGGCGCCGGGAAACAGACCGAAGTATCCGGCGATGCCGGCGAGGGAGGCGATGAGCGCGCCGAAGATCAGGCCGCGACGAAGAAAATCAAGGCGCGCGGCGGTATCCTGCGCTACCGCCATCGCAAAGAAGATCGCGGTGATCGCCATGTACCACGACGTCAGGATCCAGGTCACGATACGGCTCTGGTTCATCAGGTTCGCGGCGCAGATCGTGTAACCGATATTGACCAGGAACAGCATCGCAATCAGCGGCAGGAATGCCAGCCGCAGGCTTAGTCCGGTCGCGACCAATACGACGATCGCCAAAAGCGTGGTGAGTTCGTAGGGACTCGGCTCGAAGAACACCACAGCGCCCGAACATCCGACCAGCCAGAGCAGGCTGCGCTGCAAGGCGACAATGCGTGGCGCCGCCAGGGCGGGTGGCAAGGAACCGTAGCTTGCGGCGAAGTCCGTCATCACACGCTCATACTCTTACGCAACGCTTCGGCCGTGGCCGTCTCTCAATGCTCAGTAGGCGTTTTCCGCCTTCAGAAGTGCGGTCGGGGTCTTCAAGAGAATGTAGAGATCGAACAGTACGGACCAGTTTTCGATGTAATAGAGATCGAACTCGACGCGCTTCTGGATTTTTTCCTCGCTGTCCACCTCGCCGCGCCAGCCATTGATCTGTGCCCAACCGGTGATGCCCGGCTTGACGCGGTGGCGCGCGAAGTAGCCGTCCACTGTTTCGTCGAACAGACGGCTTTTCAACTTGCCTTGCACGGCATGCGGTCGGGGGCCGACCAGCGAGAGATTGTTCTTGAACACCACGTTGAATAGTTGCGGCAGTTCGTCGAGACTGCTCTTGCGAATGAATTTGCCGACGCGGGTGACACGCGGATCATTCTTGGTCACGACTTTGCTTGCCAGCGGATCGGCCTGATCGTGATAGAGCGAGCGGAATTTGAAAACGTCGATGCGCTCGTTGTTGAATCCGAAGCGCTTCTGCCGGAACAGCACCGGTCCCGGGCTGTCGAGCTTGATCGCGAGCGCGATGAGCGCCATCAGCGGCGACAGCAGCAGAAGAAGAATGCCGCCGACGATATGGTCGAACAGCGATTTCATCACCTGATCCCAGTCGGTGATCGGCGCTTCGAACACGTCGAGCGTGGGCACCTTGCCGAGATAGGAATAAGAGCGCGGCCGGAAGCGCAGCTTGTTGGTGTGCGCGGAGAGCCGGATATCGACCGGCAGCACCCACAGCTTCTTCAGCATATCGAGGATGCGCGTCTCAGCCGAGATGGGCATCGCGAACAACACAAGATCGAGGCGGGTGCGACGCGCGAATTCTGTGATGTCGTCGATCTTTCCCAGTTTGGGAAGACCCGCACAGGTGTCGAGCGCGCGGGAATCCGCGCGATCGTCAAACACACCGAGGATTTCGATATCGGAATCCTCGTCAGCTTGCAGAAGTCGGATCAGTTTCTCGCCGTTCTGATCGGCACCGATGATGATGGTGCGGCGATCGAGACGACCCTCGCGGGCCCAGCGCCGAACCAAGGATCGCAGCACCAGTCGTCCGGCGGTCAGCGCGGCGAGACCGACGACAAAATAGGCCGACAGCCACAGGCGCGAGAAAGAATTGCCCATCTTGAGGAAGAACGAGGCGCCGATGAACAGCAGAAACACCAGCCCCCAGGCGGAGATCATTCGCGTCATCTGCCGCAACGTCGCGCGGAACATCTGTACTTCGTAGAGATCGGCGGCCTGGAATGTCGTTACCGAGGCGAGCGTCACACAGAGAATGGAGGCGGGATAGAACCAGCTAAAATCGTCGAGACGGGCGACATAGCTGAAGTAGACCGCGAAGCCGATTGCCGCGATCAGGACGAAGTCGGCGAGACGTACCAGCCCTGCAATGACAATCGGAGAGTAGGCATTGCGAACCTTCTGGTTGGTCACCGCCAGCGCCGCAGGCGACAGGCGACGCCGACGCTCGACACGGGGGGCTCCCCCGGAAGTCGAGGCGGCGTCGATCATGGAGCGGGCGTTGAGAGGTTCCACGTTGTGTCGTCCACATGGTTCGCGAGCGGTCGTTCGGCGCGCGCGACTGTAGTGAGTTGGTTCCCACCACTTAGTGAACGTGATCGAAGAATCAGGGCCGGCCCGTCACGGACGGTTAACGCTTTGCAAACGCCTCGCGATAACCGGCAATCACCCCTTCGACCATGCTTTTCTGGGAGAAATGCGTGAAAATGCGTTCCCGCAGGGCTTTCGCACGCTCGTATGCGGCATCGCGATTTGCCATTGCGGCTGCAATAGCCGCGGCAATCCCGCTTGGAGAATTGGAAGCGAACAACGCATCGTGATGAGGGCCGAAGATTTCGGGAATGCCGCCCACATTCGCGGCGATCATCGGAATGCCCGCGGCCGCCGCTTCGATGACTACGTAAGGCATCGAGTCGCCGCGCGAAGGGACCACCAGCAGCCGGCCCTGAGCGAAGCCGTGGCGCGCCTGAACGTGACCGATGAAGCGGACGGCTTGATTGAGGCCGAGCCGGTCGACCTGCGTTTTGATCGCGGCGGTTTCCTCTCCGTCGCCGGCGAGCGTCAACGTCACCGGTTTGCCGTTCGCGCGGAGTTCGGCGATGGCATCGACCAGAAGATCGGCACCCTTGATGTGGCGAAATTCTCCGACATAGACCACGTCGGTGGCATCGCTTGCCGCAGTGATCGGGTCAAATTCCCGCGCCGTGACGCCGTTGAAGACACAGCGCACCAGCCCCGTCGGCTTTCCGATAACGCGCTGGAAGGTGTCGCGTGCGAACATGCTCTCGAACAGGAACAGATCGATGCGATCCATCAGTGCGCGTTCGAGCCGGCTGTAGAACGCGCCTGCCAGCGTATTCGGCGGAAAGTGCAGCGAGCCGCCATGCGGCGTATAAACCCGGATGCCGCTGTCCGGGCGTGGCGTCAGGTTGATGAAAACGCCGGCCTTCGCGCCGTGGCCGTGCAGGATCTGCGGCTTGAGGTTGCCGATCAGGTTGCGCAGCTTGAACCACGCCATCAGATCCGCCGGATGCGGTTGACGGCGAATGGCGAGGCGATGAACGCCAAGCTTCAGGCGCGGCGCGATCTCGGCGAGCAATGCATCGGCACGCGCGCCGCCGGTGAGGCTATCGGCGACGATGCCGACCTGGTGGCCGCGATCGACCTGGCCATTCGCGACATCGAGAATATGCCGGATGATGCCGCCGACCGGCGCACGGACCGCATGAAGGATGCGTAGCGGTGCGTTGGATGTCTCGGGCATCGTCTAGAACCAGCGTTCGCCGACGACGATGGTGTCGCCCGGATTGATCGGGGTTACGGGGGGAACGACGGCGCGGACGGTGCCGGCACTCGAGGTGTGGGTAAGAGTGACGCTGTCGCGCTTGGCGCGCGGCGAAAAGCCGCCGGCGATGGCGACGGCGCTCTCGGCGGTCATGTTCGGCACGTAGGGGTATTGGCCGGGGGCCGCGACCTCGCCGAGGATGAAGAACGGCCGATAGGCCTCGATCTCGGCGGCGACGTAGGGCTCGCGGATGTAACCGTTGCGCAGGTGGTCGCTGATGCGGCTGGCGAGTTGCGCCGGCGTCAGGCCGCGCGCCTGCACCGACCCGATCAGCGGCATGGTGATGGTTCCACCGGCGCCGACCGCATAGGAGTTTGTGAGACTTTCCTGGCCGTAGACCACGATGCGCAGCTTGTCGCCGGCATCGAGCCGATAGTCGGACGCGTAGGCCGGCACCGTCATGCGCGGGCCGTAGGCGGTGCGGGCGCGGATCACGCGCGGCCCCGATGCCGCCGCATCGCGGGGGCGTGCGGTGGAGGCGAAGCTGTTGCGCAACGCGGAGATGGCGCCGCCGGAAAAGGTCGTGGCCGGGCGCGGCGCGGCATGAGCGGGCGGCGGGGCGGAAACCGTGCCGCCATAGGCCAGCCGGTCAAGGCCACCCGGCGCAAGGTTTCCCGGCGGATGTCCGGTCGCCACCGGCCCCGGCCGATGCATGCAGCCCGACAGCGCAACCGCGCTGAGCAAGCAAAGGGCAATGGCGCGAAAGCCGGGCATGGTTTGATCCTGTAGGTAAGCGAGTGTGATTAAGTCCTTTCATGGTTAAAAAAGCATGACCCTGTCGAAGTTGGTTTTCGACACGGTTTGCAGAAGTTAACGGAGCGGAAACCATAATGTTCTCTACTCGCTGGCGGCGTGAAGATTGCGGACGCCGGTAGGAGCATTTCATGCGGTTCGATCTTTGGGGCAAAATCAAAGGCAAACTGCCGGCCCGTCGGCCGCGCGTTGCCGCCGCGGTCGCGCCGAAGTCGAAAGCCAGGATCGAGCCTGGATTCAAACCTGCGGCGCAGCCCGCCTCAGCGCTCCAGGCTGCCGAGTACGGCGATCTCGACCTGCGGCTGATCTGGCGCGCCATTGTTGCCAGGAAGAACTTCATCATTATGCCGACCCTGCTGGCAGCTGTGGTGTCGCTCGCCGTCGTCAACATGATCACGCCGCTGTACAAATCCGAGGCACGCGTTCTGGTGGATGGGCGTGAGAACGTGTTCCTGCGTCCGAACGGCGAGCGTCCCGAGGAGCGCAACGCGCTCGACCCCGAAGCCGTTACCAGTCAGGTGCAACTGCTCCTGTCGCGCGATCTGGCACGCATGGTGATCAAGCAGAACAAGCTCGCCGAGCGTCCGGAGTTCGATCCGGTGCTGCGCGGCATCTCGCCGGTGAAGATGGTACTTGGCCTGTTCGGTATCGGCCGCGATCCGTTCCGGATGACGCCGGAAGAGCGCGTGCTGGATGCCTACTACGACCGGCTGACCGCGTTTGCCGTCGACAAATCCCGCGTCATGGTGATCGAATTCCAGTCGCGCGATCCCGAACTGGCGGCGCGGGTGGCCAATTCCATCGCCGACAATTATCTCATCCTGCAACAGAACGCGCGGCAGCAGCAGGCCAAGGCAGCGAGCCAATGGCTGTCCGGAGAGATCGATAGCCTGCGCAAGAAGGTAGCGGATGCCGAGCAGCGTGCCGAGGCATTCCGTTCGAAGTCCAGTCTGTTCGTCGGCACCAACAATACGACGCTGTCCAATCAGCAGTTGGGTGAGTTCAACACGCAGTTGAACAATGCGCGGGCGCTGAAGTCCGATGCTACCTCCAAGGCCAACATGATCCGCGACATGCTGAAATCCGGCAAGCCGATCGAGGCATCGGAGGTCTTGAATTCTGAACTGATCCGTCGTCTGTCCGAACAGCGGGTCACGCTTCGCGCTCAACTCGCAGAGCAGTCGTCGACCTTGCTCGGCGGTCATCCGCGCATCAAGGAACTGAAAGCGCAGATCGCCGACCTCGACAAGCAAATCCGCGAAGAGGCGGGTAAGTTGTCACGTTCGCTGGAAAACGATGCCCGTATCGCCGAAGCGCGAGTCGAAAGCCTCAGCGCCAATCTCGATCAACTCAAGCGTCAGGCGACATCGACCAACGGTCAGGATGTCCAGCTTCGCGCCCTCGACCGTGAGGCCAAGGCCGAACGGGATCTGCTGGAATCCTATCTCGCCAAATATCGTGAGGCGACCGCCCGCGAAAGCATCGATGCCGCGCCCGCCGATGGCCGCATTATTTCGCGCGCGATTGTCTCCAACACGCCGAACTATCCGAAGAAGCTGCCGATCGTGCTGATTGCCACGCTGGCGACGCTGATGCTTACGACGGGGTATGTCGCCAGCGGCGAACTGCTGCGTATGACGTCGCCGCGACCCTTCATGTCTACGGCTGTTGTTGCTTCCCCGTCGCCGGCAATGACGATGGCAGCGCCGGAGGACGTCATGGCCGTGCGCGCGCCTGAGCCCCCGGCCGTTCAGGAAGCTGGCGGGCAGGGGATCGGCGAACTCGAACAACTTGCCGTCGATTTGCAGAAGCCGGGAGCCGCGACACGCAAGCTGTCGGTTCTCGGCGCCGGTTCGATGGACAAGACGAGCCGCACAGCGCTCGCGCTCGCCCGCCTGTTGTCACGCCGCGCGAAGGTCGTGTTGGTCGATCTGTCGGCGTCGTCGCCGGTGTTGAAGGCTGCATCCGTTGACGGCACGGCTCCGGGCCTGACCGATCTCATGTTGGGTGAGGCGTCGTTCGGCCAGGTGATCAGCAAGGACCGCATCTCGCCGTTGCATCTGGTGACCGCCGGTCGTGCCAGCGCCGATCGTGCGTTATTGCAATCGCCGCGTCTGATGCTGGCGCTCGATGCACTGCTGCAGGCTTACGATCATGTGGTGCTGGATGCCGGGGCCGCCGATGATCTGCCGGCCGCGCTCCTCACCACGGGCGCTCGCGCCATCGTGGTGCCCGACAATGTCATGAACGCCGAGGCGCGTAAGGCGATGTCTGATCAATTGCAAGCGGTCGGCTTTGGTGATGTCACGATGCTGAGCCAGGCGGTGGCCGTGGAAGCCGGCGATCGGGGGCCGCGTTTCGTCGCGGCGTGAGATGACTAGAGCGTTTTCGACCGAAGTGGATACCGGTTCGCGTGAAGAAAACGCATCCAGATAAAACCTGGAGTCCGCTCCGATTCTGTCGGACCGGGAAGGCTCTAGCGGTTCAACGATCCGCGGATGGCCTGCGCGGCCTTCATCAGCATGGGCGTCTGTTTCACCACCCGCTTGAGATGAGCTGCGGCGGAAAGACCACTCGCTGCAACCTTACCCCGTGCATTGAGGCCGATGAAGCTGTCGAAGATCGGCTCGTCGCTTTTGCAGAACAGACGCTTGTAGTCGTCCGAGCCGATGCCGAGATCGATCGCCGTGTAGTTCTGCGCGGCATAATGATCGACGATGTGACGCATCAGGATCAGGCCCGGACTGAAGTGAGCGCTGGCTGACAGCGTATAAGTATTGAACATCATCGAGAAGCGGTCGCCGTCGGCGACGCCCGCGTAGATGGCGATGACCTCTTCGTCGCACACCAGCGCGTGAATCTCGATCGCACGGCCACCGTCCGGAAGCTCCCGATGACACGCGCGGCGGATAAAATCCTCTACGCCGGGATCGGCAAAAACATTGGGAAGCTTCTGCAATGCCATCCGCTGCGGCTTGATAAGGAAGAACGCATCGAGCAACCGCGTGATGTCGGAATCGGTTTTCGCTTGAAGATAGCGATAACCGGGAAGCGCCTGCAGTTTCTTTTCCTTGCTTTTCAGCCGGCGCCGGAACGAATTGCTGATTAGTGCGGTCGACGGGGTGTTGACCTCGATCGGCATCAGAGGACAACCGTTGACCGAAGTTTGGGTGGGCAGCAGCGCCATCGGGTTGGCGAAATTCTGCCATTGCCGCGGTTGTCGGGTGAGTGTGAGGGTATCGATCGCGCGGGGCGATGCGCGCAACGCATCGAGCACGGTCTCGATATCACTTCGGGTTGCCGCGGCGAGAAAATCGCGACGGTAAACCGGCATGTTGAATGTGATGTGTTTGTCACCGAGAAAGCCTGCGACCCCGATGCCGTGCGTGCGCTGGACGCCCAGCGGCAGAAGCATCAGAGGTTGACGACGTGCGTCGCGGGCGACCACGATCAGCGGCTCGACCTCGGTGCGGGTGCCGATATGGTTCTGCCAGGCGGACAGCAGGTCGAAGCGCTGATAGGGCGTCAGCACCGCACAAGAGCCTTCGAGCGCACGCCACGCTTGCTCGGCGGCGGCGATATCGTGAAAGGAGTCGACGCTTGCCACCCGCGTGATTTCGGCTTGCGCGCGGGCCTCAGTCACCCGGCTCTCGATGGCAGCCGCCATGGTCATACGCACACCCTGTCCGTTAAGACATTTTTTATGTCTGTTGTTGCCGGAACCTTGGCAAACAAACGTCAACAAAGCGTAAGGGGGATTGTAGAGTCGTCGCCATGCGGCGCCCGGAAAGGCCGTCTAGGCCTCGGGATCTGGGCGCGACATCCAGCTGATGATCGGCATGGCGGGAAGGACCCAGCCGAGACCGGCGACGACATAAAAGATCGCCTGATACCATCCGGATGCCGCAAGCCATGGCGTCTGCGCCACCGTCATACCAAGCAGCGACCACACGACGACAAGGACAAGCAGGGCGATCGTGCCGAGAAATTTCCGGGTGCGGATGGTCATGACGCGAACGTGTAGAGACTGGCCGCCGGGAGATCAAGCGCGGCTTGCACCGCCCCGCCGCGCGGCTATAACGGGCATGAAATTCTTCTAAATTGCGGCTGAAATGACCGAAAACTTCAGTTCTGCGGAACCCGGCACGGGGACCGCCCGGATCCGCGCGGTGCGTTGGTGGCTCACGATCGTGGCTGGCCTGATTGCGCTGATGGTGCTGGTTGGCGGCGCGACCCGGCTGACCGAGTCGGGGCTGTCCATTGTCGAGTGGAAGCCGGTCACCGGAACGCTGCCGCCGCTCAGCGAACAGCAATGGAATGAGGCGTTCGACGGTTACAAGGCGATCCCGCAGTATCGCGAAATGAACGCGGGCATGACGCTGCATGAGTTCAAGACCATTTTCTGGTGGGAGTGGAGTCATCGCCTGCTCGGACGGCTGATCGGTCTTGTCTATCTGCTACCTTTCCTGTGGTTCATGTGGCGCGGCTTCCTGCCCGGTGATCTCAAGCGTCGCCTGTGGGGCATTTTCGCTCTCGGCGGGTTGCAGGGCGCGGTCGGCTGGTGGATGGTCGCGTCCGGCCTGACCCAGCGTGTCGAAGTCTCGCAGTACCGGTTGGCGGCGCATCTGATGCTGGCGTTCCTGATCTTTGCAGCCATCGTCTGGACCTTGCGGCGGCTCTCGGCGCGCGCGCCGGTCGAAGCTATCAGCCGTCTGAAGATCACCAGCGCCGTGCTACTGGGCCTGGTGTTCCTGCAACTCTACCTCGGCGCTCTGGTTGCGGGCTTGCGGGCCGGCAAGGTGTTCAATACCTGGCCCTTGATCGACGGCGGCTTCATTCCGAGTGCGGCGCGACTGTTCTTTGAGCAGCCGTGGTGGCGCAACCTGTTCGACAACACGCTGACGGTGCAATTCAATCACCGCATGGTGGCCTATACGCTGTGGGTGGTGGCGATCCTGCATCTGGTCGATGCCGTCCGTACGCGCGCCAGCAGCGCGGTCGTGAATGGCGCATTATGGATTGCCGTTGCGATGACGGTGCAGGCGACACTGGGCATTCTGACTCTGTTGCATCAAGTGCCCATCTCGCTCGGATTGGCGCATCAAGGTGTTGCGATCGTGGTTCTGACACTGGCGATCACGCAGGTGGAGCGGCTCAGTGCGCGGTCGCCAAAATCGGTTGTACCTGCAGCCGTCGCAGCCGGCGTATCACGCTGACACCGCGCTGGCGTGGAGCAATTCTAAAACGACGCATCGCGAAGAAAGCCGCTGTTCGCAAGGGTTTTCGTTGTCGGCGTGGCGATGACGGCTTTGTGTGCCGGCGATTTGCTTTCGCGCAATGCATTCAAGGACTAGAACGTGGATCGTTTCAACGATCCGCTCATCCGAGAGTCGAG
Organism: Pseudomonadota bacterium; assembly: GCA_023386885.1. Lineage (GTDB taxonomy): Bacteria > Pseudomonadota > Alphaproteobacteria > Rhizobiales > Xanthobacteraceae > 62-47. The sequence goes on from JAEWIX010000003.1 coordinate 60,402, forward strand.
CTATGTCGAGTGCCTTCATTCAAGCTGCGGTGATCCTGCTTCGCGAGGGGCTGGAAGCGATGCTGGTGATCGCGGCGCTGGCGGCTTATTTGACCAAGGCTGGCGGTGCGGATCGGGTAAGGTCGCTTTATGCCGGTGCACTGGCGGCGGTCGTCGTTAGCATTGTCGCGGCATGGCTGTTTGCCGTACTCAATTCCGGCCAGCACAGTGATTTGTTAGAGGGCGTCATCATCCTGTTTGCCGCAGCGCTGATGCTCTACGTTTCTGGCTGGCTGATGGTGAAGCAGGATCCGCACGGCTGGAAGGACTATCTTGCCGCGAAGGCGGACAACGCGCTGGCGCAGGATACCGCATGGGCGGTGGCCGCGTTGGCATTCCTTGCTGTGTTTCGCGAGGGTGCGGAGACGGTGCTGTTCATCAACGCACTGGCGAGCACCGAAGGCGGTTGGAGCGCAGCTTTGTTCGGCGGTCTTGCCGTCGCCACGTTCGGGCTCGCGGTGCTGTTCTATTTCATCAATATGATCGCGCAGAAAATCCCGCTGCGGCCGCTGTTCATCATCACCTCGGCGTTCCTGTTCGCGATGGCGGTCAAGTTTATCGGCGAAGCGGTGCAAGAATTTCAAGAGCAATCGATCCTGCCGTTCACGCAAGTTGCGGGCGCGGACTGGCTCTCGGCGATCGGCCTCAACCCGACGCTGGAAGCCTTGTCGCTGCAATTGCTGGTGATCCTGTTTGCGCTCGCGACCTATTCGCTGGTGGTGCGCAACAATCGCCTGACGCGGCAGGATAAGGCCGCGCGGGCAGGGAAGGCGTAGAAGGTTCGCCTCTGAACAACGTCATGCGCGGACTTGATCCGCGCATCCATCGCTTCCAGAAAAATTGATGGCCGGGACCATAGGCGAGCGACGCCGTTCTTCGAACGGCTACGGGCGAGCGAAGCGACGCCGTTCTTCGAACGGCTATGCCCGGCCACGACACAACTTCGTTGCTGTACGCCTGCGCTACGCCTTCAACGCCTGATCGAGATCGGCGATTAGATCTTCCTTGTCCTCAAGGCCGATCGATAGCCGCACCAGATCGGGACCAGCTCCAGCCTGTACCTTCTGCTCGTCGGTGAGTTGGCTGTGCGTGGTCGATGCCGGATGGATCACCAGCGACTTAGTGTCGCCGATGTTGGCGAGATGCGAGAACAGCTTGAGGTTCGACACCAGGCTGACGCCGGCGTCGTAGCCGCCCTTAAGCGTGAAGGTGAACAGCGCGCCCGCGCCCTTCGGCGCGTATTTGCGGGCGAGGTTGTTGTAACGGTTGCCGGCGAGGCCGGCATAGTTAACCTCGTTGACGGCAGGGTGTGCCGACAGCCACTCCGCGACGGCCTTGGCGTTGTCGCAGTGGCGTTGCATGCGTAGCGGCAGCGTCTCGATGCCGGTCAGGAACAGGAATGCATTGAACGGCGACAGCGCCGCGCCGAGATCGCGCAGGCCGAGCACGCGGCAGGCGATGGCGAACGCGAAGTTGCCGAACGTCTCCTGCAACTTGATGCCGTGATATTCCGGGCGCGGCTCGCTCAAGATCGGGTACTTGTTGTCGCGCGACCAGTCGAAGGTGCCGGCGTCGACGATGATGCCGCCGATCGAGTTGCCGTGGCCGCCGAGAAACTTCGTCAGCGAATGCAGCACGATGTCGGCACCATGGTCGATCGGGCGGATCAGATAGGGGCTGGCCAGCGTGTTATCGACGATCAGTGGCACACCGGCCTTGCGCGCGACGGCGGAGATTGCCTCGATGTCGGTCACCGAACCGCTCGGATTGGCGAGCGACTCGATGAAGATCGCCTTGGTGCGTGGCGACACCGCGCGTTCAAACGTCGCGATGTCATCGGGATCGGCCCACACCACGTTCCAGCCGAAGCTTTTGAACGCGTGGGTGAACTGGTTGATCGAGCCGCCATAGAGCTTGCGCGCGGCGATGAATTCGTCGCCGGGCCGCAGCAACTGCTGCAGCGCCGTGACCTGCGCGGCATGGCCGGAAGCCACCGCCACTGCGGCGGTGCCGCCTTCGAGCGCCGCAACGCGTTCCTCGAGCACCGCGGTGGTCGGGTTGCCGATCCGCGTATAGATGTTGCCGAACGCTTGCAGGCCGAACAGCGAGGCCGCGTGGTCGGCATCGTTGAAGACGAATGACGTGGTCTGATAAATCGGCGTGTTGCGCGCGCCGGTGGTCGGGTCCGGCTGCGCACCGGCATGGATCGCGAGCGTGGCAAATCCGGGAAGGCGGTCGGTCATTCTCAGGTCCTGTCTGCTTGAAAGGGCTTCAGCGGGCCGGCATGCTGCTGATCCGGCCGCGCGGCGTCAAGTCGGGTCGTGATCGCTGCGCGGATATGCTGCTTATCCTCGCTCGAAGGGAACAGAATGGCAGCGCGCCATGACTTCAGGCATTATTGTTCTTGTCTTCCTTGAGTTGGGCGGCGCGATCGGCGGCACCGGTATCGCCGCCGCCAACGCTGACTCGGTTGAGTGACAGCCGCATGCCCTGCGTCGGGATCGGGGCGCGTTTGGCGCTCAACGTGCGCGAATTGACGCCCATCCAGGAAATTTCCGACGACAGCCGGCCATACTCGATCTTCGGGCAGCGATTCATCACCACTTTCAGTCCGGCCGCTTCAGCAAGCGCACAGGCCTCGTCGTTGCGAACGCCGAGTTGCATCCAGATCACCTTCGGCAAAGGATTGAGCGTCAGTGCATCCTTGACCAGCGGCAGGGCGGCATCGGAGTTGCGGAAGATGTCGACCATGTCGATCGGCCGATCGATATCGGCGAGCGAGGCCACGAACGGCTTGCCCATCAGGCTCTTGCCGACTTGTCCGGGGTTGACCGGGATCATATCGTAGCCGCGCTGCGCCAGATACTTGAACGCGAAGTAACTTGGCCGCACGTTGACCGGAGACGCGCCGACCATGGCAATGGTCTTCACGCTATTCAGAATGCTGCGAATGTAATTGTCGTCATAGGTGTCGTGGTTCATTTGTAACGCGATCATTCTATAAAGTGCCGTCGTGGATCGAGTGAGGGCGGACTAACGATCCTGCCAGGTCGGTACGCGCTTTTCGACGAAGGCGCAAATACCCTCCTCGGCATCGCGCGCCATCATGTTTTCGGTCATCACTTCGGAGGCGAAGCGATAGGCATCGGCAAGGCTCATTTCGACCTGACGATAGAATGCTTCCTTGCCGATCCTGATGGTATGGGCCGACTTGCGCGCGACCTGCTGGGCGAGAGCGATGGCGGCATCGCGCTCTGTGCCGTGAGCGGCCACACGATTGACGAGGCCGATCTCGCGCGCGCGGCTGGCGGTTATCGGCTCGCCGGTCAGAAGCATTTCCATCGCTTGCTTGCGTGGGACGTTGCGCGACAGCGCCACCATCGGTGTCGAGCAGAACAAGCCGATATCGACGCCCGGTGTTGCGAAGGTCGCCTGCTCGGATGCAATCGCAAGATCGCAGCTTGCGACCAGTTGGCATCCGGCGGCGGTGGCGACGCCTTGCACGGCGGCGACGACGGGTTTCGGCAGGGTGACGATGCTTTGCATCATCGCGCTGCAGGCGGTCATCATCTGCGCGAAGAACGCGCGGCCGCCGTCGGTATCCGCGCGCCGCGCCGTCAATTCCTTGAGGTCGTGGCCGGATGAAAACGCTTTGCCGCTGGCGGCGATCACCACGGCGCGCACGGCCTTGTCGTCGCGGGTGGCATCGATTGCCGCATGGAGATCGGCGATCAGGGCTTCCGACAGGCAGTTGCGTGCTTCGGGACGGTTCAGGGTCAGGACCGCTACATCGCCGACCTGCTCGTGCAATAGGATCGGGGGAGGAGATAGTGGCGCGCGAAGGGGGTGGGCAGTCATCATGCAATCCATCGGCTCGTGGTTCGATCTAACATTTGCATTCCGTTTCGGCGATCTGTGTCGCAAATGTGAGGATCAAAGAACCACTAGCAAATACAAATTTTAGTGGAGCCTGGATTTGACATTGGCTTTCTGAGGTTGCCGCAAAGCGCGGAGAAAATGTCAAATCCGCGCCACTGGCGAGGAGCGTCATCGTACTGTAACAGAGGGCGGCAAGCGAGAGTGAGAGGTAGCATGGCCGTTGCGAAAATGAGCGTCGCCGAACTGGAGGCGTTTCTTCAGAGGGAGTTTCCGCAAGCCGTCGGCATGGGAGACGTTTCCATTGAAAGCGCCGATGGCGCGACGTGTCTGGTGCGCCAGCAATACAGCGAGCGTATGCTGCGTCCCGGCGGCACCGTATCAGGTCCAACGCTGATGTTTTTGGCCGATCTGGCGATGTATGTGGTGCTGCTCTCCGCCATCGGCCCGGTCGGGCTGGCGGTGACCACCAATCTCAACATCAATTTCCTGCGCAAGGGGCAACCGGGACAGGATGTGCTCGCGGCGGCGCGCCTGCTGAAACTCGGCAAGCGCCTGGCGGTGGGCGAGGTGACGCTGTTGTCGGGATCGTCGCCCGATCCAATCGCCCACGTCACGTCGACCTATTCCATTCCAAATGCTGGCTGAATTTCACGGTAATTAAATACCATATTTTCAAGCCATTGAAATCACGTCAAAATTCGCCGTGCACGGGCATTGACGTTGCCGCGTGCGGCCTCTAAAAGCTCGCTCGTCCGCTGCAATCGGCGCGGGCCTAATCCCTTTCAGGAATGCCTCACATGAAGACGTTTTCGGCAAAGCCCGCCGAAGTCACCAAGAAGTGGGTGGTCATCGACGCCAGCGGTCTGGTCGTCGGACGCCTCGCGACGCTGGTGGCGATGCGGCTGCGCGGCAAGCACCTCCCGACCTATACGCCTCACGTCGATTGCGGCGACCATGTCATCGTCATCAACGCCGCCAAGGTGGTGCTGACGGGCCGCAAGCGTGACCAGAAGGTCTATTACAACCACACCGGTTTCATCGGCGGTATCAAGGAGCGCAGCGCGAAGTCGATCCTCGAGGGTCGCTTTCCCGAGCGCGTGCTTGAGAAGGCCGTCGAGCGCATGATCCCGCGCGGGCCGCTCGGCCGTGTGCAGATGGGCAATCTCCGGGTTTATGCCGGTGCGGAACATCCGCACGAAGCTCAGCAACCGGAAGCCGTCGATATCGGCGCGATGAATCGCAAGAACAAGAGGGCCGCATAAGATGTCCGATACCATGCAGTCTCTCGATCAATTGGCCGCGCTGAAGACGGCAGCTCCCGACGCGCCGAAGCACGTCAAGAAGGTCGACAAGCAGGGCCGTGCCTATGCCACCGGCAAGCGCAAGGACGCGGTCGCCCGTGTCTGGATCAAGCCGGGTGCCGGCAAGATCATCGTCAACACCCGCGAGGTCGAAGTGTATTTCGCGCGTCCGGTGCTGCGCATGCTGATCCAGCAGCCGCTGGTCGCGGCGGCACGGGCAGGGCAGTACGACGTGATCTGCACCGTTACCGGCGGCGGCCTGTCTGGCCAGGCCGGCGCAGTACGTCATGGCCTGTCCAAGGCGTTGACTCACTTCGAGCCGGATCTGCGCGGCGTTCTGAAGAAGGGCGGCTTCCTGACCCGCGACTCGCGTGTTGTCGAGCGTAAGAAGTACGGCAAGGCCAAGGCCCGCCGTTCGTTCCAGTTCTCGAAGCGCTGATCGCTTTCAGTCTTTTTCCGCAATCGCGGATACCATTTTGCCAAAGGGCGCCTTCGGGCGCCCTTTTCTTTGTCGGTGTCATAATACTTTTCATTTGATATGATTTTCGCTGAAAACTTGCCTGTGCATACAAACGAATTGCAAATGCGTGTCGCCTAGATTCTCCCACGGCTGAGGATTCCCTTTTCCCGATAAACCGCACGCCGAATTGCCGGTAACGACACAATGTCGCTTGACACCTCAACGCTCTATCTCGTGGCAACATTGGTCGCCGCGCTCCTGGGAGTCATGTTGCTGTTCTTCGGACAGCAGGAGAACATTCCAGCGCTGAAATGGTGGGGCGCCGCCTATATTCTCGGAGCCAGTTCAGTCGCGGCATCGACGCTCACGAACTCGCTGCTTGCCCATCAACTCTCGCTGACACTGAACGCCGTCGGATTTGCAGCCTGCGGCATTGTCTGGGGCGCGGCGCGCGTGTTTCACGGCCGCGCGCCGAACTGGCCGTATATTTTGCTCGGTGCGTTCGTCTGGATGGCCGCACTCAGTCTCTTCGCGCCGATGACGCCGGCGCTGCGGATGACGATCGGCGCTGCGATTATCGCCGTCTACGCCATGTTGACCGCGAGCGAACTCCTCACGGAGCGTCGCAAGACGATGAAACGCCGCTGGCCTTCCTTCATCGTGCCGGTGCTTCACGGGTTTGTGCTGATGCTGCCGATCCTGCTCGGCGACTACTTTCGTGGCGACGATGAGGCGTTCGGCGACAGCGTGTGGGCGACGGTATTCGCCATCGAGCTGGTGCTGTACGCGGTCGGCACCGTCTTCATCATTTTCATGCTGGTGTCGGAACGAACGGTGCGTGCTCATAAGGCCGTGGCGTCGCTTGATCCGCTGACCGGTATCTTCAATCGTCGCGGCTTCGCTGAAGCGACCGCGCGCATGATCGAACGAGAGGCCGATGCCGGGCGGCCGGTGACGGTGATGATCCTCGATATCGATCATTTCAAATCGATCAACGATCGCTTTGGCCATGCGGCGGGCGATGACGTTCTCTGTCGGTTTGCCGGCACCATCACCAACACATTGCGGATCACCGATCTTTGCGGCCGTATCGGCGGAGAGGAATTCGCCGCGTTGTTGCCGTGCTCCATGGAAGAGGCACTTTTGGCCGCGGAGCGGGTGCGCGAGGCATTCGCCAGCAGCGGGATCGTGATTTCGGAAACACCGGTCGAAACCACCGTCAGCATCGGCGTCGCGGGTGGACCGGTCGGCACCGAACTCGATGTGTTGCTCGCCGCGGCCGACACAGCGCTCTATCAAGCCAAGCGTGGCGGTCGCAACCGTGTGCAGTCGGCGTCGGAGGAGCCGGTGTCGCTGGAGCAGGGGCGTGTCAACACGGCGGGCCAGATCGCGCATGACCCACGGCCGGCGCTCGCGTTCAATGGCGCTGCGGTCCACGCAGGCGCTTGAGGCATCTGCTAACGCGCCGTTTACCATTCCGACATTATCATCGTCGGCATGAACACGGCTCGCCATCAAACACCGAATGCAGCCCTGATGTCGCTGGAAGCCGCCGCGGCTTCGGCGCGTAGCGGCTTCGCTTGCATGTTCTCGACGTCGGACGAATACGAGTCCGCGTTGATCACCGAGCGGCGGGCGCAGGGGCGCTATGCCCAGCCGCGCCGCAACTGGCCGGTCGCCGCATTTGTTGGCGTTGCGTTGATCGTCGCCGGCAGCGCCATCTGGATGTTCTGATCCGATCCGGCTTCAACACGCTGCGATATTGCGATAGACCGATGGTCCCACCATGCGAGGCCATCGTCATCATGATCACTGAAATTGCCCAGATCGAAATCAAGCCTGGCTCCGAAGCCGACTTCGAGGCAGCCGTCGGCAAGGCGCGCGCGGAATTCGGCAAGTCGAAAGGCTTTCACGGTTTCGAACTGCACCGTTCCATCGAGAAGCCGCAGCGTTATCGGTTGATGGTCAAGTGGGCGACGCTGGAAAACCACACCGTGGATTTCCGCGGCTCCGAGCAATTCGCCGCATGGCGCGCGCTGGTCGGGCCGTACTTCGCGTCGCCGCCGGAGGTCGAGCACACCGAGACGGTGGTGACCGCGAACGGTTGACGGCCGGTTGAATCAGGCAGTTGCCGTTTGATCCGGCCAGAGGTGGTTCAACACCACCTTGATCACCGCGATCAATGGCAGCGCCAGCGCGAGCCCCCATAGTCCGAACAGCACACCGAGGAATATCTGCGCCGCGAACAAGGTCGCGGGCGGAATGCTGATGGCGTGACGCTGGATCAGCGGCGTCAGCACGTTGCCCTCGAGAAATTGCACGGCGAGATAGAGCCCGAAGGCGCTGATGATCGCGGTGAGGCCGGAGCCGAGGCTGGCCAGCACGATCAGGCAGCCGGCAAGGATCGCGCCGACGTTCGGAATGAACGTCAGCAGGCCGGTGATAAATCCGAGCACCAGCGCGCCGGGTATCCCGATGAGCGTCAGTCCGATCCACGTCAGGAGGAACAGCGTGGTCATCGTGGCCATCTGGCCGAGCAGCCAGCGGCGCAGCGTTTCGCTAATGTCGTCGATCAGGCGCGTTGCTTCAGGAAGTCGCTGTCGCGGCACGAAACGCAGGATACCGTCGCGATAGAGTTTCGGCTGGGCCGCCAGCAAAAGCCCGAGGAAGATCACCACGAAGAAATTGCCGACGCCTTCAAAAACCCCGGCGAGGATTTTGATGGTCTGGCTGACGATCGCGCCGGTTCCCGATGCGATAGTGCTGGCATCGGGAAGTTTCGGGCCGCGCGAGGGGGTGGCTGGTGTGGCCGGTGTCGTCGTGACGTCGGTGACGCTTGTTTTGGTGCTGCCGAGATTGAGGAAACTGGTGTCGACGCCTTGCTTCTCGAGAAAATCCTTGGCGTTGCCGAGTTGCGCGCGGATCGTTGAACTCAAGGCGGTGACCTGCTGGGCGATGGTCGCGCCGCCGAGCACGACGACGCCGGACAGGAGCCCTGTAAACAGCACACAGACGATCACCAGCCGCAGCGTCTGGCTGCCGCCGAATACCCGTCGCAACAGATCGGCCATCGCGGTGAGGAAGACGCCGAACAGGATTCCGGCGAACAACATGAACAGCGTCGCGGCGGAATACCACGCCAGTGCCAGGGCAGCGGCGAATGCGACAATGCCGATGCCGCCGGTGGCAATGGAACGCGCAAGGGATTGCCGCGCCAGACCCTGATCCTCGGGCGTACCGTCCACGTTGAACCCCTCGATTCTGATGGCCTCAGTCTTTATGCAAACCAGCGCCGGATCAAGCTGTCACGACTGTGCGCATCGCTAGCCATTGCTTCTTTTTTGCGAACGACCGTGTCAGGTTGGCCGCACATGGCGGGGACGACGGTATGAATTTCAAATGGATCGGGTTGCTCGGTTTGATGGCCGCGCTTTATGTCGGCGACCGGATCAGGATCGAGCGACCCGCCCACAAATATCGTCTGTCGATGAGCATCGACACGCCCGATGGCCTCAAGTCGGCTTCCGGGATCTATTCGGTGCATCCGGATCGCAACTACGACCGCCACGGCAAGACGACCATCAAGGGCGATGCGCTTTACGTCGATCTTGGGCAGGGCCGCAATCTGGTGGCGCTGATGGCGCATGGCAAAGGCGGGACAGACATGGAGGCTGCCAGCTATCTTGCATTGCGCGCTTTCAGCGCGCGCGGCCGACACGTTTCGTTTTCGGATATCGGCGCGATGACCGGCAAAGCCGCGGTCACAGGCGAATTCATTCCCGTCCTGTTGAGTTTCGCCGATATCAACGATCCGAAAACCGCACGCGTGGTCGAGCCGGATGATCTGGCGAGCGTGTTGGGCGAGGGCGTCAGGCTGCGTGGCGTCAATGTCGAAGTCGTTCCCAACGGCCTGTGGCCGGTGGATTTCGGTGGCTTCCTCGGTGAGCCTGTTACGCGCGGTATCGTTACGCACCTGCCGTGGTGGACACGACCGGAGCGGCCTGCGGCTCAAGCGCTTGCCGCCGCCGGGCTCACGCCGCCCGAGGCGTTCGCGGCGGAGGCCGCATTCACGCGGCCCTGATCCGTCGCGCCAGGACCCGGGAATATCCGTGAGGTTCGGGCTACTCACGGCCCGCGCCCGTACAAATGAAAAGGGCGCCCCACAGGACGCCCTTCCAATTTCAGATGTCGGCCCAGACCCTGTGGGCGGATGATCAAGGCTCGACTTACAGCGAGTAGTACATATCGAACTCGACCGGATGCGGCGTCATTTCGAACCGCATGACGTCTTCCATCTTCAGTTCGATGAAGCTGTCGATGAAGTCGTCGTCGAACACGCCGCCGGCCTTCAGGAACGCGCGATCCTTGTCGAGGCTTTCCAGTGCCTCGCGGAGCGAACCGCACACCGTCGGGATCTGCTTCAGCTCCTCGCGCGGCAGATCGTAGAGGTCCTTGTCCATCGCTGGGCCCGGATCGATCTTGTTCTTGATGCCGTCGAGGCCAGCCATCAGCATCGCGGCGAAAGCAAGATACGGATTGGCCATCGGATCGGGGAAGCGGACTTCGACGCGCTTCGCCTTCGGCGAAGTGGTGTAGGGAATGCGGCAGGAAGCCGAGCGGTTGCGAGCCGAGTAGGCCAGCAGCACCGGCGCCTCATAGCCCGGCACCAGACGCTTGTAGGAGTTGGTTGACGGGTTGGTGAAGGCGTTGATTGCCTTGGCGTGCTTGATGATGCCGCCGATGTAATGCAGGCAGGTTTCCGACAGGTCGGCATACTTGTTGCCGGCGAAGGTCGGCTTGCCGTCCTTCCAGATCGACTGGTGCACATGCATGCCCGAGCCGTTGTCGCCGAAGATCGGCTTCGGCATGAAGGTGGCGGTCTTGCCGTAGATGTTGGCGACCTGGTGGATGCAGTACTTATAGACCTGCATCTGGTCGGCCATGTAGGTGAGCGTGTCGAACTTCATGCCGAGTTCGTGCTGGGCCGACGCCACTTCGTGATGATGCTTCTCGACCTTGACGCCCATACGCGCCATGGAGCCGAGCATTTCCGAGCGCATGTCCTGAAGCGAATCCTGCGGCGGCACCGGAAAGTAACCGCCCTTGGTGCGGATGCGGTGGCCGAGGTTGCCGCCTTCATATTGTGTGTCGGAGTTGGTCGGCAGTTCGGCGGCGTCGAGCTTGAACCCGGTGTTGTAGGGCGTGGCGCTGTAGCGCACGTCATCGAAGATGAAGAATTCGGCTTCGGGACCGACATAGACGGTGTCGCCCACGCCCATCGACTTCACCATGGCCTCGGCCTTCTTGGCGATGCCGCGCGGGTCGCGATTGTAAGGCTCGCCGGTGGTCGGTTCCAGCACGTCGCAGGTGATGACCATGGTGGTCTCGGCGAAGAACGGATCGATGCAGGCGGTGGCCGGGTCGGGCATCAGCGTCATGTCGGATTCGTTGATCGCCTTCCAACCGGCGATCGACGAGCCGTCGAACATGGTGCCTTCGGCGAAAATGTCCTCGTCGATCATCGACACGTCGAAAGTGACATGCTGCCACTTGCCTCGCGGATCAGTGAAACGCAGATCGACATACTTGACGTCGTTGTCCTTGATTGACTTCAGGACTTCCTGGGCGGTGGTCATGGATTCCTCTTAATGTTCGACAGGTCGATGAGGTGATGGCCGCAAGGCGCGACCGATTGGGAAGAAACGGCTGGAAATCAGATGGCGTCGATGCCGGACTCGCCGGTCCGGATACGAATGGCCTCCTCGATGTTGGACACGAAAATCTTGCCGTCACCGATGCGGCCGGTCTGGGCCGCGCGACGGATGGCCTCGATGGCCTTCTCAACGAGGTCGTCGCCAATGACGATCTCGATCTTCACCTTGGGAAGAAAGTCGACGATGTATTCGGCGCCGCGATACAGTTCGGCGTGGCCTTTTTGTCGTCCGAAGCCCTTGGCCTCGGTGACGGTGATGCCCTGCAGGCCGACTTCCTGAAGCGCTTCCTTCACCTCGTCGAGCTTGAATGGCTTGATGATGGCTTCGATCTTCTTCACTGAATGTCTCCCGGCACTTCAATTCTTCGACGACGAATATCGCGCGTGTGTCTGGTCGCGCGATCCGTCTCGGCGCATTGTCCCGATGCTATCTGCATCGCCATGGCGATGCGTAACGGTCCGAACGACGGCCCGCGGGTTGGGTAAGTGGACGATCTTTCGAAAGCCGGGCCTTGGCCCAGCGGGCTTATTCCGATGCCGATCTGTTACCAGAATATAAACAGGGGTTCCATGCGGACCCTGTCGCATTGTTCGGCAGCTACAGGTGTATAAATGGGCAAGCTGCATATTTTTAAGGCAATCGCCCGGGTGTGCCGGCAGGGCAGAGAATTGTGCTGCCCGCCTTTGAGGCGATGAGGGTGTCGCTATGGAGGTTCTGACCACCGCCGAAATGGGCAAAGCCGATCAGCTTGCCATCGCGGGCGGCACCAGCGGGTTCGCCTTGATGCTGAGTGCCGGGCGTGCGGTTGCCGACGCCGCGGCGGACCTGGTCGAGGAGGGGCCCGTCGTTGTCGTCGCCGGGGGAGGCAACAACGGTGGCGACGGATTCGTTGCCGCCGCCGAATTGGTGGCGCGAGGCCGCCAGGTGGCGGTGGTGTTGTTCGGTTCGCGCGATGCGCTGACCGGTGATGCGGCGCTCGCTGCACGCCACTGGAGCGGGCCGGTGCTGCCGGGCGAAGCGGCATCGATCGGCCATCCGGCGCTGATCATTGATGCGTTGTTCGGCGCGGGATTGAACCGAATCGTCAAGGACGGTGCCAGCGAATTGATCGAAGCGATCAATGCTTCTGCTGCACCGGTCGTCAGCGTCGATCTGCCGAGCGGTATCAACGGCAACACCGGTGCGGTGATGGGATCGGCCGTGCGCGCGACCGAAACCGTGACGTTCTTTCGTCGCAAGCCGGGCCACTTGTTGATGCCCGGTCGGAGCTATTGCGGACGGGTCCGGGTCGCGGACATCGGCGTCGATGACGCCGTGCTGGAGAGCATCGCACCTCTGGCCTTCGAGAATGTGCCGGAGCTTTGGGACAAGCTGTTCCCGGTGCCGGGCCTCGACGGACATAAATACGCCAAGGGTCATGCTGTCGTGCTGTCCGGAAACCTCGCTTCGACGGGAGCGGCTCGGCTCGCGGCGCGAGGGGCGTTGCGGGGCGGCGCGGGGCTCGTCACCGTGCTGTCGCCGAGCGAGGCGTTGGCGGTCAATGCAGCGAGCCTGACCGCCATCATGGTCCGTCCGGTCGATACCGCCGCCGAATTTGCCGGGGTGCTGGAGGATCGTCGCCTCAACGTCTGCGTTATCGGGCCGGGTGCCGGCGTCGGATTGCGGACCCGCGCTCTGGTTCTGGCGGCGCTTGCCGCCGAGCGGCAGACCGTGTTGGATGCCGATGCCCTGACGAGTTTTGCCGACAAGCCGGATGACCTGTTCGAAGCTATCAAGGCGGCGACTGAAGCAGGCGCGGTCCTCACCCCGCATCAGGGCGAATTTTTGCGCCTGTTCAGTGAGATGGACAACAAACATCCATTTAAATCGAAACTGGAGCGGGTACGCGCGGCGGCGGCCCGCAGCGGCGCCGTGGTGTTGCTGAAGGGGCCGGATACCGTGGTCGCCGCTCCCGATGGTCGGGCCGCGATTGCCGCCAATGCGCCGCCGTGGCTGGCGACGGCGGGATCCGGCGACGTGCTGTCCGGCCTGGTCGCGGCCATGCTGGCGCAGGGCGTGCCGACGTTCGAAGCCGCCTGCATCGGGGTCTGGCTTCATGGCGAGGCCGGGCGCGAAGCAGGGCCGGGGCTGATCGCGGAGGATTTGTCGGAAGTGCTGCCGGCGGTGTTCCGGCGGCTCTACGATACGTTCGAGGTGGATTACTAGAACGTTATTCCACCACGTAATGGCGGATTAGCCGGGGGGCGGCCCAGTCCGCAGCCATCGATTCTATCAGCCACTGCCCAACGGCTTCGGCTTTGAAGGCGATGCGATGGGTCTGGTTCGGGCCGATCGCCAGCGTATCGAGCCAGAACGGCTTCCAGCCGTCGTCGAGCCGGTCGAGCAGGCGGAAGTGGTGGCCGTGCAGATGGAAGGTCGCCGGGACCGCTGCACGGTTGGTCAAGGTGAGGACGACGGCGCGGTTGCGCTTCACCCGAAACGCTGGCGTGACGGCCGGACCGAATTGCGCGGGTGCGATCCATCCCGCTTCGGCTGTGCGGTCGATAGGGAGATCGACACGAAGCGCATTCTTGAGATCGATCCGGTCCGGCATGCCGTTCGACGGAAGGGCGGAAGGTGGCGGAAGCGGCGCGGCGCGGACCGGTTCGCCGGAGGTTACCAGCCGCGCAATCGGAAGCGTGCCGCTGCCATCGTGCAAAAGGATTTGCGCCGTCGATCCGGGTGAACCGGAGGCGTCTATGATTGCGTCGATCCGGGTTCCGGGAGCAAGCATCAATTGTCCCTCGCGCGCCGGGAATGGCTCGGCGGGCCGACCGTCGATGGCCATGACGCGGACATCGTAATTCTCGATTTTCACCACAATGACATTGCGTTGGCAGCCGTTGATGAAGCGAAATCTCATCCGCTCATTGAGCCGCAACGGGATGTCCCGAGGTGGCTGGCCATTGATCGTATAGATCGGTGGAGCGCCTTCTACAGGTACGCCGGGTGCAACTGTGCTGCCATCGGTACGCAACCGCCAATCCTCGATCAGAAACACCTCGTCGCGGTCGGCCGTCATCCCGTCTTCGCCGACCCTGAGTGCCAGTGCGCCAGTCGCCTGGGCCTGACCGTCGCCCAACAGCCGGGCATCGCACATCAGGGTACCGGCGTGGTTCAGCGGCAGCATGATCTTCTCCTGGCCCCCCGGCGCCACCGGCGGGCGCGCCAGCAGCGGTTCGGCATCGGGTACGCCATCCAGTCCGTACCAGTTCAGGACGGCCGGGAAAGGCAGGTCGTTCCGAAAGGTCACAGCGGCCGTATCGCCCCGGCGGAATGCCGGTTGCGCAGCGGCGTCGGCCCGTTCGAGAATCCAGAGGCCGGAATCGGGGCCAGTCGTTCGCAACGCCCGGCGCACAGGTCTGGCGCGCAGTGTCAGCGGGATCGGTGCACGGGGCGTTGCGGTTGATTGGGCCCAGCCGGGGGAGGCAGCGAGAACGGTTCCTGCAAGCCCGGCCAGCACCGCGCGTCGATGAATGGAAGTGAGGAGTGGGCGATGCGTTGTCATGGCGCATGCGGACCATTTTCGCAGGCTGAAGTCCAGCCGACCGGGATCAACGCGTGGGTGTCACAAACGCGCATCCAAGCCATTTTTTTGCTGCGCGCCGGTGTTCGCATGCTATAAGCCCGCCGCAACGATCGGGATGGTTTCGCTGGGCTCAGGCGGACCTCACGGTCGATTTCAGTTTGTCGAAGCATGAGGACAGCCCGCAGCCGCGTGACGGCAGTGGGATTCTTGCGGCGACATGGCGGCCGGATTGAGGCTTCAAGCGCGGGCGTGGCGGAATTGGTAGACGCGCTGGATTTAGGTTCCAGTGACGAAAGTTGTGGGGGTTCGAGTCCCTCCGCCCGCACCACGCGCGAACCGAAGTCACGCCGGAGCGTTTTTCCGGAGGACACGCTTCCGTAAGGATCGAGGTCCGCCGAACCATCGACGCGGGCGTGAGCCATGCGTCGCCAGATTGACAACGACCGGCCGTCGGCCGGCCAAGCGGGAAGAAGATAGACGCTATGCAGGTGAACGAAACCGTCGCGGACGGATTGAAGCGCGAGTTCCAGGTCAGCATCCCGGCCGCCGATATCGGCGCCAAGGCCGATGCGCAGCTTGCCGACCTCAAGGACAAGGTCCGCCTCAATGGCTTCCGCCCGGGCAAGGTGCCGACCGCTCACCTGAAGAAGCTCTATGGCCGCTCGGTGATGGCCGAGACGGTCGAGAAGACCATTCAGGAAACCAACAGCCAGATCTTCACCGAGCGCGGCTTCAAGCTCGCCACCGAGCCGAAGGTGACGCTGCCGACCGAGGAGAAGGCCGTCGAGGAAATCCTCAGCGGCAATGCCGACCTGACCTACACGGTCGCCATCGAGGTGGTGCCGGCGATCGAACTGGCGGACTTCAAGTCTTTCACCGTCGAGAAGCCGGTGACTGAGGTCAGCGATGCCGACGTCGATGAAGCCATCAAGCGCATCGCCGACCAGAACCGCGACTACGCTGACAAGGGCGAGGGCGCCAAGGCCGAGGCCGGCGACCGCGTTACCATCTCGTTCAAGGGCACCATCGGCGGCACGCCGTTCGAAGGCGGCACCGGCGAGGGCATTCAGGTCGGGATCGGGTCGAACACCTTCATCCCGGGTTTCGAGGATCAGTTGATCGGCATCGGCAAGGACGAAACCCGCACGCTCAAGGTGCCGTTCCCGAAGAACTACGGCAACGCCGAACTGGCCGGCAAGGATGCGGAGTTCGAGACCACCGCGACCTTGATCGAAGCGCCGCAGGACAAGACGATCGACGACGAGTTCGCCAAGGCGCTGGGGCTCGAGTCGCTCGACAAGTTGAAGGAAGCGGCGCACGAGCGTCTGACCGCCGAGTATGGGGCGGCGTCGCGTCAGAAGGTGAAGCGGACGCTGCTTGACCGTCTCGACGAAGCCCACAAGTTCGAAGCACCGCCGTCGCTGGTCGATGAAGAGTTCAACCTGATGTGGAACTCGATCAAGGCCGAGATGGAGTCCGCCGGCAAGACGTTCGCCGACGAGGACACCACCGAAGAGGCCGCCCAGGACGAGTATCGCAAGATCGCCGACCGCCGGGTCCGCCTCGGGCTGGTGCTGTCGGAGATCGGCGAAAAGAACAAGATCTCCGTCACCGACGACGAGGTTAGCCGCGCCGTGATCGAGCGGGCGCGCCAGATGCCGGGTCGCGAGAAGGAGGTTTGGGACTACTATCGCAGCAATCCCAGCGCCTTGGCTCAGCTTCGTGCACCGATTTATGAAGATAAGGTGGTGGATTTCCTGCTCGAACTCGCCAACGTCACCGAGAAGAAGGTGTCCCGCGAGGACCTCTACAAGGACGACGACGCCGACAAGACGGCGGCCTGATCGAAGGTCGTTCCCCTGAAGCCCGATGGAATGCGGGCTGGCAAGTAAAGTCGTCATGCCCGGCATAGCCGTTCAAAGAACGGCGCCGCTTCGCTCGCCTATGTCCCGGCATCCACGTTTTTAGAGGCAGCCCACAGCGAGCAAGAAGACGTGGATGGCCGGAATAAATCCGGCCATGACGGCCATCAGGCGTATTGCCTTGCTGTTGTGCCTCTGACGTCTGCGAAATTACGCCGGTCGCGCGTGGATCAAGGACTCGAGGCGCAGCGACAGCATCGGCTCGGTCCCGTCGGTGAGGAGGGCACGAAGCGTCATGACGGCGTCGTTTCGCTCCGGGCGGATAGCGATGTCTTCAATCTCGGCATGACCTGTCAGAACCATGCCGGGGCGCACCGGCCGTTGCAGGTCGATTTCGAACCGCTTGCCGGCGATGCCTGCCACCTTCCACCACATCGCCTCTGCGATCAGCCGCTGATAGACCGCCATCGTGTGCAGGCCGCTGGCGATCAGGCCTCCGAACGGGCCCTTGGCCGCCGCCTCGGGATCGATGTGGATGTAGAGCGGGTCGTAGCGCGTGGCGAATTCGATGATCTCGGCTTCCTCCATCCGATAGCTGCCGAACGGGAAGCGCTGGCCGACGGTGAGATCCTGGGCATAGAGCATGTAGGGTGTTCCTCTTGAGATGCGCCATGCTGGCAGTTTCGCCGGCGTGAAGCCATGACCTCCGACGCAATGGCCCGACTTCCGTAGCGGCAGAGCTCTGGCCCGGTCGTCCCCGCGCGATGCCTCGTTAAGGTTGCCGGACGAAACAGCGGCGGCGGGGCGTTCCGCCGCTATGCCCCCATGCCCGAATCGGCTTGAAATAGGCGATCGCTTCCCAGCCGAGGCGGGTCTTGTCCCGGCGGGATCGGGGTATATCTGTACGCCGCTTAATCTATCTTGCCTTTCGGGGCGGTCATGCGCGGAGGCGGGGCCAATTTGCCTTGCTGCGCCGAGCGCTGGACGTTCCGCTTCAACCTTCAGGTGATAAATGCGCGATCCGGTGGAAACCTACATGAACCTCGTTCCGATGGTGGTCGAGCAGACCAACCGCGGCGAACGGGCCTACGACATCTTCTCGCGCCTCCTGAAAGAGCGCATCATCTTCCTGACCGGCCCGGTCGAGGATGGCATGTCGACGCTGGTCGTCGCCCAGCTCCTGTTCCTTGAGGCCGAGAATCCGAAGAAGGAAATCTCGATGTACATCAACTCGCCAGGCGGGGTGGTGACGTCGGGGCTCGCGATCTACGACACCATGCAGTTCATCCGTCCGCCGGTTGCCACATTGTGCACCGGACAGGCCGCCTCAATGGGCTCGCTGCTGCTTGCCGCCGGCGAGAAGGATATGCGACACGCGCTGCCCAACGCCCGCATCATGGTTCATCAGCCGTCCGGCGGCTTTCAGGGCCAAGCCACCGACATCATGCTGCACGCTCAGGAAATCCTCAACCTGAAGAAGCGCTTGAACGAAATCTACGTCAAGCACACCGGGCAGACCTACAAGGCGATCGAGGATGCGCTGGAGCGCGACAAGTTCCTCACCGCCGATATGGCCAAGGAGTTCGGCCTGATCGACAAGGTGATGGAGAAGCGCGCCGAGGAACCGGCGACGAAGCCGGCCTGACGCGGTCGACCGGGTTGGCCCGCGATCGATCGGGGCTGAACCCGTTCGCGGTTCCGCCACACCCAATCGCAGACGTGGCCATCGCGCCACGTCATGGCGAATTGCACCGGCGGGGGTCGCGCCAAGGCCGCAAATCACGCTATTGTCACGACACCAGACCAATGGCCGATTAGCGAATTCTTGATAGTCGGCTGTCAGCATGGTTGGCTGACACTGGTTACTGACGGATTGAACTGGCCGCGATTCGTCGCGGCCCATGAAGTGCGAAAGGGTCTTCCACGCAGGGTCTTCTTGGTACGGATATTGCTCCTATCTTAAGTTTCAGGCGGATGTGCCGGATTGGGGCGGTCTCTATCGGAGAGATCGTGCGATGAGATCGAAGGCAGACGGAGACAGGAATGAGCAAGGTCGGCA
Organism: Pseudomonadota bacterium; assembly: GCA_023386885.1. Classification (GTDB taxonomy): domain Bacteria; phylum Pseudomonadota; class Alphaproteobacteria; order Rhizobiales; family Xanthobacteraceae; genus 62-47. The sequence continues at coordinate 79,284 of JAEWIX010000003.1, forward strand.
CCAGCGACTCGAAGAACACTCTCTATTGCTCGTTCTGCGGCAAGAGCCAGCACGAAGTCCGCAAACTGATCGCGGGTCCCACCGTTTTCATCTGCGATGAATGCGTTGAATTGTGCATGGATATCATCCGCGAGGAGAACAAGTCCTCGCTGGTGAAGTCGCGCGACGGCATTCCGACGCCGAAGGAAATCTGCAAGGTGCTGGACGATTACGTGATCGGCCAGGGCCATGCGAAGAAGGTTCTGTCGGTCGCGGTTCACAACCACTACAAGCGGCTCAATCACCAGACCAAGCACAACGACGTCGAACTGGCGAAGTCCAACATCCTGCTGATCGGCCCGACCGGCTCCGGCAAGACGCTGCTGGCGCAGACGCTGGCGCGTATCCTCGACGTGCCGTTCACCATGGCGGACGCGACGACGCTCACTGAGGCCGGTTACGTCGGCGAGGATGTCGAGAACATCATCCTCAAGCTGTTGCAGGCTGCCGACTACAATGTCGAGCGGGCGCAGCGCGGCATCGTCTATATCGACGAGATCGACAAGATTTCGCGCAAGTCGGACAACCCGTCGATCACCCGCGATGTATCGGGTGAGGGCGTCCAGCAGGCGCTGCTGAAGATCATGGAAGGTACGGTGGCGAGCGTTCCGCCGCAGGGCGGCCGCAAGCATCCGCAGCAGGAATTCCTGCAGGTGGACACCACCAACATCCTCTTCATCTGCGGCGGCGCGTTCGCAGGACTGGAGAAGATCATCTCCGCGCGCGGGCGCACCACCTCGATCGGCTTCGCCGCGCAGGTGCTCGCGCCGGAAGATCGCCGCACCGGTGAAATCTTCCGCCACGTCGAGCCGGAGGACTTGCTGAAGTACGGCCTCATTCCGGAGTTTGTCGGCCGCTTGCCGGTGGTCGCGACCCTGGAAGACCTCGACGAGGCCTCGCTGAAGAAGATCCTGACCGATCCGAAGAACGCGCTGGTGAAGCAGTACCAGCGGCTGTTCGAGATGGAGAATATCGAACTGACCTTCGCCGACGAGGCGCTCGGCGCGGTGGCCCGCAAGGCCATCGAGCGCAAGACCGGCGCGCGCGGGTTGCGCTCGATCCTCGAAAGCATCCTGCTCGAGACCATGTTCGATCTGCCCGGCCTCGAAGGCGTCGAGGAAGTGGTGATCTCGCGCGAAGTCGTCGAGGGCACGGCGCGGCCGCTCTACATCTACGCGGATCGCTCCGACCGGGCGAGCGAGACCAGCGCCAGCGCCTGATCCGGGTAGGCCGACGCGTCGGCCGTTGAACTGACACGAACGGCCGCCGATTTTTCGGCGGCCGTTTTCGCGTCGGGATTACGCCCGTAGCCATTTCCGTTCCGATGGAATCGGAACGGGGCTCTGGATTTTTGGTTTGACGTGTTTTCTTGACGCGAACCGGGTACCCACTTCGCTCGAAAACGCTCTGAAAAGTGCTGTGCGCAGAGCCTTTTGGCCGACTTGACACCATGCCGGGCGATAGCCACCTAATGCTCTCGGCGGAGCCAAATCTCGCTGGATTCGCCATCGTTCGTTTCTGACAGAAAGCGGTTGTCGCTATCGTCAGGAACATCTCGGCACCTTGTGGCGGTTGCGCATGTTGCGGACTGCGTGCAAGGGGGCACAACAAAGGGAATAGGCCATGTCGACCTCAAAGCCTCGGCCAACTATCGTTCACGGCGAAAGCCATCTTTATCCTGTGCTGCCGCTGCGGGACATCGTCGTCTTCCCGCACATGATCGTGCCGCTGTTCGTCGGCCGCGAGAAATCGATCAAGGCGCTCGAACAGGTCATGAAGAATGACGGGCTGATCATGCTCGCGACGCAGAAGAATGCGTCGGACGACGATCCAACCCCTGACACGATCTACGAAATCGGAACGCTCGCCAGCGTCCTGCAATTGCTCAAGCTGCCTGACGGCACCGTGAAGGTGCTGGTCGAAGGCCTGACGCGCGCGCGCGTCGAGCAGTATTCGGATCGTGCGGAGTATTACGAAGCCACTGCCGTCGCGCTTGCCGACACCGATGCTGTGAGCGTCGAAGCGGAAGCATTGTCGCGTTCGGTGGTGTCCGACTTCGAGAGCTATGTAAAGCTCAACAAGAAGATCTCCGCCGAAGTCGTCGCGGTGGTGCAATCGAAGACCGACTTCGCCGAACTGTCCGACACCGTCGCCTCGCATCTCGCGGTGAAGATCGCGGATCGTCAGGCGCTCTTGGAAACGCTGTCGGTCACCGCGCGCCTCGAGAAGGTTCTCGGGTTGATGGAAAGCGAAATCTCGGTCCTGCAGGTCGAGAAGCGCATCCGCTCGCGCGTCAAGCGCCAGATGGAGAAGACCCAGCGCGAGTACTATCTCAACGAGCAGATGAAGGCGATCCAGAAGGAGCTCGGCGACGACGAAGGTCGCGACGAGCTGGCCGATCTGGAAGAGCGCATCGCCAAGACCAAGTTGTCGAAGGACGCGCGGGAGAAGGCTCAGCACGAGCTGAAGAAGCTGCGCCAGATGTCGCCGATGTCGGCGGAAGCCACCGTCGTGCGCAACTATCTCGACTGGCTGTTGTCGATTCCGTGGAACAAGAAGTCGAAGGTCAAGAAGGACCTCGCCGCCGCGCAGGCGACGCTCGACGACGATCACTACGGACTCGAGAAGGTCAAGGACCGCATCGTCGAGTATCTTGCTGTCCAGAGCCGCGCGAACAAGCTGACCGGTCCGATCCTGTGCCTCGTCGGTCCTCCGGGCGTCGGCAAGACTTCGCTCGGCAAGTCGATCGCGAAGGCGACCGGACGTGAGTTCGTGCGCGTGTCGCTCGGCGGCGTGCGCGACGAAGCGGAGATCCGCGGACATCGCCGGACCTATATCGGATCGATGCCCGGCAAGATCATCCAGTCGATGCGCAAGGCGAAGACCTCGAACCCGCTGTTCCTGCTCGACGAGATCGACAAGATGGGCGCCGATTTCCGCGGCGATCCGTCGTCGGCCTTGCTCGAGGTGCTCGACCCCGAGCAGAACGCGACATTCAACGATCACTACCTCGAGGTCGATTACGATCTGTCGAACGTGATGTTCATCACCACCGCGAATACGCTGAATATTCCCGGCCCGTTGATGGACCGCATGGAGCTGATCCGGATCGCCGGCTATACCGAGAACGAGAAGGTCGAGATTGCCCGCAAGCATCTCATCCCGACGGCGCTCTCGAAGCACGGCCTCGACTCCAAGGAATGGTCGATCGACGATGATGCGCTGCTGCTTCTGATCCGCCGCTACACCCGCGAGGCGGGCGTGCGTAACCTCGAGCGCGAGATTTCGACGCTGGCCCGCAAGGCGGTGAAGGAATTGATGCTCTCGAAGAAGAAGGCGGTGAAGGTCACCGAGAAGTCACTGGAAGACTTCCTCGGCGTGCCGAAGTTCCGCTACGGCGAGATCGAGAGCGACGATCAGGTCGGTGTGGTCACCGGATTGGCGTGGACCGACGTGGGCGGCGAGCTGCTGACCATCGAGAGCGTCATGATGCCCGGCAAGGGTCGCATGACGGTCACCGGCAACCTGCGCGACGTGATGAAGGAATCGATCTCGGCGGCGGCGTCCTACGTCCGCTCGCGGGCGATCACCTACGGCATCGAGCCGCCGTTGTTCGAGAAGCGTGACATCCACGTCCACGTGCCGGAGGGCGCGACGCCGAAGGACGGCCCGTCCGCGGGCGTGGCGATGGCCACCACCATCGTCTCGGTGCTGACCGGCATTCCGATCCGGCACGATGTCGCCATGACCGGCGAGATCACGCTGCGGGGCAGGGTGCTGCCGATCGGCGGCTTGAAGGAGAAGCTCTTGGCGGCGGGCCGGGGCGGCATCAAGACGGTGCTGATCCCGGAAGACAACGCCAAGGATCTCACCGAGATCCCCGACGCCATCAAGGGCGGACTGGAAATCATTCCGGTCTCGCGGATGGACGAGGTGATCGCGCGGGCGCTGGTGCGGCCGCCTCAGCCCATCGAGTGGGAAGAGGACACCAAGGTGCCGGCCAAGTCGGACGCCGGCGACGAAGCCTCCGGCGGCCTGACCGCGCACTAACGCGCGATCGGCCATCGCATCAACAATCGAACGGCGCCCTTCGGGGCGCCGTTTTTGTTTTCAGTACGTCATCCGGTGCGTGATGAGAAATTGGTGGGCGGCTACGGATTCGAACCGCAGACCCTCTCGGTGTAAACGAGATGCTCTAACCAGCTGAGCTAGCCGCCCGCCCGGCCTCTTTAGCCTTTCGGCCACCGTTGACGCAAGCCGTGACGCATCCATCCGCCACGCGCCTTCATTTGGGCCACTCCGCTGTCGCTACAGCATTGCGAAGGCACTCGAAACCATTGCGACCGGCTTTCCATCGTTTGCAGCCGTCAATGTCACGCGGCCGAAGCTCATGGTGCGGCCGAGCCGCACCACCCGCGCATCCGCCAGCACGTCGGACGAGGTGACCGCCTTGAGGAAATGCGTGGTCTGGTCGACGGTGGTCATCGGGCGATAACCGCCTGCTGCGGACAGGATCGCCATGACCATTGAGGTGTCCGCCAGCGCCATCAGCGCTTGGCCGCAGACGATGCCGCCGTTGCGGCAAAGGCGATCCGAAAACGGCATGCGCAATACGGCGCCGGGTTGCCAGTCGGCGGCCGCGCCATGCGGCGGTGCGGTTTCAATCCGATCGAGCGTGAGTTTGAGGTCTTGTACCCACGGCGCAAAGACGTCTCCCAGCACTTGCCTTGCGGCATCAAAGTCGAAGGCAGTTGCGGCTTGATCGGTCGGCATTGGCGCGTCATCCCCCGGGTTCTTGATTGTCGAGCGAGTGTAGGGGAGTTTCGCGGCCTTTGGCAGCCGGTTCCGCGCAGTTGGTCGGATTGCCGCATGGCTTGAATGGCTGGCGCATTCACCGGTAGAATTACCGATGGGACGTATATTGCGTGAGGGTGGCATGGTTGGACGGATCGCCGTCGTTATCGGCCTGATTGTCCTTGGCATGACATTGAGCGGGTGCACCAAGTGCGGCCCGATATGGGATGACTGGCAAGCTCCGAAATCGTGTCGATCCTGATCGCGGTTCGTCGGACGCGTGGGCGTGGCCCTTGGGAGAATTGGTATCTTGGGAGAGTTGGTATGAAGATTTTGCGTGCTTGTGCGATGCTGATGTTGTTCGCCACTCCGGCATTCGCACAGAACGTCAATCTTATTCCGGAACTGCCATCCAAGACTCCGGAACAGATCGAACAGGACAAGATCTTGCAGAAGGCGTACCGGGATTCGTTGCGCAAGATTCCCGACGCCAAGGCCGCCAATGATCCGTGGGGATCGGTGCGCAGCGCCGATGCGCCGGCGACGAGTTCGCACGTCAAGCCGAAACCCAAACCGCGCCGCGCCAGCCAGCAATAGCGTGCGCGCCTTCGTGCCCGGGGGCCGCGGCCAGATGGTTGATCTTGACGTTTGTTGCGTTCCGCTTAGTTTGACCTGACACACCGATGGGGATGGGGTTCCCCCGATAACCGCCGCAAGGCTGATGACTCCTACCGGGCGCGTTGGTGCCGGGAGGAGGCTGTCTTCACCCGAGCGCGCCCATGACGGGAGCGCATATGATCGGGACGAGCGTTTTCATGAATCTGCAATTGATCGCGGCCGTGGCTCTGGGAGGCGCGATCGGTTCGGTCGGGCGTTATCTCGCCGGTATCGGCGCCGGCAAGCTGTTCGGCCTGGGCTTTCCCTGGGGTACGCTGATCATCAACATCGCCGGCTCGTTTCTGATCGGCGTCTTCGTCGAATGCTTCGCGTTGCGCTGGGACCTGCCGCAGGCGGCGCGAGTGTTCCTCACGGTCGGCATCTGCGGCGGCTTCACCACGTTCTCGACCTTCTCGCTGGAATCCTTCCTGATGATCGAGCGCGGCGAGTTCGGGCCGGCGGCGGCCTATATCGGTGCGTCGGTGGTGGTGTCGATCCTGGCGCTGTTCGCCGGCCTGCACCTGATCCGCACCATCGCCTGAGTGCGTTAAGGCTCGTCGCCGTCGTCGCGCGTCGGCAAATCGTCGTAGCCGTGGCGGCTGCTATAGAACACCAGCGCCATCAGCCCGACGCCGACGATGGTGGACACCGTGACGCCCGCCACCAGCGCGATGACGCCTTCGATCGGCATCGGCGCCGAGCCGGCGGTGAGGCCGCTATAGGCATACCAGCCGACGCCGGCCAGCAATGCCAGCAGCGCGGCAACAAGAATCCAGGCTCCGATGCGCATGGTGATGGTCCGGAAATGTCGGCGCAGACGCGTCGATCTCCGGTGTCCTGAACCTCCGGGGCGGCTTTGGCAACTGCTGCTTTGGCTCAAAGGGGCAGGGGGCTTGCCGAAAATAACACCGCCGTCGGACGGAGTATGTTCATCCGACGGCGGTGCCGAGACCCGAGCCCTGAAATTTCCCGGTGCTTTGCGTCCGGCGGACTGGGAGAAAGGTTCAACGACAATCCACGTCGTCACGATCACGGTACCGCGATCGTGACGGTTTCCTCCATGATGCGGGTTCGGTCGCCGTCGCGAACCAGGATCGCGGTGTAGAAGCCGTGGAATGGTTTGTCGCCCAGCTTGGCTTGCCACTCGCCGGCATTGAAGACGAAGTTGCCTTCCGCGCGCGAAACGGTTCGTTTTACGCTATAGTCGTGCAGTCCCAGATCGAGCGCCGTTTGCAGGCTGTGGCGAATGGCATCGCGCCCCTGGAAAATACCGCTGGGGGTGACCCGGATGGCCTTCTCCGTGAAGGCGTCGGCCATCGCCGCGACATCCCCGCGATTGTAGGCCTCGGCGAAATGCCGTTGCAGTTCGGCGGAGGGGTCGCCGCCGGGGGCTTGCTGGGCGATGGCGTGCGGAGCGACCGCCAGCAACAGCGCCGCCAGCGCGATGCGAAACATTCGCTGTCTCATGCAGTTCTCCTTGCCAATGATCTTTCCGCGGATCGGCCGCCTTGTCGTGCGACGATAGCACCCTGATGTAACGCTCGGGAGTTCACGGGGTGGATCGGGGCGAGGAGGGTGCTTCACGTAATGAGCTGACTCCGTCAGCACGCCGCAACCGCAAATGAGAACGCTGAGAGGCGGATACGGACAGCACCAGTTTCTCTAAAAGAACATATTGCGAACGAGGAACAAATAGGGTACATTTTGACCCATCGGAATCGACGACCCAAGTTTCTGTTCAGCCGCGTCCGCCTTCGTTGTCCCTCTGGCGAATCCCGTTCATAAGGAGCACCACATGTCTGCCACTGCCCTGCGTATCGTCGAAGGATCCTCCATGGACAAGACCAAAGCGCTGTCCGCCGCGCTGTCCCAGATCGAGCGCCAGTTCGGCAAGGGCTCGGTGATGAAACTGGGCAAGAACGACCGCGCGATGGAGATCGAGACGATCTCCTCGGGGTCGCTGGGGCTGGACATCGCGCTCGGCGTCGGCGGGCTGCCGAAGGGACGCATCGTCGAGATTTACGGACCGGAATCCTCGGGCAAGACTACGCTGGCGCTGCATTGCGTGGCGGAGGCCCAGAAGAAGGGCGGCATCTGCGCCTTCATTGATGCCGAGCACGCGCTCGATCCGGTCTATGCCCGCAAGCTCGGCGTCAATGTCGATGAACTTCTGATCTCGCAGCCCGACCATGGCGAGCAAGCGCTGGAAATCGCCGATACGCTGGTGCGCTCCGGCGCGGTGGACGTGCTGATCATCGATTCGGTGGCCGCGCTGGTGCCGCGCGCCGAACTCGAGGGCGAGATGGGCGACGCGTTGCCCGGCCTGCAGGCGCGGTTGATGAGCCAGGCATTACGCAAGCTGACCGCCTCGATCAACAAGTCCAACACCATGGTGATCTTTATCAACCAGATCCGCATGAAGATCGGGGTGATGTACGGTTCGCCGGAAACCACCACCGGCGGCAACGCGCTGAAATTCTACGCTTCGGTGCGGCTCGATATTCGCCGCATCGGCGCCATCAAGGAGCGCGACGAGGTGATCGGCAACTCCACCCGCGTCAAGGTGGTGAAGAACAAGCTGGCGCCGCCATTCAAGCAGGTCGAATTCGACATCATGTACGGCGAGGGCGTCTCGAAGATGGGCGAAATCCTCGACCTCGGCGTCAAGGCCGGGATCGTCGAGAAGTCGGGCGCCTGGTTCTCCTACGACAGCCAGCGGCTCGGGCAGGGCCGCGAGAACGCCAAGGCGTTCCTGCGCGCCAATCCGGACATGACGGCCAAGATCGAGGTCGCGATCCGGCAGAATTCCGGACTGATCGCCGAGCAGATTCTCGCAGGCACGCCGGAGCGCGATGCGGACGGCGAGGAGCCCGCGGAAGATTGAGCTTCCGGGACTTGAGTTCGTCGTGACTTGAGTTGCGGCGTGATCCCGAAGCCTCGGGAATCGGCTTCGGATACGGTCATGCCTTCGGAAGCGAACGGGCGCTGCGGACGTTGAGTTGCCGACGTCCTCAGTGCCCGTTTGATTTTTTATGATGCGTTTGTCGACGGGGCGTTGAAAGCGTCGAAAGTAAAATGCCCGGCGCAAGGCCGGGCATTTTGATGTAACGTCGGTTGAACGCAGTTACGCTCGATACCAGATCGCGCGTTATTCCGCGGCTTGAGCGTAGTCCTCGATCGGCGGGCAGGAGCACACCAGATTGCGGTCGCCATAGACGTTGTCGACGCGGCCGACCGGCGACCAGTACTTGTCGTTGCGCGAGGTGCCGGCCGGAAAGCAGCCGTCGGCGCGCGTGTAGGGTCGGTCCCAGTTGTCGTCGGCGATGTCGTGCACAGTGTGTGGCGCGTGACGCAGCGGCGATGACTCGATTGTCCAGCGTCCGGCCTCGACCTCGGCGATTTCATGCCGGATCGCGATCATGGCGTCGATGAAGCGATCGATCTCCGCCTTCGATTCGGATTCCGTTGGCTCGATCATCAGCGTCCCCGCCACCGGGAAGCTCATGGTCGGCGCATGGAAGCCGTAGTCGATCAGCCGCTTGGCGATGTCGTCGACGGTGACGCCGCAACTGGTCTTCAGCGGGCGCGGATCGATGATGCATTCATGTGCGACGCGGCCGCTGATGCTGCGATAGAGCACCGGGAAGTGCGGTTCGAGCCGGTCGGCGATGTAGTTGGCGTTGAGGATCGCCACTTCGGTCGCCTGCTGCAAACCTTCGCCGCCCATCATCAGGATGTAAAGATACGAGATGGTGAGGATCGACGCCGAGCCATAAGGCGCCGCCGCCACCGGGCCGACCGGCGCTTTGCCGCCGTCGAGCACCGGATGGCCGGGCAAGAACGGCTTGAGGTGTGCCTTGACGCCGATCGGGCCCATGCCGGGGCCGCCGCCGCCATGCGGAATGCAAAAGGTCTTGTGCAGGTTGAGATGGCTGACGTCGGCGCCGTAGTCGCCGGGGCGAGCGAGGCCGACCTGCGCGTTGAGGTTGGCGCCGTCGAGATAAACTTGCCCGCCATGGCTGTGAACGATATCGCAGATTTCGCGGATCTTCTTCTCGAACACGCCGTGGGTGGACGGATAGGTGATCATTACGGCGGCCAGCCGGTCGGCGTGCTGCTCGGCTTTCGCGCGCAGATCGTCGACCGAAACGTTGCCGTGCTTGTCGCAGGCCACCACCACGACCTCCATGCCGACCATCGCGGCGGAGGCGGGGTTGGTGCCATGCGCCGACGACGGAATCAGGCAGACCTTGCGATGGCTGTCGCCGCGCGCGGCGTGATAGCCGCGAATCGCCAGTAGCCCGGCATATTCGCCTTGCGCGCCGGAGTTCGGCTGCAACGACACCGCGTCGTAGCCGGTGATGTCCACCAGCCACTTCTCGAGTTGCGCGAACAGTTGGCGATAGCCCGCCGCCTGCTCACGCGGCGCGAACGGATGCAGCGCGCCGAAGGCCGGCCAGGTCAGCGGCATCATTTCGGCGGTGGCGTTGAGCTTCATGGTGCAGGAGCCGAGCGGGATCATCGCACGGTCGAGCGCCAGGTCGCGGTCGGCGAGCTTGCGCATGTAGCGCAGCAATTCGGTTTCAGAGCGATGCGCGTGAAATACCGGATGCGTCAGATAGGAACTGGTGCGCACCAATTCCTGCGGCAGCGCCGTGTCCGCGCTCGTCTCGATATCCGCATAGGCGAGATCGCCGCCGAACGCGTGCCACACCGCCTCGACGATCGCGGGCGTGGTGGTCTCGTCGAGCGCGATTCCAATCTTCGTGCCGTCGCGGCGCAAGTTGGTGCGCGCGGCCAACGCGCGGGTGACGATGTCGTCGGCCTTGGCGCCGGCATCGACCGTGACGGTGTCGAAGAACGCTTCGTTCTGCGGCGCGAAGCCAAGCTTGCGCAGGCCCGCCGCCAATACGCTTGTGCGGCGATGCACGGTGCGCGCGATCTGCGCCAACCCTTCGGGGCCGTGATAGGTCGCGTACATCGCGGCGATCACCGCCAGCAACACCTGCGCGGTGCAAATGTTCGAAGTAGCTTTCTCGCGACGGATGTGCTGCTCGCGCGTCTGCAATGCGAGACGATAGGCGGGCGCGCCGCGCGCGTCGACCGAAAGGCCGACGAGGCGGCCGGGAATGGCGCGCTTCAGGCCGTCACGCACCGCCATGTAGGCGGCGTGCGGGCCGCCATAGCCCATCGGCACGCCGAAGCGCTGCGCCGAGCCGATGGCGATGTCGGCGCCGAGATCGCCGGGCGAGGCCAAGAGCGTCAGCGCCAGCAGGTCGGCGGCAACGACAGCGAGGCCGCCCTGCGCGTGCACGGCTTCGATCGCCGGGCGCAGGTCGCGCACCGCGCCGGACGTGCCGGGATATTGCAGCAGCGCACCGACCACCGACTTGTGTTCGAGATCGCGCAGCGGATCGCCGACCACAATGGTCCAGCCCAGTGGTTCGGCGCGGGTGCGCAGCACCGCGAGCGTCTGCGGATGCACCTCATGGTCGACGAAGAACGCTGCGACTTCGTTCTTGCTGTTGCCGTGCGCGGCGCGTTCCGCGATCGCCATTGCTTCGGCGGCGGCGGTTGCTTCGTCGAGCAGCGAGGCGTTGGCGACGTCGAGCCCGGTCAGGTCGCAGATCATGGTCTGGAAGTTGAACAGTGCTTCCAGCCGCCCCTGGCTGATCTCCGGCTGATACGGCGTGTAGGCCGTGTACCACGCGGGATTCTCGAGGATGTTGCGCTGGATCACCGCGGGCAGGATGGTGCCGCTGTAGCCTTGCCCGATCAGCGAGGTGAACACCTGGTTCTTCGCGGCCACCTCGCCGATATGCGCGAGCGCCTCGGTCTCGCTGAGCGCGCGGCCGAGATCGAGCGGCGCGCGCTGGCGGATATCCGGCGGCAGCGTCTGGTCCATCAATGCGGCCAGGCTCGCGGCGCCGACGGTCGAAAGCATCGCCTCGATGTCGCGCGGCGAGGGGCCGATGTGGCGGCGTGAGAACGGCGTCGCGGCGTCGTTGGCGATCACGGTGGGCTTGGTCATCGCATCATCATCCTCATAGCGTTTTCGAGCGAAGTGGAATCCGGTTCGCTTGAAGAAAACGCGTCAAAACAAAGACTCTCAGCGCATTACGCGGTGTGCTTCTCGTAGGCATCTGCATCCATCAGGCCGTCGAGTTCGCCCTTGTCCGCGATCTTGACCTTGAACAGCCACGCCTTGTCGGCGGCGTCGGAATTCACCAGCGTCGGATCGCCGGTCACCGCGTCGTTGATCTCGACCACTTCGCCGCTGATCGGTGCGTAGACGTCGGACGCCGCCTTGACGGATTCGACGACGGCGGCGGCTTCGGCCTTTTTCAACTGGCGGCCGAGTTTCGGCAGTTCGACGAACACCACGTCGCCGAGCTGCGACTGTGCGTAGTCGGTGATGCCGATGGTGGCGACGTCGCCGTCGATGCGGAGCCATTCATGGTCGGCGGTGTAAAGAACAGGCATGGTCAATCCTCAACGCTGATAGCTGTGGGGAACGAAGGGCAAGGTCGTGACGGTCATGGGCAGGCGCTGGCCGCGGACTTCCGCGAACACGCGCGTGCCGGCCGCGACATGTGAGATCGGCAAATATCCCATCGCGATCGGCCCGTTCAGGCTCGGTCCGAATCCGCCGGAGGTGACGCTGCCGATCGGCTCGCGTGCCTCGGCATCGGCGTAGAGCGCCGCACCGTCGCGCACCGGGGCGCGGCCTTCGGGCTTGAGCCCGACGCGCTTGCGCGCGGTGCCGCCGTCGATCTGCGCAAGAATGACATCTGCACCGGGAAAGCCGCCGGCCCGCGCGCCGCCGTTGCGGCGGCTCTTCTGGATCGACCACACCAGATCGCCCTCGACCGGCGTGGTCGCGGTGTCGATGTCGTGGCCGTAAAGGCAGAGCCCGGCCTCAAGGCGCAGGCTATCACGGGCACCGAGGCCGATCGGCGCCACGGCTTCGTCCGCAAGCAGCGCGTTGGCCAGTGCTTCGGCGTCGGCCGCCGGCACCGAAATCTCGAAGCCGTCCTCGCCGGTGTAGCCGGAGCGCGAGACGAAGCAATCGAGCCCCATGATCTTGCGCGGCCCGGCATCCATGAAGCGCATCTGCGCGACATCGGCTCCGAGCCGGGTCAGCACCACGGCGGCCTTCGGGCCCTGCAAGGCGAGCAGCGCGCGATCTGCGAGAGGTTCGATAATGCAGTCGCCGGCGAGCGCCGTGCGCAGCAGTGCCTCGTCCTCGGTCTTGCAGGCGGCGTTGACGACGAGAAACAGGTGGTCGCCGAAATTCGCCACCATCAGGTCGTCGAGAATGCCGCCGGCCGCATTGGTGAACTGGGCATAGCGCTGGCGGCCCTGCGGAACCGCGACGATGTCCTGCGGCACCAGCCGTTCGAGGGCGAGGGCGGCGTCCTCGACCTTGCCGGACTTCGCACGCAGCGCGATCTGGCCCATGTGGGAGACGTCGAACAGCCCGGCGCTGGCGCGGGTGTGCAGGTGCTCCTTGAGCACGCCCATGGGATATTGCACCGGCATGTCGTAGCCGGCGAAGGGCACCATCTTGCCGCCGCGCGCGATATGCAGCGCGTGCAGCGGGGTCCGGCTCAAGGGAGGAGAAGCGGTGTCGTGTGCATCCATCGCGATAAGGCTCCTCTGGTTCCGGAAGTTCCCGGAAGCGCTGTCGAAGCCCCATCTGTCGCTGTGCCTGAGAGTATTATCCCGTCGGCGGACGCTCCCGGCCCAACGACCGTCACGTCTCTTTCCAGATGCAGTCCAGATCACACGGTCCTTTTGCCTGAGAGTTTCCTGGGGCGGTTGCTCCTTCGGCGCCGGCCAGCTTCTGGTTCAAAAGCGGCCGGTCTCTCCCGACGTGATCCATCGTCAGGGGAACACCCAAAACACGGCTTCCCTAAGGCTGTCAACTCGCCCTGAAGCGCTATCAACGGGGTTGTGGGCGGGCTTGATGGCGTGCCTGCAACCCTCTGATCGGGGCCCATTTTCTGGACAGCGCCAGTCCCGCCGTCTAAAAGCGGGGCGCTGGCGACAAGCCGGCGGGCGGCATCCGGAAAGCGAAAGCGCGATAGGTCCAAGATGAGCGGCGTAAACGAAATCAGGTCGACGTTCCTGAACTACTTCGCGAAGAACGATCACGCGATCGTTCCGTCGTCGCCGCTGGTGCCGCGCAACGATCCGACCTTGATGTTCACCAACGCCGGCATGGTGCAGTTCAAGAACGTCTTCACCGGCGTCGAGAAGCGCCCGTACCAGCGCGCCACCACCTCGCAGAAATGCGTGCGCGCCGGCGGCAAGCACAATGACCTCGACAACGTCGGCTACACCGCGCGCCATCACACCTTCTTCGAGATGCTCGGCAACTTCTCGTTCGGCGATTACTTCAAGGATCGCGCCATCGAACTGGCGTGGAATCTGATCACCAAGGAATACGGCCTGCCGAAAGACAAGCTGACGGCGACGGTCTACATAGATGACGACGAGGCCTTCGATCTCTGGAAGAAGATCGCCGGCCTGCCGGAATCCCGCATCATCCGCATCGCCGGCTCGGACAATTTCTGGCAGATGGGCGACACCGGCCCGTGCGGGCCGTGTTCGGAAATCTTCTACGATCACGGCGACCACATTCCGGGTGGTCCTCCGGGCTCTGCCGATCAGGACGGCGACCGCTTCATCGAGATCTGGAATCTCGTGTTCATGCAATTCGAGCAGGTCGCGCCGGGTAACCGTCTGTCGCTGCCGCGCCCGTCGATCGACACCGGCATGGGGCTGGAGCGCGTCGCGGCGGTGCTGCAAGGCAAGCACGACAACTACGACATCGACCTGTTCGCCGCGCTGATCCGTACCATTTCCGAACTCACCGGCGTTAGCGCCGATGGACCGCATCGCGCCTCGCATCGCGTCATCGCCGATCATTTGCGCGCGTCGTCGTTTCTGATCGCAGATGGCGTGCTGCCGTCCAATGAGGGCCGCGGCTACGTGCTGCGCCGGATCATGCGTCGCGCCATGCGCCATGCGCAGTTGCTCGGCGCGCGCGAGCCGCTGATGTGGCGGCTGGTGCCGTCGCTGGTCCGCGAGATGGGGCAGGCGTATCCCGAACTGGTGCGCGCGGAATCCTTGATCGAGGAAACGCTGCGGCTTGAGGAGACGCGCTTCCGCAAGACGCTGGAGCGCGGGCTCGCGATCCTCGATGAGAAGAGCGGTTCGCTGAAGAGAGGCGACATGTTCGACGGCGAGACCGCGTTCACGCTGTATGACACATATGGTTTCCCGCTGGACCTGACGCAGGACGCGCTGCGCACGCGCGGCATCGGCGTTGATCTCGCATCCTTCACCGATGCGATGGAGCGTCAGAAGGAAGTTGCGCGTGCATCATGGAAGGGGTCTGGCGAATCAGCGTCCGGAGAGTTCTGGTTCGGGATTCGGGAAAAACTCGGCCCAACCGAGTTCCTCGGCTATGAAACAGAGACCGCAGAGGCGAAAATCCTTGGATTATTCCACGGACATGACCCTGTCGAAGAAGTTCCCGCAGGCCGAGGCTGTCATCTGATAGTCAACCAAACTCCCTTCTACGCTGAATCGGGTGGTCAGGTTGCGGACAAGGGGACAATTCGTCTCGGTGAGAATGCGTCTCAGGTTGTTGGCAAAGTAAACGACGTGCAAAGGTTTGCAGGCGATCTATTCGTCCACGCTGTAACCGTAGAGAGCGGAAGCCTGAAGGTCGGTGATGCGGTCCGTCTTGAGGTGGATCACACACGCCGTTCGGCCATTCGTGCCAACCACTCGGCGACGCATCTGTTGCATGAGGCGCTGCGGCAGGTGCTGGGCGATCACATCGCGCAGCGCGGTTCGCTGGTGTCGCCGGAACGGCTGCGCTTCGACTTCGCGCACAACAAGCCGATCTCCGCGGACGAATTGCGAAAGATCGAGGACATCGCCAACGACGTTGTGCTCGAGAACGGGGAAGTGACGACGCGGCTGATGGCGCTCGACGACGCACGCGAGTCCGGCGCACGCGCGCTGTTTGGTGAAAAATACGGCGACGAGGTGCGCGTGGTTTCTATGGGCAACCGTGCCCGGGACAATGCGCAAGGGACGAACGCGCTGGGCTGGTCGGTCGAACTGTGCGGCGGCACTCATGTACGGCGCACCGGCGACATCGGCGTGATCTCGGTGACCGGCGAAAGCGCTGTGGCCTCCGGCGTGCGCCGCATCGAGGCGTTGACCGGTTCGCAGGCACGCCGTCACGCCAATGATACTATGCAACTGGCGCGCACGGCGGCGGCCGAGTTGCGCACCACCATCGACGACATGCCGGCGCGCATCGCCAGCCTGATGGAAGAGCGTAAGAAGCTCGAGCGCGAGCTGTCCGACGCGCGCAAGAAGCTGGCGATGGGCGGTGGCGCTTCGGGCGATGCCGCGACCAGCGATATCCGCACCGTGGGCAACGTCAAGTTTCTCGGCCGTGCAGTCCAAGGTATCGAGATCAAGGATCTCAAGAGCCTCGCCGATCAGGGCAAGAAGCAACTCGGCTCCGGTATCGTCGCGCTGGTCGCGACCTCGGAGGACGGCAAGGCCAGCGTCGTCGTCGGCGTGACGCCCGACCTGACGCCACGCTTCAACGCCGTGGACCTCGTGCGCAAGGCCTCCGAGGTGTTGGGCGGCAAGGGCGGCGGCGGCAAGCCCGACATGGCGCAGGCCGGCGGCCCCGACGGCGCCAAGGCGGCCGCGGCGCTGGAAGCGGTCGCGGCAGCGATGGGCGGCGCCTAGTCAAAGAATGAAAGCGTCCCGAACGTATGCCGGGACGCTTTGTTGTTATCACCGCGACAGGAACGCCGGCACCGTCATCGACCGCAGGATGTCGCGTGTGACGCCGCCGAGCACGAATTCGCGCAAGCGCGAATGGCCGTAGCCGCCCATCACGATCATATCCGCCGACCTGTCGGCGGCATGTGACAGGATCACGTCGGCGATGCTGCGATCCGGCACCGACACCGTTTCGATTTCGACCTTGACGTCATGCCGAGCCAGGTGATTGGCGATTTCCATGCCGCGGATTTCGCGATGGGAGGTCTCGTCCTTGCCGCTTGTGACGTTGAGGATTTCGACGGCACGCGCGCGTTTCAGGAACGGCAGCGCGTCGTTCACCGCACGCGCGGCGGGCGCGCCGCCGTCCCAGCAGCACAGCACCTGATCGAGCTTCAGCGCTTCGGACTGGATGTAGGGGACGACGACCGCCGGCCGGCCGGTGTTGAACAGCGCGGCCTCGATGATCAGGCTATTGTCGGGGCCGTCGTCGTCGGTCTGGCGCAGGATGCTGAGGTCGTAATGTCGCGCCAACGACGCGAAGGTGTCAGCCGTGCCGAAGCCGGTATCGAGCACCAGATGATCCGAGACGGGAATTCCGTTGCGTCCGGCGACGGCGTGGAAGCGGGCGAGCGCGGTGCGTGCGGCCTGTTCGTTTTGGGCGAGGATGTCCGCGATCACACTTCCGGGGATGCCGGCCATGCCGTAGTCGGGCGCGCCGACCAGATTGCCGTAGGCCACACCGGCGAGATGGGCGTTGAAGGTCTCAGCGACGGAGACGGCGAAGTTGAGCGCCTGATCGTGTGACTTATCATGCTCGAGTTTGACGATAAGGTCTTTCATGGCTGACACTCCTCAATGATGGTGGCCAAGCTTAATGTGGCGTCGCGAAATCAATTTGCGAACCCGCAATCTGCCGGAGGATTCCCGACGTGGGCTCTGCCGGCCCCTATCCGTGTGAATCCTGTATCCGAGTGAATAGTGGGATCAGGCTGGCGTCGATCTCACAATGTCGTGGCTGTGTAACGATTCCACGTCGCAATGGTGCCGTGGTGCGGCGATGAGTAGCCAAAAAACCCGTTGGCATCTCAATTACATCCGCTGCAAAATGTCCCATGCATCACAATACCCCATTGATTTCCACGGTCGTGGTCGGCCTCGTGCTGGCCTTTATACTCGGCGCGCTGGTCCAGCGCGTGCGCGTATCCCCGTTGGTCGGCTATTTGCTCGCCGGGGTCGTGATGGGGCCGTTCACCCCCGGCTTCGTCGCCGATCAGACCATTGCCAATGAACTGGCTGAAATCGGCATCATCCTCCTGATGTTCGGCGTCGGCCTGCATTTCTCGCTGAAAGACCTGTGGTCGGTGCGGGCGATCGCGGTGCCCGGCGCCGTGGTGCAGATCTCCGCCGCCACCATCATGGGCTGGGCGTTGGGCTGGGCGCTCGGCTGGAGTAGCGGCAAGGGCATCATGTTCGGGCTGGCGCTCTCCACTGCGTCCACGGTGGTGCTGCTGCGCGCCATGCAGGAGCGGCGGCTGATCGACACCGAGCGCGGCCGCATCGCGGTCGGCTGGCTGATCGTCGAGGACGTCGCCATGGTGCTGACGCTGGTGTTGCTGCCGGCGCTGGCGGGCCTGATGAATGACGACGCGGTTGGCGATTTCGATTTCTCGGCGCTGTCATGGCCGGTCGTGATCACGCTGGGCAAGGTTGCGGCGTTCGTGGTGTTCATGCTGGTGGTGGGGCGGCGGGTGATCCCGTGGATCCTGCACTACGTCGCGCACACCGGTTCGCGCGAACTGTTTCGGCTGGCGGTGTTCGCCATCTCTCTCGGCGTCGCTTTCGGCGCAGCGATCCTGTTCGACGTGTCGTTCGCGCTGGGCGCGTTCTTCGCCGGCATGATCCTGAGCGAATCCGAATTGAGCCAGCGCGCCGCCAACGAAACGCTGCCGTTGCGCGATGCGTTCGCGGTACTGTTCTTCGTCTCGGTCGGCATGTTGTTCGACCCCGCCATCATCGTGAAGGAGCCGCTGCCGCTGCTGGCGACGCTGTTCATCATCCTGTTCGGCAAGTCGCTGGCCGCATTTGCCATCGTTCGGCTGTTCGGGCATCCGACCTCGACCGCGCTGACGATTTCAGCGAGTCTTGCGCAGATCGGCGAATTCTCCTTCATCCTCGTGACGCTCGGCGTCAGCCTTTCATTGATGACCGATCGCGGCCGCGACCTGGTGCTGGCCGGCGCAATCATCTCGATCATGCTCAACCCGCTGTGGTTCGCGCTGCTGGATCGCTTTCTGGCGAAGCGCGAGGCGGCGAAGCCGGTCGCGGAGGCGAGCGGCATCGAACCCGCCGTTGCCGATGAGGGCACCGCCACGCGTGAGCCGCTGCCGGTGTCGCCGCTGACCGATCATGTGGTGCTGGTCGGGCATGGCCGGGTCGGTAGCGTGGTCAGCGCGGCGCTGCGACAGGCCGGCACGCCAGTGTTGGTGATCGAGGACAACCCCGGCATCATCGAGCGGTTGAGAGAGCAGGGCATCGACATCATCAGCGGCAACGCGGCCGCGCCTGACATGCTGCAAGCCGCCAATGTCGCGGCGGCGCGCGGCCTGCTGGTGGCGATCCCGGATGCGTTCGAGGGCGGTCAGATCGTCGCCAAGGCGCGCGGCATCAGCGCGACTTTGCCGATTATCGCGCGCGCTCATTCGGATGAGGAAGTCGCCCACCTCAAGCATCACGGTGCGACGTCGGTGATCATGGGCGAACAGGAAATCGCCAAAGCCATGCTGGCGCAGATCGCCGGCGGTGTCGTAACTGCATTTCAGCCCAAACCGGTGGAAGGCAGTACGCCGTCGGCGGCGTGATCGTCAGGCGGTTGGTGGGATATCGCGGCTGAGCAACTCGCGCGTCGCGGCCGGGATCGGCACCGGACGATGCGTGGTCTGATCGGTGTTGACCCAGACGATCTCGCCGCTCGCCAGCAGCTCGCTCTCGTCCTTGCGGAAGATCGCGAGTTCGAACGTCATGCTCGAGTTTCCGATCTTTGCAACGCGCGCGCCGACATCGAGATCCCAGTTGAAACGGATCGGTGCCTTGTATTCGACCACTGCTTTCACGACATGAAAATCGACGCCGGACTTCTGCGCGTCGGCATACTGGTCGTAGCCCAGCGCGCGGAAAAATTCGGTGATCGCGGTGTCGTAGTAGGTGAGGTAGTGCGCGTTGAACAGCACGCCCTGGCCGTCGATCTCGGAGTAGCGCACTCGGAACGGATGGAAGAAACGAAACTGGTCGCGTGTCGTCATGGCCGTATCATCTCTTTCTCTGGTTCGGACCGTTCATGAAAAAGGGTGGCACGGATTTCCGTGCCACCCTTTGTCGCGAATGAAAGTTAGCGTTACGCCGGCGTCATCGCGGCGGTGAGATTCGCCGCGACCTTGTCGAGGAAGCCGGTGGTGGAGAGCCCTCGCGGGTCGGCACCGACGAGAAGCGCGAGGTCCTTGGTCATGAAGCCGGACTCGACGGTCTCGACGCAAACCCGCTCCAGCGTCTTGGCGAACTTCGCCAGGGCTTCGTTGTTGTCGAGCTTGGCGCGATGCGAGAGCCCCTGCGTCCAGGCAAAGATCGACGCGATGGAGTTGGTCGAGGTTTCCTTGCCTTTTTGGTGTTCGCGGTAGTGGCGCGTCACGGTGCCGTGGGCGGCTTCGGCTTCCACCGTCTTGCCGTCCGGCGTCAGCAGCACCGACGTCATCAGGCCGAGCGAGCCGTAGCCTTGCGCCACGGTGTCGGATTGCACGTCGCCATCGTAGTTCTTGCAGGCCCAAACGTAGCCGCCGGACCACTTCAGCGCCGATGCCACCATGTCGTCGATCAGGCGATGCTCGTAGGTCAGGCCCTTGGCCTCGAAGTCCTTCTTGAACTCGGCGTCGTAGAGTTCCTGGAAGATGTCCTTGAAGCGGCCGTCATAGACCTTGAGGATGGTGTTCTTGGTCGAGAGGTAGACCGGATAGCCACGCGACAGCCCGTAGTTGAACGATGCGCGGGCGAAGTCACGGATGGAATCGTCCAAATTATACATTCCCATGGCGACTCCAGCGCCGGGGGACTGGAACACTTCGCGCTCGATCACGCTGCCGTCCTCGCCGACGAACTTCATCGTCAGCGTACCCTTGCCGGGGAACTTGAAGTCGGTGGCGCGGTATTGGTCGCCGAAGGCGTGGCGGCCGATGATGATCGGCTTCGACCAGCCCGGCACCAGGCGCGGCACGTTCTTGCAGATGATCGGCTCGCGGAAGATCACGCCGCCAAGGATGTTACGGATCGTGCCGTTCGGCGACTTCCACATCGACTTGAGGTTGAACTCCTTCACGCGGGCCTCGTCCGGCGTGATGGTCGCGCACTTCACGGCAACGCCATGCTTCTTGGTGGCGTTGGCGGCGTCGATCGTGACCTGGTCGTTGGTGGCGTCGCGGTTCTCGACCGAGAGGTCGTAATAATCGAGCTCGGGATCCAGATACGGGAAGATCAGGGTGTCCTTGATCTTCTGCCAGATGATCCGGGTCATCTCGTCGCCGTCCATGTCGACGACCGGGTTGGCGACCTTGATCTTGCTCATGCGATGACCCCTGTGCTCTCCAGATAGAACGATCCGCTGCCGCAGCGCTGGCTACGGCTCTGGCTGGGACGCTTCCTAGCCGGTTAGCAGCGGCGGGGGAAGCGCAGCTTTCGAGCAATATCGGCCCCGGATGCTGCACTGCCGCAAAATTGGCATCTTCCCGATCCAGGCTTCGCACTCACGCTCGGTATAGCAAGGACCACCGTCGTGCTCCGCATGATCGTCAGAAGAACCGCCGGTTTCCTTCCAGCCGCGCCCATCGCTGCGGTCGCGCTCTCCCCTGCCTGGGCCGAACCGATCGAGACACCGCAGCCGCCTCCGCTGCCGATACCTCGCGCCGCCCTGCTGGACCCCATGGCAGGGGAAATAGCCGACTTGCCGGCCGCCCCGGACAGCGTCGAGGTG
>JAEWIX010000047.1 GCA_023386885.1 Pseudomonadota bacterium
ACAATGGATTGACACGGCTGGAAGCAACGCCCGACGGCGTCAAGGACTGGACCGACCACGTCAAGGCGCTGGGTGTCGGCCTGCTGTCCAACGAGGTCGATTCCTGGATGACCGGCATCAACAGGAATGTCGAGGGCAAGCAGACCCGCATCATCGCGCGCTACAGCGGCAGCGCACCCGCCTATCGCGCGCGCTGCGACGAGGTGGCGGCTAACGGGTATCGCGAGTTGAGGCTGGGGTAGGCCCTCGGCTAACTCACCCCTACGAAGTCTCTTTTACCACGCATCGATGCACGGCCGCTTGCGGTGCGTGCGAGCTTCTGCCTTCGGCACCGAGCGGAGGCCCGACATGATCCAATGCCTGGTATCGGCGGGATCGATCACCTCGTCGATCTCGAGCACCGAGGCGATCGAGACCGCCTTGCCGTTGGCATAAAGCTGCGCGACCTTGTCCTGATAGTACTTCTCGCGCTCGACCGGATCGGCGATGGCTTCCATTTCCTTGCGGAAGCCGAGCCGGACATAGCCTTCAAGGCCCATGCCGCCGAATTCGCCGGTCGGCCACGCCACCGTGAAGAACGAGGCGTGGAAGCCGCCGCCGATCATCGACTGCGCACCGAGCCCGTATCCCTTGCGCAGCACGATGCCGAACAGCGGCACCGTGAGGCTGGCGCCGGTGACGAACATACGCGCGACGTGGCGCACGATCGCGGTCTTCTCGGCTTCGGGGCCGACCATGAAGCCCGGCGTGTCGCACAACGAGATGAGCGGGATATCGAACGCATCGCACAATTGCATGAAGCGCGCCGCCTTGTCGCCCGCATCGGCATCGATCGCGCCGCCAAGATGCTTCGGATTGTTGGCGATGAGGCCGAACGGCTTGCCTTCGATGCGGATGAAGGCGGTGATCATGCCGACGCCGAAGTCGCGGCGGATTTCCAGCACCGAGCCTTCGTCCGCCAGCAGATCGATCACATTGCGGATGTCGTAGACGCGCAGCCGGTTCTCGGGGATCGCCCGGCGCAGCATCCGCTGGTCCGGCGCTTCCCAACTCGTCACCGCGCCCTGGAAATACGACAGATACTTTTGCGCGACGGCCGTGGCTTCTTCTTCGTCCTCGACCAGAATATCGATCACGCCGTTGGGCGACTGGAACGACACCGGGCCTACTTCCGCCGGATGATAGACACCAAGGCCGCCGCCCTCGATCATCGCGGGACCGCCCATGCCGATCGATGCATTCTTGGTCGCGATGATGACGTCGCAGACACCCAGCATCGCGGCATTGCCAGCGAAGCAATAGCCCGACACCACGCCGACCACCGGCACCAGGCCGGAGAGCTTCGCGAACTGCACGAAGGATGGACCGTCGAGGCCGGTCATGCCGAGGCGATCGGTATCGCCGGGACGACCACCGCCACCCTCGCCGTAGAACACCAGCGGCATGCGCCACTGCTCGGCAAGGCCAAGCATACGGTCGATCTTCTTGTGGTTCATGTGGCCCTGGGTGCCGGCCAGCACGGTGTAATCGTAGGAGATCACCATGCAGCGCGCCTCGTGGGCGCCGAACTTGTCGGCGTTCACCGTCGCGACGCCGGTGATCAGGCCATCGGCGGGCGTATTCTTGATAAGATCGTCGAGCGGGCGGCGGCGGCGTTGCGCCGCGATCGCCAGCGATCCGTACTCGACGAACGACCCCTCATCGACAAGCTGCGCGATGTTTTCGCGCGCGGTGCGCTGGTTGGTCTTGCGGCGCCGTTCCACGGAGGCGGGGCGGTTCTCGTCGCGCGTGTTGGCGTGGCGGGCGATCACCTCCGCGAGATCGGGACGGATGTGATCGAGATCGATATCGAGTTGCTCCTCGACCGCGCTGCCGCCGACATCCGCCGGCTCGATGAACAGGATCGCATCGCCCTGCATCAGCGTCTCGCCGTCTCCGGCGGCGATCTTCACCACCTTACCGCCTTGCGGCGCGGCGACGAGATGCTCCATCTTCATCGACTCGATCACCACGATGTGCTGACCCGGCCGCACCAGATCGCCCTCGGCGACATTGATGGTGACGATGGTGCCTTGCAATGGCGCCGGCACCGCAACTGAACCTTCGGGTGCAACGGCAGCACCGCTCGCCGCCTTCGCCGTACCCGTGCTCGCACTCCCTGCGATCTGCTCGAAGAACAGCGGCCGTTCGGGCTTTTTCGTTGCACCGACCAGTTCGGCAACGTGCGTATCAACGAAATTGGTGCTGATGCGGTTGGCGACGAAATCCGGATGAACCAGCACCGCCTGGATGAACGGCGCGTTGGTGGCAACGCCCTCGACGCGGAATTCGCGTAGCGCGCGTCCCGCTTTGGCCACCGCTTCCGGCCAACGCGCGGCCGGCGCATGCACAATCACCTTGGCGAGCAGCGAGTCGAATGCCGCGCTGGTCTTGTAACCCGAATAGCCGAAGGTATCGACGCGCACGCCGGGACCGGACGGCGGATCGAACACCGAGAGCGTGCCGCCGGTCGGCTTGGTCGCGCCCTTCTCGTCCATCGTCTCCATGTTGATACGGAGCTGGATCGCATAGCCGCGCGGCGCCGGCACCGTCGCTTGCGTCAATCCTAGCGAGGCCAGCGTCGCGCCAGCGGCAACCGCGATCTGCGAGCGGACGAGATCGACGCCGAGCACTTCCTCGGTCACCGTATGCTCGACCTGAAGGCGCGGATTGGCCTCGATGAAGGCAAAAGCCGGTTCATCGCTGGTGCTCTCGCCATCCACCAGGAATTCGAAAGTCCCCAGACTGTCGTAATGCGCGGTGGCGGCAAGCTGCTTGGCGGCATCGACGATGCGCGCGCGAAGGCTTTCACTTAAAGAAGGACTTGGCGCGACCTCGATCAGCTTCTGGTTGCGGCGCTGGATGGTGCATTCGCGTTCCCACAGGTGGCTGATGCCACCGTGCTTGTCGCCGATGATCTGCACTTCGATATGGCGTGCCTTGCGGATCAACCGTTCGACATAAACGCCGTCGCTGCCGAACGCCGCCTTGGCTTCCGACTGGCAGCGCGCATAGGCGTCCTCGAGCTGCGAGGCTTGTTCGACGATGCGCATGCCACGCCCGCCGCCGCCGGCGAGCGCCTTGATCATCACCGCCGCGTTGTTGCCGAGCGAGGCGAAGAACGCCTTGACCTCGTTCAGCGTAGTCGATCCCTCGGTGCCCTCGATGATCGGCACGCCGCAACGCTTCGCCAGGATCTTGGCCTCGACCTTGTCGCCGAACAATTCGAGCGCCTCCGGCGACGGCCCGATGAAGGTGATGCCCTCTTCCTTGCACCGCCGCGCCAGCCCGGCGTTCTCGCTGAGAAAGCCGTAGCCGGGATGCAGCGCATCGCAGCCCGCAGCCTTCGCCGCCGCCACCACCGCCTCGATATCGAGATAGGCACGCGCGCCGCGGCCAGGGATTTCACGCGCCTCATCGGCGGCGCGCACGTGCAGCGACAGCGCATCGTCCGCCGGATAGATGGCGACGGTGGCAATGCCGGATTCGCCGGCGGCGCGAGCGATACGGATGGCGATCTCGCCGCGATTGGCGATCAAGAGCTTACGGAATGACATGAGTGATTTCCGGTTCGACACAAAGACAAACGAGGCCGCGACGATCCGCAGCCGCGCAAAACAATCAGGCGCTCAGTTCCTGCTTCTTGACCTTGCCGGTCGCCGTCATCGGCAGCGCATCGATGATCCGCACCTCCGGCACCTTGTAGACGGCCATGCGCTCCTTGCACCACGCCTGAATTTCTTTGGGCGTCACGGTGCCGATCGCTTCCGGCTTGAGCTGGATGAAGGCGACAGGCACCTGACCCTTGCCGGGATCCTCGCGGCCGACGACCCCCGATCCGAGCACCGCCGGATGCTGACCGAGCAGCGCCTCGATCTCCGGCGGAAACACGCTCATGCCCTTGACCTTCAGCATCTCCTTGCGGCGACCGAGGAAGTGGATGAAACCGTCCGGATCGATCACGCCGATGTCACCGGTGCGCAGCCAGCCATCGACCAGACATTCGGCGGTCGCTTCCGGCTTGTTCCAATAGCCCTTGAGCAGCGACGGCGTGCGGACGCGGATCTCGCCTTCACTACCGATCGGCAGTAGTTCACCGGTTTCGAAATCGGTGATCTTGAATTCCGCGCCGGGCACCGGCAGACCGACGAAGATCGGCTGCGCGTTGAGGTCGAAGTTGCCGTCCTGAAAGCCGGTGGTAAACGTGTTCGAGGTGTGGGTCTCAGTCATCCCCCATGAGCTTTCCGCGAGGATGGTGCCGGTGAGATCCTTCCAGCGCTGGCGATAGCCGGCGTTGAGCTTCTTGACGAACGACACCACGCGCACCTGATTGAGCGACGAAAGATCGAACTCCTTGAAGCGCGGGTGATCCATCATCTCGACCGCACCGTCGACCGGCATGGCCATGATCGAGACTTTATACTTCTCGATCGCGGCGAGCACGCCCACCGCATCCCAGCGCGCCAGCAGAACCAAAGTGGCGCCGGAAAACAGCGGGAAGATCAAGCCGAGGTTTTCGCCGGCGATCCAGAATTCCGGGAAGAACGAGAGAAACACGCTCTTCTCGCTGCTGGTCAGTCCGGTGCCGTAGTTGGCAGCGGCGGTGTAGACCATATCGCGCTGGGTATGGACGCAACCCTTCGGCATACCGGTGGTGCCGCCGGTGTAGTTGAGTGCGGCGACATCGTCGAGCGCGGCCAGCGGCAGCGGCTTGACGTTACCCATCGCGGCCAGCGCCGGCAACAGATCGGTCGCGTCAGGAATCGCGATGCGCGGCGCGCGCAGTGAGTCCGGCACCGGAATGGTCGGCGCGACAGGGATCACGTCGGCGAGGCTAGTGACGATGATCTCGCGCAGTTTGGTCTCGCCCTTCACCTGATTGACCGTTTCGATCAACTGGTCTTGCGCGACGATCACCTCGGCATCGGTATCGTTCAGCTCGTAAGAGAGTTCGAATGCGCGCGACAACGGGCTGACCGGCACATGCACAGCACCGAGTTTGAGGATGCCGAAGAACACGATGTGGAATTGCGGGCAATTCGGCATGAACACGGCGACGCGGTCACCTTTCTTGACGCCCTTGGAGACAAGCAGCGCCGCGAAGCGGTCGCTCTGCCTGTCGAGGTCGGCATAACTCATCACATGGCCGTAGAAGATCACCGCTGGATGCTCCGGCTGCTTCTTCGCCCAGGTCCGCAGGTATTCGGTGAGCGCGATTTCGCCGTGCGGGTATTGTGGCTCGCGCGGCGCGCTCTTCGGCCATGCCTTGCGCCACAGCGCGTGAGCCTGTTCCAGAAAATCCTTCTCGTTCAAAGCAGCGGCCATGCTCGCCCGGTCCTCTATACTCGTTATGCGTGGCGCGTCATCACGACGCGGATGATTTGAGTTCGTTCAAGATCTGGTTCTTGAGCTTGTACTTCTCGACCTTGTTGGTCGGCGTCACCGGCAGCGCCGGGACGAAACGAAGGTGCGCGGGCTGCATGTATTTCGGCATCACCCGTTTGGTGTGCTCGCGCAGTTCGTCCTCGCTCAGGGTCTCGCCCTCAACCAGTTCAATGAATACCGCGATATCCTCCTCGCTCCCGATCCTCGCCGGAATCGGCACCGCGGCCGCAGCCCTCACGCGAGGATGACTCGCGATCAGCGCCTCGACCTCGAACGAGGAGACGTTCTCACCGCGCACGCGGAAGAAACCGCCCATGCGATCGACGAAGCAATAGAGCCCTGAGCCGTCGTCGAGTTGCTTGCAGGCATCGCCGGTGTGGAACCAGCAGGTGCGAAACACCTTGATGGTGGCCTCGGGCTTACGGAAATATTCCTGAAGCAACAGGCCCGGAAAGCGCGGACGGAACGCAAGCTGGCCGACCTGGCCCGGCGGCAGCACGTTGTCGTCGTCATCGAGAATGGCGACCTCGAACAGCGGGTTCGGCACGCCCATCAGCCCCTTCGGCAAGGTCTGCGCGCCATCGAGCAGCGGGCGGCCGATCGCCGCGCAGCGTGCGCGGATGTCCGCCTTCGACGGCCCACGCCACAACTCCGCTGGCGTGCCCTGTTCGTCGCCGAACTGGTCGATCACGACCGCGAAGCCAGAACCGGATTCGGTCTGGCCAAAGCCGGCCGTGACGAAATCGAAGCCGAAGCGTTGCGCCACCTCGTGATGATTGCGCGGAAACGGCTGCATATGGACCTTGTTCAAGGTGTTGGCGCGATCGTCCGCGCGCGGCTCAACGCTCATCAGATACGGCACCATCACGTCGAGCAGCACGCAACTGGTGGCGCCGCATTCCCTGATGCGATCCCAGAACTTGTTAGGGCTGAACTTGTCCCACAGGCCGACGGTGTTGCCCTGCCATACCGCGCGGGCGAGCAGGAAGAACGCGCCGCCGACATGATACAGCGGCAAGTCGCAATAGATCACGTCATCGGGCGAAGTGAGCTGCCGGGTCTGGAAGCCGTAATGATTCATCCAGCGGAACGGTTGCAACACACCCTTGGATGGCCCGGTGGTGCCGGAGGTATAGACGATGTTGGCGAGATCGAACGGGCCGCGCGGAACGTCCGGCACCGGCGCGGCACTCTCGCTGAGACTCTCGAACGATACGATCTCGAACCGTCCGAACGCGGGACCGAACGAATCATCCGTTCGATCGTGGTCGTTCGGCCGCGGCGTATGCACGATCAGCTGCTTCAGCGGGATATCGTCGACGACTTCGCCAAGCACCTCGGCGAAAGACGGATCGGTCATGAGCGCGAAGGGATCGGTGTCCTTGAGTTGATAGGACAATAGCATGCCGCGAAAATTGAAATTGACCGGCGCGAAAATCCCGCCTGCCCGCCAGATCGCGAACATCGCCAGCGCGCTGAACAGCGAGTTGCGCGTCAGCACGCTCACCGGCGCACCTTCCGTGACGCCAAGCTCAACGAGTCCCGCGGCGATCCGGTCGATGCGTCGCTTGAACTCGGCGAATGTCAGCTTGATATTGTCCTCGCCGTAATGGATGAAAACCTTGTCCGGCTGGGTGCGAGCACATTCGTCGAGCTTGTCGAGCACGACATCGCCCTCCGCGACCATCGCCGCGAACGTCTGCTCCGGTGTCATCGTGTCTTTCATGATCTGAACATCCACTAGCGACGCTTCATGGTCGGATCGAGCGCGACCCGCAGCGATTCACCCAGCGCATTGAACGCAAGCGCGGTGAACAGAATCGCGAGCCCCGGCGGATACATCTGTTCCGACGCGATCTCCATGTTCTGATAAGCGCGAGCAAGCATAGCGCCCCAACTCGCATTCGGCGGCTGAATGCCGAGGCCGAGGAAGCTGAGGCTCGCCTCGGCGAGCAGCGCGCCGGCGAGCAGCAGCGTCACCTGCACGATCACCGGCTGGATGGTGTTCGGCAGCACGTGCCGCCACAGGATCCGCCCCGTCGAAGCACCGAAGCAGCGGGCGCTATCGACATAGAGTTCATGCCGCACCACCAGCGTACGCGCACGGACCAGCCGCGCAAGTTGTGGCGCGAACACGATGCCGACGGAGATCATACCGTTGGTCAAGCCGATGCCGAGCGCGCCGGTCACGGCGATCGCCAGCACGATCGCGGGAAAGGACAGAAAGCTGTCGATGATACGGCTGATGATTTCATCGACCCAGCCACCGAGGTAGCCGGCCAGCAGCCCCACCGGAACGCCGATCAGAATGGCAACGAACACCGCAAGGAAGCTCGCATAAAGCGATGCGGTGCCGCCGTAGATCAGCCGGCTGAGGGTATCACGGCCAAGGTCGTCCGCGCCGAGCCAGTGCGCCGCCGACATCGGCGCCAGCGTCGCGTCGAAGTCTTGCGCAATCGGAGAATACGGCGAAATCCACGGCGCCAGCGCCGATATCACGATGAGGATACATAGGAATGTCAGGCTAATCGCGCCGCGCAGGTCGGACCTGAACCATCTTCCGAACTTGCTCAGCCGGCTTGGCCGAGCTTCGATCATCAATGCGGTATCCGTCATGTCAACTGATCCTCGGATCCAGGATGCTGTACAGTACGTCGGTCAACAGGTTGAGGGTCACCACGATCAGCACCATGGTGAAGACCACGCCCTGCACCACCGGAAAATCGCGATGGATGGCCCCGTTGACGATCAGATTTCCCATGCCGGGAATTGCGAACACCGCCTCGACCACCACCGTCGCCGCGAGCATGCGGTTGAAGAGAAGGCTGATGACGGTCAACAGATTGACGCTGACGTTCTTCAAGCCATGCCGCCACAGGATCGACGACGGCGACAATCCCTTGGCATGAAGCGTGCGAACCTGCTGCGACGACAGGATTTCAACCAGCGACGAACGAAGCTGGCGTGCGACTTCAGCGATTCCGCCGGAAGCCAGCGCGCAGGCGGGAAGAATGGCATGCCGTATCGCGTCCCAGAAATCTTCGCTGATCGGCGTGGCGCCGGTCGCGGGCAACCAGTTGAGATCGAGCGCGAAGAACGCGACCATCAGCATTCCGAGCCAGAAATTCGGGACGGCAACGCCGAGCGACGCGATCGTCATCACGAAGCCATCGGTCCACGAACCGGGACGCTTCGCTGCCGCAATGCCGAGCGGAATGCCGATAACGAGCGCCATCAGCATTGCAAGCACCACGATCAGCATCGTGTGTGGGAGACATCGCTGGATCGACGACAGAACAGCCTCGCTCGATACCAGCGAACTGGACAAATCTCCGTGCACGGCCTTCCACAGCCACGATCCGTATTGCACGAGGAAGGGGCGATCCAATCCGTAGATATGACGGATTTCCGCGATCCGGTCGTCCGACGCGTTATCGCCGGCGAGCGTCACCGCGACATCGCCAGGAACAAGCTTCAGCAGGCCGAACACGATAAACGTCGATAGCACGATCACCGGAATCGCCTGCAACAGGCGACGGACAATGATGCTGCGCTTACGAGACTGTGACATGAGTCCGATCGTCCGAATGAAGGGATGGCGCCGCGTCAGACCGTGACGCGACGCCGGAATATCAGCCGAGGTGGATATTTTCGAACTTCGGCTTGCCGAGCAGGTTCGGCTTGTAGCCCATCGCCTTCTTGCTCAGTGCATCCAGTTCGTACTGGAATGCGATCGGCGCCGAGAGTGCGTTCTCCATGATGAAGCGTTGAATCTTGGCGAACACCTTGGCGCGCTCGGTCAGATCCTCGCTTTCGCGGCTCTGCTGGATCAGTTTGACAAGCTCGGGATCGGCTTCACGACCGGCGTTGTAGTAGGCGCCTTTGTCGAAGCCGAGCGCATAGGTCATGCTGGGGTCAGGGCGGCCGGTCCAGGCTGAAAGCAGGACATCGAACTTCTTCTCGGTCGCGAAGAACTGCGCGCTGATCTCGGCGATGGTGCCGCGCGTGAACTTCAGGCGAATGCCTGCCTGCCCGAGCTGAGCCTGCAGCACCTCGCTGCGCCGAACGGAATCCTGATCGTTATAACTGCCGATAGTAAGCTCGACGCCATCCTTGAAGCCGGCTTCCGCGAGCAGCTTTTTCGCCTTTGCAGGATCGTGCGGATAAAGCGTCGATACCGACTTATCGTAGGCCCAATGCGAACTCGGCAGCGTCATGGTCGCGGGCTCGCCAAGGCCGCTCATGGTCGCTTTGACGAACGCCTGACGATCGAGCGCGAAGTTGATCGCTTGCCGAATCTTGACATTGTTGAGCGGCGCGCGCGCAGAGTTGAAATAGAGCTGGATGCAATAGAGCGTCGGCGAGGTGATAACCTGCAGGTTCTTGGCACGATCGATGACCGGCTTCAAACGTGCCGGCAGTGCAAAGGCCATCTCATTCTCACCTGCGATGACAGAACGCAGCGCGGTGGCGAGTTCCGGAATGATCGAGAACTCGATGCCGTCGAGATAAGGTCTACCGGGCCGCCAGTAGTTTTCATTGCGGGTGACAACAATGCTGGCATTGTCGGCCCAGCTCACGAACTTCCACGGACCGGCACCGACCGGCTTGCGGTTGGTATCGTTGCCGAGGGCCTTGATATTGGTCGGCGACACCATCATGCCGGCGCGATCGGACAAGATCGCCGGCAGCGCTGTGTCGGGATTTTTCAGTTTCAGCGTGACCTGTAGCGGGCCGGTGACTTCCACCGAGGCGACGCTGGTGAGGTCGGCTTTGACGTTGGAACGTTGGTCCTGCCGATTGCGCTCCAAGTTGAACTTGACAGCCTCGGCATCGAGATCGGTGCCATCGTGGAATTTGATACCCTTGGTGATGTCGAGCACCATCGTCTTCGGATCTGGATAGGCCCACTTGGCGAGGCCGGGTCGCGGCTTCAGTGTGGCGTAGTCCCATTCGACCAGAGTATCGTACATCGTCCACAGGATGCTGTGATCGGAGCCTGCGCCACCGGTCGCAGGATCAAGCGACGACGGATTGGCAGGTGCCGCAACCTTAAGAATGCCGCCCTTCTTCGCAGCCTCCTGCGCAAAAGCCGGCAAACCGGTCATGCCGGCCAACGCCGCACCGCCGGCGAGCGCCATGATCTCGCGGCGGGTCAATGTCCCGAGCGTGCGATTGGAGTCGGTCATTCTTGTCATCCTCCCTGTTTCGAACTGTGATGCGAAATAACGTCGTTCGACGGCGGGGTATCCGCCGTCGAAAAATGACAGGCGACCCAATGCCCCGGTTTCAGCTCACGCCACGCCGGCACATCATCGGTGCAGCGCGGCTGTGCGACCGGGCAGCGGGTGCGAAAACGGCAGCCGCTCGGCGGCGAGATCGGGCTTGGGATTTCACCTTCGAGCATGATGCGCCGCTCCGTCCGCATCGCGGACGGCAGCGGCAGCGGCTCGGCCGATAGCAACGCCTGAGTGTAAGGATGCAGCGGCCGTTCGATGACGTCCTCCGCCGACCCCAGCTCCATCAGCTTACCAAGATAAGTCACGGCGATGCGGTCTGAGATATGCGACACCACCGAGATATCGTGAGTGATGAAAACGTAGGTCAGGCCGAATTCGCGTTGCAAATCCGCGAACAAATTGAGGACGTCACCACGGATCGAAACGTCGAGCGCGGCAACGACCTCATCGCACACGATCACTTTCGGCCGCAGCATCAGAACGCGTGCGATGTTGACGCGCTGCTTCTGACCGCCGGAAAGCTGATGCGGATAGCGGTCGGCGAGTTCGCGCGGCAGTCCAACGCGCGATAGCACTGCCAGCCCATCCTTGCGCCGTGACGCGTCGTTACCTTCCTTGAGGACTTCGGCAGGCTCGATCACGCTGTCGAGAATGGTCATACGTGGATTGAGCGCGGCGTTCGGATCCTGAAAGACGATTTGATAGTCGCGTCGGTGCCGACGAAACTCCGAGCGACTGAACGTCGCCGGATCGCGCCCCTGATGCAGGACTTGTCCTTCGGACGGCCTGATCAGCGACACCAGCGCTCGCCCGAGCGTAGTTTTTCCCGATCCCGACTCGCCGATGATGCCGAGCGTCTCGCCGGCGAACACGTCGAAATCGAGACCGTCGACTGCCTTGACGGTGTCGGCGCCGTCCCGGGTAGGGAACAGGATGCGCAAATCCCGCACCGACATAATCGGGGCGGCGTCATTTTCGGCCGGTCGCATTGCCGGATTTTGAAGCACCGTGCTCAATTCACGGCTCCCGGCAACGATATCTCCGTCGCTCGACAGCACTGGGCGAAATGCCTGGGTTCAAGCTCCGCCAGCGTTTGCCGGATACGGCATTGTGCCGCGGCGTAGGAACATCGCGGCTCAAACCTGCACCCCGCCGGCATCGCGTTCGGTGACGGAACGCGGCCTGGAATCGATGGCAACACGCTTCTGCGGGCACTCAGACTCGGCAACGAACGCAGCAAGCCTGACGTGTAGGGATGGCGTGGCTTCATCAGAACGTCGTCCACCGGCGCATCCTCCACCACTTCGCCCGCATACATCGTGATCATCCGGGTGCAGGTTTCGGCCACGACGCCGAGGTCATGGGTAATGAACAACAGCGCCGTTCCGGTGCGCTCGCTTAACGTCCGGAGCAAATCGGTGATTTGGGATTGCACCGTCACGTCGAGCGCAGTGGTCGGTTCGTCCGCGATCAGCAGCTTCGGCTCACAAATGAGCGCCATCGCGATCATCACACGCTGGCGCATACCGCCAGATAGTTGATGCGGATATTCGTCGCAGCGACGTTCCGGCGCCGGAATACCGACTTCCGCGAGAGCCGCGATGGCGCGTTGCCGCGCCTCCTTGCGGCTGACGGGGAAGTGCGCCCGATAAGCTTCGCCGATCTGGTCGCCAACCGTAAAAACAGGATCCAGCGCACTCATCGGCTCCTGGAAGATCATCGCGATGTCGCGCCCGCGTACGGCGCGCATTTGCCGCGCCGATAGCGTCGCAAGGTCGCGGCCTTCGAACAGGATTTGTCCGGACAAACGCGCCGATTGTTCAGGGAGAAGTCGTAGCAGCGAGAGGCCGGTCACGGTTTTTCCGCAGCCGCTCTCGCCGACAATTCCGACTCGCTCGCCCGGCGCGACCGAAAAACTCACCTCACGAATGATGGGCAATTCCCCCTCAGTCGTTTGAAAGGCGAGCGATAGCGAACGCACGTCGAGGAGCGGTTTCGTCGACGCCGCGGCCGCAGGACGAGAACTCATTTGCACTGAAGCAGGCTCAAGCGGGACTGATGCGGTGGCCATGACCAAATCGCCTCAGATGCCGGGATAGCCAAGCGGCGGCTGCATGCACAGGCGAGCGGAACTCTCCGCCTTCCGAGAGACGGTGCGGAGATGACGGCCTTGGGTCGTCAAGGCCAGGGAGACCAGTTTTTCGGCTGAAAGCCTCACTCGAGTCGCTCCTTCCCGATCTCACCCGATCTTGACGCCGGGTTTCGATCGCTTTTGCGCTGCGTGCCAAAATCGGCAAAGTCATTGCAAACAAAAGGATTTCGCCGGCAGAAAAGACCGCAGACAATCCTGTTGACGGATCATGAGCCTCCATAAAGGCCATCTCTTGTCAATTGTCAACAATTGACAAATCAGGTTATGTATGACGAACGAGGCTGCATATCCGGCCTCACGCAGGCTGGAGCACCTCATGGCAGCGACCCTTCTGAAGCTGGCGGCGACCAACGACACCGACGGGGATGGACGATTTTCCCCGCGGACGATTCCCGAGCAACTTGCCGAGGAGCTTGGCGCCGATATCGTCGCGGGCCGACGCAAGGCGGGGGAACGCCTGATCGAACTCGATCTGGCCCAGACTTTTGGGGTCAGCCGCGGCCCGGTCCGCGAAGCCCTCCGCATTCTCGAGCGCCGACGAATGGTCGATCTGTTGCCACGACGCGGCGCGTATGTGCGCCCGCTTTCGCTGAAATCGATCGCCGATCTTTTCAACGTCCGCCTGGCCCTCTCCCTGCTGGCGGTACGAACCATGGCGACCTCTCCGGTCGAAAGCTATGTTGAAACCCTCGCGCGCCGCTGCTCCGAACTCAACAGCATGATCGAGACCGCCGATCCGATCGCCTTTGCCCGCGTCACGACACGCGCCGTACGAGCAATCGCGCACGGTTCCGGCAACGAACTTCTGCTCGAACTTTCGATCGACCTCGCCAACCAGACTGTCTGGGCGACAATCTGGAAAACGCCTCTCGACTATCTCACCCCGGAAACCCGCCGCGAGGCTGCAAATCTGATGACGGCAACACTGGAAGCCATCCGAAGGCGAGACGCCGAGACTGCTGTCCAGAGCCTTCGCCAGCTACTGGAAAATGATCGCGACCGCGCCCTCGCCGTGCTGACGGATCTTCGTAAGGAAGCACTCGATCTCAGCGCGATATCTTCCGTCTAGTGAGTGAGTTTGACGTTTTACCGCCCGTCATACCGCTCACCGAAATAGAACGCATCAGTCAATACGAACGGCTAGTGACCAGTTTCAACGAACGATTCTTTGAGACTCGCGCTGTTGAGCAGCATCGTCGCGATTACGTCGCTTGAGCCCGGATGATAGACCGAAGTGCGAATCCACATGCTTTCGGTCCGTTTGCTTTCGCTGAGCGCCACGACCTCCCGCTCGATCTCGTAATCCTCGCCCACGAAGAGAGGACCCTTGATCAGCTTGATCTCCTGATCGGCGAACAAACCGACGGTGGAGCCGCGAACCGGAAACGGATCGATCTTGGCGGTGTGATTGAGCAGGACGCTGATCATCTCCATCGGAATGATCGGCTTTCCCCACGGGGTCAACGATGCCCCCTGCGGCGTGTACCACGACGAAGCTTGCGTGATTCTCTGAAGCTTCTGGTTGAGGGAAAACGGATAGAGCGCACCCATATTCTGTTGGAAATCCATCCGCACCTTGTGACGCTTCGATTTCATGCCGGTGCGGATGTCGCGCAAAATGACAAGTGGTCCGACCGGCTTCAGGCCGGCCAACCTGCTTTGAAGCGCCGTGTCCGAAAAATCGCGAGCGAGCGACATCGAGCCGCGCAATACCTCCGTGCCGTCTTTCTTCTGCATCCAGATTTCGGCACGGGTGCCACCGGGCACCGGCGAGTTGGCGAATGCCTGCACTTCCTCGCCTTCAAACACGGCATTTCGATAATGCGCGGAGATGCAACCGCTTTCGAGAAAATCACGTCCCCAGATCGAAACGCCGAGCGGGACGAACTGGCTGAAATGCGTCGGTCCCTCAATCGTGCCACCGCGAAACCCAAGCTTCTGCGCGGTTGCGTCGTCGTGAATAGAGGCATGGCCATCATAGGCTTGTTCGGCGAGCATCTGCAGTGGAGCACACCACGGGCCCGACAATACGGAACCGTTCGTCGCAACCGTGGTAGAGAATCCGAAATCGTTCATGCATTCGCCCTTCCATCATACCCGTGGTCGACGAATGTATTCTCCGCACCGACGGGTCGCAAACGAAAGTTAACAAACGGCATTGACGGAGTAGCACGGTTGTCGCCGCCGACATTCCCGCGCCATGACATATCGCGCGAAGCGAAATATCGTATCGATCTAGAGGAGATATTTCGCGCAGTCGACGATTGCGATAGAGCGCAATGTGCCTCGCCTACGAGACGAGCCGCTCACGCAACTTGAAACGGATAATCTTGCCTGACCCTGTGCGCGGGATTTCGTCAACGAAGTGCACCACGAAGGGAACTTTGTAGGACGATAGCCGCGCCCTGCAATGCTCAAGAATTTGCTCGGCTTCGACGTCACGATCGCCACGCTTGACCACAAACAGCGCAGGAACTTCTCCGAGATGTTCATGCGGAACTCCAACCACCGCGTTATCGACAACGCCGTCGATGACGCTGACGACTTCCTCGATCTCGGCCGGCGCAATGTTCTGTCCACCGCGGATGATCAATTCCTTGAGCCGTCCAGTGATGATCAGGAAGCCGTTTTCGTCGCTCCTGGCGAGATCGCCGGTATGATACCAGCCGTCGCGCAGCGCTGCGGCGGTTTCTTGTGGCTTGTTATGATATCCGATCATCACATTCGGACCACGAACGATGAGCTCGCCCTCGCTGCCGGTCGACACATCCTTTCCCGAGGCTGCATCGACAATGCGGACCGCGAGTCCCGGTATCGGCAAGCCGCAGGATCCCAACACTCGTCCACCGGACGGCCAGTTCATCGTGACCATGGTTGCGGTTTCGGTGATTCCGTATCCATCGAGAAGCGTCACGCCAAAGCGCCCTTCGAACTCGCGATTGAGTGTCGCCGGCATAATGGCTCCGGCCGAGACCGCAAGCCGAAGGTTCTTCAGGGCTGTTTCGGAGTTTCCTTTTGCCGTCTCCAGCAAGTAGTGGAACATGGTCGGCACACCGGGAAACAGGGTGAATTCACCGCTCTCCAGCAATCTCAATGCTTCACTGGTCGAAAATTTCTCCATGATATACTCGCTGGCGCCGGCCGCGAGGATGCTGAGCACCGACAAATTCAACGCATATGAATGAAAGAGCGGAAGCGGAGAAAGTACCTTGTCATGTTCGGAAAGCTGAGCAATGGGCGCCCAGCAGGATGCGGCCACCCACAACATGCTGTGGACCGACAGCAGCACGCCTTTGGCGCGTCCCGTCGTTCCCGAGGTGTAGATGATATAGGCCGCGTCGTGAATCGAAGACGGATCGCGTGGCTGCGATGCCGGCTTCGTCGCAACAAGACCTTTATAGCGCGCGCCGACGCCGCGGCTTCCCCCACGCTCGACCAGGATGACCGTCGTAACCGACGGACATTGCACCTTGATCGCGTCAAGCAC
This sequence comes from Pseudomonadota bacterium, assembly GCA_023386885.1. Taxonomy (GTDB): domain Bacteria; phylum Pseudomonadota; class Alphaproteobacteria; order Rhizobiales; family Xanthobacteraceae; genus 62-47. The sequence continues at coordinate 16,304 of JAEWIX010000047.1, forward strand.
CGGGGCACGCTCATCGGTGGTTATCACCACCTTGCAGGAGGCATCCTGAAGCCGATAGGCGATTTCGCTTTCGGTCGCGTCGTAGCTAATCGGAACGCCGATCGCGCCGGCTCGCGTGATTGCGAAGCAGGATTCAATCCAGCTCACGCCGTTGGGGAGAAAGATGGCAACAGTGTCACCGGCATCGACGCCGAAATCGGCCAGATGCCCCGCCAGATTCGCGGTGCGGTTGGCCAGTTCGGCGTAGGTCACCTTGGTGTTGGCATCCTGAAACGCGATCTTGCTGCCACGCACACCTGCGTGGCGTTCGATCAGCGCCGGAACCGACTCGATCAGATCCGTCCGTAGCATGTCTACGTCCTCTACTCGGCTATTTTCACTAGACCATACTGAAACCACCGCTGATGCTGATCACCTGCCCGGTGATCCAGCCGCCATGCGGCGACGCGAGCAGCGTCACCGTCGGTGCGATGTCCTGTGGCAACCCGAGGCGACGAAGCGGATAGAACTTCGTCAGCTTGTCGCGGTTGGCTTCAACCCAGGCGCGATCGTGTGCGGTTTCGATCAGCCCAAGTGAGATCGTGTTCGCGGTCGTTCCGAAACGGCCGAACTCCCTAGCGAGCGACTTCATCAACCCGATAACGCCGGCGCGTGCTGCCGCAACGATCGCCAAGCCGGACTCGCCGACACGCGACGAATCCCCAATCAATGCGATAATCCGGCCATCGCCCGCTTTCTCCAGATGCGGCGCTGCCGCCTTCGAAACGTGAATGGCACCGTAGAGGCAGATATTGATCTGCTTCTGCCATTCCTCCGGGGTCGTCTCGACGAAGCGATTGCGCAGCGCCACGCCGGCATTGTTGACGACGATATTAAGATGCCCGAGATCGGCGACGATCTTGTTGACCATGTCCTGAACCGCGGCAAAATCCGAAACATCTGCGCCGTAGGCAATGGCTTTTCCGCCGCTCCGTTCGATTTCAGCGACGACCGCTTCGGCCTGTTCCTTCGAGCCACGATAGTTGACGGCCACCGCTGCGCCTTCGGCCGCAAGGCTGAGCGCAATTTCTCGCCCGACGTCTCGCGCCGCGCCGGTGACCAGTGCGACCTTGCCTTTAAGTTTCATGTCCATGCGATGGATCCTTATGGTTTTTGCTGTTTTCGATCAGTCGAAAGAGCCGTTCGGGCGAAACTGGAAGTTCCAGAATATCGATACCCAACGGGGCGACGGCATCCGCGACTGCATTAGCGACAGCGGCCGGCGCGCCGATGGTGCCACCCTCGCCCATGCCGCGGACACCACCGAGCGTCGTCACGGACTCCGCTTCGATATGCACCACATCAATGGGAGGAATTTCAGTGGCGGTCGGAATGATGTAGTCAACGAGGCTGGCGGTGACGTTCTGGCCTTCGTCGTTGTAGATGACTTCCTCATACAGCGCCGCACCGATGCCTTGCGCGACGCCGCCATGTACCTGACCGTCGACGATCATCGGATTGATCAGTCGGCCGCAGTCCTCGGCGACAACGAACCGCTCCAGTTTGATTTCGTAGGTTTCGGGATTGATCTCGACCACCGCCAAATGCGCTGCAGTCGCGCTGGTCCCGAATACCGGATCGTAGGTTTTGGTTGATGCCAGTTCTTCCCGCTTGTCAGCGGGAATGCGCCCCATCTCCAGGTAAACCGCTCGCGCCAGCTGGCGGAAGGTCAGGACTCTGTCCGTTCCAACCACCGAAACCTTGCCATCCTCGACGATAAGGTCTTCGGGCCCCGTTTCGAGAAGATGAGACGCGGCCCGAATAATTTTCTCTTTGACCTCTTTCGCGGCAAGCGTCGCGGCACCGCCTGCCAGCACCGCACTACGGCTGGCGTAACTTCCGGTCGCATTCGGAACCGCCGCACTATCGCCCTGGATCACGCGGATGTCCTTGACGCGACCGCCGAGATGCTCGGCAACCACTTGTGCCAGCGTAGTCTCCAAGCCCTGCCCCATGGCGGTGATGCCAAACGCTGCGGTGACCGCACCGGTCGAATCGATCGTAATCTTCGCGGTCTCCGTACCCGTATTGATCGGCATCCCGGGCGCCGCGGAAATCCGCGAGCCGATGCCGGTCAACTCCGCATAGCAGGCGACACCGATGCCGAACCAACGACCGGCAGCACGCGCTTCCGCCTGCCTAGCGCGCAGGGTTGGATAATCCACTTTCTCGCAAGCGGCGTTGAGGCATTCGGTGAACGCACACTGATCCCAGACGATGCCCGAGCCGATACGATGCGGAAACTCGTCAGGCTGAATCATATTTCGCAAACGTAACGCTACAGGATCCATGCCGAGCCGTTTCGCGGCCATGTCCATCAAACGCTCGGTAACAAAGGTCGATGTCGGTCGCCCGACCCCGCGATACGGCCCGGTCGGCGGCTTGGAAGTCGCAACACCACGCACGCGCCCAAGATAGTTGGCGATCTTGTAGGGCCCCGGAAGAAAACTCACGACTTGAACCGGCTCGATCACTGCCGTCCACGGATAGATCGAATAGGCACCAACATCGCCGATTACTTCGGCCTTGAGCGCGACCGCGTTGCCTTCCGCATCCAGCGCGAGTTCGGCATCGACGATCTGATCGAAGGCTTGACTGGTGGCGGCGAGATCTTCCATGCGGTCGCTGGTCCACTTCACCGCTCGACCGAGACGACGCGCAGCGAAGGCGACGAAAATCTCTTCCGGGTAAAGCGATGCCTTTCCGCCAAAACCACCGCCCACATCCGGCGCCACCACGCGTAACTGACTTCCCGGCATATCGAGCGCATCCGACAACGCATCGCGGATAATTCCCGGCACCTGAGACGACGTGTAGAGCGTCAATTCATCCCGACCAGCCTCATATTCGGCGAGATAGGTACGGCTTTCCATCGCCGTCGGCGACTTGCGATGAAACCGGAAGTGCCCGGACACGCGAACGGCAGCGCTCGAAATCGCGGAATCGGCATCGCCTGTTCTGAACTCGCGAGAGCACAGAACATTGGTGCCGGCTTCATCGTGAAGGATTGCGGACGATGGCTTCGCGGCTTCCTCGGGATCGATGACCACAGCCAGCGGCTCATAGTCGATTTCGATCAGTTCGAGTGCGTCTTCGGCCAGATAGCGGCTTTGCGCGACAATACCGACGACAGGCTCGCCGACGTAACGCACCTTCTTCGTGGCCAACCCGCTAATCGCCGTCGCGTGGTAGTTCTTCATCCGCGACGTCGCGAAAACCGCGTTGACCTCCGACATATCGTCAGCCGTAAACACTGCTACGACGCCGGCGGCCCTGCGAGCCTCATCGCAATCGATCGATTTGATCAGTGCATGAGAATGATCGCTGCGCCGGAATGCGACATGCAGAACACCGGGCACCTTGCGGTCATCAACATAGGCACCCTTGCCGGTCAATAAACGCGGATCCTCGGTTCGCTTGACGCTTGCGCCGATGATCTTCGGGCGCGTGGCGATATCCTCAGCAACGCTGCATTGATGCGAACCGGATGATTTTGACAGAGCTTCAGTCATAGTGGTCCGCCAGCTTGCGCAGGGAGGACCATTGCGCGTCATCGTGACCGCAGATCACTGTCGCGCCCTCGGCCTCGATCGCTCTGACTCTCGCAAAACTCTCGCGACAGAGCTCCTTATTCCAAGTGTTCTTCGGAATAATATCGGCATCCAGATTCTCCCGGACACTGACTGCATCGGCCGCGAGCAGAAAGCGGCCGCTGTTCTTTAGCGTCACCAGCGCGCCCATCGTTCCCGGCGTGTGGCCCGGCAAATGCACCAGCCGGATGGCTCCGTCCTCGAACAAATCGAGATCGGCCGTCACGGACTGATAGTTAAGCGGGTGATCCCATTCGACAGGCAAATAGCCCGCGCTGACCGCATCGGCACTCTGAGCCACCGCAAGTTCTTCCTCACGCACGAGTATCCGCGCCTTCTTGAAGAACTGATTGCAGCCGCAATGATCCGGGTGCAGGTGCGAGCAGATCACGACATCGATATCGTCAGGCTCGAGGCCCACGGCTTTCAAGCTGCTGATGACATTGTCATCTGCCGACATCAGTGGCGCCATCACTCGCGCCAGCGGCCCCCATCGTCCTTCGGCATTGCTGGCAATATCGGGATGACAACCGGTATCGAACAATACGTTTCCATCAGGATGCTGGAGCAAAACGCAGCTCACCGGTAGCTCGATCGACTCGTTACGGTCGGCATCGGGAAAGTAGACGTGTCGACGCATCTTCAAACGGCCACCCGCTAAGATGTGCATTTTCATGATACGGCCTCATCCACTTGTCCGGCCTTCAATTCATCGGCCGCCTGGCGCACGGCGCGAACGATATTCTGATATCCGGTGCAGCGACAAAGATTGCCGGATAGTCCCTCGCGGATCTGCTCGTCATCAACCAGAGGCGACTTCTGCAAAAGGTCGATGGTCGTCATCAGCATCCCCGGCGTACAGAATCCGCATTGTAAGGCATGACATTCATGGAACGCCTTCTGCACCGGATGCAGGGCGTGCGCGACGCCAAGCCCCTCCACGGTTTCCACCTTTGCGCCATCGAGTTGTATCGCCAGAAACAAGCACGATCTGACACTATCGCCGTTCACCAGCACGGTGCAGGCACCGCACACGCCATGCTCGCACCCCACATGCGTCCCGGTCAGACCGAGATCGTTCCGCAGAAAGTCGGACAACAGAAGGCGGGGCTCCACCGGCTTCTCATGCTCCACCCCATTGACGGTAATCCGTATCAATACGGGTTCAATCACGGCGCGCCTCCTTCGATCGATCCCATGCCTTAGCGATGGCGCGCTGGGCCAGGATGCCGACCAGATGTCTGCGATAATCCGATGACGCATGCAGATCGGTGTTCGGCTCGACGGTCGCGCGAATAACGTCAATCGCCGCCGCAACTGCCGCATCACTATAGCGCTGACCGGTCAGCAACACTTCCGCATCGGTCGCGCGCATCGGTGTTTCACCGATACCCATCATGCCAATACGAATGCTCGAAATCCTGTCGCCGTCGCTATTCAGGATCACGGCTACACATGCCAACGCGAAATCGCCGGAGCGCCGCGCAACTTCTTCGAACGCCCAGCCAGCGCCCTTGCTCAGTTTCGGCAGGCGCACCTCAACGAGCATCTCATCGTCTTCAAGCGCGGTGGTCAACGCGCCCAGAAAAAAATCACGAGCTCTAACCGTTCTGCGTCCGGACGGCGATTGCAATGCCAACCGCGCATCGAGCAGCAGCGACATCATCGGCAATTCAGCCGCGGGGTCCGCGTGCGAGAGACTTCCGCCGATCGTACCGCGATTGCGGATGGCCAGATGGGCGACGTAACCCATCGCTTCGTGGAGAACCGGAAACTCCGCGGCGATGACGCGCGACGTCTCCAGGGTTCGATGCCTCGTCAGCGGACCGATGCAAATGTCATCCCCGTCGTCGCGGACATCAGCGAGATCCGAAATCCGGTTGACGTCGATGAGAATTAACGGTCGAAGCAACCGGAAATTGAGCATCGGCAACAAGCTCTGACCGCCGGCTATAATCTTGCCGTCACCACCAGCGGCGGCGAGTGCCTGAACGGCGGCGTCGACGCTATCGGCAGCAAGATAGTCAAATGGCGCCGGCTTCATTTCAACGTCCCTTGAATGCCGGGCGCCGCTTTTCGGCGAACGCCGATCGCGCCTCGCGATAGTCATCGCTATCCGAGGCATGGTCGATCAATTCCTGCGCCAGTGCACCGCTATCGCCCATGGAGGCTTGATTAAGGATATACTTGGCGCCCGCGATTGAAAGCGGCGCCTTGTCCGCGATCTTCGCCGCAAAGGCGCGTGCCTCGTCTCTCGGATCCTCATTCACGCGATCAACAAGCCCGATACTCATAGCCTCGGAGGCATTCAAACGTTCCGCCGTATAGAGAAGACGTTTGGCGTGTATCAGGCCGACCAGGGCCAAAAGCCGCTTCGTACTGTGAACCCCATAGACAATCGACAGGTTGGCGGACGGAATGCCGAGTTGAGCGGTTGGACCCGCAAAGCGAAAGTCGCATGCCATCGCCAGATGGCATCCACCGCCAAGGCAATACCCTTCGATAACCGCGACGACGGGTTGAGGCGCGCCGGCGATGGCCCCGGACGACGCATCGACGGCGATTTCGTATTCGGTGCTGTCCCGCGCGCTGGACCGTACAACAGAAAATTCAGAAACATCGGCGCCTACGCTGAAGTTGCCACCGGCACCGGTCAGAATAATCGTTCGGACGTCACGTTTCTCTCCCAGGTCCCTGAAGATACGTGCAACGTCCTTCCACATCGACAATGTCATGGCATTACGCGCGGCGGGGCGATTCAACGTTACCGTCGCAACACCATTCTCGATCGTGCATTCGATGTCTGCCACTGTATTTGCCTTGCCGCGTATGAGATGTCCGCTCAGTAACCGTCGCTGGCCGCATGATCCGAAACCTGCGCCCCGAACTGCTCGAAAAACTGCGCGGCGAGCTTTTTCGCCGTCGAATCAATCAGACGCGCACCAAGCTGGGCGATTTTGCCGCCAACCCGAGCCTCAGTATAGTAGGACAACTCGGTCGTTTGCGGATCGATCTGCTCAAGCGCAACCTTGGCGCTTCCAGCGGCGAAGCCGGCGATCCCACCCTGCCCCTCACCGGAAATCGTATAGCTGGTGGGCTCCACGATATCGGGCAAGCGAACCTTCCCTTGAAACTTCGCTTTGATCGGCCCGACTTTCAGCACCGCGACGGCAGCAAATCCATCGTCAGCCGTCTTCTCCAGACTCTCACAGCCCGGAATGCAGGCCCTGAGAATGCCGGGATCATTAAGCGCTTCCCAAACGCGCTGCTTCGGAGCCTTCAGTGCGATTTTGCCGGACATATCCATTTCCGCATGCCCTTCTATCTGCCTGGGTGCCGATGCAGCGGCGCGACCGCCTTGCGGATGTCGGCGGGTATCGATACCGGCCGGCCGGACTGACGTTCGACATAGACGTGAACAAGGAAGCCTTGTGCGCAGGCAAGATCGTCATCGTCTCGGAACAGGCCGATCTCATAGCGAATGCTGCTGTTCCCCTGATGACCAATCCGCATTCCGACATTGATGATCGAGGGAAAGGCAATCTCCTTGAAATACCTGCAATTGGTTTCTGCGACGAGGCCCACGACCGGACTTGTCTGGACATTGAGAACACCGCCTTCAATCAAGTACTGACAGACGGTGGAATCGAAGAAAGAAAGATAGGTGACGTTTGTCATGTGGCCGTATGCGTCATTGTCGCCCCACCGCGTCGTCATTGCACGAAAGTGCGTGAAAGCGGCTCTAACCTCTGGTCCGGGTCGATCGCTCATCGAAAACCCCATGGGCTTCTTGCATCGGCTCATTCCGCCTTGGCTTAGTCGCCGAGCCTGCTTCAATATCAGCCTTTGAAACCGCCCTCGCGACATGACCGATAACAATGTCATATCGCGAGGGGTTGATCCGTACTTCAGGATCAAGATCAGCCTTTCTTGACCAGCGGACAAGCGCTGTCCTTGAGCGGGCGAAATGCCTGCTCCCCCGGGATCACTTCACGCAGCTTGTAGTAATCCCACTCACCCTTTGACTCCGACGGCTTTTTGACTTCGTACACGTACATGTCGTGCACCATTCGCCCGTCCTCACGGATCTTGCCGTTTTTGGCGAAGAAATCGTTGATCGGCATGTCCCGCATCTTGCGCATCACCGCCTGCGCGTCGTCGGTGCCGGCCGCCGCGATCGCCTTGAGATAATGCATGGTCGACGAATAGTCGCCGGCGTCACCCATGTGGGGCATCCGCTTCATCCGCTCATAGAATCGCTTCGACCACGCGCGCGTTTCATCGTCGCGGTCCCAGTAGAACGCATTGGTCAACACCAGCCCCTGCGCGAGATCCAGCCCCATGCTTTTGATGTCGGTGATCCAAACCAGCAGCCCCGCCAGTTCTTGACCGCCTTTGCGGATGCCGAATTCCTGCGCCGACTTCACCGCGTTCACCAGCACAGTGCCTGAACCGGCAAGCGCAACCACCTTGGCTTTCGATGCCTGTGCCTTCAGCAGGAACGACGACTGGTCGAAGGTTTCCGGCGGGTAGCGCACCGAACCCACCACTTCTCCGCCGAGGGACTTGACGATGGCCGAGGTATCGGCCTCCAGCGCATGTCCGAACGCATAATCGGCTGTGAGGAAGTACCAGCTCTTTTCACCGGCCTTCAGCAGCGCCGCGCCAGTGCCCTTGGCGAGAGCATAGGTATCGTAGGCGTAGTGAATGCTGTTCGGCGTGCAGGCATCGTTGGTCAGCCGCGACGAGCCGGAACCGTTGACGATGGCAATTCGATCTTTTTCCTTCGCAAGCTGCGAGACGCCGAGCGCGATCGACGAGTTGATCAAATTGGCGATCATGTCGACCTTCTCGACATCGAACCACTTGCGCGCCAACGCCGAGGCAATATCAGGTTTGTTCTGATGGTCGGCGACAACCACCTCGATCGGCTTGCCCAGCACCTTGCCGCCAAAATCCTCGACCGCCATCTTGACCGCAGTGACCGCGCCTTCTCCGGATTCATGAGAAAATTGGCCGGACATATCGGTCAGCACACCGATCTTGACGACGTTATCGGAGATTGTCGCGGTTTGCGCTGACGCCTGATTGATCAAAAGGGCGGCTACAGCCGCGGCGATCAGAGTTCTTTGAATTCCGGCCATCATGTCCTTCCTCCCCGAAGTTGCTTGATGTAGTCGGCTTCGTCTCAAGTCACATGCATAACTAGACTTAAGCGACATGCATAACTAGACTTACATTTTCGAGGAGTCAATCGCGATGATGTGATAAACGGACGCACCATTCGAAACGCCCGCAAGTTCAAGTTGTACCGAGACCGCTCTCAAATGCCCGCTACCGCCAAGATCCGGATTGGGAAAACTCCGATCAAACCTGCTCCGAAGTCGGTCGGAATCCGGTCGAACGCGACGCGTCGCGAGCGGAATTGCTCGGTGGCGCGAACCCTCGATATCGTGTCCGATGCATGGGCGTTTCTGATCATTCGCGAAGCGTTCTTCGGAACGCAGACATTCGAGGCGTTCCGCTCGGCGCTCGGCATTCCGCGCGCGACGCTGACCGATCGCCTGAGAAAGTTGACGCAACTCGCCATCTTCCGTCAGGCAGCAGCAGGCTCCTCGCAACGCAAGGAGTATCGCCTGACCAAGATGGGGTTCGATCTCTATCCAAGCTTTATCGCCTTAATGCAGTTCGGCGACCGCTGGCTGGCCGATGGCAAACCCGTTCCCCTGACGCTCATTCACATGAGTTGCGGCTGCGCTTGTCACCCCATCGTAGCGTGCTCGCATTGCGGCGAGAGCGTCGAAGCACGGAGCGTGACGTACCGGGACGGACCAGGCGCCGGCCGCTATCCGGCAAAGGCCGGTCGCAATACGCGGCGGGCCTCCGATGGAAGTCGCTTCCTGCTCGGACGTCCAAGCTCCGTTTCACGCGCGTTGCAGATCATCGGCGACAAATGGAGTTTCATGGTCGTGCGCGAAGGATTCTTCGGCAATCGTCGCTACGACAAGATTTTGACCGAACTTGAAATCGCGCCGAACATCCTCACCGATCGATTGTCTCGACTCGTTGCGAGTGGCGTCTTTCACCGGCGGCAATATCAAACGTCACCTGATCGTCATGAGTATCTGCTCACCGATATGGGTCGTGACCTCTACGGTCCCTTCATCGTGATGCTGCAGTGGGGTGATCGTTGGCTTTCAAAGGGAAAGCTTCCGCTCTTGCTTAAACACACCGCTTGCGGACATGATTTCCATGCTTCTGTGATATGCGATCATTGCAGGCAGCCGATCGTTGCAGCCGACATGCAATACAAGCTCACTTATGACCCTGCATCCTTCGGCGCCCTGAGCCCACGCTCCGTCACCTAAGCCAAACTGCACCGCTGGATCCACAGCGCAATTCAGTTCCTGCTCCGAATGGTTACAACTTGGTTCGCGCGAGCAGCCTTTGGGCGAGCTTAAGGTGCGGCATATCCAGCATTCGTCCGTTGAGACTGACCGCACCTGCCGTCGGATTGGCTGCGAACGCCGCGATCACCGCACGCGCTTCTGCGACCGCAGCAGCGCTTGGCGTAAATACCTCATTGATCGTGTCGATCTGTGCCGGGTGAATCGCCATCTTGCCCGTGAAACCGTCGCGTCGTGCCTCCTCGCATTCGCGGCGCAGCCCTTCGACATCCTGAAACGGCGGATAGACCGAATCGATCGGCTGCACACCGGCAGCCACCGCGCCGAACAGACACAGAGAGCGGGCAAGCCGGAATGGTTCGATGTAACGGCCGCTGGCGTCGTGTTTGGATTCCGCGCCGATATCGGCGGCTAGATCCTCGGCGCCCCAGGTCAGACCACTCAGCCGTGCACTGCCCCCGGCGTAACTGCCGAGTTGAAAGATCGCCTTGGCGGTTTCTGTGGCGACCACGAAAATTCGGGTATGGCCCGCGACGGTCTGATGCGCCCGTTCGCGTAACGCCAATTGACGGTCGAGATAGTCGACGTCAACGCCACCTTCGGCTTTCGGCAGCATGATGGCGTCTGGTCGCGCGGGCATGACGGCATCGAGATCGGCTTCCGTGAGCCCGCTGTCTCGCGCGTTGACGCGCACGATCAGATAAGGGCGCTTGGGTTTCGCAATTTGCTCGCTAAGGAAACCATGCGCGATGGTCCGGGCCTGCGGTTTGCGGTCCGTGACAACTGAATCCTCGAGATCGAGGATCAACGCATCGGCGTTAGTCCCGAGCCCCTTGGAAAGCTTCTTTTCGGAGTCCGCTGGAACAAACAGAAACGAGCGCATGCAATCGCCCTTCAATTCTATTGAGACTATTTCGCTTTCCCGGCCGGCCGCTTGCGCATGAAGGCCACGCGGGTGCAATTGGCGACCTCCTGATTGTTCTGATTGAAAGCGCGATGCCGAAAAGTCACTAGCCCTGCGTCGGGGCGCGATCCGCTGGCGCGGACCGCTTCTACCGTGGTCACCACATGAATCGAATCGCCGTGAAAGACCGGCGCGGGGAAGTTCACGTCGGTCATTCCGAGGTTGGCAATGGTGGTGCGCAATGTGGTGTCGTGCACCGATATTCCGATCATCAGCCCGAGCGTGAACAGCGAATTTACCAGCGGCTTTCCAAATTCGGTCTCTGCTGCAAAATGAAAATCGATGTGCAGCGGTTGCGGATTGAGCGTCATGTTGGAAAACAGCATGTTGTCCATCTCCGTCACCGTGCGTGTGATCGGATGATGGAATGTCTGCTCGACTGAAAATTCCTCAAACCATAGACCCGGCAATGTAACCTCCCTCAGGATTTTGCAGCTTCCACCGGCTCGATCGAGACGATCAACTGGCCGGCGCGAACGGTCTTTCCCTTTTCTGCCGCGACCTGCGTGACACGGCCACCGCATGTCGCCTTCAGATCGGTAAACAGCTTCATGGATTCCAGAACGGCCACCGTCTGTCCTGCATCGACATCGTCACCTTCCGCCACCATGACATCTGCCAACAATCCGGGCATCGTTGCCATGATGTCATTGGAATCAGCATTGTTGACACCGGAGGCCGTTTCAAGCGCGACATCCGCCGTGAGGCGGACTTCAAAACTGGCATCAAACGATCGCGCACGGATAGCCACACGATGACCATCCATAGCGAACGGAAAACGATGGGTTGTCTCGCCGATCTGGACAGTCAGGATTCCCGCCGCAGTCGAAGCCAGGACCGCAAGCACGCCGTCAGCATCGGAAATCGTGAACTGGTCGCGATCTCCGGTCACGGTCATGGCCCAAGCCGCGTTGTCGGCCCGAATCGTGAGATGACTGGCACCGGCGCGCCCGCCGGGGCCAAGCACGCGAAAGCCGGATTTGCCGGACCACGGCGAATGTTGCGCCGGCGCGTCGCTGCTCAGTCTTGTTACAAGGGCCGCCATGCGTCGCGCGAGAACGACGTCATCCGGCTTCGGTGCCCAGCCGTCCGGCCAGTTTTCGGTGATCAGTCTGGTCGTCGCGCGGCCCCCGGCGAAATCGACAGAGTGAAGCGCATCGCATAGGAACGCGCGGTTGGTCGCAGGCCCTAACACGATGAGCCGTTCCAGCGCGACCGCGAGTTGCGCGACCGCCTTATCTCGGTTGCTTCCGATGGCGATCACCTTGGCCAGCAAACTGTCGTAGTGCAGCCCAATGTCGGTGCCCGTTGTAACACCGCTGTCGATGCGTACATCGGCAGGTGGCGCCCACAGCTCTATCTTTCCGGTATCGGGGCGAAAGCCTTGATCGGCGCGCTCCGCGGTGAGACGCGCCTGAATCGCATGGCCACGACAATCGATATCGTCCTGCTTGAACGGCAGCGGTTCGCCGGCCGCGACCCGCAACTGCCACTCCACGATATCGAGACCGGTGATTTCCTCCGTCACCGTATGCTCGACCTGAAGGCGGGTATTCATTTCGAGGAAAAAGATGCCCTCGGTCTTGGCATCGACCATGAACTCCATCGTGCCGACCGAATCATATCCGATAGCGGATGCAAGCTGCAAAGCGTGGTGGTGCAATGCCTTGCGCGCCTGTTCGGACAGATTCGGCGCGGGAGCTTCCTCGAGCAGCTTCTGGTTGTTACGCTGAACCGAGCAATCCCGCTCGAAGAGATGCACGAGATGGCCGTGCTTGTCGCCAAGAACTTGAACCTCGACATGACGCGGCCGCTCGATCAGCTTCTCGATCAGCAGGCGGCCGTCGCCGAACGCCGCTTCCGCTTCGCGGCGCGCCGCGATCAGCGAGTCGCGAAGCGCGGCGGCGTCATGCACCGGCCGCATCCCCTTGCCGCCACCGCCCGCCGACGCCTTGATCATCACCGGTAGGCCGATACGCTCGGCCTCTACTGCAAGACGCTCATCGCCCTGGTCGTCGCCATCATATCCAGGAGCGACCGGCACACCTGCCGCAACGGCAAGGCGCTTGGCCTCGATCTTCGAGCCCATCGCGGCGATGGCTTCGACGCGCGGCCCGACCCAGACGAGTCCATGTTTTCGGCAAAGCTCAGGCAGGTCGGTGCGCTCTGACAGAAAACCGTAGCCGGGATGAATGGCATCGGCACCAGCCGCCAATGCAGCGCCGATAATGCGATCGGCGCGCAGATAGCTATCGCGCGCCGGCGCGGGCCCGATCGGCACCGCGACATCGGCGAGCCTGACATGCATGGCGTCCTGATCCGCATCGGAATAGACGGCGACAGTACGCAGACCCATGCGCTTTGCCGTACGGATGATGCGGACGGCGATTTCGCCGCGATTGGCAATGAGAAGCGTACGAAACATGCCTCGTCCTACATTCGGTAAACCGGCCGCGCCGATGGATCGCGCGGTTCGTCGGCAGCGAGCGAAAGACAGAGGCCGAGCACGTCGCGAGTCTGCGCCGGCTCGATGATTCCGTCATCCCAAAGCCGTGCCGTTGCATAATACGGGTCGCTCTGTTCCTCGAACTGCGCGCGTGTACGGCGATCGAGATCCGCGATGGCCGCCTCGTCGCCACCGCCTTTCAGGCTCTGCCGGCGTAACTCGGTAACAACCGTGGCAGCCACATCGGGACTCATGGTGGCGATGCGCGAGTTGGGCCAGGTGAACAGAAAGCGCGGCCGGAAGCCACGGCCGCACATGCCGTAGTTGCCGGCGCCATACGATCCACCGATCAACACGGTGTATTTCGGCACGCGCGCATTGGAGACGGCATAGACCAGTTTCGCCGAGTGCTTGGCGATACCGGCGCGCTCTGCCTCGGTCCCGACCATGAAGCCGGTGATATTCTGAAGGAACAGCAGCGGAATATGTCGCTGGTCGCACAACTCGATGAAGTGCGCACCCTTAACCGAGGACTCCGAAAACAGAACGCCGTTATTGGCGAGAATGCCGATCGGAAAACCATGGATGCGTGCGAAGCCGGTGACCAACGATGCGCCATAGGCCGGTTTGAATTCATGCAACTCACCGCCGTCGACGATGCGCGATATCACCGCGCGAACATCGTAAGGCTTCTTTAGGTCAACTGGCACCAGCGATGCCAATTCGTCCGGATCTCCCGCAGGCGGTGCCGGGGCAAAAGGCGGCGGCGCGGCACGGCGCAGCGTTCCAAAACCCAACACGATTTCCCGGAGCTTGCCGATGGCCTCGATTTCGTTGTCAACGACGTGATCGGTTACACCGGAAACCGTGGCGTGCATGTCGGCGCCGCCCAGCGTTTCACCATCGACAATCTCATTGATCGCCGCCTTGACGATGGGCGGTCCACCGAGATGGATACGGCCGGTGCCGCGCACCATCACAGATTCGTCGGACAAAGCCGGGATGTACGCGCCGCCCGCCGTACAGCCACCGAACACCGCCGAAATCTGCGGAATCCCCGCCGCCGACATCCGGCATTGATTGTAGAACGTGCCACCGAAATGATCACGATCCGGAAACACCCGATCTTGTTCCGGCAGGAAAGCGCCGCCGCAATCGACAAGATAAATGCAAGGCAGCCGATGCGCCTCCGCAATCTCCTGTGCGCGCAGATGTTTGCGCACGGTTTCCGCGAAAAACGAGCCTCCTTTCACCGTCGCATCGTTGGCAATCACCATGCAGGGCGTGTCGTGAACCATACCGATGCCCGTGACGATTCCCGCAGACGGCAGTTCACCGCTATACAGACCGTGGGCCGCGAGCGGCGACAGTTCGAGAAACGGGCTGCCGATATCGAGCAGCAAATCGACGCGATCGCGAACCGGGATTTTGCCGCGCGCCTTATGCCGCTTGACCAACGCTTCGCCGCCGCCCTGCAGAACCGCACCATGATGACTCCGCAACGTTTCGACCAATGTTTCAAATCGCACTGCAGTCATGATACTTCTCCAGCCGCGTGTGCACCGTGGCGCGGCTTGCTGCCCGTTACGCGATGGCTTATACCTAACAATCGTTAGGTATGGAAGTCAGAAATCCCGTGACGGCGTGCCCATGACAGGTCACCAATCGTTTCGAACCAACAAGGGAGGCAATGAATGACCCGGCCAGCGGAAGCGCATGCAGACGGAGCAACCAATGCGCATTCACCGTATTTTACGGCCGAGCACGAGATGCTGCGTGATCAAGTTCGCCGCTTCGTCGAGGACGAAATCAAGCCGCACGGAGATGCCTGGGAGCAGCAGGGTTACGTCCCGCGTGAGGTGCTGCGCCGGATGGGTTCGCTCGGCTTCTTCGGCATTCGCTATCCGGAAACCTATGGCGGATCGAACATGGATACGCTGGGGAGCGTGATATTCGCCGAGGAACTGGGACGCTCGACCTTTTCCGGCGTGGCGATCACCGCGCTGGTGCACACCGACATGGCATCGGTCCACGTTTTCAACGCCGGCAGCGAGGCGCAGAAGGCACAGTGGATGCCGAAGATCGTGTCGGGCGAAGCCATCTGCGCGGTCGGCGTAACCGAACCTGACGCCGGCTCCGACGTCAAAGGCATTCGCACTACTGCGCGGAAGACCGACGCTGGCTATGTGCTCAACGGCGCCAAGATGTTCATCACCAACGGCGTTCATGCCGATCTCTACTGCGTTGCTGCGAAGACGGGCGAACTGTCCGGCGGCAGCAAGGCGATCACCATGTTCCTCATCGAGAAAGGGACGTCGGGCTTCCGCGTCAGCCGCGCGCTCGACAAGCACGGGTGGCGCTCATCCGACACCGCCGAACTGGTGTTCGAGGACTGTCTGGTGCCGCACGATGCCGTACTCGGTGAAGAGGGCAAGGGCTTCTATGCCATCATGCGCAACTTCCAGAACGAACGCACGGTGATCGGCGCCATGGCGATGGGCGAAGCGCAAGCAGCGCTCGATCTGACAGTAGCCTACCTCAAGACTCGAAAGGCTTTCGGTGCGCCGCTATGGGACAAGCAAGGCATCCGGCAGCGGATATCCATGCGCGCCGCCGAAGTGGAAGCCGGGCGCCAGCTTGTCTACGCCGCCGCATGGGGCGATGCACAGGGACGTGACGTCACCCGCGAAGTTTCGATGGTGAAGGCTTATTGCGGCGAACTCGTCAACGCCGTGATGTACGATTGCCTTCAGTTCCACGGCGGCATGGGCTTCATGCGGGAAAGCGTCATCGAGCGGATGACGCGCGATGCGCGCGTGCAATCGATCGGCGGCGGCGCCACCGAAGTGATGCTGGAAGAAGTTGCGAAACGACTTTGAGGGAAAGCCGAGCACCCGCTCGGACTGTTCAGACCCAATGAAGATCAATCAGGCCCGTCGTGCGCCGAATGCGATCTGGGCAAAATCAGCCGCGATCTTATCGATCGGAACACGCCCCGGACGATACCATTCGCCGGCCCAGTTCACCGCGCCGAGCAGCATCAGGCGTGCCGCATCAAGCGACACATCCTTGGGGATATAGCCCGCGCGAGACGCGTCTTGCATCAGCTCCTGCCAGATGTCTTCATAACGCCGCCGCTCGACACGACAGGTCCTGCGAAGCTCGGGCGGGAGGAACGCAAAAGCCCGGATCGATGCCGAAGTGTAGTCGCTGTGCTCCAACGAGGATAGCAGGTGAGCCTTGATCGCGGCTCGCAGGCGGTCGCGCGGCGTCGCCTTTTTCGGCAGCGCATCCAGCGCCGCCGTCACAGCCTTATGAACGAGACGCACACCCTCGTTGATCACCCGCTCGACAATGGCATCCTTCGACGGGAAGTGGTGATAGATGCTACCGGCCTTGATGCCGACCCGCTCGGCGATCGCACGCGTGGTCGTCGCCTCGTAGCCGCGATGGCGCAAAAGCCATGCTGTGGCGTTGAGGATTTGCCGGGCCCCGCCGTTCGGGTCCGAGACTTCGGATTTGGCGGCGGACGCCTTCGCGGTCCGTGCAACTGCCTGACTAATGGTCACCTCTCCTTGCGATTAAACGCTGCCCCATTTCGCTTTCTCATACCGCATTTTCCGCATCAAGAGGCGTGCGCTACCTTCCTGAAGAGGCTTGTCGGCTTCGTCGACCAGCGCAATGGACAATCCCAGCAGGCCATGTGCCGGGTTACTGACATTGCGCGTTTCGATGACCTCTATCAAGGCGCGAATCGTGCTGCCCGGCCGCATCGGCGCCTTGAAATCCCAGGTCACACCAAGCAGCGCGACCACCGTTCCGTCGATCAGATCGAGGCGTGAGGCGAGGCCGAACGCGATCCCGATGCCCATCGGCCCGTGGGCGATCCGTCCGCCGAAGCCGGTCGCGGTTGCGAACACTTCGTCGGTATGGACCGGGTTATAGTCGCCGGTTAGGCCGGCGAACGTCCCGATGTCGGCTTCGGTAATCGTTCGGGACGGTGTCTCGAAACGCTGACCGATACTGAATTCATCAAACAAGCGTCCCATCAGGCCTTTCCTTTATCGGAGGTCTCGACGGCGAGCGTGAGGCAACTCACGGTGTCGCTCCATTCACCTCGTCGCGAAGATCCTTGCGACGGATTTTCCCGGTGATCGTCATCGGCAGCGAGTCGCGAATCTCGATCTGTCGCGGATATTCATGAGCCGATAAACGCGCCTTGACGAACTGCTGCATATCTTCCTGCAGCGCTGTATCAACTGTCATCCCCGCGCGGGGAACGACAAACGCCTTTACCACCTCGCCGCGAACACTATCCGGCACACCGATGACCGCGACGAGCGCGACCGCGGGATGCTGCATCAGGCAATCCTCGATCTCGGTCGGACCGATCCTATAGCCGCCGGAGATGATGACGTCATCGTTGCGGCCGTGAAACCAGAAGTATCCTTCCTCGTCACGATGACCGGTATCGCCCGTCAGCAGCCAGCCATTGCGGAATTTCTCGCCGGTGGCATCAGGCTTGTTCCAGTAGCGCAGAAAAAACACCGGATCTGGAGTCTTCACGGCAATGGTCCCGGTCTCGCCGGGATTGACGGGATTCCCGTCGTCGTCCACCACCTCCAGCACATGACCGGGCATGGCCCGCCCCATCGACCCTTCCTTTAGCGGCATGATGGAAGCGCAGTTGCCGACCGTCAGATTGGCTTCGGTCTGACCGTAAAATTCGTTCATGGTCAGGCCGAACACCTCGCGGCCCCAGCCGAGCATTTCCTCGCCGAGCCGTTCGCCGCCGCTTGCGATCGAACGCATCGCATAGGAGAAACGCTCCCGTGGCCGCGTGACTTGCCGCATCATCTTGAGCGCGGTCGGCGGCATGAACGCGTTGCGGACGCCATGTCGACCGATCAATGAAAAGGCCTCTTCGGGATCGAATTTCTTCAGGCGTTTGGCGAGCACCGGAATGCCGTGAAACAACGACGGCAGCAGAACGTCCATCAGACCGCCCGCCCAAGCCCAGTCCGCCGGCGTCCACATGCGGTCTCCGGGCTGCGGAAAGAAGTCATGCGGAAATTCGACACCCGGCATATGACCGAGCAAGGTGCGATGCGCGTACAGTACACCCTTCGGATTTCCCGTCGTGCCCGATGTATAGACGATAATGGCCGGGTCTTCCGCAGTGGTATCAACCGTCGTGTGATCGGATGAAGCGGCCTCGATCAACCTCGACCATTCAAGGGTCGAAGAATCGACGCGATCTTCGATTGCGATCAAGAGCGGGCCAGCCGTCAGTTGATCGTGCAACTGGATCAATTTCTCGATGCCTTCGGTGTTCGACACCACGGCCTTGGCGCTGCTGTCATTGAGCCGATAGGCAAGCGCGTCCGGCCCAAACAGCGTGAACAGCGGCAGCGCGATGGCGCCGATCCGATAGGCGGCGAGATGCGTAATGAGCGCTTCAGGACATTGCGGTAGCAGAATTCCAATGCGGTCACCACGATTGATGCCTTGCGCCGTCAGCGCATTGGCCAACCTCCGCGAACGCTCCTGGAGAACCTCGAAAGTGAAATCGGTGGCTGCGCCATTCGCCTTTTCATGGATCAAAGCCGTACGCCCTGCCCCGACATGCCGGTCGCAGATTGCCGTCGCGATGTTGAACCGTTCCGGAATGACCCAAGAAAAGGCCCCGCACACTTCTTCGTAGGATCGTCCGGCGAGTGACATGCAAACTGGCCTCAATGAGTCTCCCTAACGATTGGTAGGTATATCGGACCGTGACCGCCGCGGCAAGTCGATGAAAACTGCCCTCTCGTTGAACAAACTGCAGAGAAGCGGTGCGGCCTATCGTGGGATAGGCCGCATCATTGGTCAAGCGATGGCGATCGGCCGGATCGGCGAACCTGTTGCGCCAGTCAGACGCAACGGCAACGCCACGAACAGCGCACGGGGTGCGCGCTTTTTGGCGATCTCCTCGAGATTAAGATTCTCGATGATGTGAATGCCGGCATCCACCAGCAGGATGGCGTGAACCGAAACGCCGGGCGTCGGCAGGCATTCGAAGCCGGGCGTATCCGATCCCATTAGGGTCGCGCCGCGTTCGATCAGCCAGCGCGTCGCCTTCTCACCGGGGCCAGGCATCCCGCCGCGGCGGCCGATGAACATTTCCGCGTCCGTCCAGTACTTCGACCAGCCGGTGCGGATCAGCACCGCATCGCCCGGCTTGATCGTCGCGCCGCTTAGCGCCAACGCGGCCTCAGTATCGGCGACGGTGACCTCCTGCGCAGGCGCAAGACAATCGACGCCCTTGGCAGCAGCAACATCCAGCACGACCGCGCTTTGAATGATCGGCGGGATATCGGCGACCGAATGCTCGCGGTAACCATCGCGCGTCTCGACGTCGGCCACGCGCACGTCGCCGTGCAGGCAGCCGTTGCGGGAGAAATGACCGAGCGCATCGATATGCGTGCCGGAATGGCCGGACGTAACGATGACCTCATTGGCAAAGCTGGAGCCATCCTCCCGCTTCACCGGATGCGGATCGCCGTGGCGACGATGCAACGCCAAGGAGAACGGGATGTGCTGGTGATAGACCGGCATCGACGGCGCCATCGCGTGCGACAGCTCATAAAGCTGTGCGCCGGCGGCGACCGCGCCGAGAATGCTGGCATCGAAGCGCGGAAGCTTGCTTTCCATTGTCGTCTCCCTTTGCGCTGATCGACCTAGACGCCGATCTTCGGCGCGCGATGCTTGTCGAGACCGATGGCGATGTTTTTCTGCTCCATGTAGATCTCGAAAGCATAATCACCGCCGTCGCGGCCGATGCCGCTGGCTTTGACACCGCCGAACGGCGTCGGCAGATGCCGCACGTTCTCCGAATTCACCCACACCATGCCAGCCTCGACGCTCTGCGATACACGATGCGCACGACCGACATCACCGGTCCAGATGTAAGCGGCGAGACCGTAACGCACGTCGTTGGCGATGCGCAGCGCATCCGCCTCGTCCTCGAATGGGATCGCGGTCAGCACCGGTCCGAAGATTTCTTCCTGCGCGATCTTCATCGAGTTCTTCGCATCGGTGAACAGCGTAGGGCAGACGAAGTTGCCCTGACCTTCCATCGCACGCTTGCCGCCGGTGGCGACAGTGGCGCCGTCCGCCTTGGCGTGATCGGCATAGCTCAGCACCTTCTCGACGTGCCGCTTGTGGATCAGGGGCCCGATCTCGGTGGCGGGATCGAGCGGATGGCCGACCTTGATCTTCTCGACGCGCGCCTTCAACTCGGCAGTGAACTTGTCGTAGATCGAACGCTGCACCAGGGCGCGGCTCGACGAGGTGCAGCGCTGGCCGTTGAGGCTATAGATCATGAACAACACGGCGTCGCGCGCGCGATCGAGATCGGCATCGTCGAATACGATCACAGGATTCTTGCCGCCCAACTCGAAATGCACGCGCTTCAAGGTCGGCGCACCCTGCGCCATGATGTGGCTGCCGGTGATCGACTCGCCGACGAAAGCGATGGCCTTGATCGCCGGATGTTCGGTCAGCGCCTTACCGGCGCTTTCGCCGAAGCCGTGCGCCAGGTTGACAATGCCCTTGGGCAGGCCCGCGCCTTCGAACACCTCGCTCATGATTTCCGACAGGATCACCGCGGTGAGCGGGCTCCATTCGGCGGGCTTGTGCACAATGGTGCAGCCGGCCGCCAGCGCCGGCGCGATCTTCCAGGTCGACAGCATGAACGGCGTGTTCCACGGCGTGATGACGCCGACAGGGCCGATAGGCTGGCGGATGGTGTAATTGAGATGCGTCTCGGTCGGCAGCGACAGGCCGTCGTTGGCTTCCGGCGCCTTGTCGGCATAGAAGCGGAAATTCTCGGCGCCGCGCAGCGCCGCCTTCGCCATGTAGCGGATCGCCTGTCCGCTATCGACGCTCTCGACCAGCGCGATCTCTTCGGCGCGCGCCTCGATCTTGTCGGCGATCTTGTGCAGCAGCGCCCGTCGCTTCTCGCCCGGCACGGTGCGCCAGACCTTGAACGCCTCTTCCGCCGCGCGCGCCGCGCGATCGATCTCCGCCGCGCCGCCCGACGACACATTGCACAGCACCGAATTGTCGGTCGGATCGTAGTTCTCGAACGTCTCGGCGCCGGTCACGCTCTCCCCGGCGATCCGATGCGGCACCGGACCATTCTTGAAGCGGGCCAGATAGGTTTGCGCCTTGCGCAGATTGTCAGTCAGGGCATCGTTGGCGAGAGGCTTGTTCATGGTGCTCTCCTGTGGCGATCAGCAGGTCGGTGCTTTAACGGAATAGCCGCGGCGGGAATGCCCTCGTGGCCGATGAAATAAATTTAACATGTTAAGTATATTCCCGCAAGTCCTTTGGTGAAAAGCTCGACGGCTATTTTGCCGTCAGCGTGCCGTCCGAAAAGACCGTCTCGCCGCCAACCATGGTCAGCCGCGCCCGCGTCGGCTCGATCGCCTCCGGCGAAAGCTCCAGAATGTCGCGATCCAACACCGCGAGATCGGCATACTGCCCGACCGCGATACGACCGCGGCGCTGTTCGTGTCCCATCGCGAAGGCCCCGCCCTCGGCATAGGCGGCGAGCGCCTCGGCGGCAGTCAGAGCTTCGCCGGCATTGAGAACTCGTCCGTTGGCCGCCTTGCGGTCGATCGCGGCGGCAATGCCAAGATGCGGCGACAGCGGCCCGATCGGATGATCGGAACTGCCGGCGACGACGATTCCGGCATCGCGCAGCGTTCGACCGGGATAAAGCCGCTCCGCACGCGCCTCGCCCACCGCTTCGGCAAACGACGCGCCGAGCCGGCGCAGGAATCCATATTGCGGCACGACCACCGCACCGAGCGATTGCACCTGCGCGACGGCCTTGGGACCCCGTACCGCAAAGTGTTCGATACGGTGACGCGCATCGTCGCGCGGCCACGCCTTGTGCGCGGCGCTCAGACAATCCAGCCAGTGATCGATACCGCGATCGCCGATCACGTGCGCAGCAAGTTGCCAGCCGCCGGCATGGCCATCGATCACCTTGGCGCGCAGGTCGGCCGGCGGCTCCATCAGGAGGCCGGATGTTTCTCGATCTGCGTAAGGCTCGAAGAACGCGGCGGTGCGTGCGCCGATGATGCCGTCGACAAAGAATTTCAGCGTCCGCACCTGCCAACGATCGTCGATGCCGGTCGGCGCCAGCCCATATTCACGTGCCTCGTTCGGATCGATGCGCAGCATAAACCCCATGCGCAGCGGCAAACCGCCTTTCTCGCGCAGCGCGTTCCAGATATCCCACTCGACCTTGAAGCCGTTATTGAAGCCGACCGCTGCCTCGGTGACCGCGACGATGCCGTAGCTCAGGCATTCGTCGGCCACCTTGCGGATAGCAGCGATGGTGCGCGCCGTGGACGGCGGCGGGATCAATGCCGCAACGATATCGGCGGCGTTTTCGGTCAGTACGCCATTGAGGCGACCGTCGGTGCGCTCGATGGTGCCGCCGACGGGATCGGCGGTCGTGTCGTCGAACTGGGCGCGCTGCAACGCGACCGAATTGGCAACCGAGAGATGCCCGCCGGTCCGCCGCAGCAATACCGGATGTCCGCCGGACACCGAATCCAGTTCATCGCGGGTCGGATGGCGACGCTCGTCGAGGAATTGTTCGCTGTAGTCCGCCGACATCACCCACTCGTCGGGCGCAGCGGCCACGCAGGCGGCGTGCAGACGCTTCAGCAGTTCGGCAATCGTGCTGGCTGTGGGACCGAGTTGCAGGTTCAGCAGTTCCTGCGCCCGCATAAACAGATGCGCATGGGCATCGGTGAGCCCCGCGACGACGCGGCTGCCACCAAGATCGATAGTGCGATCAGCACACGGCGCATCTTTCGCTGCACCGATCCAGGCGATGCGACCTGCCTCGATCAAAAGGCTGTCGGCATCATGCTGCGCGGTGGTCGCAAGGCGGCCGCCGCGCAGCAATATGGTAGTTGCCTTAGACGGCATCCTTCACCACGGCGATCATGTCGATCTCGATCTTGAGGCCCGCGCGGGCAAGGTGTGCGACGCCGACCGTGGTGCGCGACGGCGGATCCTTCGGAAAGAATTCGCGGAACACCTCGTTCATCGCGGCGAACTCGTTCATCATGTCGGTCATGTGAATGGTCATTTTCAGCGCAGTGTCGAGCGACGCGCCGCCGGCTTCCGCCAGCGCCTTGACGTTCTCCAGCGCAATGCGCGTCTGCGCCTTGATGTCCTCGGGAAATTCGCGCGTCACCGGATCGGAGCCGGTCTGGCCCGAGACGAACAGCAGCTTGTCCCAGCGGATTGCCGGCGAATACGGAATGCCCGGACGAAGGCCGGTGGGCGGAACGACGACAGTGCGTGACATGCTTCTTCCTTCTTTTAATGGGAGAGATAATTCAAGTGTCGGTCATGGCTTCGCGATAGCGATCGCCGGCGCCGAGATAGGCCGCGAGCACGCGCGAGTCCTGTCGAAGTTCCTCGGCCTCGCCCGAGGCGACGACATTGCCGACCTCGAGCACGAAGCCGCGCTCGGCCACCGACAGCGCGAGATTGGCGTTCTGCTCGACCAGAATGCCGGTCATGCCGGCGGCCTTGAGCCGATCGATCGCCTCGAAAATTTCCTCGATGATGCGCGGCGCGAGCCCGGTAGACGGTTCGTCGAGCATTAGAAGCTGCGGCTCGGCCATCAGCGCGCGGCCCACCGCAACCATCTGCTGCTCGCCACCGGACAGCGTGCCGGCGAGTTGCTTGCGCCGCTCCTTCAACTTCGGCAGCAGCGCATAGATACGCTCCAGCGCCGCAGTCATCTTCGCGCGGCCTTCATGACGGCGCAGGAAAGCCCCGAGCCGCAGGTGATCCTCAACGCTGAGGCCGGGAAACAGTTCGCGCCGTTCCGGCACGATGACGATACCGCGCGCCACGCGCGCTTCGGGCTTGAGTGCCTTCAAGTCTTCGCCAGCGAAGGTGACCGTGCCGGACGTCTGCTGCAAAACGCCCATCAGACTGTTGAGCAGCGTCGTCTTGCCGGCGCCGTTCGGCCCAATGAAGGTGATGAATTCGCCGCGCTCCACCGAGAAGCTGATGTTGTCGATGGCAATGGCCTCGCCATAGCCGACGGTGAGATTGGTGACCTCAAGCAGCTTTGTCACGGCCACCTCCGAGGTATGCGGAAATCACCGCGGGGTTGGCCTGCACATCCTTGGGCGATCCCTGCGCGATAATACGGCCGCGATCGAGCACGACGAGACGCTCGACGCAGCCCATCACCAATTCCATATCGTGCTCGACCAGCAGAATGGTGACATGCTCAGCTTGCAACTGCCGCAGGATGCGCACCAAGGTCAGTTTCTCGGAGAAGCGCAGCCCCGCCGCCGGTTCGTCGAGCAACAGGATTTGCGGATCGGCCACCAACGCACGCGCGATCTCGACGATGCGCTGCTTGCCGAGCGGCAGGCTGCCGGCGGCGAGATCGATTTCGGCGGAAAGTCCGACGCGCTCCAGCGCGGCACGCGCACTGGCGAGCGCCTGCCGGTTCTCCTGTTCATCCAGCGCAAACAGCCCGCGAATGAAGCCGGCATCGGTACGGCAATAGGCGCCGAGAGCGACATTCTCGATGACGGACAGTTCCGATATCAGTTGCACGTGCTGGAAGGTGCGCGCCATGCCGCGTCGAACGATCTCATGCCCGGTCGGCAGAGGTTCGCCGAACAATGTCACCCGACCGGTGGTTTGACGCTGCAAGCCGGAAATGATGCTGAACAGCGTGGTCTTGCCGGCACCGTTCGGGCCGATCAATCCGACGAATTCGCCGCGTTTCAATTCCATGTCGATGCCTTCGAGCGCCTGCAAACCGCCGAAGCGAATGCCGATCTCTTCAAGACGCAACAACACCTCGCCGCGATTTTCCGTCAGCACGGTACGCGTCAAACCTTCGCCCGCGCGAT
The DNA here is from genome assembly GCA_023386885.1 of Pseudomonadota bacterium. Taxonomy (GTDB): domain Bacteria; phylum Pseudomonadota; class Alphaproteobacteria; order Rhizobiales; family Xanthobacteraceae; genus 62-47. The sequence goes on from JAEWIX010000047.1 coordinate 41,707, forward strand.
TGCGCAGCATCGGCTTCGGCAGGAAGTGCTCTACCGCGGGCCAGAGGCCCTGCGGCCACTTCAGCAGCATCACCACCAGGATGACGCCGAACACGATGACCTCGAGATTGCCGGACAGACCCCAGCGCGCAAAAATATCCTGCAAAGTCCATTGCGCACTCTCCAGCGTCAGCGCGCCGATGACGCCGCCCGCCGCGCTCATCGGCCCGCCGACCACCGCCATGATCAGCAGCTTGAACGACGTCAGTAGCGAGAACGGCGAAGGGCTGACGAAGCGCAACAGATGGACGTAAAGCGCGCCGGCCAGCGCCGCCAGCACGGCGGAGAATACGAACACCTTCACTCGCAACACGGTCGTATCGACGCCGAACGCCTGTGCGAGGCCGTCATGTCCTTCAAGTGTGGCGATGGCGCGGCCGGTACGCGAGGTGCGCAGTCGCGACAGACCGAGCACGGCCAGCAGCGTGATGGCCCAGATCAGTTGCGTGTAGATGCGGTCATCCGTCAGCGCGAAGCCGAATAGCGACAGCGGCGGAATCTTGTCGAGGCCGGACGCGCCGCCGGTCACCTCATGCCAGGCGGTGAAGACGCTGGCGAGCGCAATGCCGTAAGCCAGCGTCGCCAGCGGCAGATAGTGCCCGCGCAGCCGCAGGGTGATGAATCCGATCAGCGCAGCGACCAGCGCCGTCGCGCTGACGCTCAGCATCAGCGTCACCAGCGTATCGATGCCATAGGCCCGCGCCACCAGCGCCGAGCCATAGGCGCCAAGCCCCATGAATGCGCCCTGCCCCAGCGAAATCTGACCCGCCTGCAACAGCAGGACGAGGCCAACCGCGACCAGCGCATAGATTCCGGCATAGGCGAAGATGCCGACATAAAACGACGGCAGCACCCACGGCACCGCGAGAAGAACGATGCTTGCGGCGAGTGCGAACAAGGCGCGGGCACTCATCATCTTGTCTCCACCCGCGAGCGCGCGTTGCGCCAGAGCAGAATGGGAATCAGCAAGCTGAACACCATCACGTCACGATAGGCACTGGCGACATAGGCAGAGGTCGATTCCAGGCCGCCGACGATCATCACACCGACCAGCGACAGCGGATAATCAATCAAGCCGCCCATCGCGCCGCCGACAAATCCCTTCAGGCCGACCATGAAGCCCATTTCATAGTTGGCGGTGATGAGCGGTGCGAGCAGCATGCCACTCACAGCGCTGAAGGCCGCCGCCAACAGGAACGCCAGCGCGCCGGTGGCATTCACCGGAATGCCGCAAAATTGCGCGCCGAGCCGGTTCATCGCCGACGCCTGCAACGCTTTACCGACCAGCGTGAATTCCGAGAACAAATAAAGGCCGCCCATCGCCAGCAGTGCCGTGATCAAAATCGCAAAACTTTGATAGGGGATAAATACCGGCCCCATCATCACGCCGCCCGCGGCGATCGCCTCAACGGGATAGGGATTGGCGCCCCAGATCAGGAGGCCGAGCCCCTGCACACTCATCGACACGCCGACCGAGATGATGACGAAGACGATGGTGGTCGCATTTGGAATCGGATGCACCGTGAAACGGTAGATCAGCGCACCGAGCGGGGCGACCAGTATCAGCGCCACCACCATCATGCCGATCACCGGCAGGTGCAACGCAAGCGCGCCATAGGTGAGCACCAGCGCGACAATCCCCGCCACGATCAGTCCACCAGTATAAAACGAAGCCTGGCGCCAGTCCCGTCGCCAGCGGCCAGCGTCGAGAATGGCGCACAGCGCGAGCCCGCCGATCAGAAGATACAGCGTTCCGGGCATCCGCCCCTGCAACAGATCGGCGAGCGTCAGCGCGCCGAGCATCACGTACTCGCCTTGTGCGATGTTCACCACGCGCGTGACGGTGAACACCAGCACAAGGCTGAGCGCGAGCAGCGCATAAACGAGGCCGTTGGTCAGACCATCGACCAGCAGAAACAGAACAGTATCGGTCATGCCTTACTTGGATTCGTACAGGCGGAACTCACCGTTCTTGACCACGGCGATGAAGGTGCTCCGATGGTCAAGACCGAGATGGTCGGTGGCGCTGTAATTGAAGATGCCACCGACGCCGACGAAATTCTTCACGTTCTCGATCTTGTCGCGCAGCGCCGCACGCGAGGCGTCGAGATCGTCAAGCTTGGCGCCGGCCTTCACGGCCTCCTCGGCGGCCTTCAACGTGATGTTGCCGGCATCCCACGACTGGCCGGGGAAGATATCCACCTTCGGCACATTGAAGCGCTTCTCGTAAAGCGCGGCAAACTTGGTGATGACGGGCTTCAGCGGGTTGCTGTCCGGCAAATCCTTGTAGACCAGCACCGGCGTGGTGCCGAGGAGCGCGCCTTCGACCTCCTGCTTGCCGATCGAGAGGAAAGCGTTATTGGCAGAGCCACCCGAGTGATAGATCGGCCCGGTGTAGCCGACGCGCTTGAGCGCCTGGTGCACCAGCGCCGCAGACGGCGGAATGGCATGAATATAGACCGCGCTGGGATTGGATTGACGGACCTTCAAGGCTTGCGGCGTGAAGTTGGTGTCGGTGCGCGAGAAACGCTCCGATGCAACGATCTCGACGCCCTTGGCCTTGGCCACGCTTTGCATCGCGATCCAGCCGCCCTCGCCGAACGAGTCCTCCAGACCAAGGAACGCGACCTTCTTGAAGCCACGCTTGACCATGTCGTCGACGAGACCGGTCACCTGAAGCTGATCGGTGCTCGGCGTCTTGAAAATCCAGTGACGATCCTTCACCGGCTCGATCACACTCTGACCGAGCGCCAGCGAGATGTTCGGCACCTTGGCCTGCGTCACCGTCTCCAGAATCGCCATCGAGGTCGGCGTCGTCGTGCAGCAGATCACCACGTGCGCGCGATCCTCGGTGATCAACTTGCGAACGTTGTTGACGGCCTTGGTCGGATCCGATCCGTCGTCATAGGTAATGAACTTGACGGTGAACGGGAGACTGGTGTCCTTGGCAAGCTGCTCCTGCAGCAATTCCAGCGCATTCTTTTCGGGCAGACCAAGCGCCGAGGCCGGTCCGGTCATCGCGACGACCGAGCCGATACGCAGTTCAGGCTTATCGGCCGCGTAGGCGGAGGCCGAGATGGCCAAGGCGGCCAAGGTGGAAACGACTGGCAGAATTCTCATCTATTTCTCTCCCCTCTAAAAACCGTCAGAACATGATTTGCGACTGAAGCAGCAGCGTCGAAGACGATCCGCTTCCATCACATCGTTTGTTGATCGCGTCTTCTCCGTGCGCGTCAGTCGAGAACGTAGGTCGGCACCGCCGGCAGCAGCGGCGGCCTGGTTTCTTTCATGGCGGTACCGTCAAAGGTTTCCACCGCCATGGACTCCTCAAACCAGCGGCGCGGCGGCGGCGCGCCCCACAACGTCTGCCGCACCGGATTGTTGAGATTCCAGCGGATCGGCTCGCTGGCGGTGTTTCCGGTGAGATAGTCGCCGGTGTAAAGCTCGAAGCGATTGCCGTCCGGATCGCGCACATAGACGAACAGCGCGTTGGAGATGCCGTGCCGAGCCGGACCGCGCTCCAGACTGTCGGCATAGCCGGCCCCGGCGAGCATGTCGCAAGCGCGGATGATCGCCAGCGGCTCAGGCAGCGAGAAGCCGACATGATGCGCGGCCGGCCCCGCCCCGGTCATCACGGCAATATCGTGCACCGTCGATTTGCGGAACAGCCAACTCGCCCAGATCCGCTTCTCCGGCGGATCGGATTCGGTCAGTTCGGCACAGCCGAACCCGAGTTCCTGCGTGTACCAGTCGTAGCCTGCCTGCGCGTCCGGCGTCAGTACGTTGGCGTGATCGATGCGGGTCGGCGAAGCGCCCTTGTGCAGATGATATTGCTGCACAAGCCACGGCACCTGCGCGATCTCGGCGTAGTAATCGATGATGAAACCGAATGGATCCTGCGTGCGCAGGGTGCGACCCTGCCCCAGCATGTCATTGCCGGCCCAGCGCGTCGGCAGGCCCAATTCCTCGAAGCGCGCCTTCATACGGTCGAGGTCTTCCTCCTCGGCGACCATGAAACCGATATGGCCGACGCCGGCGGACTCCGCTTTGCGCAGCACGAAGGTGTGATGCTGCTTGTCCTCGGTGCAGCGCAGATAGATGCGATTATCGTCGCGGGCAGTTTCGTGCAGTCCGATCAGATTGACATAAAAGTCGCGCGCCCGCTCGAGATCGGTGGTGCGGAACTCGATATGCCCCAACTTCTGGATGTTGGCGATATCCTTGATGCGGCCAGTGTTCACGATCATCCCCTTGCTCATTGTCGCAACCGGCGCCGGTGGAAGGACACTACGGCCGCTCTCCAATCCGCAGGTTAGCGCTCGGCTGGGGGGCGTCTGTATCAGCCGCTACCAAGCGCCGATATTCTTTGCCGCCTCGCCTCCCTGGCCGGAACGTTATTTCGGGGCGTAGGCCACCGCCTTGATCTCGATAATGAGGCCCGGCCGCGCCAGACCGGCGATCTCGAGGATGGTCCAGGTCGGGAACGGCTCGTGGACATAGCGGCCCTTGATCTCGACGAACTTGCTGAGATGGTTCTGCAACCCGACGTGATAGCTCACCAGTTCGACGATATCGTCGAGCGAGGCGCCGGCCTCCTCCAGCACGATCCTGAGCCGGTCGAAGGCATTGACGATCTGGCCTTCATCATTGGCGGGCATCGATCCGTCCGGGTTAAGGCCGATCTGGCCGGCGACATACAGAAAATCACCAGCGCGCACCGCCGGCGAATAGCCGAACTTCTTGAAGATGGTCGATCCGTCGGGCGTGGCGAAAATCGGATTAGTGGAGTTGATGGCCTGTTTCTTCATGTTTGAGCTCCGGTGGTCGAAATCAGATGCGCGCGGTCGGGGGTAACGGCAGGTCAAGCAGCAGCCGACCGTAAGGCTCGCCGATGGCGTCGGGTTGCAGCAGCATATGGCTGCTCATGGCGTGAACGTCGCGGAACAGCCGCTCGATCCGCGTCCCGCTCGGCAGCACCGAGCCGCCCAGCGCGGCGAACAACCGCTGCGTGGTCTGCAAGGCGAGCCGCGATGCGACCGCAAAACGGGTGCGCATGGCGGCGCGTTCGATGAGGCTGACGTGTCCCGTACCTGCCAATTCAAGGATTGCGTCGGCATCATCGAGCAATGCGCGACGCAAGATTGCCAAGGTCGCTTCGCTGGTTGCCGCCTCGATCTGCGCGACGCGATCCTCGACCAGCGCCTTTTGCGCCGCAGGGCTGACTTTTGCTTTAGCAATGGCGCGAAACTCTTCCACCACCGCCGAGGCAACACCCAACGTCGGCGCCAACGTGGACATGGCATTGATCGGATTCAGCGGCGCGGCAGTGATCGCGCCGTGCTGCGGACAGGTCGGATGACAGCCGCCGTCCTGCAACACCTGCCAGTTCATCCAGCGATGCGCGGGCACGAACGTCTTCGTCAGCGAGATATCCTTGCTGCCGGTGCCGCGCATGCCGAGCACATTCCAGCTTGCCTGATCGACGGCAAAAGCATCCGCCGGCACCAGCACCACATGCGGCACCATCTGCCCGTCGACGGGAATCGGCACCAGAAGGCCCGCCCAGGTGGCGACATCGATGCCGGAGGCATAGCGCCAGCGGCCGCTGAGCAGGATGCCGCCCTCCACCGGCTCCGCCACCAAGTCCTGCCCTACACCGCCGGTCAGCAGCGACACGATCGTCGGCTTGCCGGAGAGAAAGATATCGCGCTGGGCTTCCGCCGAAAATTTCCCGATCATCACCACGTTGGCGCTGGAGAGACCGAGAATCCAGGCGGAGGATGAACAGCCGCGCGCGACCTCATAGGTCGCTTCCCATGCGGCGCGTGGGTCGAGGCCGAGGCCGCCATAGGCGCTCGGCTGGGTGATGCGGAACAGATCGTTCGCTACCATCCGTTCCACCACTTCGGGCAAAAGGCTGCGGCGTTGCTCGATCTCGGCAGCCTTGCCTTGCAGCCAGTCTCGCATCCCGGCCGCATTGGCCACTACGGCGGCGGCGCTGACGCTGCCCTCTTCCGTTGGCCGGTTCTCCGCCTGCGCAAGTGCCATTGACGCCATCGGCTCCATCCGAAAAACTGATGCCGCAACGCTAGCCCGACCGATTTCCGCTGGGCTGTATCGCCCTATACGAGATGGCGCATCTTTTCCGTTCAATCTGGGATCATGCCCCGGACCACGCATTCCATGACGAAAAAGAAACTCGGCACATGGCGTATCGATCGACAGTTGGTCGAACAGATCAGCCGTCACGCCGCCTTCGGCCGTCGCCGCAAGTTCAAGAAAAACGCCATGCTCTATGAGCAGGGTGAGGTCTCGACGCGGTTCTACTTCGTGCTCAAGGGCCTGGTGCAGATATCGATCTTTCGCGCCGACGGCTCCGAGGTCGTGCTGGAGTTGATGGGACCGGAAACCGTTTGTGGCGAGGGTTCAGCTTTCGACGGCCTGCCGCGTTTCTCCAGCGCCGCTGCCATCGAGGACACCGAGGCGATCGAATTCGACACCTCGAAGATGACCGAGATCTTTCGCGCCCATCCGGAGTTCGCGACCTCGCTGCTGCGCGTTACCAGCCTGAAACAGCGCGTCGTCGCCATTCGCCTCAAGCATCTCGCATCGCGCGAACCTCAGGATCGCATCATGGAGTTGCTGACGCGGCTTGAGGAGATGTTCGCGATCGATCACCCGAAAGGACGGCTGCTCGTCACTCACGTCACGCATGAGCAGATCGCGACCATGACTGGCACGTCGCGCGTCACGGTGACGCGCACCTTGCAAAAGCTGCGGGAGCAGAATCGCATCGATATCGTCGATGGGCATATCCTGCTCAAACGCCGGTCGGATGCGAATTGATCAGCCAGGCATTCTACCCGCACGCCCTAAGAGGGTGTAGCCGCATCGCGCTGTAGCGGCCTTCATGATAAAGCAGCGGATGCTTCGCGGTGGCTGGACCGACAATCTCGCGCACTGCGCCGACGACGATGGTGTGATCGCCGCCCGGATACGTGCCGGCGACATCGCAGAAAATCGCCGCATTGCAGTCGGGAATCGTGAACCATTCACCGTGTCGGGCACAGGCGTCTACGGTCCATCTTTCGGCGTGTCCGGCGAAGTAGCCGGAAATGTGCTGCTGCGCATCCGACAGGATGTTGATCGAGAACGAACCGTGTTGCATGACCGCGCGCCCGGCACGGCTCTCGTTGCGGGCGCAGAAAAGTAGAAGCGGCGGGTCAAGACTGAGCGAAGTGAGCGAGTTGACGGTCAGGCCGACCGGTCCCTCATCGCCAGCCGTCAGCACCACCGCAACGCCGGTGGCGAAACGCCCCATCAGGCGACGAAACGTCAAGGCAGCAGTATCAATCATCCACGTCGTCCCGACCATTGCATCGACCGGAGCATGACGGATCGCGTCGGGAAATGTCGTATCGCAGTACACAGCCCGCGACGGTGCGGCAAGCTTATGCGAGCAGGTTCTCACCAGGGCCGAAAGGTGCGCGTATCAGCTCATAGTGACCGCGCTTGCAGAGCACCGCGCCGTCGCGCCGCAACTTCTGCATCGCCCGCGTCACCGTGATCCTCGATGCGCCGATCAGATTGGCGATTTGCTGATGCGTGAGAATGATGGTTGGCGAATCCGGCGTCGTAATCTGCGACAGAAGTTCGGTGATGCGCACCTCGGGTGAAGCTTGCGTCACCTGCGCGAGCCGCGTCGCCAACATGCGCTGCTTCAGCGCGATGGTCTGCACCACCAGCGGTGAAAGCGCCGCATGAGTCGACATCAGCTTACAGAAATCCGCGGCCGGAATCACCAGTGCCTCGCAATCCTCAAGAACGTTGGCACTGGAGAAGCGCGGCAGGCCGTCGAAGGCCGCGCCCTCGCCACACAGGGCTCCGGCACCGACGATATCGATCAGGAGTTCCTGCCCATCGGGACGCAGCATGGTGATGCCGACGCGGCCCGACACCACAACAAAGACCTGATCGCTCACTTCGTCCTGACGATAAAGCGCCCGTCCTTTTGTGAACTTGCGGCGCACCAGAGCCGGCGCAAGACCGAGAAGATAAGCCAGCATCGCCTGCGGAACGCGCAGCGTCTCGCTTACCCCGGCGCGCACACTCTGGGAAACCGCCGGCTGGATCTGGGACATCCTGTCACTCCATGAATGACGGCCGCGAATACCGGCGGCGATTGCTCCTGCCAGCCTTTATATCACCGCCGTCGCGCGGAGCCACTGCGTCATCGCCTCGTGCTCGGCCTGGGCCGCATCGCACAACGCTCTCGCGCGCACAAACCCGTGAATGAGGCCGAGGCCGGGCCGGAAGGTGACGGCAACGCCGGCAGCTTTCAACCGTTCGGCATAGACGTGGCCATCGTCGCGCAGCGGATCGTGCTCCGCCACCACGACAAATGCCGGCGGCAGTCCCGACAAATTCTCGCAGCGTATCGGCACGGCAAGCGGATTTCGACGTTGATCAGCGTCGGGACAATACTGATTCCAGAACCAGATCATCTCCGCCGCCTTCAGGTAAGGTGCCTGGGCTTCGCTGATGTAGGACGGACGCTGGAAATCGACATCGACACACGGATAAAGCAGCAGTTGCCCGCGCAATTGCAACGGACCGTCGCGAAACGCGATCGTCATCGCCGCCGCGAGATTGCCGCCGGCGGAATCACCACCGACGAAAATGGCCGCAGGATCGATGCCGACTGCGCTCGCATTGGCAAATGTCCATGCGACCACCGCTCGGCAATCCTCCATCGGCGCGGGAAACGGATGTTCGGGCGCGCGGGCATAGTCCACGCTGATCACGATGCACGGCGTATCCGCCGCGATCGCGGCGGTAATTGAATCGTGGCTGTCGATGCTGCCAATCACCCAGCCGCCGCCATGCATGTAAATCAGCGCTGGGAGCGGCTGCGACACGCGAGGACGATAGATGCGCACGCGCACCGGCCGTGGACCGTCGATGATGCGGGTTTCAACGTCTAAGCCCTCGGGATAGGGCGTACGCGCCGCCGCGGACAGGCGCTCGACCCGTTCACGCCAGACATCGACCGGCAACGAGAGAACCGGCTCAGGCCACGCCTCCTCCAGTCGTGCGATGAACGGAGTGAGTTGCGGATCGATGGCCATGAGAATGTCCTGACGGTTTGAACTAGACGTTGCCGTGAACGAAGCGTCCGCCGACCATGGTGGCGAGGCAGGATAGCGTCTCCATGTCCTCGCCGGGCGTTGTCAATGGACAGCCGCTGAGCACCGCGAGATCGGCGAGGTAACCCGGCACAATCCGTCCCTTGATGTTTTCCTCGAAGGAGAACCACGCGCCGTTCTGCGTCATCGCGCGCAGCGCCAGTTCGGCGGAGGTTCGCCCACCCGCGCCCAGTACCTCACCCGTGGTGCGTTCACGGCGGGTCCGCATCGCACGCATTGCCGCCAGCGGGTTGAATGGACTGTTGTCGGTACCGCACGCCACCGGCACGCCGAGCGCATCGAGTTGCGCCGTGGGCGACACCAGTTCGCGATCCGCTTCCGACAACGGAAAGAAGCGCGTGCCGACCTTCCAGACGTGATAATCCGGGATCAGGGTGACGCCGATGCCGAGCGCCTTGAGGCGCGCGAGATCAGCGGCCGATGCGTGGCTCATATGCTCCAGCACCCAGCGACGGCGCGAGATATCGTGCGCAGCATGAACGCGTTCGAGGATCGGCAGCAGCTCGTGCAGCTTGTCGATGACGATGGTATGAATGCGCAGATCGTGAACCGCCGCGAGCACGCACAGCTTCTCGAATTCCGCGGGGGAATTGGCCTGCTTGACGTAGCAGGACCAGCCGAGATCGGCCGGATTGGCCAGCGCCGCAGCCGCTGCCGTCGGCTCCCCGCCATAACTGACGAAGATGCCGCCGATTCGCAGGAACACGTCGCCGATGCCGGCCCCTCGTGCGTGGGAGAGCCAGTCACGCATCATCACCTCGGCTTCATCGCAGGTCGTCCAGGTCGGACTGACGACGAGATGCATGCGCATGGTCAGTTCACTGGCCTGCCGGAGATCGCGATAGGCGCTGATCACGTCCGGCGCGCAGCCGTGGCCCTCATAGACGCTGGTGGTGCCGACCGTATGATAGGTCCGCACTGAGCGCAGGATGCCGTCGCGGCGGTCCTGCGGCGAAAACCGTGGAACAGCGGGCAGCAACGCGATCTGCGCGGAATCCGGATAATTGTGCTCGATGATAACGCCGGTGAGTTCGCCTGCGGGATCGCGCTCCAGTTCGACGCCTTCCACCGGCGAGGCCGACGCCTGGTCCAACCCGTTCAACTTCAGCGCCACCGAATTCAGCGCCGTATAGCATGGCACCAGGCTCCAGTAACCTGATGGCGGCAGGATGCAAACCGGGTGGTCCGGCGCGGCGCTATCCAGTTCGTCGCGGGTCGGCATCCGGCGCTCGCGCAACACGATCGGGCCGCCAAAGTAGAACGGCGCATCGCCGACCGGCATGGTGACGATCCATTCGCCGTGTGGCGTCGTGCGGGCAAGCTCGGAAATCCGCGCCAGCACATCAGCAATACTGCGGACATGACCAAGCGATGGGAAACGATCGCGCAGTCCCTCGGTATCCATGTGGGCGTGCGCATCGTTGAAACCGGGAATGATGGTGCCACCGGTTTCGGTGACGCGCGTCTGTGATCCCTTCAACTCCAGAATCTGGCGCCGCTCGCCCACCGCCACGATACGATCGCCCGCCACGGCCACCGCCTCCGCGATGTTACCGGCCTCATCCAGCGTGATGACCTTGCCGGTGAAAATATGATCGACGTTAGGCCGGCTCATTCTGCGCCCTCCCCATCGCACCTGATCCGACGCGCGTCGCGTCGGTGCCCTCCACCCAGCCAAGCTTGGTGCAAAGCCAGATGAAGATGCGCTCACCCAGCCCGCCGATACCGGCCGGGATCACCACCAGCGTGACGATCAGCGCGCCGCCGAACACGAGCCCGCCGAGTGAGACATCGATGTCACTGGCCCAGATCGGCACGAACTGGATGAACATTGCGCCGATGATGGCACCATTGAGCGAGGTGATGCCACCGACCACAGCGCCGACGAACAGGCTGAGGCTCATCATGACGTTGAAGGTGTCCGGCGAGACAAAGCCGACGATCATGGCGTAGAGCGATCCCGCCACGCCCGCATAAAGACTACTCATCGCGAAGGTCGCGGTCGTCAACGTCGCACGATTTACGCCCATTACGGCAGCGACCAACTGGTTGTCGCGCGCCGCGACCAGTGCACGCCGCAACGGCCCGGACAGAATACGACGCGCTATCACGTAGAGTGCCACGGCGATCACCAGGCAAACGAAATAGATCCATTGCGATTCGTCGAGCGGCAGGAACGCCGGGGCCTCGGGATTGCCGACATTGAGTCCCTGCACGCCACCGGTAAATCCGTCGAAGCGTTTCAGCAGCGGCGGCACTGTGATCGAGAGTACCAACGTGCCGAGCGCGAGATAAAGGCCCTGCAAACGCAGCGCCGGAAAGCCGAGACACCAGCCGGCGATCCAGCTCAGCGCCGCCGAGACCGGAATGGTCGCATAAGGGCTCCAGCCATACCGCACCACCAGAATGGCCGTGGTGTAGGAACCGAGCGCGACGAAAGCCGCATGGCCGAGCGTGATGGCTCCGCCAAACCCCGTCACCAGATTGATACCGACGATGGCGATGGCAAATACCAGCACCGTCGCGAACTGACTAACCAGATAACTCGGGATCACGAACGGAATGACATAAAGAAAGACAACAGCGAGCAGGCTCGCCACGGTCACGCGGACGGCGATCGGCAGCTTCGGTTTGACGACAACGCTCATAGCCGCACGACCTTCTTCCGGCCGAACAGTCCGTCCGGCTTGATTAGCAATGTTCCGAAGATCAGAACCAGCGCGACGATGATCTTGAGATCGGGACCGATCCAAGGAATGTAGGTACCAACCAGATTCTCCACGACGCCCACCAGGAGGCCGCCGACAACCGCGCCGACCACACTGTCAAAGCCGCCAAGCGTCGCCGCGGCGAATGCATAGATGATGATGCCGAACATCATCGTCGGATTGAGGAAGACCCGCGGCGCCACCAGAATGCCCGATAGCGCGCCGAGCGCGGCGGCGATGCCCCAGCCGATCAGCAGCATCACGGGAACCGAAACGCCGACCAGAACGGCGGAATCCGGTGTCGAGGCGGCGCCGCGCATCGCCAAGCCCACCTTGGTGGTCTCAAACAGGAGATAGAGCAACAGCAGGACAATGCCGACGACGGCGATGATTCCCGCCGTTTCCGCCGATACGGAAAACGAGCCGAGTTGCAGATGCGCCTTCGGGAACAAACTCGGCAGCGCCTTGATGGTGTATGTCCAGAGAAAGCCGGCCAGACTGTTGAGCGCGAGGTACAAGCCGATCAGCACGCTGACGACCGTGAGCAGGCTGGCATGGGATAACGGCTTGACAATGGTGGCGTACAACAGCGCGCCGGCAACAAACGAAATCACGATGCTGACGAGCGCGGCCGGCACCAGCGGCATCCCCCACGCCATCAACTGCCAGACAAGATATGCGGACAACATCGCCATTTCGCCTTGCGCGAAATTGACGATTCCAGTCGAGCGATAGCTGAAGACGAGCGCGAGCGCGAGCGACGCGTAGATCGCGCCGTCGGCAAGACCATCGACAATCTGGCTGGCGAAAAGATTCATTCGTACCCCAAATAGATGCGGCGAACCTCGTCGTTGCCCGCAAGATTCTGAGCTGAATCCCGCAGCACGATCTGTCCGCTTTCAAGCACCACGCCGCGATCGGCCGCCGCGAGCGCGAGGTTTGCACTCTGCTCGACGATCAGCATCGTCATGCCCGCCTCCTCGCGGATCGCGGCCAGCGTCCTGAACAGTCCCTGCGTGATGATGGGCGCAAGGCCGAGCGACGGCTCGTCCAACAACAATAGGCGCGGCCGCAGCATCAGCGCGCGGGTGATCGCCAGCATCTGCTGCTCGCCACCTGAAAGACTTCCGGCCTGCTGCGACAGCCGTTCACGCAAACGCGGAAAGAACGTCAGCCAGCGCTCGCGATCCTGCCGGGCTTGCGCGCCGGTGCGCAGATAGGCACCAAGCCGGATGTTCTCGTCCACCGTGAGATCCGAAAACGTACCACGTCCTTGCGGGACATGCGCGACGCCGGCAGCAACGATCTTGCGCGCCGACAACTTATCGATGCGCACGCCATCGAACGCGATCGTTCCTTCCCGACCGGTGGTGCCGGAAATCGCGCGCAGCAGCGTGGTCTTGCCGGCACCGTTGGCGCCGAGCACCACCTGAATCTGTCGTTCCTCGACCTCCAGATCGATACCGTGCAGCACGCCACGCGCGCCGTAGCCAGCGGACATTCCCTTGATGCTGAGCAGACTCATGTAGCCGCTCCCAGATAGGCGGCCGCGACACTCGGATCGGCTTTCACTTCGGCCGGTGTTCCATCGGCGATCTTGATGCCGTTTTCCAGCACGACCACACGATCCGAGATCCGCATCAACATCCGCATGTGATGTTCCACCAGCAGCACGGTGAGGTCATAACGCTGCCGCACGCGCAAAATGACATCGGACAGTTCATCGACTTCGCCGTGCGAGAGACCGTTGGCCGGCTCGTCCAGCATCAGAAGCCGCGGACGCGAGATCAGCGCACGGGCAAGCTCGATCCGCTTCAGGGTGCCGAACGGCAAACCTCCGGCGAGGTGATCGGCAACGTCCGACAATCCGAGATCATGGAGGATCGCGCGCGCTTCATCCTCGACCGCGATCGGATCGATCACCGCGCCCTTGCCGAAAACGGCGTTGATAAAGCCGGGCCGCAGCCGATGGTGCGCGCCGAGCAACACGTTCTCCGTCACCGACATGGTGCCGAGCAGCCCAACGTTCTGCAATGTGCGCGCGATGCCAAGGCCGATGATGCGGTTCGCCGGCAGCGCCGTGATATCCTGCCCCGCGAAATGGATCGTACCCCGGCTGACCTGGTAAACACGCGAGATCGCATTGAACAGCGTGGTCTTTCCAGCGCCGTTCGGCCCGATCAACCCGCAAATGTTGCCGTCCGCGACATCGAACGAGACGTCTTGCAGCGCACGCACGCCGCCGAACTCGATCCCGACATCGCGCACTTGCAAAAGAGCGGTCATGGGCCGATCTTTCTGTCAAAGATCGCCTTCGGCATACGCGCATGAATGCCGTTGACACCGTTGACGAGCTGCGTCACCAGCAAATCGGCTTGCAGCGAACACAATGCGTAAGCATCGGATCGCGTCATGTCGTTGGTGGCAACCATCAGATCAATCATGTCAAGCACGGCCTGCCGCGCCGCTTCGCGCAAATCCTCATGCAATCCCATGGTGATGAAGTGCTCGCGCGTTTCCGCCCATGGCCGCGCAATCGAACGGCCCTTAATGACGGATAGCTTCAGGCGGGCGGCGGTCATCGCCGTCTCCAGCGCGGTCTGCACCACCTCGCCCGAACCTTGCGCTGCGTGGGCGTCGCCGGCGTAGAAACCGGCACCGTCGACGAAAATCGGAAGATAGAGCACGCTGCCCGCGACAAGATCCGCGCAATCGATGTTGCCGCCGAAATTTCCCGGTACAGCCGAACTGCGCGGCGCATCTTCGGGCGGCGGCAGCACGCCCATGATGCCAAGAAACGGACGTAATGGAATCCTGATGCCATCACCGAATTGCGCGGTCATGGTCCGGCGATCCAGCTCGAAATGGCGTAGCTCGGCATCCTGAAAAATATCGCCCAGCAGGCCGCGGCTGCGCCCGCCCGGAAAAATCAGGTTGATGCCGTGGTCGGCGATCTCGAGGCTCTCGATCTCGACCTTCAGGACATCGCCGGGACGCGCGCCCTCGACCGCGATCGGCCCGGTGAGGCTGTGCGGCCCGCGCCCTTCCGCACGGAATCGATCGCGCAACGCCATCGCCTGCTCGAGCGCGAGCGACGGCCCGCCGGCGTTATCCCACATTGCCCAGGTATCGAGAATCACCGTATCGCCGGATGCCACCGTGTGAACGGCCTTGGCCTTCGGATCGATGATCCCACCCTGCACGGTAGCCGCGCAGGCTTTGAGAACGTGAACCGTCATCAACCTGCCTGTGCTGTCGCCGCCTCGGCGGCAAAGACCTGCAACCGCATCGGCGTACAGCGCCCACCGTTGATCTGGCTGACATGATCCTCGGGACAATTGGAGATGGCCACCAGACAATCGATTTCCGCGCGCAGTTCGACGTAATCGCCCGGCTTCGACACCGGTGATTCCGCAACCCAGGAATGGCTGCCGCAGTCGTGATGGTAGTTCATGAAGAAATCGATGGTGTCCGGGATATCTTCCGGCAGGATTCCGTAAGGCGCCACAATACCGCTAATGATCTCGTGGCAGCCGTCGATACCGGTCAAGCCGAAGCTTTCATAGAAGCGCCGGTTGCACATACGCTGATTGACCTTGTGAACTCCCTTCGGTTCGGGCGTCTCCTTGATGATGGTCATTAGCGGCGTGTAGATGGTGGACATCAACACATCGCCTTCAGTCAGGAAGTCTTTCGACATCGCGACCGTCGGATCCGGACGACCGGCGCGGCGTGCGCTGTACTGCATCGCGTATCGCGTCGTGGAGTAAGACAGCGACAGCCGGTCGCGATAGTTATTGGCGTTGAAGATCGCCACATCGACGACCTGCTGCCCTTCCAGATCGGTGATCCTGAACACCTCACCCTGGCGCACGATCAGCGCTCGCCCGGTTTTCGGCGGCAGAATTTCGTTGAGCAATTCGATAGCCATGTTCAACGCATCCCTTACTTGGCCTGATGAGGGGTCTTGCCCTCATACTTCGTGATCACGTCACCGACCGGCACCCAGCTTCCCTTGCTGTAGCGAACGATCTGCATCGATTCGACGTAGAACGGATCACGCTCGCCATCGACGCAAGCCTTGACGCCGGGGACAAGGCCGAGCACCGCTACGCCGCACAGATGCCGCGCGGATTCCATGATCGCGGCGCGCGTCGGCGTCTTGGTCTTCTCAAGCACGGCCACCATCGTCTGCGCCTGGCCGAAGCCGATCATTGTCATCGGATCATCGAGGTTGAGGCCGGAGGTCGCGAACTTGGTACCGATTTCGCGATAGGTCTTGATGTCCTTGGTCTCGGCATAATCCTTGGTGGTCGGGTCCATCTGCGCAACAGCCGAATAGACACCTTCCGAAGCCTCCTCGCCGGCCGGCTCCATCACCGTCTTCTTCGAGGCACTGATGTTGGTGACGATCACCGTCGGCCGCCACGAGGTGTCCTGCACCTTGCGCAGCGTCTGCGCGGTGAATTTCGGAACCGCGAAAATCAGCAAGACATCGGCATTGGTCGCCGCGAGATTGGAGACTTGCGAATCCACTGTCGGGGACGTCACCTCATAGGATTGTGCGGCTGCGATGCTGATGCCGCTGCCTTCGGCCGCGTGCTTGAACGCATTCAGCAGCTCTTTACCGAAATCATCGTTCTGATAGAGGATCGCGACCTTGGCGTCGGCCTTTTTCGCTTTCACGAACTCAGCGAAGATACTGCCTTCGGTGGTGTAGGCTGACTGCCAACCGATGGTCCAGGGAAACGCCTTGGCATCGGTGCTGAAGGCCGAAAGGCCGCTGCCGACGAAGAGCTGCGGGATGCCGCGCTTGTTGACATAATCACGGATCGCAAGGCCGGTGGCGCTGCCCAGCGGACCGATGATCAACGCAACCTGATCGCGTTCGGCGAGACGCCGGGCCTGCTCCACGGTGCGCGGCGGCGAATAGCCGTCATCGTAATAGACGTAGGAGATCTTGCGGCGCTTGCCGTCGCCCATCATCACGCCGCCGTCGCGATCGTTGATATACTTGAAGTAAGCGTCCTGCATCGCGCAGATCGTAACGAACGACGCAATCGGCCCTGTGCTCGGGCAAATGCCGCCGATCTTGATTTCGGTGTCGGTGATTCCCGGCGAGGCCTTTTCGGCCGCTGCGGCGCCAGACGCCGCGAGCACCAGAACGGAAGTGGCTGCAAGAGCCGGCTTGATCCAGTTAAAGGCACGACGCATCTGTAAACTCCCTTCCCTTAGCGGCTTAGCCGCCTCAATTGTTATTCCAATATCCATGGCCGCAGGCCGCACAGTGCCGTTCCGTGCGCGCGTCCGCGCGCCGGTTAGTGATGAAATGCCGAACGTCTGAAAATCAGTCGGCGATTACGCGACAGACCCCTTCCCTTGCAACGATTCGACGAGCTTGTTCACCGCAACGGTCGCGCCCTTGCCGGCCTCGTTGCCGAAGATAAGCCTGGCGAATTGTCCGCCGAGATAAGGATGGAGGCCGATATCGTAAAGCGCGAGAAAGTTGCGTGTCTCGATCGCGTGCCGCTCGTCTTTCCGCAGCGGATAGCGATCGAGCACAGCCGCCTCGTTGGCCGCAAATTCCTCACGCAGTTCCGGCGACCATTTCAAATCCTGAATGAGATCGTGCGTAGCGAGCGACGCCTTGAATTTCTCAAGTCCCATGATCGCCTCCCCGTCCGGCCGCGCGCGATTTCGGCATGTTAGGGCTCATGTCCCACAACACGCCGCCGACGCCGCACTTGAAATCCTTGTGAACGGTGTAGCCGAAGCTCTTGCCCGGCTTCGAGCCGATCGCGCCCAGCACGACCACCCAGGCGAGCAGTTCCGCCGTGCCGCCGGAACCGGCCGCCTCCATCTTCTCCAGCGTCAATTCGTTGAGCAGTTTCTCATGATCGCCCGACGCGACGAGATCGAGAAACCAGCGATCGAACTCTTCGTCGATGAAGTAATAACGCGCGCCTCCGGGCTCATGGCTTAGGCCACCAGACCCCAGTAGGGCCACGCGCATATCGGCCGGAAGATCGTCGCGGATGAAATCGCCGAGCGCCTTGCCGACGTCATAGCAGCGGCGCTGATCCGGAATCGGCGGCACGGTGCAGTTCTGCAGCACCGGCACCATGGGAATGCCGGAGCCCGCGACATTCGTCAGCAGAACGGGCACGGAGATATTGTCGTCAAACTTCAGATTTTCGGTCTGCGCAAACATGCGGATGCCGCGCTTGGTCATGCCATCGAACAACGCGGCCGCGATTTCTGGCGACCCCTTCACGGTGTAGTCCTCGCAACCGATCCACGGCTTGAACCATTCGTAAGGTCCGCGATGCTCCGCGGCCATTCCGATCAGGAAGTCGGGATAGGTCCGGACGCGGCTATTGGCGAGATGATCGTTGGCGAACACGATCAGGACGTCCGCCTTGGCCGAGGCCATGGCGTCCGCAAGACTGCGATAGGTTTGTGTCACCACATCCCTGACGTCGGCAGGCGCCGCCTCCAACAATCCGATCAAGCCTGGCGCATGCGGCGCGCCGGCAGCGTAAACGATCTCGGCCATAGCGTTCTCCTTCCCGATCCAAACCTGATCGATATTTCCAATCGTGTCAACATTTTCGAAAATCTGTTTCCGCTTGGATTCTGGACAGTGCTCCCTCATATTGGATGGAGATTCGCGACAAATAGGCGCAGAGCATGAGGAATACTTCCAAACAGCCCACCCGCAAGTGGGGCCCCAGCCTGCATCCGTCACGCGACGAAGCGCCGAAGACGCTCGCAGGCCGCGTGGCACAACAACTGCGCATCGACATCATCCGGCACCATCTCGAGCCCGGCGAACGCCTGCAATTCGAAAAGCTGAGCAAGCGTTACGAGGTCGGCACCAGCCCGTTGCGTGAAGCGCTGTTTCAAGTCGCTGCGCAGGGATTGGTCGTTGCCGAGGACCACAAGGGGTTCGTCGTCGCGCCGATCCATTTCGATGAGATGCTGGATGTTTCCAACCTGCGCGCAAACCTCGAAGCCTACGCGATCCGCGGCGCGATCCGCGACGGCCGTGAAGACTGGGAAGTGGATCTCCTTTCCGCATTCCACCGCCTCAAGCTGGCCGGCATCGCCGTCTCCGCCGACCAGGAAGATGAGGAACGACGCACCGAGTGGGAAGATCGCCATCGCGAATTCCACTACGCACTCTGCAAGGGATGCGGCTCACCGTGGCTACTGCATTTCTTCGACGAATTGTACGATCACATGGAGCGCTACCGGCGCTATTTCTGGAAGTACGCCGAGCGCGCTGTCGCCGCAGACAGCGATCACGAAGCCATCATGAAAGCGGCACTCGATCGCGACGAAGAGCGCGCGGCGAGCCTTCTGCAGGCTCATTTCCAGAAGCAGGCACGCCTCACCATGAACCTGCGGAAGAAAGTCGAGCGCGCCACCGCTGCGGCGAGCTAACGGTCGCGGCCGGAACAGCATGAGATTTCTTCATCGGCGAGCGCCTTTGAAGATCGAATCGCGGTAATGGTCTGTTTGTGGCACGGACGGTCGAAGGCCCCGCCCCGCTTGAAAGTACTCGGCTCAGAACAGGATACCCGCAAGCCGGAGATCACCTGTGACCGCGAAAAAGCAAACCAGGAAAACTCCGGGCGCGAAATCGGGATCTTCATCCACGGCGGTCGCCAAACCTCACAAGCTGGGCACGATCGGCTCCCTCGACGACTTCATCCCCGCTGAGTGCCTCCCTACTGGTGCTACGATGGGTGCCCGAATTTCAGGCTTCTGTGCGACGGCAGGTTGCCTTCCACGAGGCCAACCACCATCATTGCCCGGCCTCGCGACGGCGAACCTTGAGGGGACAATGGAAGACGTTCATTGCTTGACATGCCCTTGAGCGACTTCTTATATGCGCCGCACTCGCTCGGAGCGTGGTCAGGCGGGTACTGTGGCGGGGTAGCTCAGCTGGTTAGAGCACGGGAATCATAATCCTGGGGTCGGGGGTTCGAGTCCCTCTCCCGCTACCATCAGAAATTATCATTATATATCAGCGCCTTATAACTGTCGGAGGTTCCGACCACTGTGAGACATCTCACGGTGATGTACCCATGGGACAGCTATGGCGCGCGTCTCCTATCTCGCCCGTCGCGAGGGTCGCTACTACCTTCAGGTTCGCTGCAGTCACGTCGTGGCCGGACTGCTCAATCAGCCTCTGTTTCGGACGTCGTTAAGGACCGCCGACTATCGTCAGGCGCGCCGGCGTGTCGCCGAATGTCTGGGCTGGGTCTATGGGATGAATGACAGTATCGATTTTGCCGCGTTGTTCGCGAAGAACGTCCGGCAATTGCAGACCTACCTCTCCGATCCATTGCCTCTCTCGGACGATCGCCTGTTCGCTCGGCGCAGCTACGAAGAGATGCTGAAGAACCTGAATCGCCGCGCGCAGGCGCGCGACTTCGATCCAAATGCCAGCGAGCCCCGATACCGGGCGCTGTTCGAGGCATTCGTCGAACAAAACCTCGAGGCCGAGACGCTGTCACGTCAGCGCGAAAAGATGGCTGCTTATGAGCAAGGTCGTACCGACATCAAGATGGGCATCGAGTTCGGAATCATTCCCGTTCCCGGACGCGCGGCACAAATGCCGGACACGATCCGGCCAGCACAGCCGATCCCGACACCAATCGACCTGACCACTGACGAGGCGCCGCTCGCGCCACAGCCATCGGAGACATCCACGCCGTCGCGCACCGACACGCCGCTCTCCGTTGCACTCGAGGAGTATCTGACAAAGCGCCATGGGGAACTGGGTCACGATGGCGAGCGCGGAGATCTGGGGCTGGTTGTCCAGTTCATGGTGGATCAACTCGGCGATCCGGCCACCGGAGCCATGACGCGCGAGCAACTCGAACGGATTGAGCGGATGCTGCCCGACATTCCCGACCGTCTCGGCGTACCACGCGCGTTTCAATCGAGCTTGACGGCCCGTTACGACTACGCCCGGACGCACGGATGGAAAGGCCTGAAACGCCTGACGGAAGCCCGCATCAAAAAGAGCTATCACGCCTGGCTCGGCAAATTCTTCCGTTGGTTGATCAAGGAGGGATACTATTTGGGACCAGAGCCGTCTTTCTCATATCTGAGTTCGGAGAATCTGGTGTCGCTGGCACGAGATTCGTTTGATGAGAATGAGGTTTTGAAGATTTTCCGGATGCCGCTGTTCACCGGATGCTTGAGCCGAACGCGGATTTGGCAGCCGGGTGATTACTTCATCCAGAACAACCTGTACTGGGCCTATATCCTTGCACTTCTAACCGGTATGCGTCCCGGTGAAATCGGGCAATTGTGCGTGTCGGATCTCGAAAGGCGCGGTCAGCATGTTCTGATTAACCTGCAACTATTCGATCCAGCGCAAGGACGCGTTGCGCGAAAGGATGTCCGACAATTGAAGACCGAGAATGCTGTTCGGAAAATCCCGTTGCACCCATTGATCGTGGATCTCGGGTTGCTCGAACGCGCAGATGGACTTAAGGCGCTGGGATGCCAAGCGCTATTCCCCGAGTGGGAGCCCTACATCAAGCCAAGTGGGGAAGTTCGCTGGGGGCAGCCGGTGAGCAAAAGTTGGCAGTACTTGAAGAAGCAGCTCAAATTGACCCGAGCGAACATCTCGCTCTATAGCGCACGCCATTGGATGGCCGATCAGCTCGATGATCTAGTGATTTCGGAGCGCACGAGGCATCGCGTCTTGGGACATTCGCCACACAACGATATTCCCGGCGGGTATGGCGCAAAGGGACGATATAGCTCCCGGGATCTGGAGGAACTGGTAGGGATCGGGGCCGAGGTGCTCGATGAACTATCGGACGTCCTGCTCGGAGCCAGGGAGCGCGCAGACAGGGGCGAACTTAAAGTTCTTCAACCTTGGCTGCAACGAACACAATGGTCTTCGTATCATCACGAGAGAATGAAAAGACAACAAACCTGACTTCGCTCGCGTGACCGCCGCAGAGCAGACTTCCGAATACGCACCAGCAAAGCTCAAGAAGTAATACTGCACGCGCATCGCCAGCGCCGCAGTGTGACGGTCCAGCCCGACTTTGTAGCTAACCCCCATTGGTGGGCTCGGCATGACTCGCACACTCCAATGTTTGGTATTGTTTGTCTCAGTATGGCGTCACAGCGACACGCCTTCTCCATCACGCAGGCTGCACAAACCTGACATCGATCCATGGTGGTCGCAGCACACGCTGGACTTTGAGCCTCGAGTTGAGAGATGAACCTGCGGCAACAGATTTCGGATCCTGTCAATCGGACATCACTGCTTACACATAATTTTCAGGACGTCCGACTAACCGAGGCGCCAAATGCATCACCGGTGTGACAGGCCCTAGAAAACAGCTGTTAGATCAATGAAAGTTTCAAATTGTCAATCGGCTTACAAATTTGACCCCGTATCGGCGTCCAATTTTGACCCCTTCGCGCGTCGTTGTTTGAGGGTAGCGCTCGTCTCGTCGGAGCTGGCCGGGATTGCGGAGACGAGACGAGCGCGGGTGGCGTGATCGTCGTCGCGGCTTTTGAAGCGCCAGCTGTCGTTGCCGGTCTCGACGATGTCGCAGTGGTGGGTCAACCGGTCGAGCAATGCGGTGGTCATCTTGGCGTCGCCGAACACGCTGGGCCATTCTCCGAAGGCGAGATTGGTGGTGACGATGACGGAAGCGCGCTCATAGAGCCGGCTAACCAGATGGAAGAGAAGCTGGCCACCGGATTGGGCAAAGGGCAGATATCCGAGTTCGTCCAGCACGATGAAGTCCATCCGGGTCAGATGTTCGGCAAGCCGGCCCTGACGTCCGTTACGGGTCTCGATCTCGAGGCGATTGACGAGGTCGACCACGTTGTAGAAGCGACCGCGGGCGCCGGAACGGATGCAGCTTCTGGCGATTGCGATGGCCAGGTGGGTTTTGCCCGTGCCGGTGCCGCCGACGAGCACGACGTTGCGCTGCTGGGCGATGAAGCCGCCGCCGGCGAGATCGTTGACGAGCGTCTGATTGATCGGTGTGCCTCCGAACTGGAAGTCATCGAGGTCCTTGGCCAACGGCAGCTTGGCGATGGTGAGCTGGTACTTGATCGACCGCGCCTGCTTCTCGTTGATCTCGGCGCTGAGCAGGTCGCCGACGATGTGTTGAGGTTCGTGCTGGCGCTTGACGGCCGTCGCCATGATCTCGTCGAAGGCAGCCCTCATGCCGTAGAGCTTGAGCTCACCCATGAGGTCGAAGATTTGGGTTCGTTCCATCAGATGATCCTCCGGAGGTTGTCGTAGCGGGCACAATCGGC
>JAEWIX010000067.1 GCA_023386885.1 Pseudomonadota bacterium
TTCGGCGCGTCATGGAAACGCGCGAGCCGCTGATCGTGCGCCTCGACGGCTCCGTCGGCCCAGCCTGGGCCCATACGGACCTCTTTCATGGACGCGGTCTTGTCGAATTCGTCTTTGTCCCGCTGCGCAACGCCGACGGCCTAGTTGGAGCTGCATCCTTTTCGACTGCCCGCCCGAGCGGCTTTACCCTGTCCGATCGAGCCGCGTTGGACCGGATCGTCCCAGCTCTGCGCAACGCCTGCGAGTTGCGCACTCTGCGGAGAGCCGAGTCGACGCTGCTCGATACTTATGTAGGCTCGACAACAGCGCGGCGGGTCATGGCGGGCCAGGTTCGCCGCGGCGAAATCGAAATGCTCGAGGCTGCGCTGCTGCTCTGCGATCTGCGTGGCTTCACGGAGCTATCCAACAGATTGCCGGGAGAACGTGTCCTCGACCTGCTCAATGCCTACTTCGATCGGGTTGTGCCGGCAATCACTCACGCAGGCGGTGAGGTGATCAAGTTCATGGGCGATGCCGCGCTCGCCTTTTTCCATCGCGAGACTCCTGCTGCCTCCTGCTCTGCTGCATTGCAGGGCGCGGTCAGCGCATTGGATGGCCTGGCTCGCCTTACGCCACCAGATGCTGAACTCCATGCCGGGATCGCACTGCACTACGGAGAAGTCAGCTACGGCAACATCGGCTCAGCCCAGCGGCTCGATTTCACTGTGATAGGACCTGACGTCAACTTGGTGAGCCGTATTCAAGCCGTTTGCAGCGCTACTGGGCGACCGCTTCTCATGTCCGAGCGATTTGCGATGCTTCTTGACTCCGGAACGGCGGTTGCAACCGGCCGCCACCAACTCACCGGATTTGTCGAGGCGGCCAATCTCTACTCACTCGCCGACCGCATTCTCAATCGGATCCACGATCCAGCAAGGGAACGCATGACGCGCGGATTGCACGATGCGGGAGTAAGAGGGGGGGCGGTCTCATGACTCAGGTCGTCGTTGTGACGAGTCGCAGTCGTCCTGCGGCAGAAATCCTTCTATTGGCGGGCATAGTGCTTGCCACGCTAGCTGAGGCAATCGCCAGCACAGTCCTGTCGCTCGGGCGCGGCGATATCATCGGTGACACGTATGCAACTCCCGATCAGTTCGCTTGGCTGGATATCGGATACACCGCTCTGAAGCTCATGGGATTCATGGTCGCTCCCTGGCTGCTCAGCCGTGTCAATCCGCGCGGTTTGATGATCGGCGCAACCTTGGTGATGAGCGCGGCCTGCGCAGTTGCCGCCATTACAGCCCGATTGGAGTTGCTGGTCGCGCTTCGCATCATCCAAGGCCTGTCAGGAGGCATCCTGCTTGTCGGGGGGCAGGCAATCATTTTTCTCGCCTATCCGAAACACCATCAACCGATTCTGCAATCCCTGTTCGCAATGGGATCGGTCGTTGCTCCTGCGACGATCGCCCCAGCTCTTCAGGGCTGGTTGCTCGACAATCAGTCGTGGACATGGATCTTCTTCAGCGCCGTTCCGGCGTCGCTCGCGGCCGCTGGACTGATGCTGCTCGCGGATAGCCCGCCTTTCGTCAAGGTCGCGCGTCGTCCCATCGACCTGATCGGCATCATACTCGCTTCCATCACGCTCTTCTGCTTCACCTACGTGTTCAGCCAGGGCAGCCGGTGGGATTGGTTCGAGGAATCTCGCATCGTATGGCTGGCGTTAATCGGGACGGCCAGTCTGCTGGCGTTTCTTGGCCAGCAGGTGATCGCAAACGGCCAAGGCCTCCTCGATTTCACCCTGTTTCGATCCAACGATTTTTCCTTCGCTTTTATCGTCAGCTTCGTCGCCGGTGCCGCACTGTTCGGGAGCGCGTACCTGATTCCGTCTTTTGCCGTGTCTGTCCTCGCATTCACGCCGACTGACGCCGGTCAGCTTTTATTGCCAAGTGGCGCACTTTTTATCGGTTCGCTACTCATTGCGGCTTTCCTCATGCAGGTCCGCCGCGTTCCTCCCATCGCTACAGTGCCGTTCGGAATCCTGATGGTCATGGTTGCGATGTGGATGCTGTCTGGCGCGACCAGCGAGAGCGGCGCGCATGACATGATGCCGGCTATCCTGTTGCGCGGCCTGGGCCTCGGCTTTTTGTTTCTATCCATTACCCTCATCGCTTTCAGCGACCTCGACAGCCGAAACCTCCCGTCCGGCATCGGTCTCTTCAATACGGGTCGCCAGCTCGGCGGTCTCATGGGGGTCGCAGGACTGCAAACACTAATTGACAGCAACGTCGCCTCCAACGTCGCGGTGCTCGCCGCTAACGTCAGCGTGGGCGATCCCGCAGTCAGCGAGCGGCTGACGACGATGACAGCCATGCTGGTGGCAAGAGGAATGGACACAGTCGCTGCCAGCCGGGCAGCCGCAAGCCTGCTGGGCAGGGTCATCGCCGGTCAGTCCACCGTGATCGCTTTCGATGCGGCGTTCAACGCCGTTGCCTTGTTGTTCGTCGTCGCCGCCCCCGTGCTGGACACGATCAAAATCGCACTTGTGCGATTCGAGAAGGCGCGCACTGGACCGCCATCCTTGAGGCTCGCCGCTGCGTCGATGCAGCAAGCGTCTACGCCGGATAGGGTCCTTGGTCCGCGATCGCAATCCTCGATCGCCTCGAATGCCCTCGACCGGAAAAGCCAAGTGGCGATGGACCCCGGATAGCAAGTCTCACAGGTATTTTGGAACACGCGGACGATGTCTTGGATGTTGGCCGGTGCGGATCGCCACGTCATTCAAACAGGAGAAGACCATGACTGTTGCTCAAAAGCCGCTTGGCACACCCTTCGGCCCCTTCACAACCGCCGAGGAGGTTGCCCGCGGTATCGACCTTCACGGAAAGACTGCGATTGTCACCGGCGGCGCATCGAACCTTGGTCACGAGACGGTGCGTATTCTGGCCTCGAGGGGTGCACACG
>JAEWIX010000078.1 GCA_023386885.1 Pseudomonadota bacterium
GTCGGCGCGGCGCCGCGACGTGCGCAAGCGATCGAACTCGGATTTAAACGGCGCTCGCGCAAGGGGTTGCGCGGAGCTTTGGGGGTAACGTCATGAGAATTTGGGTGCTGGCCGCGCTTGGCCTGACTTTGGCCGGCTGCAACACGACACAGACCGGATCGCCGACGGCGTCCACCGCACCGGCTGCGACGCCTGCGGCTGCGACGGCCGAAGCCTCGCCGCCGATCTACGAGCCGCTGATCGACATGCACCGCGTCAATCCGACGAAGTACGCCCGCGATCTCGCCGAGTGCCGCCAGCAGGCTGCGCCGCAGGAAGCGGCGGCCCGCGCGGCGCGTCAGCAGCAGGCAGCGGGAACGGCAGTTGCGGTCGGCGCCGCGGTGGCGAGTTTCATTCCGGTGTCGGGCTTCCGCCAGGCGCGGACGCTGTACCATGCCACCAGCGCGGCGCAGGACGTCGGCGCGGCGACCGCTGAAGCTGGCGCCATCAGCGCCGATCAGGCGACCGCGGATTACGCGCTGGTGGTCAACACCTGCCTGACCCACAAACGGTACCGCGTGCTGCGCTGACGCGGAAAGCGCTGCGAATCCTGACGGCAGGCTTTGCCGTTAGGTGCTCTTGCGCATTCATTCCCGTCCGGTCAATTTCGCGGCGGGAGGATTAATCGTGACCGATAATTCCTGGACTGCCGAGCGCGAGGATCGCGTGCGGTCGAGCTTTGCCAAGCAGGGCTTGATGGCGACGCTGGGCGCGACCCTCGCCAAGGTCGAGCCCGGCCGCGTCGAGATCGCGTTGAAGCCGATACCCGCCATCACGCAACAGCACGGATTCGTCCATGCTGGTGCAGTGAGCGCGATTGCCGATTCCGCCGCCGGCTATGCCACCATGAGCCTGCTTCCGCTCGATACGTCGGTGCTGACGACCGAATTCAAGATCAACCTGATCGCGCCCGCAACCGGTGATCGCATTGTCGCGCGTGGCGAGGTAGTGAAAGCCGGCAGGACTCTCACCATCGCGCAAACCCGCGTTGTCGCAGTGACGGGTGGCACGGAGAAACTGGTGGCGCTGCTGGTGGCCACGATGATGGCGATTCGCGATCGCGAGGATGTCAGCGAATAGCCGCGCCCCCGAAGGGTGAATGGAAGACGTTGTCATGGCCAGGCCTGTCCCGGCCATCCACGTCTTTGGGCTTGCACCACTTCAAGACGTGGATGCCCGGCATAAAGCCGGGCATGACGTGCCGTGTGAAACGCATCGTGTCTCAATCCCCGCCGAACTGTCCGTGGCGGCCGATGCCCGAGGCGAAGCGTGTCGCGCCCGCCAGCGTCTCGCCGGAATTGATCACCTCGAGTCCGCCGCGCATCTCGTTGGCGATGGCTTCTTCCTCGTCGGCGATGTCCCATTGCTTGAGCGCCGACATCCGGTCCGCACGCATGCAAACTTGCGGGAATTGCGCGATCTCCTTGGCGAGAGCGACCGCCTCCGCGCGCGCCGTGCCGTTCGGCACCACGCGGTTGGCGAGTCCCATGCTCAGTGCTTCGGCGGCCGGGACCGGGCGGCCGGTCAGAATCAGGTCCATCGCGCGGGAATGGCCGATCAGGCGCGGCAGGCGAATGGTGCCGAGATCGATCAGCGGCACGCCGAAGCGGCGGCAGAACACGCCGAAGGTCGCGCCTTCGCCGACCACGCGCATGTCGCACAGCAGTGAGAGCTCGAGGCCACCAGCAACGGCGAAGCCTTCGATCGCGCCGATCACAGGTTTGGACAGCCGCAGCCGGCTCGGCCCCATCGGGGCGATGGAATCGTGGCCGCCGATCTCGCGCCGCTTCTCGATGTCGCCGGCCGCGACCGCTTTCAGGTCCGCACCGGCGCAGAAATGGCCGCCAACGCCGGTGAACACCGCGACCGATGCGCTGTCGTCGGCATCGAATGCAAGGAACGTGTCGTAGAGGATGCGCGCGGTGCGGCCGTTGACGGCGTTGCGGCGTTCGGGACGATTGATCGAGATGATGGTGACGGGGCCGTCGCGCTCGACGAGAACGGCATTGTCATCGGTCATGGGGGCTCCTCTTTGCGGCGTTTCCATTTGACGGGATGCTCCCGTTGTCATGCCCGGCCTCAGCCGTTCGGAGGACAGCGTCGCTTCCGCTCGTCTATGTGCCGGGGCATCCACGTCTTGATGCCTGTCCAGTAAGGAAGACGTGGATGCCCGGGTCAAGCCCGGTCATGACGCACTGAGAAGTGGATGCAGGTGGAGGCGCAGAGCGTTGCCCGCTTTATCCCATCTTCAACTCGCTTCCCGTCAATCGCTGATAGGCGTCGAGGTAGCGCTTGCTGGTGGCGTCGACCACGGAGGCGGGCAACGGTGGCGGCGGGGCTTCGCCGTTCCAGCGGCCGGCGCGGCGTTCGGTGTCGAGGTAGTCGCGCAGCGGCTGTTTGTCGAAACTCGCTTGCGCTCGGCCCGGCTCGTAGGCATCGACCGCCCAGAAGCGCGAACTGTCCGGTGTCATCACCTCGTCGATCAGGATGATGTTGCCGGCCTTGTCACGGCCGAATTCGAACTTGGTGTCGGCGATGATGATGCCGCGTTCCCGGGCGATGGTTTCGCCCTTGGCATAGACGGCGCGCGTCATCGTCTCCAGCGCGGCGGTGGCGTCCGCCCCGATGATCTCGCGCATCCGCGCGACGGTGATGTTCTCGTCGTGCCCGGTCTCGGCCTTGGTCGCCGGGCTGAAAATCGCGGGCTTGAGCTTGATGCTCTCGATCAATCCCGTCGGCAGCTTCTCGCCCGCCAGCGTGCCGGATTGCGCATATTCCTTCCAGGCCGAGCCGGAGAGATAACCGCGGATTACGCATTCGATCGGAAACACCGTGGTGCGCTTGCACAGCATCGCGCGGCCTTTGAGCGCATCGCGATGCGCGCGCAACGCCGGCACCTGCGCGATGATCTCGTCGGCGTCGGCGCTGATCATATGATGCGGCACGGTGCCGCCAAGCTGGCGAAACCAGAACGCGCTGGTCTGGGTCAGCACCGCGCCTTTCATCGGAATGGTCTCGCCCATCACCACGTCGAAAGCGCTGATGCGGTCGGTGGTCACCAGCAGCACGCGGTCGTCGCCGGCATCATAGATATCGCGCACCTTGCCGCGCCCGAGACGTGGCAGGGGCAGGTCGCTGGCGAGCATCGTGGTCATGGCGGCACTTCTCGGGTAGGAGGAAAGCCCGGTGATACGCCGGGCCGGGCCGCCTGCAAAGGCCTATCGCTCCGGCAGCGGGATGAATTCGGTCTCGTCCGGTACCGCCTCGAAGCGCCCGCTCTTCCAGTCTTCCTTGGCCTGCTCGATGCGCTCCTTTGAGGAGGACACGAAATTCCACCAGACGTAGCGCGGGCCTTCCAGCGCCGTGCCGCCGAGGAACATCATGCGGGTCGGCCGCGTGGCACGCACGGTGATGCGGTCGCCGGGACGGAAGATCAGCATCCGCGGACCCTCATAGCGGTCGCCGGCGATCTCGATCTCGCCGTCCACCACGTAGATCGCGCGTTCCTCGTGATCGGCGTCGAGCGGCACGCTCTTGCCCTCGTCGAGCGAGACCTCGGCGTAAAACCACGGCGACACCATGTCGACTTTTGAGGCCACGCCGAACGAACTGCCGGCGATGACGCGCGCGGTGAAGCCGGTGTCCTGCACGCTCGGCAGGCTGTCCGCGCCGTAGTGCTGGAAGGTCGGCGCGATTTCCTCGCGGTCCTTCGGCAGCGCGATCCAGCTTTGCAGGCCGAGCATCTTCTGGCCGTTGGCGCGCTGAACGTCCGGCGTGCGTTCGGAATGCGCGATGCCGCGCCCGGCGGTCATCAGGTTCATGGCGCCGGGCTGGATCTCCTGCACATTGCCTTCGCTGTCGCGATGCATGATCGAGCCGTCGAACAGATAGGTGACAGTGGCGAGCCCGATATGCGGATGCGGCCGCACGTCCATGCCCTGGCCGGAAACGAACTGCACCGGACCGAAATGATCGAAGAAGATGAAAGGCCCGACCATCTGCCGCTTGCCGTGCGGTAGCGCGCGGCGCACCGCGAAGCCGTCACCGAGGTCGCGGGTGCGCGGCACGATGACGAGATCGAGCGCGTCGCAGGTCTGTGGGTCGCCGAGGATCGGATCGTTGGACGGCATCCAGCTCATGAGGCACCTCGTTGTTCCCGGAAACAGGTCGTCATTATCCTGCCTCACGGAAGGTGTTTCAAGATACGCCGCGTGCATCACGGAGGTGTGTCTGACGACGCGAGGAGGGCTGCGGAATGGCTCATGTCGATGCGACCTATCCGCCGCTCAATACGCTGAAGCCGATCGCGGACGATGTCTGGATCGTCGACGGGCCGCTCATTCGTTTCGGTCCGCCATTGTTGAGAATGCCTTTTTCGACGCGAATGACGATCATCCGGTGCGATGGCGGATTGTTCGTGCACTCACCGACGCCATTGACCGATGCATTGAGAGTGGAGATCGCGGCGGTCGGCGTGCCGCGTTGGATCATCAGTCCCAACCGCATTCACTACTGGTGGATTCCTGACTGGCATAAAGCGTTTCCCGATGCCGCGGTCTATCTTGCGCCGCTGGTGCGCGAGCAGGCCGGCAGCCGGATCGATTTCGATTGTTTGACACTCGATCGGGCCGAGGGTTTCCAATGGGACGAAACAATCGCCACGCTGCCGGTGGCCGGCCGTTACATGACGGAAGTTGTCTTCTTCCATCGCCCGAGCCGGACGCTGATCCTGACCGACTTCATCGAGAATTTCGAAGCCGACAAGCTATCGTCGTGGTGGATGCGCCTGCTGACGCGGCTCGGCGGCGTCCGCGATCCCGATGGGTCGATGCCGCGCGACATGCGGGCCACGTACAGGGATCGCGCCGCGTTGAAAGCGGCGGTCGAAACCATGATCGGCTGGAATCCGGAGCGGGTGATTCTTGCCCATGGCCGCTGGTACGAACATGGGGGCGCGGACGAATTGCGGCGCGCGTTTCGTTGGCTCCTCACGTAAAGTCGCATGTCGCATCGTGGGTATCGTGATACACAGGGTGTCATCATTGGAGGACACCATGCCGAAAGCCTATTGGATCGCTCGCGTCTCGGTTCGCGAACCTGACCGTTATCCGGAGTATGTCGCGACGGCGCGGCCGGCCTTCGAGAAGTTCGGCGCGAAGTTTCTGGTGCGTGGCGGCGCGTTCGAGGCGCTGGAAGGCGACAACCGCAATCGCAACGTCGTGATCGAATTCCCCGACCGCGCGACTGCATTGGCCTGTTACAACAGCCCCGAATATCAGGCGGCGATCCGCATCCGTCAGCAAATCGCCGACGGCGACGTCGTTATCGTCGACGGCGTGTCATGAGATAGCGGTCTTACGTCAGGCGCGGCCGAGCCGGATCGCGCTGGCGGCGCGGTCGTACGTTTCCAGCGACAGGATAGCGTCGGCGAATTTTTCCGCCTGACCGTCGAGCACCGGGCGCGCCAGCGTGAGAAATTTCTGGCGCATCGCCGCCGAGTCCGGAAACGACGCCGGCTCGCCGGACGGATCGGGATAAAGTTCTTCGTGAACGCCGTCGTCGGTGGTCACGGTGACGCGCGCCCCGAATGGATGGGTGCGGCCGACCTCGAGACGGTCGTCCTGCACCACATCGATCTTGTCGGCGAGCGCGTTGATCGCCTTGTCGCCGAGCCGCGCGTAGTCGTCCCAGCCGAAGCGGCCCTGATCCAGCGCCAGCGCGCCGGTGAAGAACATCGAGAACTGGCCGCCGACGATTGAGGTCGGATGCCGCTTGGTCGGCGCATCGCCGGTCAGCGTGATGCCGTTGCGGTGCAGGCCGATCTCGACGCGCTTGATCTGGTCCGGCGTCAGGTTGTGCGCGCGGCGCATCGCCAGCAGTGCATCGATGGCGGCATGGGTGTAGCGGCAGCTCGGATAAGGCTTCACGCCGATCTTCATGGTCTCGTAGACCTTGCCGAGATCGGCCACCGCCTTGTCCGGATGAGCGTCGTCGGTGTAGCCGACAAGAAGGCCGTGCTTGCCTTCCACCGATTCCGATGAGCCGATGAAGCCGTCGCGCGCCAGCGTTGCGGCGATCACGCCGTTCATTGCCGCCGCGCCGACCTGATAACGCTTATTCCAGGAACCGTTGACGAGGAATTGCAGCGAGCCCGCGGCCTGGCTGCCGGAGACGCCGAAGGCGGACACGATCTGCTCTTTATTCAAGCCGAACAGTTTCGCCGCGGCTGCCGCCGCGCCGTAGGTGCCGGCGGTGGCGGTGGGATGGAAGCCGCGCGCGTAATGCGAGGTCGGGTCGAGCGCGTTGCCGAGCCGGCAGCACACTTCATAGCCGGCGACAATCGCGGTGAGCACGTCGCGGCCCGAGGCGTTCACCATCTCACCGGCGGCGAAGGCGGCGGGCACCACCGGCGCGCTCGGATGCAGCGAGGAGTCGGCATGGGTGTCGTCGAAGTCGAGTGAGTGGCCGAGCGCGCCGTTGAGCAGCGCCGCCACCGCCGGCGTCCAGGTCTTGCTGTCGCCGACGACCGTCGCATCCCCGTTATGATCGAGACCGAGCGCCTTCAGCATGCCGAGTAGTGAGGGCGTTGATTCCGCCTCGCGTCGTGCCCGCACCGCGCTGCCGAGAAAATCCAGCGTCAGATGTTTGGCCCGCTCCAGCACCTCGCGCGGAATGGCGTCATAGGTGAGATCGGCGACATAGGCGGCGAGCTTGGCGGTTTCGTCGGTCATGGCGGTGTCCTTGCAATGCGCGGCACGTTAATCTCAGGACATTCGCCGTTCAAGCCGTGGCGATGCAACGCTGCGCTGCTCAGCGTGCCTTTAACGCCTCAAGGGCATGATGTGACAGACTGACTGCGTCGCGGTCGCCGGTTGCTGCCCGGCTCATGATGGCGTTGGTGAGAAATCCCGCCACGTCCGACGGCAAACGCAACGGCAGCGCGTCGAGGCATAACTCCAGCGCGTCGGTCATGGCGGCGAGGGCGTCCGGACCGAACGCTTGTGCGCGCGGTGCATCTAGGATCGGATCCGGCGCCGGCCCGGATTCATCGCGTTCATCGCGCGACGGGGCGCTGCCGAGGCGCGCGGCCTCGGTCAGCACCGAAAGGTAGATCAGTGCGATCTCGGAAAGCTGCGCTTCGTCGGTTTCGCCGGCCTTCGCCAGTGCGACGATGCGCCGGGCCAGTCGCCCGCGATTGGCCTCGATATCTGCGTCGGGCCCCTCACGCTCGAGAAACTGGGTCCATGCGCTGTCGAATGCGCGCGCCAGCGCCAGTTTGGTTTGATCGTCTGCATCAGAAGAAATGGTGGTCATCCTTCATCAACCATCGTGGCAATGCCCGGTTCCCGTGCGCAATTGTCAGGCGGATGTGGCGCGGCGGCGCAACCCTTTCTGTTCCATGCGCCATAGCAACAGATCGATGCGATCCTGCCCGAAGAACGGCTCTTTCTCGAACACGAAAGTCGGCACGCCCCAATGGCCCGATGCGGCGTGATCCTTTTCGTTGGCGGCGATGATTGCCTCGTAACGGTCGGGATCGGCGGCGATCGCGGCATCCATCGCCGCGAGGTCGAACCCGGCCGCGGCCGCAGCCTTGGCCAGATGGTCGCCCTCGTGCCAGTTCTTGACTCTGCCGTCCCACAGCACCGGCGCGACCGCGCCGACGAAGGCGAGCGCGTGGCCGTCCTGCTGCGCCGCCGCAACCAGCCGGGTGAGGCGATGGATGTAGGGTTGCTCCGCCGCCACCTCCAGCGTCGTCATGTTCTGAACGATGGGGTCGGGCTGCGGAAAGCGAAAGGGAATGCCCTCGCGCTCGGCGACGCGGCGGCTATCGAGCACGACGTAGAAGGCGAAGCGCGGATCGGCCCGCTTGAAAAAGCCGGGGACGCGCACCGCCAGCGGATAGACCGGACGCAGGTTCACGGTAACGTCGTATGCGGCCACCAGCTTTTGCGTTTTTGGAATTGCAAGGTAGCTGTAGGGGCTGCGGAACGACCAGAACAGATCGACGGTGAATGCCATGAATACGCCTGCTGGGAAGCCTGAGTGAGAGGTGACGCGACCATAGCCCCAGTCAAACGGCGGCGTCCATGCGCCGACCTGCGCGAGGCAGGAGCATGAGCCGCGCCTGGCGCGATGCGGTCGATTGGCTGACCGCGCGCCGGGCGCAGTTCGCGCTGGGCCTGCGGGTGATGACCGCGGCATTGGCGGCGCTTGCGGTCGCGTTAGCGTTGCGGCTGCCGCTGCCGCTGTGGGCGGTGTTGACGGCGGTGATCGTGACGCAGATGAGCGTCGGCCGCTCCATCAAGGTGACGACCGACTATCTGATCGGCACCATCGGCGGCGCGATCTATGGCGGCGTCATCGCGGTGCTGTTTCCGCATGCGAGCGAACTGGCATTGCTCGCGGTGCTGGCGCTGGCGGTCGCCCCGCTCGCCGTTGTGGCGGCGATCAATCCCAGCTTCAACGTCGCGCCGGTCACCGCGATCATCGTGCTGCTGTTGCCGTCGATGACCCATAGCAGTCCGTTGGAATCGGCCATCGACCGGGTGATCGAGGTGGCGGTTGGCGCCTTCGTTGGGCTCGCGGTGTCGTTCGCGGTGTTGCCGTCGCGCGCGCACAACCTCGCTATCTCGGCCGCGGCGCGAATGCTGGATCAGATCGCGGTGGCGCTGGACGAGTTGCTGAAAGGCCTGGCGCATGGCCTCGACAGCGAAACGCTGCATCGCTTGCAGGACGGCATTGGCGAGGCGCTGGTCGGCCTCAATAGCGTTGCGGTGGAGGCGGAGCGCGAGCGGGTGGCATGGCTCGCTGTGGGGCCGGATACCGGGCCATTGCTTCGGACATTGCTGCGGCTGCGCCACGATCTGGTGATGATCGGCCGCGCCACCGTGGTGCGGTTACCAGCCGACCTGCAATCGCGGCTGGCTGCCGCGCAAACTGAAGTGCGCGTCACGGCTGTGGCGTATCTTCGGGGAAGCAAGGCCGCGCTGGTGCAAAGGGCCGCGCCGCCATCGCTGAACGAGTTCGAGCAGGCACTGCGCGGCTATACCGAATCCGTTACCGCCTTGCGTCGCGAGGGCCGCACCCGCGATCTGCCGGTCGATGTCATCGAGCGCTTCTTCATGGTCGGGTTCGCGCTCGAGCAATTGCATCAAAATTTCATCGACCTGCGCCGCTGCGTCACCAGTTGGAGCGGCGCCCAACGCGCGTCATTTGGCCGCTCGGCGGCATAAGGCGCTGGCACCTCGCCCGATCGCCACGACTTGCCTATATTTCCGGGACGTTTGCCAACAGACGAGTGCATGGGATGCAGACCGGTCGCATGGCGAAGCAAATCCGCCCGGCGAACAAGCCGAAATGCGCGGCTACGGAAATGAACTGCGCGACGGCATTTCAGACGATGGCACGGGATTGCCTCGCGCGCATACGGGCCCAGCATCCCGGAACCATTGCAGGCGATGCCGAAGCCCTTCACCAGATGCGGGTCGCCATCTCGCGATTGCGCGCGGTGGTCACATTCTTCGCACCGATGACCTCCGATGCGACGTGGCCGAAACTGAAGACGGAGCTGAAGTGGCTCCACGCTCTGTTGGGAGACGCGCGCGATGCCGATGTCATGTCGGCACTTGTGCATCGCAAGCGGTACCAGAAATGGGCGGCGGGTATCGTTGCGCATGACGACAAGAAACACGACAGGCTTTATCGCCGGGTGGCCGCGGGCTTGCGGTCGAAGCGTTTCGGGCGGCTTATCGGTGCGTTGACCCGGTGGGTCGAGCGTGGACAATGGCTGATGCGCCGGGATGACGACACACGGCGGTTGCGGGCAGAGCCTCTGAGAGCTTATTGCCAGCGGACATTTGAACGCTGGCGAATGCGTTTGATCCGCAAGGGCCGCCGCCTTGCAACGATGGGCGGTAAACGGCGTCACAGCTTGCGAATCAAGGTCAAGCACTATCGCTACGTGCTCGAAGCGCTGGGCGATGTCTGCTCGCCCGCTGCCGGCCCGAAACTGCGCCATTTGCTCAAGCCTGCGAAACGGTTGCAGCGGGCGCTCGGCGATTTGCGCGATCTGCAACGCCTGCGCCGCATCGGCGCGTCGTCGCAAAAGCCGCCCGGCTACGCGAAGCAAAAGGAGCGGTTGCTGGCGGCCGCGCGCGCGGCATGGCGCGACCTCAAGTCGCCGCTCTTGCTGCCGCGGTTCTGACTTCGGTATCTTCATTCTGGAAAAACACGATAAGATCGTGCGCGCGGGCTGAGCTTGTCGCTCCGCATCCCGCACAGGTCGAATAACAAGAAACGGAGAAAGAGATGCTGATTCCGTTGGCCGACGTGCCGCGCTGGTATGCCGATCGCAAGCCGAAGGACACCGTTGCGGTCCGGCATGGCACCGAGGAACTGACGTGGGAAGCGCTGGAACGCAATGCCAATCGCAGGGCGCATGCGTTCGCGGAGCGTGGCGTCAAAGCCGGCGATTTCGTTGCCATCGGTCTGCCCAACAGTAATGCGTTCTATGAAACCAGTTTCGCGGTGTGGAAACTCGGCGCGACGCCGACGTCGCTGTCGCATCGGCTGCCGCGCGGCGAGGCCGCCGCGATCCTCAATATCCTGAAGCCATCGCTTGTTGTCGGCGGTGAGCCGGACTGGAATGCGCCGAATTCCGTACCGCGCGATTTCGTGCCCGAGGGCGTGTCCGACGAGCCACTCGACCGTCCGGTGGCGCGTTACTGGAAGGCGATGACCAGCGGCGGTTCAACCGGGCGACCGAAAGTGATTCTGGATCACCAGCCGGCGGTGACCGACACTGCGGTCGCGCCGCCGCTGCTGATGGAATCGGGCGCGGCGCTGCTCAATCCAGGGCCGCTCTATCACAACGCACCATTCATCGTGTCGCATTTTGCGCTGTTCGGCGGCGGCAGCGTCACCGGGATGGCGAAGTTCGACGCCGAGGAGGCGCTACGCCTGATCGATCGCTACAAGCTCGAATGGATCAACTTCGTGCCGACGATGATGCATCGCATCTGGTCGCTGCCGGAAGACGTGCGCAATCGCTACGACGTGTCGAGCCTCAAGACGGTCTTCCACATGGCAGCGCCGATGCCGTTGTGGCTGAAGGAAAAATGGATCGAGTGGCTCGGCCCGGAGAAAGTCTACGAGCTTTACGGCGGCACCGAACGGCAGGGTCGCACGGTGATTTCCGGGACTGAATGGCTCGAGCATCGCGGCTCGGTCGGCAAGGTCGATCCGACTGCGTGCGCCATTCGCATCATCGGCGAGGATGGCAACGACGTGCCGCAGGGCGAAACCGGCGAGGTCTATTTCATGCCGGTCGACGGCGTTGGCTCGACCTATCACTACATCGGCGCCGATCCGAAACGGCGTAGCGACGGCTGGGAGTCCATCGGCGACGTCGGGCGGCTCGATGAAGACGGCTATCTTTATCTCGGCGACCGTCTCACCGACATGATCCTGCGCGGCGGCGCCAATCTCTATCCGGCGGAAATCGAGGCTGCGGTGCTGGCGCATCCCGATGTGCATTCGAGCATCGTGGTGGGGCTTCCCGATCCGGAACTCGGCAATCGCATTCACGCGATCATCGAGATCAATGACGGAGCCGATTCCCGTGCTGTCATCAACGGCATGAACGCGGTGCTGGCCGACCGGATCAGTCGCAACAAGCATCCGGAAAGCTATGAGGTCTCGCTGGTGACCCTGCGTGACGATTCCGGCAAGGCACGGCGCACGCTGCTACGCGAGGAACGGCTGACGTGGCTGAAAGAGGGGCGCGAGTTTCGTCTCTATGCGGATCGCGCAGGTCGGGGAGGATAGTGCAATGATAGCGCAATCGACCGTTGCGAAATTGCTGGCGGACCAGATCGCCGACCCTGACACGCAATGGAGTCTCGGCACCTTCGGCGCCATCGCCGAATTCGCCCGCGACCGCGACGAGCCGGTGGCGCTTACGGCAACGAACGATGACGTCTCGGCAGTTACCGCGCGCGGCGGCATCGCGATCCGCGTGCATGAAGATATGCGTCCCTTCGCCTCGGAAAGCCTGGCGAAGCAGCACTGGAATCATCGTGTGGCGATCTGTCTGCCGGGAAATGCCTGCGCCATGAGCCGTCGCGGCGCGCTGACCGAACTTGGCGCTGACGCAGAGGCGTTGCGCGAACAGGATCGTGACGGCGTGCTGTTCGATCTTGGCCTCGATGCACCGCAGGCCGATCTGTGCATCCGCGTGGCCGATCCGCATGTCGCCGGTGAATTGCGCAATCATGTCGGCCGCGCCGTGTTCGAGCCAGGCAATCCGGCGATGGGTCTGATCCTCGCCGCCAACCCGCATCGGGTTTTCATCAGCCGTATCGGGCGCGCGGAGGTCTATCAGCCGATCCCGCCGCACGACGGCAAAAGCCCGGAAGGGCCGCATACGCACGTGCTACCGAAACTTCTGAGAAGCGGCCGCACGCACCCTGCGACCGAGCCGATCCCGGAGGGCTTTGTGCCTTGCGCGCATTTCTATCCAGCACATCCGGCCAAGGATGCGCTGGGACAGGCGCGTGCCTTCGAGCGGTCGCGGCACGAGGCTTTCCAGCGGTTGCTGGCGGAACTGGGGGCGCCGGAAAGCGCGGCGTTCAAACGCGATGTGGTCGCGGCAGTCGGGCGCGGCGAGCCTCCATGGCGTGAGGCGCGCATCGCGGGCCGGGGCGCGCGCGCCAATGTCCGCATCGCGCTGCGCCAGATGAAGGCGGCCGGGGATGCCTCGCCGGTGCTGACGGCGTGGCTTGCGGCGTTTGACCGCGCGGAGGCCGCAGACGATGAGGCGGGCGATCTGTCACGCGGCCACGCCGATTAAGGTGCATATTTTCGGGGAGGACATCGTGCAAGGTCTGCTTGAAATGACGTCAAGTTTCCGGCTTGGCCCGCACGTCGTAGTGATGGCGATCGCATATCTGCTGGCCTTGCCGATCGGCTGGAATCGCGAGAAGGCCGAACGCAGCGCCGGATTGCGCACCTTTCCGTTAGTGGCGCTCGCGACCTGCGGTGTGATTCAGGCGACCGAGCACATGCTGGAAGGCCATCCCGAAGGCACGGCACGGATCATCGAAGGTCTGATGGCCGGCATGGGCTTTATCGGCGGCGGGGCCATCCTCAAAACCAAACTGTCGGTTCACGGCACTGCGACCGCTGCCAGCCTGTGGGCCACCGGTGCCGTCGGTGTCGCGGTGGGGCTAGGCGCCTACGATGTCGCCGTCGTCATCTCGCTGTTTACGTTTCTGACGCTGTGGCTGCTCACGCCGCTGAAGCCCGATGCCGACGACAATGCTAAACCGGATGGCAAGGAAGAGCCCACCCAACCCTGATCACCGCGTCGTCAGCTAAGGTTGGACCACGGAACTGAACCGAAATAACTGCCGTCCACGGGATAATCGTCCCGCTGATGTTACCGATCTCGTGCGGCATGCACTCGGTCAGACGTCGACGTTGGCGCTGTGCGAATTGTCCTGAATGAATTCGCGGCGCGGTTCGACGACGTCGCCCATCAGCTTGGTGAAGATGTCGTCCGCTTCGTCGACTTCCTTGATCTTCACCTGCAACAGCGAGCGTACGTTGGTGTCGAGCGTGGTTTCCCAGAGTTGCTCCGGGTTCATCTCGCCGAGGCCTTTGTAGCGCTGCATCGCGATGCCCTTGCGGCCGGCATCGGTCACCGCCTCGAACAGCCCGACCGGGCCGTGGATCGGTGTCTCGACATCCTTGCGCCGCAGCACGCCGGGGCGCGGATAGGTATCCTGCAAACGCTCGGCGTATTCGTCGAGCTTGCGCGCATCAGTGGACGACAGCAGCGCGGCGTCGATGATCGCGACGTCCTTGACGCCGCGCACGATGCGCTCGAACATAAAGCCCTCGCCCTCGATGAAGCGGCCGGTCCAGCCGCGCTCGACCTCGTCGGCCAACACGTCGAGCCGCCGTGCGATGTAGTCCGCGGCGGCGTTGGCTTGTGCGGGATCGCTCGTGACGCGCGGGCTCAGCACGCCGGCGATTGCTGCCTGCTCGACGACGCTGCGATTGTAGCGGCTGTGCAGGTTGTTGAGCACGTTGCGGATGACGCGGGCATCCTCGACCAGCGCCAGCAGATCGCGGCCGCCACGCACGTCACCGGACGCGGTCTGGAAATTGCAATCGTCGAGGCCGGTAGAGATCAGGTAATCCTCCAGCGCGCGTTCGTCCTTGAGATATTGCTCGGATTTGCCGCGCGTCACCTTGTAGAGCGGCGGCTGCGCAATGTAGAGGTGGCCCGCTTCGATCATCTGCGGCATCTGTCGGAAGAAGAACGTCAGCAGCAACGTGCGGATGTGCGCGCCGTCGACGTCGGCGTCGGTCATCACGATGATCTTGTGATAGCGCAGCTTGGACAGGTCGAAGTCGTCGCGGCCGATTCCGGTGCCGAGCGCGGTGATTAGCGTGCCGATCTGTTCGGACGACAGCATCTTGTCGAAGCGTGCACGTTCGACGTTGAGAATCTTGCCGCGCAACGGCAACACGGCCTGAAATTCGCGGTTGCGACCCTGCTTGGCACTGCCGCCGGCCGAGTCACCCTCGACGATAAACAGTTCGGATTTCGCCGGATCGCGCTCCTGGCAGTCGGCGAGCTTGCCGGGCAGGGATGCAATATCGAGCGCGCCCTTGCGCCGCGTCAGTTCGCGCGCTTTTCGCGCGGCTTCGCGGGCTGCCGCGGCCTCCACCACCTTGCCGACAATGGTCTTGGCCTCGGCGGGGTGTTCCTCGAACCACGCCGCCAACGCCTCGTTGATCACGTTCTCGACCACCGGCCGCACTTCGGAGGAAACCAGCTTGTCTTTCGTTTGCGACGAGAATTTCGGGTCCGGCACCTTCACCGACAGCACCGCGGTCAAGCCCTCACGGCAATCGTCGCCGGTCAGCGCGATCTTCTCCTTCTTGGCCATGGCATCGGCATAGCCGTTGACCTGCCGCGTCAGCGCGCCGCGAAAGCCCGCGAGGTGCGTGCCGCCGTCGCGTTGCGGAATGTTGTTGGTGAAGCAGAGCACGTTCTCATGATAACTATCGTTCCACCACAGCGCGGCTTCGACGCCGATGCCGTTCAGGTCGGCGCGCACCATGATCGGCGTCGGTACCACGGCCTTCTTGTTGCGATCGAGGAACTTGACGAACTCTTCGACGCCGCCCTCGTAGCGCATCTCCTCGCGCTTCTCGACCGGGCCGCGCATATCGGCCAGCAGGATGTTGACGCCGGAGTTGAGAAACGCGAGTTCGCGCAGCCGATGCTCCAGCGTGGCGAAATCGTATTCGATGTTCTTGAAGGTCTCGGGGCTGGCATAGAAGGTCACCTCGGTGCCGCGCTTGCCGCCTGCATCGCCGACCACTTTCAGTGGCGCGACGGAGTCGCCATGCGCGAATTCGACGTAATGCTCCTTGCCGTCGCGCCAGATGCGCAACGCGAGCTTGCTCGACAGCGCGTTGACGACGGACACGCCGACGCCGTGCAGACCGCCGGAGACCTTGTAGGAATTCTGGTCGAACTTTCCGCCGGCGTGAAGCTGGGTCATGATGACCTCGGCGGCCGAGATGCCTTCGCTCTTGTGGATGCCCACCGGAATGCCGCGGCCATCGTCGTAGACAGTGACCGAGTTGTCGGGATTGAGCGTGACCTGCACCACCGTGGCGTGTCCCGCAAGCGCTTCGTCGATGGCGTTGTCGACGACCTCGTAGACCATATGATGCAGACCGGAGCCGTCATCGGTGTCGCCGATGTACATGCCCGGCCGCTTGCGCACGGCGTCGAGTCCCTTGAGGACACGGATCGACTCAGCGCCGTATTCCACGGCAACAGGAAGTTCGTTTTCGGCAACGGATTGCCGGGCGGGTTCGGTCATTCTCGTGTCTCGATTCCGAAGTTCGCATGTCCTTGCAGCACTCCCTGACGCGAGCCGCGGAATCGCGGAATCAGAGAGACACGAGCAAGCTATAATTGCCGGTGTGGATCAGGTTCAGAAGTTCGCTTGACGGACTCACGGAAACAACAAAGCGAACTTCTGAACCACCACACCAGCGGACCTATAAGGGTGTCTCGAATCAGCAAGAAAAAAGCGCTGCTGAACCGCCTATTTGTGCCATGAAACGGGCCATGCGCCTAGCGCAAAGTCGAGCCTCGCAAGGTATTGAAGAAATAGGTATTTTTAACGGTTTTTCAAGACGGTTTTCAGCCCGTTCCGAGGGTCCGCGAAATGCCGTCGGCAGGCGCCGGAAGCAAGCCTCGTGGGGTCCTCTTTCGGCTCACGTCGCGGGGCGGATTTGCCCGGCCTCGACGGCCAGAATTTCGCCCCGTGACCCGATGTCGGCGAACGCCGCCGGATCCGCGCCGGTCATCCAGACCTGGGCGCCGAGCGTCGTCAGTTCCGTGAACAAGGCGGTGCGGCGGCCGGGGTCGAGATGCGCCACCACCTCGTCGAGCAGCAGCAGCGGGGCGATGCCGGTCATCTCGGCGACCAGATTGGCGTGCGCCAGCACCAGCCCGATCAGGAGCGCCTTCTGCTCGCCGGTGGACGCATCCTTCGCCGGCATGTTTTTCGGCGCGTAGATCACTTGCAGGTCGGTGAGGTGCGGCCCGTCGAGAGTGCGGCCGGCGGCGGCGTCGCGCCCACGGTTGTCGCGCAGCATCGCGCGGTAGCGATCTTCCACGGCGGTGGCGGGTTCGGAGACGAGCGCGTTCTCGATCCAGCCGTCGAGCGCGATGGCAGCGGATGGGAAAGCGGAAGTATGGCCGCGCGCGGCAAGCGTCGCGGCCAGCCGTTGCAGCGTCTGGCCGCGCTGAGCCGCGACCGCGATGGCCAGTTCGGCGGTCTCGCGTTCGACGGCATCGAGCCAGTGGGTGTTGGGCTGACGGTCTTCCAACAGCCGGTTGCGCGAGCGCAGGCTGCGGTCGAGCGCGGAGACGCGGCTGGAATGCTCGCTGTCGAGCGCCAGCACCAGGCGGTCAAAAAAGCGCCGCCGCTCGGAGGCGGGGCCGGTGAACAGCCCATCCATCGCCGGCGTCAGCCAGACCATGCGCAGATGGTCGCCGAAGTCGGTTGCGGAGGCGACAGGTTCGCGATCGATGCGGCAGCGGCGGTTGGTGGTGGTATCACCGGACGGCGCGTCGATGCCGGTCCCCAGCGTCGCAAGGCCGAGTGCGCCTTCGACCTCGGCCGCCACGGCCCACGCGCCGTCGCCGCTTTGGTTGGCGGTGTCTTCGAGGCGGGCACGGCGCAGGCCTCGTCCGGGTGAGAGAAAGGAAATCGCTTCCAGACAATTGGTTTTGCCGGCGCCGTTCGGCCCCACCAGGACGACGAGATCGCCATGCGCGGTGAGACTCGCCGAGCGATAGTTGCGGAACTGGGTCAGCGACAGGCGGTGAATGCGAGAGGGGGTCATCAGCACAGTGTCATACGCGGGCTTGGCCCGCGTATCCATCAGCCGCTTGAACGGATACTGCAGAAAGCAATTTTCAGACGATGGATCGCCGGGTCAAGCTGGCAATGACGGCCCTATAAACGAGGATGCCGTGCATCAAGACGGCCTTCCCGCAAGAGCCTCACACCCGCATCGGCATCAGCACATAGAGCGCGCCCTTGGCGTCGCGGTCGTGCACCAGTGTCGGCGAACCGGGATCGGCCAGTTTCAGCACGGCAACTTCGCCTTCGATCTGCGCCGCGATGTCGAGCAGGTAGCGCGAGTTGAAGCCGATATCGAGCGCGTCGGCGGCGTAGTCGACTTCCAGTTCCTCGGTGGCGCTGCCGGAATCCGGGTTGGTGACGGAAAGCACCAGCTTGCCGGCGGACAAGGCCAGCTTGACGGCGCGGCCGCGCTCGCTGGAAATGGTCGAGACGCGATCCACCGCGGCCTCGAAGTCCTTCTTGTCAACGCGCAGTTCCTTGTCGTTGTTCTGCGGAATGACGCGGCCGTAATCGGGGAAGGTGCCGTCGATCAGCTTCGACGTCAGCACCACGTTGCCGAGCGTGAAGCGGATCTTGCCCTGCGACAGTTCGATGGTGACTTCCGCCTCGGCATCCTCGATCAGCCGCTGCACTTCGCCGACCGTCTTGCGCGGCACGATGACGCCGGGCATGCCGCCGGCGCCCTTTGGCAATGCCAGATCGATCTGTGCCAGGCGATGGCCGTCGGTGGCGACGGCGCGTAGCGTCTCGGATTTGGCGGAGCCTGCGGCATGCAGATAGATGCCGTTGAGGTAATAGCGGGTTTCCTCCGTCGAGATCGCGAACTGCGTGCGGTCGATCAGCCGCTTGACGTCGGCGGCCGACAGCGAGAACGCATGCGACATGTCGCCGGCGGCGAGATCGGGGAAATCGCTTTCCGGCAGCGTCTGCAAGGTGAAGCGCGAACGCCCGGCGCGGATCGCCAGCACCGCGCGGTCGCCG
This sequence comes from Pseudomonadota bacterium, assembly GCA_023386885.1. Taxonomy (GTDB): domain Bacteria; phylum Pseudomonadota; class Alphaproteobacteria; order Rhizobiales; family Xanthobacteraceae; genus 62-47. The sequence goes on from JAEWIX010000078.1 coordinate 18,492, forward strand.
TCGCTTTCCAGCACGATCTGTGAGCCGTCCGGCAGCTTGCGCACGATGTCGTAGAACATATGCGCGGGCACGGTGGTCGAACCGGCGGTGGCAGTTTCGGCCGCCAGCGTTTCGGTGACTTCAAGATCGAGGTCGGTGGCCTTCAGCGCCAGCCGGGCACCCTCCGCGCGGATCAGGACGTTGCCGAGAATCGGAATGGTGTTGCGGCGCTCGACCACGCGGTGGACGTGGCCCAGTGACTTCAGCAACTGCGCGCGCTCAACGGTAACCTTCATCGCAAACCTGCCCGATCCGGATTTCGAACCATGTGGTGGAAGCGCCGGGCAGCCGGAAACGGCGCCGCGGCAAGCGGTTCCGCAAGGTCGAATATGGATCGATTGAGGTCAACCCCGCGGGGGTCGCAGGGTGGCTTGGATATGGTTTCGGTGCAAGAGTTGAAGCGTCGGGAAAGCCGATTTTTCACGGCTTTTCCGGACGCATTGTCACGAGGCCAAGCCGGCCGGCCGTTACTCCTGCAACTGGCGCTTCAGCAGTTCGACCTCGTCCGACAAGGCGACGTCCTTCGAAACCAGTGCCTCGATCTTGCGCACCGCATGCAGCACCGTGGTGTGATCACGGCCGCCAAAGCGCCGGCCGATTTCCGGCAGCGAACGCAAGGTCAGCGTCTTGGCGAGATACATCGCCACCTGGCGCGGACGTACCACGTTGGCGGTACGGCGCGACGACAACAGATCGGACCGGCTGACGTTGTACTGGCGCGCGACGACGCGCTGGATGTCCTCGATCTTGATCCGCTTGGGTTCTTGCGGGCGGATGAGATCGCGCACTTCGCGTTCCGCCATTTCCAGCGTCACCGGCTGAGCGTTCAGTTTACTGTGCGCCAGCAAACGATTGACCGCGCCTTCAAGGTCGCGCCCGTTGTGGGTGATGGCCTTGGCGAGATAGTCCAGCACCGGCGCCGGCACTTCGAAGCCTGCGTGATGGACGCGCGCGGCATTGACCCGCGACTTGAGGATGCCGAGTCGCAATTCTTCGCCGAGCGCTCCCATCTCCACCACGAGTCCGCCGGCGAGCCGCGACCGCACGCGATCGTCGAGGCTTTCGAGATCGGCCGGCGGACGGTCGGCGGCGATCACCACCTGACGTCCAGCGTCGATCAGCGCGTTGAGGGTGTGGCAGAATTCGGCCTGCGTGGATTTGCCCTGAAGGAATTGCAGATCGTCGATCACCAGCACGTCGATGCCGCGCAGTGCTTCCTTGAAGGCGAGTGCCGTGTGCGACTTCAGCGCGGCGACGAAGCCGTACATGAACTTCTCGGCGGTGAGATACAGCACCTTGCGTTCGTTGCCGGAATTCCCGGCCCAGGTCACCGCTTGCAGCAGATGGGTTTTGCCGAGGCCGACGCCGGAGTGAATGTAGAGCGGATTGAACATCACGTTGTCGCCACGGCGGCCTTCGGCGACCTGCCGGGCGGCGGCCTGTGCCAGCGCGTTGGAACGCCCGACGACGAAGCTCGCGAATGTCAGGCGCGGATCGAGCGGCGAACCGCCGAGCGCATCGTGACTGGCCGAAACCGGCGCGGTTGCAACCGCGCGCAGATCGGACGCGGCGCGGCCGTTGCCGCGTTCGGCGGGACGTGCGTCCACCGCGACCGCGGCCTCTTTAATGGGGGCGGAATTTCGCATCGCGGCGGTGCGGACGGTGACGTCGACGCGATGAATCTCCGGTACCTCGGCCTGCCAGCACAGCAGCACGCGGTCGGCGTAGTGGGTCTGAATCCAGCTCCGCAGGAACTTGGTCGGCACCGTCAGGTGCACGCTCTCGGCCTGCACGCTTTCAAGGTCCATGCGGGCGAACCAACTTGAATAGATATCCTCGCCCACGCTCGACCGAAGACGGCTTTTCACCCGCGACCAGCGATCCTGTTCCATATTCGACATTGTACTTCTTGCTTTGCTTATTGAGTGAGTTTCGAGGTGCGAGAGATGCCCGTTGGCCGCGCGCATTGCGCTACGGCTTTGGTCGCAAATGCATCACGTAGCGGTCACAAGCCAGGCGTTCGGCAAATCGAATGCCGGCGCAGTTTGCGATGTGTGATGGCTAGCGGATTGGGCTTAGGATGCAGGACTGTTCGGGGCCCGGGCGCGGGGCCGAGCCGCTGCCGAACTCGATAAAGCAAAAGCCAGAGAGATCATTTGATGCGTTGGGCCAGCAATACCGACGCGCATGGAACACCCCCCATTTTGCCACATATGTTCATGGCAGTTGACAATCGCTTCTTTCGATCAGCTTGCCTGGCCCCAAACGTCGGCCAGCAAATCTGTTCGTCGTCCCTGCTTTCTTCAAGGCGATCCGTCGATACTTCAGCCCGGAATTTGTGAAAGGTCCTGGTCCTTTTCCTTTATCGCCCGAAACCCGTTGAACGAGTTCTGGCCGATAAATTCAGACACAGAGATTCTCTCTCACAAAACCATGAGCATCAGCCTGCCGATCGCTTGGAAAGCGCCGCTAACGTACACATCGCATCCGATCTGTATGTGCGTCTCAATTCTCAAATCGCGCTGATCTGAAGAGCTGCGAGCGCCGCGGACGCTTAAGAAATACACGAGCCCCAGTTTCTCGCAACGTCCTTGATGACGCCTGCGTGAAGCCGATGACGACTTGGCGGTCGAGGAAAATTTTGGCGATTTCGAAACTTGTCGACAAGGTTTTGAATCTGCGCGCGGATTCGAAGCGTGTGAACGGCGTGTTGAATTTTCGTCATGGCAAAAAAGATTTTCATAATTCGTTTACGTTTGACCGCCGCCAGCACGGTTTTTGAAATGCTTCACTCAGCTATGTGGATAAGTGATTATCGACTCGCGTATTTTTCTGCGCCGTTTGGTCGGGTAACCCTCGCCGCCGGTTTGCGCCAAACCGAGCGTCGTTACGGGCGAAGAGATGCATCGCGGAAGTCAAGCACAATGACTCACGTTTGGCACGACACTGTCATTGTGTGACGTTTCGGCATCCGTCGTGTGCAACGGTGTCGATAGCTGGATTGGGCGCGCATGTTCAGGCGCGTTGCATGCAGCGAACGATGTGCGACATCGGGTTTGAATGGCGCCGCTCGCGTTGCGAGAGATACGCATGCATGCCGCTATCTTTCGCGAAATATGACGCGATCAGTCCCGTGTCGAATGTTTCATTGCGATGCAGTCGGCCGTCGCCACGAACGCAACGGTTTTGTGTCCCATGCGATACCGCAAACAAAAAGCCCGGCAGAGCCGGGCTTGATGGAAAGCAATGTCACAAGCTGTCGCGCGTGCGGTTTACTTCGCCAGCTTGGCAATCCGGTGCGTGAGCCGCGACACCTTACGGCTGGCCGCGTTCTTGTGAATGATGTTGCGCTGCGCGGCCTGCATCAGCTCGGGCTCGGCGGCAGCCATTGCCTTGACGGCGGCGTCGCGGTCGCCCTTGGCGAGCGCCTCTTCGACCACGCGCACCGCGCCGCGCATCTGGGTGCGTCGCGACTTGTTGACGAGGGTGCGGCGGGCAATCTTGCGCGTCGCCTTCTTGGCGGAGGACGTATTGGCCATGCTCTTACTGATCCTTCAGCGGCCGCCGCCATCGGCGGGCCGGGCTGATTGACGTCGGTCGAAAATGCGCTCGACGCGAAAGTGTTTCCGGGTTGCTCGAGCATTGCCACGCTCAAGGTCATTGACCCAAGGCGACCGCGCTCAAAGAACAGCGGCGGCAGGATTGCGCCCGCCGCCATTGGCGGTCCTTATAGAGGTCCCGGATTGCAGCGTCAACGGTATCCAAACGGCGGGAACCCGAATTACGCCGCCGGATGCGGGGTTTTAGTGGCCGAACCGGTTGAATTCCCCTGCCGCCCCCGTTATTGCCCGAATCTGCCCGGATGTCAGGACCACGCCATGACAGTAACAGGTGACGCATGATCAAAGGCTTTTTCCGTCTTGTCGGTCTCTTGTTGCTGGCGGGGGCCTTTGTCTTCCTGGTCTATGACGGGGCGCGGTCGATCGCCGATCAGGCCTTGCGGCTGACCCCGCTCGGCGAATTCTGGAACGACATTCACCAAAGCAGCCAGCAGGCGTTTCGGATCATGGTCGAGGGCGTGGCGCCATGGCTTTGGACCGATGTCGCCAAGGTGGTCCTCAACCAGCCGGCCTGGGCGGTGATGGGCGTGCTGGGGCTGTTGCTGCTTTTGATTTTCCGCCCGCGCAAGCCTTTGATCGGCTACGCCCGCAACTGAATTTTGCCGCGGCGCGAACAGTTGCCGCGCCGGCCTCTGCAAAATCCGCTGCATCGGCTTATATTGATGCGGACGCCGCGTGAGCGGCGCGGGACGATGTCCGCTGGGAGGGATTTATGCTGTTCATGCGCAAGACCGCCGAAATGCCAAGCGCCGCCGATGCATTGCCAGGCCGCGCCGAGCCGATCCCGACCGCCAAATATCATTTCGTCAACGGGCATTCACTGCAGGGGCCTTATCCGGAAGGGCTGGAGCGGGCCGTGTTCGCGCTCGGCTGTTTCTGGGGTGCGGAGCGCATGTTCTGGGAGCTTGGCGACGCGGTCTATGTGACGGCGGTCGGCTATGCCGGCGGTTACACGCCAAACCCGACCTATGAGGAAGCGTGCTCGGGTCGCACCGGTCATGCCGAAGCCGTGCTCGTGGTGTTCGATCCGAAGCGGATTTCCTACGCGCAGTTGCTGAAGACGTTCTGGGAAAACCACGACCCGACGCAGGGGATGCGTCAGGGCAACGATATCGGCACGCAATACAGATCGGCGATCTACACCTTCGGCGACGCGCAAGCACAGGCGGCCGCAGAATCGCGTGCGGCCTTCGGCAAGGCGCTCGCGGCCAAGGGTCTGGGCGCGATCACGACCGAGATCAAGGCTGCGCCGCCTTTCTTCTTCGCGGAAGATTACCACCAGCAATATCTGGCGAAGAATCCCGGCGGTTATTGCGGGTTGGCAGGCACCGGGGTGTCATGCCCGATCGGTGTCGGTGTCAGCGCCTGACCTGTCGCTGAACGACACCCGCTGAGCCGTGTCCGGCGAGCGTATCCAAACGCTTTATTAACCTTAACACGGGCATAACAGGGCTTATCTCGTGACGAGGGATAGGTCGGTGCGGACAGTACGTGCGTTTGGAAGTGTCGTTGCAGCCGCGCTCAGCGCGGTTGCGCTGTCGGGCTGCATGCATCGGCCGGGGCCGGTGGCGACCGGACATCCGCCGGGAAATCTTGCGCCGGGTGGCCTTGACCGGCTGGCCTATGGCGGCACGGTTTCCGCCCCGCCGCCCGCTCATGCCGCGCCGCGCCCGGCCACGACCGTTTCCGGCGGCGCCATCTCCGCGCTGCGTAACAGCTTCGCCTCCACCGCACGCCCGCGCGATGCGGCGGCATCGGGGCCGCGCGTAATCCGCGCCCGCACCGCCTACGGCCCGCGCATGACGGTGCCGGCCTACGCGTCCGACTATCGGCTCGATGCCGGCGACAAGCTGCGCATCGTGGTCTACGGCCAGGAAGGTCTCACAAACTCCTATGCGGTCGGCGCCGGTGGAACCATCACCATGCCGCTGATCGGGTCGGTGCAGGCGCGCGGCCTGACGCCGGCGCAACTCGCCAGCCGCATCGGCGACCACCTGCGCAACGGTTACATCCGCGAGCCCTACGTCGCCGCCGAGATCGAGGCCTATCGGCCGTTCTTCATCCTCGGCGAGGTCGCGGCCCCCGGGCAGTACCCTTACGTGCCGAACATGACCGCGGAGAGCGCGGTCGCCATCGCCGGCGGTTTCTCGCCGCGCGCCAAGCGCGACAGCGTCACTCTTACCCACACCTCGAGTGCCGGCACCGTCCGCGCCGTCGTCCCCCCCGTAACCCCGATCAATCCGGGCGACACCATCGTCGTCGGCGAACGCTGGTTCTGAATCGTCTTACACCGAGAGGTGTTTGGCGAAAAACGCCAGCGTGCGCTGCCCTGCAAGGTCGGCGCTGGCCTTGTCGTAGCTGGCGCGCTCGTCGCAACTGAAGCCGTGTTGCGCGCCGGGATAGACGTGAATCTCGACGTCCGGGCGCTTGGCGCGGATGGCCGCGACATCGCTCTGCGGGATGCCGGTATCCTTCTCGCCGAAATGCAATAGCGTCGGTACTTTCGGCGTGTCGTCAGCGAAGCGCGCGATGGCGCCGCCATAGTAGCCCACCGCCGCACTCAGGCCGGACAGTTTCGTCGCCGCGACGAACGCCACGCTGCCGCCGAGACAGAAGCCGACGATCCCGACGGGGCCGACACCCTTCACGGAATCGATTGCAGCCTGCACGTCACGCAGCATCGCCTCCCAGTTCGGATTGGCAACGAACTTGCGTGCGACGGCAACTTCATCCGGGGTGTAGCCGGACTGGAAGTTCGGCTCGATGCGGTCGAAGATGGAAGGCGCAACGGCGACATAGCCTTCGCTGGCGTAGCGGTCGCAGACGTTCCGGATGTGGTGATTGACCCCGAAAATTTCCTGAATGACGACGAGCGCAGCCTTGGCCGGGCCAGTGGGATCGGCGCGATAGGCGCCCAGTTGGAAATTGTCGGAAGCGGTCAGCTTGATGTCGTGTCCCACGGTTGTCTCCTTGGTTGTTCGTTGAAGGTGATGCCGGCCGGAAGGGGCGCTCGGCCGGTGGTTAGCGCCACGTCTCGTCGAGGTTCCAGTCGCCCTTCCAACCGGTGAGTCGACCGTGGCGAAACTGGAGATAGAGGTGATCGCGCCGTGGGAAGAACAGGCTGCTGCCGGTGTCGCTCACCGCAAGATAGATCTCATGGTTGCGCCGGCCGCCAACATGAGTGAGCACGCTTCGCAAGGCGTCGGCGGCTTCCGCCGGGCTCATGCCGAATACCAGCGGCGCATGATTGGACAGTGTCGCGACGAAAGGTGGCGTGCGGCGCAACACTCTCGCGTCAGGTGCTTCCCCGCCTTGAGCGGGCGCGACGGCACACCCGCTGAGAACGGCGATAATGGCGGCGGCAACGGGAGCTTGTCTCACGAACGGGCTCACTGTAGTGGCGGCTTCGGTCGGCCTGACTGTAGCACTGCATGACAACTTTGCGGAACGACGCTCGGGTGACGGCGTGCGGCAACGCACAAACGATTCTTTCGGTTTTTGCTTAGGCCAATTCTAATTCGCATTGCCTGCGGTTGAAAAGGCGATCATGCTCCCGGCGTCCGTCATCCACCCGGTGCGTGACGGATGAAGCCCCGAAGTGAGTCATCGCCGTAAGCGATGTCGTGCACCGGCAGGGAAACAAGAGATGCCTAGTCTCACCATCAATGGGCGGAATATGTCCGTCGATGCGGCGGACGATACGCCGCTACTCTGGGTCATCCGCGAACAACTGCAAATGACCGGCACCAAGTTCGGCTGCGGTGCCGGCCTGTGCGGGGCCTGCACGGTCCACGTCAACGGCGAGGCGGTGCGCTCCTGTCAGACCGCGGTGAGCGAAGCCGTTGGCAAGCAGATCACCACCATCGAAGGTCTGAGCGAGAAGGGCGATCATCCGCTGCAGAAAGCCTGGATCGCGGAGCAGGTGCCGCAATGCGGTTACTGCCAGTCCGGGCAGATCATGCAGGCGGCCGCGCTGCTGTCGAAGAATTCCAGTCCGACCAGGGAAGAAGTGGTTGCGCACATGGACGGCAACCTCTGCCGTTGCATGACCTATGCGCGGATCCAGCGCGCCGTGCTGCGTGCCGCATCGGAGATGCGGACAGCATCGGGCGGCAGCGATCGGAGGAACACATGAACAAGCATCTGAAGAGCGCAACCGCTCGAGGCGAAGCCGTCGGCACCGCCGTTCCGTTGTCGCGGCGCCATTTCCTGATCGGCACCGCCGCCACTGGTCTGGTGTTGGGTTATGCAGCCAGCCCCGGCCTGTTCGGGATGGACCGGGCCATCGCCGCGCCGGCGAAATTCGATCCCAGCGTCTGGTATTCGATCGGAGAAGACGGACTGGTCACGGTCACCGTCGGCAAGGCCGACATGGGGCAGCACGTTGCCTCCACCATGGCGCAGATGATTGCGGAAGAACTCGGCTCGAAGTGGTCCGACATGCGCATCGCGCTGGCGACCAACGATCCGAAGTTCAACGATCCGGTGCTCGGCGCGCAGATCACGGGCGGAAGCTGGAGCACCATGATGAATTTCGACGCGATGTGCCGGGCCGGAGCCGCCGGGCGGATCGCGTTGCTCGATGCCGCGGCGGCGATGATGAACGTGCCCGCTTCGGAATTGACGGTGCGGGATTCAGTGGTCACGCACGCCAAGTCGAAGACCTCGAAGACGTTCGCGGAAATCGTCAAGGGCGGCAAGATCACCAAGACCTTCACGCCGGACGACCTCAAGGCAATCAAGCTGAAGACGCCGGATCAGTACACCATGATCGGCGTATCGGTGCCGCAACTCGACATTCCGTTCAAGGTCAACGGCACCGCCAAGTACGGCATCGATACCTTCCTGCCGGGCATGGTGTACGGCAAGCTGGTGCTGCCGCCGGTGCGCTACGGTGCGACGGTGAAATCGCTCGATGACAGCGCGGCGAAGAAGGTGCCGGGCTTCATCAAGGCGGTGACGCTCGACGACAAGACCATGACCACGACGGGCTGGGTGGTGGCAGTGGCCGACACCTATCAGCACGCGCGGCAGGCCGCAGATGCGCTGAAGGTGACGTGGGATCACGGTCCCAACGCCAAGGTATCGAGCGAGTCGTTGCTGGCTGAAGCAAAGCGCCTGCAGAAGCTCGACGATTCCGGGCTGTTCTTCGTCAAGACCGGCGATACGGCGTCGGGTCTGGCGTCGGCTGCCAAGGTGCTGGAGGCTGAATACACCACCAACATCAACATCCATGTGCCGATGGAGCCGATGAACGCCACCGCGCATCTCGATGGCGATATCTGGCACATCTATTCCGGCAATCAGTTCCCGACGCGCTCGGGCGCGATCGCGGCAGGTGCCGCTGGCGTCGATCCCAAGCATGTCGTGCTGCATCAGACCTGGCTTGGCGGCGGTTTTGGTCGGCGGCTCGATGGCGACATGATGGTGCCGGCGGTGCAGGCGGCAAAGGCGGTCGGTAAACCGGTCAAGGTGATCTATTCGCGCGAAGACGACGTGACGATGGATTTCTCGCGACCGCTGACCTACCAGAAGATGAAGGGTGGACTCGACCAGAACGGCAAGCTGGTCGCGCTCAACCATGACGTCGTCAGCGCTTGGCCGACCGCCCGCTGGGGCATTCCCGAATTCCTGTCGCCGTCGGTCGACAAGAAGGGCGCGCTCGATGCCTTCACGGTGAACGGGTCCGACTTCTTCTATTCGGTGCCCAATCACAACGTTCGCGCCATTCTCAACGAGATGGCGCAGAAGGCGACGCCGTCCGGGCAATTGCGCTCGGTGGCGCCGGGCTGGACCTTCTGGGCGGTCGAAAGCATGGTCGATGAACTCGCTCATGCTGCCGGCAAGGATCCCGCGCAATTCCGCATCGCGATGCTGGACGGCGCCGGTGACAACGACGGTGGTGCGCAACGGCTGCGCAACACCTTACTCGCGGCAATGGGGCTCGCCGGTTACGGCAGCCTCAAACTGGCCAAGGGCGAAGGCATGGGCGTTGCCTGTGTGTCGTCGCAGGAGCGCAAGACCGCGAGCTGGACGGCGTGTGTCGCCCATGTTGCAGTCGCGCCGTCGGGCGAGGTCAAGGTCAAGAAGCTGACGGTGGCAACCGACGTCGGTACGGCGGTGAACCCCGACGGCATCCGCGCTCAGGTCGAGGGCGGGGCGATGTGGGGCCTCTCTTTGGCGCTTTATGAGAAGGCCACGATGAAGGACGGCGGTATCGAGCAGTCCAACTTCGACACCTACACGCCGCTGCGCATGAGCCAGATGCCGGAGGTCGCGGTCAACATCATCGCCAACGGCGAGCATGCCACCGGCGTCGGCGAGCCTACGGTGACGGTGGTGGCGCCCGCGATCGCCAACGCGATCTTCAATGCGGTGGGCGCGCGGGTGCGCTCGCTGCCGATCACGGCGGACGCGGTCAAGGCTGCGATGAAGGCCTGATCCTCATCACCGCTTCGCAATCTGCCGCCGGAGCAATCCGGCGGCATTTCTTTTGGATGCATCTCTTTTGAATGCATCGCGGTATGTCGGTGGCGCTGGACCCCGGCATTAGCATTCGGTGATTGAAAATATTCGGGAAATGTCTTTGGCGCCGCCATTCGTCAATGCGATCGCTAAGGTTGGCGCAAACGCAGACAACGCTCGTTAACAATTCCTCTTAACAGGAATGAGTCGACTTATCCGCTATCGATCGGAAACCAAGTGCGTGCCGAGGATATGATGAGCGTTGCATTGAAACAGACCCCCGCCCGAAAGCGATTCTTGCTGGCTTCGGATCGTAGCGACCGAAGCGGGGAGCTGGCGCAAATTCTCGGGAATGTCGGCGACGTCGGAATTGTTTCGACGTCGGATATTCCCGAAGAGCCGGCGGAAAAGATCTCAGGGATCGTCGTCGATATCGATTTGCGATCCGCCGAAAGCGTCCAGCGCGTCCGCCGCAAGCTGACCGGCAAGAGTTATCAATCGGTGCCGCGGCTGTTCGTGTTGGCCGATGCGCTCCATCACGGATCGATGCAGGCCTGGGCGCTCGGCGCCACGGACACCATCGAGCGGCCGTTCGATGCGCGCGCGATTCTGCAGCGTGTCCGCGCCGCATTTCCCGACACGCAAGACTATGACCAGACCGAAAGCGGCCGCGCCCTCAACAAGGGCGTCGCCGCCGCGCATTTGGTCATGATCAAGATTTTCAACCGGTTGCCTGCCGGCACGCCGCTGACGTTCAACGACGTGTTGCAGGCGGAGACGCAAATCCTGCGCGCTATCAAGAAGACTTCGCTGCGGGAATGGCTCGGGGTGGTCGGGCGGCATCACAATCACAGCTATCGCCATTGCCTGTTCGTGACCGGCTTTGCCGTGGCATTTGCCCAACACCTCGGAATGCGTGACGACGATCAGCGCCGGTTGGCGCGCGCCGCGCTGTTGCATGATGTCGGCAAGGCCTACATTCCGCTCTCGATTCTCGACAAGCCCGGCAAGCTGACCGATGCCGAGATGGATCATATGCGTGAACATCCGCGGCTCGGCTACGAAGCGCTGGCGGACGAGGGCAGCTTCCCGCCGGAAATGCTCGATGTCGTGCTGCATCATCACGAATTTCTCGATGGCAGCGGCTATCCCCACGGTCTGACTGCGGATCGGATCAGCGATATCGTTCGGCTTACCACCATCGTGGATATCCACGCGGCATTGGTGGAGAAGCGCTCCTACCGGATGCCCTTCACCCACACCCAGGCGTTCGCGATGATGGAGCAGATGGGTGGCAAGCTGGATCAACACCTGCTGCAGGCGTTTCGCCCGGTTGCGTTCGGCATGTAGTGATCTGCTTACGCGAGAAGCTTGCGCAATTCGTTCTTTGCCACCTTCTCCAGTGTCGAACGCGGCATGTCGTCGACGAAATGCACTTCGCGCGGCACCTTGAAGTCGGCTAGCGCCTCGCGACAGGCCGTCAGAACGTCGTCGTGCAGCGTTTCCGGGATTTTTGCCACGCCGGTCTGGGGAATGATGAAGACCACCGGCACTTCGTCGAGCATCGGATGCTTCTTGGCGACGACGGCGGCTTCGCGAACGCCCGGCACGGTGATGATGACCTGTTCGATCTCGGAGGCCGCGACGTTTTCGCCGCCGACCTTGAGCATGTCCTTGGCGCGGTCGCCGAACTTGATGAAGCCATTCTCCAGCAAGGTCACGCGATCACCGGTGATGAAATAGCCGTGCTCGTCGAAGCTCTCGCGGGTGGCCTGCTCGTTGTGGAGATACTCCTTGAAAAGGGACAGGCCGGGGATGCCCTTGATCAGCAGGTTGCCGGTGTCCCCGACCATCGTCGGTGCGCCGTCGTCATCGACAATGCGAATCTGGTATTCGGCGGCGGCCCGGCCGATGGACATCGGCGTATTGGGCTGGTCGACCTCGCCGACGATGCCATGGGTGATGGTTTCGGTCATGCCCCACCAGCCGATCATCTTGACGCCCAGCGAAGCGAATGGCGGCGGATCGCAGACCGCGGTGCCCCACAGCCGGAAGGTGTGTTGCTTCGGAATCTCATGTTCGAGCAACGCCTTGATGCAGAAAGGGATCGTCGAAGTCCAGGTGCAGCGATGCTCAGCGGCGACATTCCAGAACCGGCGTGCCGAGAAACGCGGCTGAATCACGCAGGTCGCACCGACCCACAGGCTCGCCAGCATCGAGTAAGCCAGCGCGTTGGTGTGAAATAGCGGCAGATAGGTCTGGTGGACGTCGCTCGCATGGAGGTCCTGATGCGCAGCGTTGACCTTTGCGCCCCATAACGCATTCGCGTGGGTCCACAATACGGCCTTGGGCCGCGATGTGGTGCCCGATGTGTACTGCACGCTGCAGGGCGCGAACGGATCGGTCGGGCGGCGTGGCCGGTCGGCGCTGTCGGCGAACAACGCCTCGAAGCGCTCGGCTGGCTGTGGTGCGTGGCCTTGCGTCGGAGCTGCGCCGGCATTGTGCGAGGTCACGGCGAGCCAGCGCAGGGCCTTGCAGTTCTGTGCCACCAGTTCGGCATAGGCTGGCTGGGTGATAGCGGCAACCGCGCCGCAGTGATCGGCGAAATAGGTCATTTCCGCCGCAGCGGAGCGGGTGTTGGTGGTAACGGCGATCGCGCCGAGCTCGACGCAGGCGAACCAGGCCAACATCATCTCGATGCAGTTGTCGAGATGGATCAGGACGGAATCGCCTTGTTTAATACCGCGTTTGGCAAGGCCAGCGGCCAGCGCGCCGACCCGGTCGTCGAACTCGCGATAGCTCCACTGTCGCGCCGGACCGTCGAACGGTGCCCAGATCAGGAACGGGTGATCGCCTCGGGTTGCCGCTCGCATCCGCAGCAGCCAGGGAACGTCGAGACCTGCGAACGGGCCGACGATGCCGGGTGTGGCCGATGTGGACATGATGCCTCCCTGATTTTGCGATCCGCTTTCGGATTTCCCTGCACTTTGCCATTGCGCCGGGCAACGATCAAACCCTGTCCGGCCAATCGCCCGTCGCCGTGTCACGGCGTCGGCGGATAGGAGGCGATTTCGATCAGGTTGCCGTCGGGATCGCGGCAATAGACCGAACGGAGCGTGCCGCGCGCGCCTTGTTTGGCGACCGGACCTTCCTCGATGACGATGCCCTCGGTCGTCAGGTGCGCAATCACCTCATCCGGCGTCGCCAAGGTGAGGAAGCACAGATCGTCGCTGCCCGCCGTTTCGTGATCGGCGGTGAACCAGTCGGTCTTGTCGGCGTGGAGCGGACGAAGGTTGATCTTCTGCGCGCCGAATACCAGCGATGTCCGGGGTACCTTGCCATGCCCCGGATCGAACACCCGAACCTCCATTCCGAGGATTCGGTGATACCATCGCGTGGATCGCTGGACATCGGCGACATTGATGACGAGATGATCAAGGGCGGTGATGCGGATTGGCACGGTGTCCTCTTCGAGATTGATCGCGATCGACGCCGGGACGGATCGAGGAATGTTGAACGCCTCTCCCGGAACGGATAGAGGGCGTCGGGGTTTTCGTTCGGGCGAACTTGTAACAGCCGATGACGGACAGGCGCCCTCAGGCATGAAGGGATATCATATGCGTGGAGTTGCATTGGCGTTGTTGGCGCTGGCGGCCGGAATTGTCGTGGCGGCTGGTTCGACGCCGGCCGAAGCAAGAAATTATCGATACTGCCTGCAATCCCCGGAGGAAGGCATTCCGGGCGATTGTTCATATGAGACCTATCGGCAGTGCAGCGCCAGCGCGTCCGGGCGTCGGGCGTATTGTAACATCAATCCCTGGTATGCCTTTTACGGTCCGGAGCGGCCCCGGACGCGGCGGCCGGTCTATCAGGGTTATTGACGAGGGCACGCCCGGCGGCGCCCCTCATCGTATCGAACCGGCTCCCATCTGACGGCGGAGAACAATCTCCGGCGTGGCCGGTATTAGTTTACGCCGTCTTATCCATTTCGCTCTAGTTTTCAGTCCACGTCACGGGATTCCCCATCCCGGCGAAGAAAACTGAAATCCGGAGGGCTGAAGTGGGTGCGGTAAAGCGTGGGCAATCGCGGGGGGTATCGTTGAAGATGCCGACGCTGCGGTTTCGCAGCAAGGTGACTCTGGGATTCGGATGCCTGTTGATCCTGTCAGCGATCAGTATGGGTTTCGCCTATGTCGGATTCGGACGTATCGCGACGAGCGTGGCCGCTTCGCGCGCCGGCGTCGCGGAAGCCGATCTCGCCCGCAATATCGACCGTGAACTGATCTCGTTCCGCGAGTCGGTCCGCTACTACGTTATCACCAGCAATGACGCCGACGCCGAGACAGCACAAGCGGCGCAAGCCCGCCTCAAGGCAGCGATCGAGCAGGCAAAAAGCCGGACGACCGATCCCGACCGTCTGGCGCGCATCGGTGAACTGGCCAAGCAGTTCGAGACATTCGCAGCGACATTCACCGGCACATTGAAGGCCAAACAGGAATACGCGACGATTGCGGAGAACCGCGTCATCGCCAAGGCGACGGCCCTGCGTTACAAGCTTGACGACATCGCCAGCACGGCTGGCGATGCCGGCTTGGGGGCGCTGCAAACCCGGGTCAAGGATGTCGCCACGCAGTTGATCGCGACCTCGGCCCTGCTGAGCACCTATGCGCGCAAGCCGGAGCCGGCCACTGCGGCCAGCGCGACGGCGCGGTTGAAGTTCCTGAAGGCGGCCTTCGCATCGATTCCGGCCAAGGGGCACGAAGCGGCCGAACGCAAGCTTGCGGAAGCCATGTCGGATTTGTCCGACTGCACCACGTCGTTCGCCGATCTGGTCGCCAAAGCAGAACTGATTGATCGACTTGGCGGCGAGATGATGAGCGCGGCGACGTCGATCACCAAGCTTTCGGACTCCATGAAGCAGGATCTGCTGGCGGATCAGCAACGTATTGAAAGCCGGACCGAAAGCATCATGCAGGATACCCGGCAGTTGGTCGTGGTGTTGGCGATCGGCAGCATTTTGCTCGGCGGTCTTCTCGCCGTGCTGCTGGGCAACGGCATTTCGCGGCCGATGGTGAAGATGTGCGCCGCGATGCGCGAACTCGCCAAGGGTAACTTCGACGTCGTGTTGCCGGGGCTTGGCCGCAAGGACGAGATCGGTGACATGGCCGCGGCGGTCGAAGCCTTCAAGGTGCAGGCGGTCGCCAAGGCGGAGCGGGATGCCGCCGCCCATGAGGAGAGCAACCGCACCGCCAGCGAAGCGCGTCGCGCCGAGATGATTCAGTTCGCAGACCAGTTCGAGGCCGCCGTCGGCGCTATCGTCGCGAACGTCTCGTCGTCCGCCGCGCAACTGGAATCCGCCGCTGACACCCTCACGCAGACCGCCGAAACCACTCAAAGTCTCTCGACGCATGTGGCGGGTGCTTCCGAGGAAGCGTCCTCCAACATGCAATCGGTCGCCGCCGCCACCGAAGAACTCTCGATGTCGGTCGATGAGATCGGGCGTCAGGTGCACGAATCCAGCCGTATCGCCGCCAGCGCGGTGAAGCAGGCGAATCTGACGGATGAACGGATCGGAGAACTGTCGCGCGCCGCGCAGGACATCGGCGACGTCGTCAAGCTGATCACCGCGATTGCCGAGCAGACCAACCTGCTGGCGTTGAATGCGACCATCGAGGCGGCGCGTGCCGGCGAAGCGGGGCGCGGCTTTGCCGTTGTCGCCTCCGAGGTCAAATCGCTGGCCAGCCAGACCGCGAAAGCCACCGACGAAATCTCTTCGCATATTCTCGGGATGCAGAGCGCGACGCGGGAATCGGTTGCGGCGATCAAGGAGATCAGCAGCACGATCGGACAAATCTCCGAAATCGCCTCAACCATCGCCACCG
The DNA here is from genome assembly GCA_023386885.1 of Pseudomonadota bacterium. GTDB lineage: Bacteria > Pseudomonadota > Alphaproteobacteria > Rhizobiales > Xanthobacteraceae > 62-47. The sequence continues at coordinate 34,498 of JAEWIX010000078.1, forward strand.
CGGTGGAGCAGCAGGGTGCAGCGACCCAGGAAATCGCCGGCAATGTTCAGAACGTTGCCCAGGGCACCGAGGAAGTCGCCAACAATATCTCGCAAGTCAACAATGGAGCTACCCAGACCGGCGCCGCCTCGGCGGAGGTGCTGAGTTCCGCGCAGACGCTTTCGGCGGAAAGCGCGCGCCTGCGCGAAGAACTGGATCGCTTTATGGGCAGCGTGCGCGCCGCCTGATCATCCGCGATTGTTGCACGATATAACGCCGTCGCGGTTCGCCGCGGCGGCGTTACGCTTCGCGGTGAAACTGCCGCTTCAATTCGCCTTTGGCGCGTTCCAGCCGTTGACGCTGGGTTTTCGGCAAGGTCTTGCCGGCGCGATTGATATAGAAGGTCAGCATCGACATTGCGGAACGATAGGGGCTCGCCTTGCGTCGCGTGCTCTGTTCGGCGGAATGCTTCAGGGACGCTGCGATCTTCTTCGGATCATGCAGGGTGAAAACGCGCTGCTTGAGATCGAGCGCGTCGCTATTCCTGGTGACGCGTTGCGACCAGCGTTTCGATGATGCCCCCGTGCGCGTCGCGCGTGTCGCGGCCTTCCGTTTTCCACCCGGCCTAGCAGGCCTTCTATGTGCGGCAGTTTTTTTGCGCGTCGATTTCGACGGATGATGACTGACTTTCGCGACCATGGTGCAACCTCACCGATTTTCGGAATAACCCGCTGTGCGAAGGCCGGTTCCGTGCGGCGGGAACCCCGCTTCACCCGAGACGTTAGCAATTATCGCCCCTTTTCCGTCGTCGCGGAGTGCAAAAGGCAATCCGGTTGTTGCCGCTGACCTGTTACTCGATCGATTGCGGGCGGCGACCTAAGTGAAGCCATGAAAGCCTGCCGGTGAACCTTGGTGACCGCATTGTTGAAACCGACATTCCGGCGCGGCTCGATGCCCTGCGTTGGGGCGGGTTTCATACGCGCGTCGTCATTGCGCTCGGTATCACCTGGATTCTCGACGGACTTGAAGTCACGCTCGCGGGCACGTTGTCCGGCGCCTTGAAGGAGAGCGCGACGCTGCGCTTCAGCAATTTCGATGTCGGTATCGCCAATAGCGCTTACCTCGCCGGCGCGGTGCTGGGTGCTCTCGGCTTCGGCTGGCTGACGGATCGCCTTGGCCGCAAGAAGTTGTTCTTCATTACCTTGTCGCTCTATCTCACGGCGACAGCGGCCACGGCGTTATCGTGGGACATCTGGAGTTATGCGCTGTTCAGATTCCTGACCGGCGCCGGCATCGGAGGCGAATACACCGCGATCAATTCGACAATTCAGGAGCTGGTGCCGGCACGGTATCGCGGCTGGACCGATCTGGTGATCAACGGCAGTTTCTGGGTCGGCGCCGCGATCGGCGCGGTCAGCGCGATCGTGTTGCTCGATCCGCAAGTCGTCGGCGCGGATCTCGGGTGGCGGCTGGCCTATCTGATCGGCGCGGGGCTGGGGCTCGTGGTCTTCGTCATGCGGCTCTGGATTCCGGAAAGCCCGCGCTGGCTGGTGATCCACGGCTATCCGGAAAGGGCCAGTGTCGTCGTCGCAGATATCGAACGCTCGGTTGCGGGAGGGCGCAGCGTTGCCGCGGGAGTGACGTGGCCGACGATCAAACTGCGGATGCGCACTCATACGCCGCTTGGCGAGGTCGCGCGTACGCTGTTCCAGCGCTATCGCCAGCGCTCGCTGGTCGGGTTGACGCTGATGGTTGCGCAGGCATTCTTCTACAACGCCATCTTTTTCACCTACGCGTTGGTACTGACGGAATTTTACGGCATCCCGGCCGATCACATCGGTTGGTACATCCTGCCATTCGCCGCCGGAAATTTCCTCGGCCCGCTGTTGCTCGGACGATTGTTCGACAGCATTGGCAGGCGCGTGATGATCACGATCACTTACGCGATTTCCGGCATCCTGCTCGCGGTGTCGGGATATCTGTTCGCCATCGACGTATGGAGCGCGCAGACTCAGACCATCGCGTGGATGGTGATCTTCTTCTTCGCGTCACCCGCCGCCAGCGCCGCCTATCTTACAGTGAGCGAGACGTTTCCGATCGAGGTGCGCGCGCTGGCGATCGCGATGTTCTATGCGATTGGAACCGGCATCGGTGGCGTGGCAGGGCCAGCGTTGTTCGGCGCGTTGATCGATACGGGGTCGCGTATGAGTGTTTTTCTCGGTTATCTGTTCGGTGCCGGGTTAATGATTGCGGCGGCGGCTGTCGCCTGGTGCTACTGTATCGCGGCGGAGCGGCAGCCGCTCGAATCCGTGGCACAACCGCTCGCGGTTGCCGAATAGACGAAACGAATGAGAGGTGATGATCGATGTCTGATGCGCGTGCCGTGGAGATCGTGGGGTCGGAGAAAGCGGCGCTGCCGCAATTATCTCCGTCATTGGACCTCGATATCTGTGCCTTGCTGCTCGATATCGACGGAACCTTGCTTGATCTTGCGCCGACGCCGCGCAGCGTGGTGGTTCCACCCGATCTGGTTCCGACGCTCGATGGTTTGCTGGAACGTACGTCCGGTGCGCTGGCGCTCGTCAGTGGACGATCTCTCGATGATATCGATTGGATTTTCGCGCCCGCACGCTATCCGTCGGTCGGCGGCCACGGTGCGGAGATGCGTCTTTCCATCGATAGCGAGGCGGTGGCGACCCATGCGCCGCCGATGAATCCGGATTTGAAGCGCCGATTCGCTGCCATCGCGCACATGCATCCCGGCATTCTCGTGGAGGACAAGGGCTATTCGTTCGCATTGCATTTTCGTCAGGCGCTGCACCTGGAAACCGCGATCTATGATGCCGTCTCCGCGATCCGCGCCGACCTGCCCAACGCTCCAATAGAAATACTTCCCGGCAAGGCGGTGTGTGAAATCAAACATTCAGGGGTGACCAAGGCCACCGGCGTGCGCGAATTGATGTTGCACGAGCCCTTCAAGAGTCGTCGCCCGATATTTCTCGGCGACGATGTGACGGATGAAACGGTGTTCGCCATCATGCCGGATTTCGATGGGCTATCGTTTTCCGTTGGGCGTCAGGCGCGTGGTGTGGCGGGGACCTTTACAGGACCTCAAGATGTGCGGCGCTGGCTCGCGAATCTTCTGAATGGAACTGCAGCAACGGATCGTTGACTCGTCGCAAAAGGCTGTAAATTTTTTGCATTCTCGAAGCTTGCTGTAGAAATTTTTCTCCGAGCAAGAGGCGAACCACCATTCGTGGTCCCGACGACGATTCCAGAAGCTCGTGCGGAGCTGAAGCGCGATCCGCCTCGACGTCAACGTATCGTGATGGGAACCATCTTAAAAACTGATGTTTCTTTGCGCATTGTCGCGCGATGGTTGGCGGACACAAGCGCCGAACCGCTATTCACATCACATGCGGCGCTTCATCAAAATCCGTCATGCAGAGTTCCATCGCATGAGATTTCAAATCTGATCACAATGAGATTGAGTTGTGGCGAGGAACCATATTGATGAACAACCGTTTATATTCCGGGCTGCATGTCAGGAGGGGATTCGGTGAGTTTGGTTGTCGTATCCAATCGCGTGGCGCGCGCAAAAGCTAACGAACCGATGACCGGTGGGTTGGCAGCTGCGCTGTTGCCGGTGGTGGAGAATTCCGGCGCGATCTGGGTCGGTTCCAGCGGCGAGGTCCGCAACGGCGTGCAGAAGGATCCTTTCGCAGAGATTGAGGCGCTTGGGTCCGGCGCGCTGGCGATGCTCGATCTGCCGGCGGCGCACTACGGTGGCTACTACGAAGGCTTCGCGAATTCGGCATTGTGGCCGGCGCTGCATTCACGCACCGATCTCATCCGCGCCTCGCGTGAGGACTATCGCTCGTATCGGGAAGTGAACGCCTTCATGGCGCGCGCGCTGCTGCGTTTCCGCAAACCGGACGCGACCTTCTGGATTCAGGACTATCACTTCCTGACGTTGGGCGCCGAGTTGCGGCAGCTCGACGTGCAGCAAGCCATCGGTTTCTTCCTGCACACGCCGTGGCCGTCCCGCGCTATCATCAGCGGCGTGCCGAACCATCGCGATCTCGTCGAGGCGATGCTGGCCTATAACCTGATCGGATTCCAGACCGAAGACGATTGCGCCAACTTCACCGAGTATCTCGAGACGGAGTTGGGATTGCAGGTCAACGACGGCGCGGTGTCGTCGCGTTACGGTATCTCGCGTCTTGCCACTTTTCCTATCGGGATCGACGTCGACAAATTTGCGGCGCACGCCGTCAAGGCAATGTCGCATCCGGACGTCTCGCGTCTCCGTCGCAGTCTCCATGGCGAGAAACTCGCCATCGGCGTCGATCGCGTCGATTACTCCAAGGGGTTGATCAATCGCATCAAGGCGTTCGATCGGATGTTGGCTTTGCAGCCCTCGCTCAGCCGCACCGTGTCGCTGCTGCAGATCGCAACGTTGTCACGCGGCGGCATTGAGGCCTATGGCAACCTGCAGGAGCAACTCGCCAGGCTGGTCAGCGATGTCAATGGACGTCACGGCGAAGTCGACTGGACGCCGATCCGTTACCTCAACAAGGGGTTCAGCCAGACGGTGCTGGCCGGGCTTTATCGCACGGCGCAGGTCGGCGTGGTGACGCCGCTGCACGACGGCATGAATCTGGTCGCGAAAGAATACGTCGCCGCGCAAAACCCGGCCGATCCGGGCGTGCTGGTGCTGTCGAAGTTCGCGGGTGCCGCCAACGAACTCGACGCCGCGCTGCTAGTCAATCCCAATGATATCGATGGCATGGCGCGCACTCTGGCATCCGCCTTGGCGATGCCGCTGGTGGAGCGGCGGATGCGTTGGGACACGATGATGAAGTCGTTGCGTGCCGGCACCATCCAGCAATGGTTCGCGGATTTCGTCGAGGCGCTCGAAGATGCTCATGCGGCGCGCGACCGAAAGCCAATTATCGCCCACGCTGATGCCGCGCCGGTGTGGCCGTTGCGTGCAGGTGCAGCCGGCGCCGCGGCGAGTTGGCGGATACACTGAAATCACGCCACGACGGATCCTGTGACCTACAGATCGTGGACTTTCAACGGTCAGACAAACCGCGCGAAGGCGGCGGCAACCGTTGAGTAGACCTGCTGCCGAAACGGTACCACCAGCGCGGCAACGCGATCGAGGCGCTCCCAGCGCCATTGATCGAACTCCGGCGGCTGGCTGTTGCGGGTAGCAAGGGGATCGATCTCGCTGTCGTTCCCGCCAAAGCGTAGCGCGAACCACTTCTGCTGTTGCCCGCGAAATTTCGCCAGCCGATGCGTGGGCGGGCCGTCATAGGGCGGGAATTCGTAGGTCATCCAGTCGGTCTCGTCGAGATAGTCGGCGTGGGTGATTCCGGTTTCCTCCCACAACTCGCGCATCACTGCATCGCGTGGATTCTCATCCGCATCGATGCCGCCCTGCGGCATCTGCCATTCAAGGCCGGGCAGAATGATTTCCGGTCCGTCGTCCCGATATCTCCGGCCGATCAGCACCTGTCCGGCGGCGTTGAACAGGGCAATTCCGACATTGGGACGATAGGGCTTGTCGAACGTCATGATCGAGGGCCGACAAGCCCCGTGAATTCCTTGACGACGCGTTCGTAGACCGGCCGCTTGAACGGAACGATCAGGTCGGGGAGATTTTGCATCGGTTCCCATCGCCACTTGACGAATTCCGGCTTGTGACCATCGCCGGGGCTGAGCACGTCGATCTCGGAATCCTTGCCGGTGAAGCGGATCGCGTACCACTTCTGGCGCTGGCCGCGGTAACGACCTTTCCAGGCGCGCCCGGCTACCGTGCGCGGAATATCGTAGATCAGCCAATCCGCGACTTCGCCGATTTTCTCGACCGAGCGAACGCTGGTCTCCTCGAACAGTTCGCGCTTCGCCGCCTCCCAGGTGTCCTCTCCGGGATCGACGCCGCCTTGCGGCATCTGCCAGACATGGGTTTCGTCGACATGTTCGGGGCCACCGGCGCGGCGGCCGATGAAGACAAGCCCCGCGGCATTGACCAGCATCATGCCGACGCAGGTTCGATAGGGCAGATCGTCGTAGCGCGTCATTGCCGTCATGCCCTTTCGATTGATCGAAGTCCGCCGAGCCGCATGCTCGCATTCACCTCTCGTTCGATGTCCGGAATGGACAAGCGGTCTCGGGTTCTATCGCGGTGTCCGGATCGCATCACGATTTTGATTTCAGCATCGCGGTTGTCAATGGCACCAGCAGGATACCGCGGCTTTCCAGCGCCCTGGCCCAGTTGGCGATGCGGTCGATCGAAACGGGGAGGCTCGATGCGGTGCCGATGGCATTGCCGCGGGTTTTTGCCAACGCTTCCAGTTTCGCCAGCGCCTTGTCGATCTCCGCCGCCGTCGGCACCGCGTCGATGCTGAGATCGGCCTTGGCGAAAGGCATGGTCTGGCCCTGCGCCAGGGTCGCGGCGACGCTGCGCGGGGAACTGCCGTCGTCGAGATAGCCGAGCCCGCGTTTGGCGGCCTCGCGAATCACCGGTTGCATCGCGTCATCCGAGACGGTGAAGCGGCCACCCATGAAGCTGGTCAGCCCGACGTACCCCTGAAAGCGGCTGAGGTGCCAGAACAGGCGATCGAGGTTTTGCTCCGGGCTCTGGGTGGCGAGCAGCGTCTGTGGACCGGGGTCGTTATCGGGATAATCGAACGGCTCCATCGGCACCTGGAGCAGGATTTCGTGATGCTGCGCGCGGGCGCGCTCGACCAGTTTGCCTGGATCTGATCCGTAAGGTGTGAAGGCCAACGTGACGGCGCCGGGCAGCTTCATGATAGATTCGGTAGTCTTTGCAGCCCCGATGCCCAGCCCGCCGATGACGATGGCGACGGTCGGCATCGTGGCCGCCTTGGCGCGCTCGGACGGGGTGCCCGTCGCGTATGCGGTGAACGGCGTCAGTCCGTCGGCGACGACCGGAATCATGCCGTAGCGGGATTTCTCCAGCAGTCGCGTGTTGATGCCGGACATAATCGCGGAGATGGTGGTGTCGGACGCTGTCGGATCGGCGCCTTCGCTTGCGACGACGACATCCTGTCGCGCGCCGCTGGAGCCGTCGATGATGGTGATGGTTTTCTGCCCGCTTGGGGGCGCACTTGATGCGGTCTTTGCGGCCGAATGGCTGGGTTTCACAGCATCGGCGGCTGGCGCTGTCGCTTCCTTGGAAACGTTCGGTTGCAGCGCGACCCGCGCCACCGGTTCGCCGCCGAGACGGTCCTGATGAAACAGTGCAAAGCCCGCGAACGTCAGCAGGAACAGTCCGAGCGCGGCGGCGACAACATGAATCCCGCCGAAGGGGAGGCGCCGCCGCCGGCGCGGCCGCGCATTCTGCCCGAGCGGGGTGCTGAGATCGTCCGTCGTCACTGCCGTGGCCTCCTGCCGGCCTCCCGCGAATCAGCCGCAGCGACCTTACCACGGCGGGTTGCCATCGCGGACATCCGGTGGCCGCCGGAAGGAGGTGAACGAACCGATCAAAATGAAACGGGCGGCCCGCAGGCCGCCCGTTGCGTCAGATTTTGTTACGGTCCGAGCCGTCTCAGTTAGCGGCCTTGGCCTTGTCGTTGGCGGGCTTGTCGACCGCGGCCTTGTCGCCCGGAGCCTGTGCTTCGACCTTGATGCCGTGCAGCAGATCGTCGGCCATCTTCAGCGCCTTGTCGTCCTTGGCGTCCGGCGGCACGTAGGACTGCGAGCCGGTCTGCTCCTTGCCGGCGTCGCCCTTGAGGTGACCGCGCAGCGAGGCCTCACCCTTGGTGTCGGTTCGCGACTTCAGGTCGTCCGGCACGTCCTGCAACACCTCGATGTCCGGGGTGATGCCCTTGGCCTGAATCGATTTGCCGGACGGCGTGAAGTAACGCGCCGTGGTCAGCCGCAGCGCACCGTTGCCGGAGCCGAGCGGAATGATGGTCTGCACCGATCCCTTGCCGAACGAGCGCGTTCCGATCAGCGTTGCGCGCTTGTGGTCCTGCAACGCGCCGGCGACGATTTCCGACGCTGATGCCGAGCCACCGTTGATCAGCACGATCAGCTTCTTGCCCTTGGTGAGGTCGCCCGCCCGCGCCACGCGGCGCTGGGTTTCCTCGGCATTGCGGCCGCGCGTCGAAACAATCTCGCCGCGCTCAAGGAACGCGTCCGACACGGTCACTGCCTCTTCGAGCAGGCCGCCGGGGTTGTTGCGCAGATCGAGGATGAAGCCCTTCAGCTTGTCTTCGCCGATCTGCTTGGTCAGCGACGCGATCTCACGCTTCAGCCCTTCGGTTGTCTGCTCGTTGAAGGTCGTGATGCGGATGTAGGCGATGTCGTTGTTCTCGACACGGGCGCGCACCGAGCGGACGCGGATGTTGTCGCGCACCAGCGTCACTTCGATCGGCTTGTCCTGCCCTTTGCGAATGATCTTCAACTTGATCTTGGTGTTGACCGGGCCGCGCATCTTGTCGACGGCCTGATTGAGGGTCAGACCCTGCACCGCTTCGTCGTCGAGCGTGGTGATGATGTCGTTGGCCTGAATGCCGGCCTTCGAGGCCGGCGTGTCGTCGATCGGCGAGACGACCTTGATTAGGCCGTCCTCCATCGTGACTTCGATGCCGAGCCCGCCGAACTCGCCGCGGGTCTGCACCTGCATGTCCTTGAAGCTCTTGGCATCCATGTAGCTGGAATGCGGGTCGAGTCCGGTCAGCATCCCGCTGATGGCGGATTCGATCAGCTTGCTGTCGTCCGGCTTCTCGACATAGTCGGAGCGGACGCGTTCGAACACGTCGCCGAACAGATTGAGTTGGCGATAGGTGTCGGACGTGGCGGCGCGCGCGCTCGATCCCATCAGCATCGATCGCGGTTGCGTCACGAACAGCGTCAATGCGGCGCCGGCGGCGACACCGAGAAGCATTACAGAGGTTTTGCGCATCATCCGCGAACCTTTTCGCCTTCATTTGCGGCCCACCATGGGCCAGGGTCGATAGGAGTTCCGTCCTTACGGAACTCAACGTAAAGAACGGGCCGGCTCACGCTGGTTGCGAGAATGGAAGCAATCCGGGATGTCGTTCCCATGGTCGCGATCGGCTCACCCGTCAATACAAACTGGCCGATATTGACCGAAATGCGCTCCATCCCTGCGATCAACACATGATACCCGCCCCCGGCATTGAGGATCAAGAGTTGTCCATAGCTCCGGAACGGGCCGGCATAGACAACCCAGCCATCACACGGTGTTGTGACTTGGGCGCCGGGGCGTGTCGCCAAAGAAATGCCCTTTTCGCTTCCTCCGGCCCCGTTGGAGCCGCCGTAGTCGCGGATTCGGGTGCCGTTAACCGGTAACGCCAGAAGCCCCTTGGCCGAGGCAAAGGCGATCGCCGGGCTGAGTCGGCCGGGATCCTTCAGGGCCGCGAGATTGGGCTTGCCGCTCGCGGCCGCCGCGGCGGCTTTCTCGGTCGCTGCCTTTGCCGCCGCCGCTGCCTTCGCCGCGCTTTGCAGATCCTGCTCCATCTTGGCGATGAGGCTTTGCAGGTCGTCGACCTTGCGGGACAGTTCGAGCGCGCGCGCAGCTTCGGTCTGCATGTTCTGCTCGACCGCGCTTTGTTGTTTCTGTCGCTCATCGACCAGCGAGGCGAGGCGGGTCTGGTCGACCTGCAATCCGTCGCGGTCCACCGCCAGTTGATCGCGCTCGGCGGCGATGGTCTTGCGCAACGTCACCAATTCGCTGAGGTCGGTAACGAGCTTGACGGAGCGCGCGCGCATCTCCGGCACCACCGCGCCCAGCATGATCGCGGTGCGCAGCGATTGCAGCGCATCTTCCGGGCTCACTAGCAAAGCCGGTGGCGCGCGGCGGCCGGCGCGCTGCAACGCGGCCAGCACCTCGACGATCTCCGAGCGGCGCGATTGCAACGAGCCACGGATTGTTTGTTCGCGGGTATCGAGATCGACGAGGCGGGATTCGGCGTCGGCGATGCGACCTTCGACGTTTCGCACCTTGGCCGCGATATCGATCAGCTCCTGATTGAGTTTGCTGCGATCCTGGCCGATGGCGGCGATTTCCGCCTTGAGCTTTTCCTGCAGCTCGGCGGCGTCTTTCTGCCGCTGCCGTGCGGCTTCAAGCTCCTGCGCGCGTTGCTTGATGTCGTCGGCGGAAGGCGCCGTCGTTGTGGCCGGTGTCGCAGCGGCGGGTATCGGAGCCGGGGTCTGCGCGGATGCGAGAGACAGCCATGCGCCATTGACGCCGGTCGCGAGGAGAATGGCGGTCAAGGCATGAAGCTGCAACGCGCGAAACGATTTTCGAATCACGTCGCGCTCTGAACTATTGGACCGATCGCATTCATGACCTTGCATCAGGTTCGATCCAAATCATCGCGATCTAGGCGCGGTGGTATGGGTGGCCCGCCAAAATGGTCGCGGCCCGATAGATTTGCTCCAGCAGCAGCACGCGAACCAACTGATGCGGCCAGGTGGCTCTGCCGAACGCCAGTCGGAGCTTGGCCTTGCGCTGCAATTCAGGCGAAAGTCCGTCCGCCCCACCAATTACGAAGATGGTGTTGGCGACCGATTCGTCCCGCCAGCGACCAAGATGCCGCGCGAAACTGGAACTGTCGATGCTTTCGCCGTGCTCGTCGAGCGTGACGAGAGCGGATTTCTCCGGCATCAGCGCCGCGATAGCGGCGGCTTCCTCCGCGATCCGGGTCGCGGCATCGCGTGCGCGGCTCTCGGGAATCTCGCGCACCTCGAGGCCGCGAAACCCCAGCTTGCGCCCGGCATCGTCGAACCGCACCGCGTAGCGATCCGCCAGTTCCCGTTCCGGCCCCTGCTTCAAGCGGCCGATTGCAATCACCATGATCCGCATCGATGCGGCCTATCAGATTCCCGGCCGCAACCGAAACTGATATGTCGAACGAAACCTTCGCGCCAAACCGGCGGCGATCCGATCGTCATGGCCGACCGCACTCGCGATCAGGCTTTCTTTGCCGCCGTCGCGCCTTTCGGACCTTGGGTCCACAACCGCTCCAGGTTGTAGAACTCGCGAACCTCAGGCCGGAAGACGTGGACGATGACATCCCCGGAATCGATCAGCACCCAATCGCAATTGGTCAGGCCTTCGACATGGATGTTGGGAATGCCACTGTCTTTCAGCGCCTTCACGACATTCTCCGCGATCGCGCCGACATGCCGGTTGGCCCGGCCGGTGGTCACGACCATGTAGTCCGACACGGAGGATTTGCCGCGCAGGTCGATACTGACAGTCTCTTCCGCCTTCATGTCGTCGAGGCGTGCGAGAATGATTTTCAGGGATTGCTCGACATCAGGCCGCGCCTTCAACACCGCGGCGGGCGCTGACGATATCCGCTTCTTGGGCGAGGCGGATGAGGACAGGACAGATACGGTCAGGGACCATTTCCTTTCGCTGTGTCGGGCGGTCCGAATCTCGGATGCCCGGTTGACATACTACGCATGTGGGAGGGGTGGTTTCAATATTCCAGTCGTCGCACGCAATTGATTCCAGCCATGGTTTCCAGCTCCGGTTACTTCCATGTGCCGTCCGGGTTCCGCAGCTTGGTGGAGGACAGGCTGAGCTTCATGCCGGTCAGGAACACCCAGGCTGGCGGCGCGGCGTCCGCGAGTTGCCGCGCCTGATCCTCGGGTAGCCGGTCGCGCGCGAGCGCCAGCGCGGCGGGCGCGGCGAGGGCGCGGAAGCTCTGCGGCGGCCGGTCGATCACGGCAATCGGCACCTCCGCGGCGATGCGCTGCCAGTTATCCCAGCGATGGAATTGCGCGAGGTTGTCGGCGCCCATGATCCAGACGAAGCGCGCGCCCATACAGCGGCGGCGTAGATAGTTGATGGTATCGACAGTGTAGCGGGTGCCGATGACAGCTTCGAGACAACTGACGTCGATGCGCGGATGATGTGCGATCTTGCGGGCGGCGGCGGCGCGGGCGGCGATGTCGTTCGTACCATAACCGTTCTTCAGCGGATTGCCGGGCGACACCAGCCACCAGACGCGATCCAGTTGCAGCCGCTTCATCGCAAACAGGCTGATGGTACGATGCGCCTCATGCGGCGGATTGAACGAGCCGCCGAGCAACCCGATACGCATCCCGCTGGTGTGATACGGAATAGCTTGCGACGGCGCGATGGATTGCTCTCGCAATTCAGTCTCCGCGCACCGGCTGGGAAGCATTCACGGCCGCGTCTGTCCGTTGCCGTGAACGCGATACTTGAATGTCGTCAGTTGCTCGGCGCCGACCGGGCCGCGCGCGTGGAATTTGCCGGTGGCGATGCCGATCTCCGCGCCGAAGCCGAATTCGCCGCCGTCGGCAAACTGCGTCGAGGCGTTGTGCAGCACGATCGCGGCATCGACCTCGTTGAGGAATTTCGAGGCCGCCGCCGCATCCTCGGTGACGATCGCTTCGGTATGATGCGAGCCATGCTTTCCGATATGCGCGATGGCGTCGTCGATGTTGTCGACGATCTTGGCGGCGATGATGGCGTCCTCGTATTCGGTGTCCCAGTCAGCGTCGGTCGCGGGTTTGACGCGCGTATCGATTTGTTGAAGCGCAGCGTCACCACGGACTTCGCAGCCGGACTCGAGCAACATCTCCACCAGCGGCTTGAGATGCGTCGGTGAAGCGGCGCGCTCGATCAGCAGCGTCTCGGCTGCGCCGCAGACGCCGGGGCGGCGCATCTTGGCGTTGAGCACGATGGATTTCGCCATGTCGAGTTTCGCGGCATGATCGACATAGACGTGATTGATGCCTTCGAGATGCGCGAACACCGGCACGCGCGCTTCCGCTTCGACGCGCGCGACCAAACTCTTGCCACCGCGCGGCACGATCAGATCGATGCCGCCGTTCAACCCGGTAAGTAACAGCCCGACGGCCGCGCGGTCGCGCGTCGGTACCAATGCGATTGCGGCCTCAGGCAAACCGGCCTCGCGCAGACCTTGCACGAGGCACGCATGGATCGCGCGGCACGAGCGAAAACTGTCGGAGCCGCCGCGCAGGATCACCGCGTTGCCGGACTTGAGACACAACGCGCCGGCGTCGGCGCAGACATTAGGACGGCTCTCGAAGATCACTGCAATAACGCCGAGCGGTACGCGCACGCGCTCGATGGTCATGCCGTTGGGGCGTTGCCAGCGCTCGGTGACGGCGCCGACCGGATCGGTGATGTCGCGAACGACGGCGAGGCCATCGGCCATCGCGGCGACGCGCGCTTCGGTCAAGGTGAGACGATCGACGAACGCGGACGTCGCGCCGCTCGCGCACGCTTCCGCGACGTCTTCGGCGTTGGCCTTGAGGATGGAGGCCGCATTGGCGCGGATCGCCGCTTCCATCGCTTTCAGCGCACGGTTCTTCTGCTCGGCCGGCGCGAGCGCCAGCACCTTGGCGGCGGCGCGCGCGTCGTGCGCGAGCCGGGTCATCAGGGCGGCGAGGTCGCTGTCGTTGTCGACGGCTTTCAGAGGGGTGGTCATGTCGGTTCCACGGTTCGTTATGGCTCAACTAGCACAGCTATCCCCGGTCCGCGAGGCCGGGGACAGGCCTTGGGATTCTTGCGGCCATACGGTGGCCGATCGGTGGTGCGAATGTGTTGACGCCAAACGGCCCGCGCAAGGCGGTTTCGGCCTGTCCGTCGGGTGATCTGGGACGCTTACGCCGGGCCGACACCCACCACCAGGTCGTCGCGATGGATCATCTCGGCGCGGCCGTGCACGCCGAGGATGCGCGCGGCTTCCGACGACGAGTGCCCCTTGATCCGGTCGGCGTTCTCGGCGTCATAGGCGACGAGGCCGCGGCCGACCTCGTGGGTGTCGGGGCCGCGCACCACCACGGCGTCGCCGCGCGCGAACTGTCCTTCGACGCGGATCACGCCGGCCGGCAGCAGGCTGGCGCCGCCGCGCAGCGCGGTGACGGCGCCGGCGTCGATGATCAGCGTCCCTTTCGGCTCCAGCGATCCGGCGATCCAGCGTTTTCGCGCGGTGACGGGATTGGCCGGCGTCAGGAACCAGGTGCAGCGGCCGCCGTCGGCAATGGCCTGCAACGGATGCGCGATCTTGCCGGAGGCGATCAGCATATGCGTGCCGGCGGTGGTGGCGATCTTGGCCGCCTCGATCTTGGTGGTCATGCCGCCGCGCGACAGTTCGGATTCCGCCGCGCCCGCCATTGCCTCAATCTCGGCCGATACTGACTCCACCACCGGGATCAGTTTCGCGTTCGGGTTGGCGCCGGGCGGTGCGTCGTAGAGGCCGTCGATGTCCGACAGCAGGATCAGCAGGTCGGCGCTGGCCATGGTGGCGACGCGCGCGGCGAGGCGATCGTTGTCGCCGTAGCGGATTTCGTTGGTGGCGACGGTGTCGTTCTCGTTGATGACGGGAATGGCACGCCACTCCAGCAATTTCGCAATCGTCGAGCGGGCGTTGAGGTAGCGGCGGCGCCCCTCGGTGTCCTGCAAGGTAACGAGAATCTGTCCGGCATCGATGCCGTGAGCGGCCAGCACCTTTGACCACAGCCGCGCCAGCGCGATCTGGCCGACGGCGGCCGCGCCCTGGCTCTCTTCCAACTTCAGCGGGCCGCGCGGCAATTTCAGTTTGGAGCGGCCGAGCGCGATGGAGCCGGACGACACCACCAGAATGTCGCGGCCCTCGGCGTGCAGCCTGGCGAGATCGGCGGCGAGCGCTTCCAGCCACGCTTCCTTCACGACGCCGGCGGCCGCGTCGATCAGCAAGGACGAGCCGACCTTGACGACGATGCGGCGGAAATTTTTCAGCTCGGGGCGAGTCATGACGGTAATCGGTGACGGAGATGCGTGGGGACGGAGCCGTTCAATGTTCTCTCGCGGCGATTTCGTCAAGGGAACCACGACGCGAGGCGGTGCAATTCGGACATTTGCCGATCGTTTTAATGAAAGTTCGCACGCCTTCGGGCGTCAGGGCCGTGAACCCGGTCGATGCAACAGATCGGCCGTCGCTTTTCGATCCCGATCGCCTTAAACATAGAAGTGGATGGCGTTGCGCGCGCCGGCGGACGGCGTGAGGGTTCCCCCGACCGCCTGCCTGTTGCGGTTGGGGAGGAGTTCGAGGATGCAGGTCAAGTCGCCCGGTGTCCGCTTCTGGGGAAGCGTCCTGTTGGGCGGGTTGGCGGCGCAGCTTGCATTCCCCACGCTTGCGGACGCCGCCGGCAACGGTGCGGGGCATCCCTCGGAAACGATCTTCATCCTGCAGATCATCCTGCTGATCGCCGTCGGCCGCGGGCTCGGCGAAATCATGCAGCGCCTCGGTCAGCCGTCGGTGATGGGCGAACTGCTGGCGGGCATCGTGCTCGGACCGTCGATCTTCGGCGCGTTCTGGCCGGACGCGCAGCACGCGATCTTTCCGAACAGTCCCGAGCAGAAGGCGCTGATCAACGGCATCGCGCAGGTCGGCGTACTGTTGCTGCTGCTGCTGACCGGCATGGAGACCGATACCAAGCTGGTCCGCAAGGTCGGCAAGGCCGCGTTCGCCATTTCCATCGCGGGCATCGTGGTGCCGTTCGCTTGCGGCTTCACGCTCGGCCAGTTTCTCCCCGAAAGCCTGCTGCCGCATCCGGAACAACGGCTGGTGGCCTCGCTGTTTCTCGGCACCGCGCTGTCGATCTCGTCGGTGAAGATCGTCGCGGTGGTGGTGCGCGAGATGCACTTCATGCGGCGCAATGTCGGCCAGATCATTGTCGCCACCGCGGTCATCGACGACACCATCGGATGGGTAATCATCGCGGTGATCTTCAGCCTCGCCTCGCGCGGCCAGCTCGACATGATGTCGGTGGCGCAGGCGGTGGTGGGCACGCTGGCCTTCCTTGCCGTCTCCTTCACCATCGGCCGCCGTCTGGTGTTCAAGCTGATCCGCTGGGCCAACGACACACTGGTCAGTTCGGCGGCGGTGATTACCGTGATCCTGCTGCTGATGAGTTGCATGGCGCTGATCACGCACTGGATCGGCGTGCATACGGTGCTCGGCGCGTTCGTCGCCGGCGTGCTCGTCGGCGAATCGCCGATCCTCACCAAGCAGATCGACGAGCGGCTGCGCGGACTGATCACCAGCCTGTTCATGCCGATCTTCTTCGGCCTGGCAGGGTTGAGCGCCGACCTGTCGGTGCTGACGGACCCGAGACTGCTGATGCTTACCGCGTTGCTGGTGCTGATCGCCAGCATCGGAAAGTTCGGCGGCGCGTTCGTCGGCGGCGCGATGGGCGGGTTGAACCGTCGCGAATCCTTCGCGCTCGCCAGCGGCATGAACGCGCGCGGCTCGACCGAGGTGATCATCGCCACCATCGGGTTGTCGATGGGTGTGCTGAGCCAGAACCTGTTCACGATGATCGTCACCATGGCGATCGTCACCACGATGGCGATGCCGCCGATGCTGCGCGCGGCGCTGTCGCGGCTGCCGCTGGAGAAGGACGAGAAGGAGCGGCTCGAGCGCGAGGAGTACGAGGAGAAGGGATTCGTCGCCAACCTCGAGCGGTTGCTGCTTGCGGTGGACGAAAGCCCCAATGCGAAGTTTGCCTCGCGCATCGCCGGTCTGCTGGCCGGGGCGCGCGGCGTTCCCATCACCGTGCTGCATCTGGGGCCGCAGGCCAAGGTGCAGGAAAAGCGGCGCGACGACGAGGAGAGCCACGAGTCGACGGTGAAGAACGCGGCGAAAGTCAGCGCCGAGGTCGAGAAGGAAGACGGCGAAGAGGTGCGCGAGATCGACGTCACCACGCGCTCGCGGCAGAAGAAGGCGGTCGATGCCGTGGTCGATGAAGCCCGCAAGGGGTTCGATCTTCTGGTGGTGGGGATGGACAAGGTGGTGGGCTCGGGCGGCGGCTTCGACCGCAATGTCGAGATCGTGACGACGGGATTCGACGGGCCGCTGGCGGTGGTCGCGGCGAAGGGTCATCACCTCACCAAGCCCGACAGCGACGGATTGAAAATCCTGGTGCCGGTGTCGGGCAGCGGCGTATCGCGGCGCGGGGCCGAGGTGGCGGTGGCGCTGGCGCGCAGCAGCAACCATCCGCTGCGGGTGATCTACGTGACGACGACGCGCGACAAGGGGCGGCGCCGCCGCAATGTCAGCGTGTCACTGTTCGAGGAGGAGGCGATCCTCAAGGAAACCATCGCACTCGCGGCGCGTTACGACGTCGAGGTGGTCACCACGTTGCGCACCAACACCGCGCCGGAAGCGGCGATCCTGCAGGAGATGCGCGGCAGCAACATCGATCTCGTGGTGATGGGTGTCGATCGCATCGAGGGCGATACGCTCAACTTCGGCGGCGTTGCCGCCGAAGTGCTGCGGGAGTCGCAAGGTTCGGTGCTGCTGGTCTCCAACGGCGAGACGAAGTGATGATGCGGCGGTGTGTCGAGTTGCTAGTTGACGCGGCTGTGTCACCC
>JAEWIX010000011.1 GCA_023386885.1 Pseudomonadota bacterium
GGGTGTTGGAATATTGAGAGGATTTGTCCCTAGTACGAGAGGACCGGGATGAACGTACCTCTGGTGGAGCTGTTGTCGCGCCAGCGGCAGTGCAGCATAGCTATGTACGGACGGGATAACCGCTGAAAGCATCTAAGCGGGAAACCCACCTCAAAACGAGTATTCCCTTGAGAACCGTGGAAGACGACCACGTTGATAGGCCGGGTGTGGAAGTGCGGCAACGCATGTAGCTTACCGGTACTAATCGTTCGATTGGCTTGATTGCTCTCATTTTCAATGTCCACGCGCACTCGCGCGTGCGATGTGAAGACTGCAGATTGCTTCGTATCTATGTCCTTCGCCGGCCTGGTGGTTTTAGCGAGGAGCTTGAACCCGATCCCATCCCGAACTCGGCCGTTAAACTCCTCAGCGCCAATGGTACTATGGCTTAAGCCCTGGGAGAGTAGGTCGCTGCCAGGCCTGCCAAGGACATGGATTTCCTCTATCGATGAACAATCAAAACGCCGCTTCCTTCTGGAGGCGGCGTTTTTTGTTGTCTTGCGTTGTTGCCATCTGTTTGGCCGACAGATGAAGTTATTCCGCCACGATTGATCGGCACGATTCAGGCCGCGCGAATGCTGGCGGCGGCGATCCGAACTTTATCCTCTATCGCTCGTTGTCGGACCGCATCGCTTCAACGAGGAAAGAGTTCATGCGCGCCTGGTTTCATCGTGCAATCCCGATCTTGATGCTTGGCGTCGGCTTCTGCCTGCTTTCGATCGGACTCCCCGACGGCTTCGCGCAGGCACAAACACAAGCGCCGGCGGATGCATCGCCGCGCTCCAGTGGTCCGGTATCGTCCGATAGCGATCCGCGGCTTCGTCAGGTGACGCTCACTGACAAGATGATCGAAGGCGTGCTGGCCTCGCAGAAGGATTTCGATGCGATCGCCGAAAAGCTGCCGGAGACTGCGCCGGAGAAGCCGGATCCCAAGGTCACTGCGGAGTTTGAAGCGGCAGCTAAGAAATATGGCTTTGCCAGCTATGACGAATATAACGACGTGGTTGATACTATCGGTCTTGTGCTGGGCGGTTTCGATCCCGCGACGAAGAAGTATGTCGGCGCGGACAATGTGATCCGCAGCCAGATCGCCGCAGTGGAAGCCGACAAGTCGATTCCGGATGAAGATCGCAAACAGGCGCTCGAGCAGTTGAACGACGCGCTGAAGGCGCCGGTGCCGCCTGTCGAGAACAAAAGCAACATCGAGCTGGTGGCGAAGTACTACGACAAGCTCAACGCCACGATGCAGCAAGGCGAATAGGGTTTTGTCCGGAGAGGCACGGCGCGCAGACGGTCTATTCTTGCTTCGCGAACTGCGCTTCCATCGCGCGGCGAACCGCAACCGTGTCGTTCGCCGAATCGATTTCGACATCGTTCCAGGTCACAACGGAGCCATGGGCGATATCGCGCGTCAGCTTGACGTGATGCGCCAGGCCAATCGGCAGCGCACCGACTTTCAAACTGTCGCGCGCCGGCATCAGTTTGCCCCACACCGTATAGCCGCCTTCGCCGTCGAGCATCTCGCCGGCCTTGAGGTTGCGTTTGGCGACGGCGGCGACATCGCCGCGAAAGCCGCGCGGTTGTCCGGTCGGCTCACCGCGCAGTGCGGCCGACAGCACCGAGATGTTCAGTTCGAGCCCGATCAGGTGATAGGGCTTGTACATAGCAGCGAACCGTCCGCTGGCGTCGGTTTTCAGTCCGTATTGCCTGAAGCAATCGGCGGCATAATCGTTCGGCGCTTCCAGCACGACATAGACGCCCCAGCGCAGGTCGCGAAACACCGGGCGGCCGTCGCGTTCCACCGATGACACCACTTCCACCATGCCGGAGCGGTCCAGCACGCCGCCCTGGTCGCGCGGGCGCATGATGTGCGGCAGATCGTCGACGCCGCACGGCGGAAACTTCAAGCCCGCTTCCGGAACGTCGAGCCCGGTCGCGTTGGCGATCGCCGCCATCTCGATCGCGGACTTGGTGCCGTCGAGAAAGGAGTTGAACATCTGCGGATTCATCCCGGCGGACTGCGCTTCCGCAGCGGTCAAGCCGTAATGCTGCCACACATCCTTCGGCGTTACGTCGTGATAGATCGGCAGATATTTTGTGCCCTTGCCGGCAGCGACCACCTTGAAGCCGGTGGCGCGCGCCCAGTCGACCATCTCGGCCGTCAATGCCGGCTGATCGCCGTAAGCCAGCGAATAGACCACGCCGGCGGCGCGCGCTTCTTCCGCCAGCAACGGGCCGGCGAGCACGTCGGCTTCGACATTGACCATGACGATGTGTTTGCCGGCGGTAATCGCCGCGCGGGCATGACGAATCCCGACGGCCGGATTGCCAGTGGCTTCCACCACCACTTCGATCGCATTGTCCTTGATTGCCGCCATGCCATCGGCGGTGAATGTTGTCGCGTCGATCAGTGCGCGATCCCATCCCACGGTGCGGCACGCCTCGCGCGCACGCTCCGGATCGAGATCGACGATGGTGGCCACTTCCAGCCCCGGCGTGTGCGGCACTTGCGCCAGAAACATCGAACCGAACTTGCCGGCGCCGATCAGGACAACACGAACTGGTTTGCCCGCGGCATGACGGGCATTGAGGAGATGATGAAGGTTCATGAAACGGGTCCGGTGAGACGAGACTTTGAAAGCCGGGCGGATGGCCTGGATGATGACTGGATCGTAATGGCCGAGCCCGCCCCGGCAACTACGTTTTCGGAATGACAGAAGAGACGACGAGGATGCCCGGCCGCACAGACAAGTTCACGAGTCTGCGACTGCGATGGCCGGGCATGATCCCTATGAGCAGCGTCGCTGTCGGATTACTCGGCCGCCTGCTGCGGCCTGCGGGCCAGTTGAACCAGTGCATCATCGGCGACGGGCTGGATCGGAGCGAAATCGCGATGCGCAATGAATTCCGGCCGGGTCGGTGTGCGGATGTAGTTCGAGACTGCGTTCAGCGTGAGATAAACGATCTTGCGCGGAAACGGCGTGATGTTGCCGGCGGAGCCGTGCACCAGATTGCCGTGGAACATCAGCATGCCGCCGGGCTTGCCGGTCGGCGCGACGATGCCGCCCTGTGCGACCAGCCGCGTGACGGTGGCTTCGTCGAGAGTCCATAGCGGATAGGACGTGGTGGCGAGGTCATGCGAGGCTTCGAGGTCGCCGGCGGTCTGGCTGCGCGGCACCAGCATCAACGGGCCGTTGATCGGCATGACTTCGTCGAGGAAGATCGCGATATTCATCGCGCGTGGCTCCGGCATGCCATCGTCGCGCTTCCAGGTGCCGTAGTCCTGATGCCATTGCCAGACGTCGCCGGTGAAGGCGGATTTGGCGTTGATCTTGAACTGATGCATGTAGACCTTCTCGCCGAACACCTGCTCGATCGGCTCGATCATGCGCGGATGCGCGCCGAGCAGGCCGAAGGCCTCGTTGTAGAGATGTGCGGCGAATGCGGTGCGCGGCGCGCCACTCTTCTCGCGCCAGACCTCCGGTCGCTGCTGATCGTAGATCGCGATGGCTTCGCGGCGCAGCAGTTCGACTTCCTCCGCATTGAAGAGTTCAGGCAGGAGCAGCCAACCTTCGGTATGGAAATGATCGAGTTGTTCCTGGGTGAGTTTCATCGCGTGTCCTCCGTTGGATTTGTTGTTGCGGTGTCAGGCGGCTTGGCTTGCCGTGGTGAGACGCTGCTCGGTGAATCGTCCGGCCGTGACGGCGTGCGCGCGAGCGGCCGCTTCCGCGCCATCGACGTCGCCTTTGAGGATGCGCGCCGCGATGGCCTCGTGCTCGGCCCAGGCGCTGGCGCGATAACCGAGTTCGGCGAGCACCGTCGCCATCGAGCGGCGCATATGCGGCCATTGCGTGCTGACGGTTTCCTCGATCGCGGGATTGCCGGAGAGGCGATAGATGGCGCGGTGAAAATCGACATCGCGGGCGATCAGGATCGTGAGCGGCGTGGTGTCGTCGGCGTCGCGTCCGGCCTGCAATGCGCGCTCCAGTTCGGCCTGGCCGATGGCGTCGCTGCCGATGCGTGCCGCCGCGAGGCGGGCCGCCAGACCATCGATGGCGCCGCGGACCTCGTAAAGCTGACGGATCCGCGTTGGATCGAGCCGGGTGACCTGAAACCCCTTGCGTCCGCTCTCCGCGACCAGTCCCTGCTGATGCAGGAGATGCAGCGCGTGGCTGACGGGCTGGCGCGACACGCCGAGCCGTTCCGCCAGCTCCGCCTGCCGGATGCGATGTCCCGGCGGCAGCGTGCGATCGACGATGGCGTCGAGAATGCGGCCGTAGACCTGATGGATGAGGTTGGGCGTCAGGTCGACAGGGATCATGGCACTCTCTCAATGAATTCGGAATTCCGAATTCATTGAGACTAGGCGGCTTGGCTCACGCTGTCAAATAGCGAGATGAGAGGCGTGCGGGGTCGGAGAACGCGCAACGAGCTGATTGGTGGTGTTTCCTTCCAGTGCCGGCGCGTGGTCGAATCCCATCCGAGGCGGCGCGCCGGCACGGCAGAAACTGCACGCCGTCCGACGCGTGAAGTCGTTCCGTATCCGATCGGAAGCGGATGAGGCTAGACGCCATCGCGCAAGGCGAAAGCCACACCATGAATGATTGTTCGGCTGACAAGAAAGGCTGGTGCCGCAAGAGGGATTCGAACCCCCGACCCCGTCATTACGAATGACGTGCTCTACCAGCTGAGCTATTGCGGCGAACCATCGGCGTCGGCTGCAAATGCCCGACGCGCACGAGCACCTGATATCGGGCGGCAGGTGGATTGGCAAGAACCTGCGCAATCGACATTTGCATTGCCATTCCAGCCGGACCGCGAGCGGTGGGTCTGTGCCTTGAAATCAAATCACTTTTCCGGGGGGCGGACGTCAGTCCTCATCCACCGAGACGGGAGAAGAAACCGCGCCAGCCGCCCGCTTGCGCGGTCCGGGGCGGGTTCGGTTCGCCATATTCGTCGAGATCCAGTTCGTCGTCGACGCCGGGATCGTCCGGCGCGCGGGTCAGCGGAATCACCGCGGGAATGGCGGCCGTGTTGGTTTTCTCCGGAATTTGCCGCGATCGGAACAGCGGACCGGGAGCCGGAGCCGTCGCGGGGCTCGGGGTGGCTGCGGCGACGGGCGGTTCGGCCGTCGCGGCCGCTGCTGGCTCACTCTCGGCAGCGGGTATCGCGGAGGCGGCGACAGGCACGGTGTCCGACGCTGGAGTCGATGCGCTGTCCGAGGAGGTTGCGGCGGGCAGCGCCGCCGGTGGGTCCACGGACGAGGCGGCATCTTCGGCGTCGACCACTAGCGCAGGATGCGAATTGCCGGGCAGAGCCGCCAGCGGCATCTGCCACTGGAAGGCGTCGAGCCGACCGGTCAGCGGCGACACCGGCCGCCATTGATCCGAGACATAGCCATCGGCGGTCCATACCGGGTCGTGCAGAGCGCGCACCGCGCGCAGTGTCCATTCGCGCGCGCGGCCGCTGTCGCCGTGTTCGGTGCGTTCGATCTCGGCCATCAGCATCGCCACCCGCTGCGTCGGCGCGGCGATGAACGGCGCCAGCGCCTTGCGCGCGCGCTCGAATTCGCTGGCGTCGATGGCTGCACGCGCCACCGCGAGCGCGCCTTCGATATTGTCCGGCGTCTTGGCGGCCAGCGTTTCCACCCGCGACAGCCGCTGCCGCGCGGAATCGCCGAGTTTGACGTGGGCGTAGGCATCGGCGAGATCGGGATGCGGCTGCGCCAGCCATGCCGCCTCAATGATCCGCATCGCGCGGCGCACCTGCTGCGCCTCGCTGTGGAATTTGCTGGCGAGCACCGCCGCCGGCACCAGCGTCGGCGCCAGCCGCACCGCTTCCATCGCGCTTTCGCGTGAGCGATCGCGGTCGCTGGCTTCCAGTTCGAGCGCACGCGCGGTCAGCAAGACGGCGCGCTGGCGCTGATACAGCGTCTTGTCCAGCAGTCCCGCCGCGAGATTGTTGTCGAGGATGGTCAGCGCGCCGCTCCAGTCGCCTTGCGCGCAACGGAATCCAAGCACGGCCTGTGAGGCCCATGTCGATGCCGGCGAGAGCTTCAGCGCTTCCTGCGCGATCTCGATCGCGGCGTGCGGATCGTCGGCGCGTTGCGCTTCGATGAACAGTCCGCGCAGTCCGAGCAGGCGCGTATCCTTGCGTTCGGTCATGGCGCGAAACGCGCGCTGCGCGCCGTCGCGATCTCCGTCCATCTGCGCCGATTGCGCGTGCAACAGCAGCGTCAGCGGATCCTGCGGCGCCAGCCGCTTGGCGACGGTTGCCTGCTTGCGCGCGGCGGCATGATCGCCGTGGCCGATCGCCAGCAGTCCGTTGGTCACGGCGTTGCGTCCGCGCGCGGTGCGGCGCTCGCGGCGACGACGCTGCAGGCGCTGCGGCGCCTGCCACAGGTTGCGCAGTACCGACCATGCCGCGATGGCGGCCAGCGCCAGCAGCGTCAGGCCCAGCACGAACACCGGCAGCGTCGTTTCCGCGCGCCAGCCGTTCCATGACACGGCAACGTCGCCGTGCTGGTCGCCGACCCAGGTGGCAGCGAAGGCCGCGGCGGCAACGATAATCAGGAAGATGATGATGCGGATCATCGGAGGCCTACGGCGTTGGTTTGCCAAGCGCCGCGACGGCGTCGGTTGCGAGTTGACGGGAAGCGGCGAGCGCTGCGTCGCGCGCGTCGACCAGCGCGATCCATGCCTGGAACGGCGCGCGGTCGGTGTTGCTGAGCGTCATCAACTCGCGCCGTGCGGTCGCGATATCGTCGCTGCGCGCCGCCGCCGCGGCGCGATTGACGATGCCGCTGCGGCCTTCGCCGGCGGGTGCATCGGTGCGGCGAATCCGCACCAGCCGCTCGGCACCGGCCTGCAGGCGATCGAGGATGCCGGCCCCTTCCACGGGCTTCGGCGCGGCGGGCGCGATGGCGGCGATCTGCGTCAGCAATTCCTTGCTCAGTGTGTTGGCGCTCGGCACGCCGGAGGCGGCGAAGTGTTCCAGCGGCTCGAGCGCATCCGGCTGCGGCACCAGCGGCTTGGCCGCGGCCAATGCTGCGGCATAGGTGTCACCCTGTCGTACCAGCCGATCGAGCAGCGTCACGGCGACGATGCGGCGAAGCGCCTTGTCGTCGACTGGCGCGGCGCGCTGTTGCGCTGCCTCGCTCGATAGCGAGCGCGTTGCGTTTTCGAGTTGGCCGATGCGACTGGCGATCGCCGACAAATCCGGCGCGGCGGCTGTCTCGCGCGGTGCGGACTTGATGTCGTCGAGCGCGGCCGCGATTTGCTGTTGCTGCGTGCGTATTGCATCGAGATCGGTGCGGAGCGTGGCGGCTGATTTTTCCAGCGCGTCGAGCCGCGCCGTCAAGGTTGTATCCGGTTTGCCGGCCGGCGACGGCGCGGGCCGCGCCTCGAGGCTGGTCAATCGCTTGCTCAACGCGTCGATCTCGGCTGTGTCGGGCGCGGGGGCTACCACCGGCGGCGGTGTTGCAGGCCAGCCTGCCCAGACCGCCGCGCCGATAACGGCGCAGGCGGCCAGCGCGCCGATCAAGGCCGCGATCACCGCCGTTGGCGCTCTCGGTGCGGGCGATGCGGCCGGTGTTTCGGCGTTGTCCTGAGTGGGGTTTTCGACCGGGTCCTCGCGCGGGGGCTCACCCTCGGTGGTCTCGGGCGCGGGCGCGGAGGGCTCGGCGGGTTCGCGGGAAATTTCGGTGGCCTTGAGATCGATCGGCGGCGGCGTGCGCTTGGGCCGGCTGGACTCCGGAGTGGCCTGGGGAGTTTCAGCTTGGTCATCGACCATCGTGGCGGTTCCTCAACTCCAGATGATGCGCGTGGAGGATCGCCCTCCGGCCCGATTCGGCATACCTCTGCTTAGCGCGATTGCGGCCGCAGTGCACGGTCCAGCGTCTCGAACATTGCATCTTCGTCCGGCGTGCCGGCAACCGCAACCTGCGTGGCCCCGGCTTCCCGGAGCACGGCCGCGACATTGGCGGATATGCAGCAATGGGGCACTGCAAGCGCTATGATTTCCAGCCCGGCAGCACGCGCCGCAGCGACGAAGGCATGGGCGCTGCGGGCCGAATAATGCAATACCGCTTTGACGCGGCCGGCGGTGAAGGCCGCGCAAACGTCCTCCGGGAGATCGGGTGTGGCGATCATGCGATAGGTCGTGACGGTGACGACATCGAAGCCGAACGGGCTCAGTTCGTCGTCGAGATTCACCGCGCGATCGGCGGCGGCGAGATAGAGCAGCCGCGCGGATTTCTTCAGCGTCCCGGCGCGTGCCTGCGCCACGACGAGATCGCGTAGCGATGCACCATCGCCGCTGGCCGCCGTCACGCTAGCGAAGCCAAGATGGCGCGCAGCCTGCGCGGTGCGTTCGCCGACGGCGTAAAGCGGTGTCGTCAACCAGCGTTTTCGTGCGGACGTCTCGGCAAGTGAGCGCAACGCGTTGGTGCTGGTCGCCAGCACGGCGTCGAAACGGGCATCGGGTTCCAGTTCGAACGCGACCGGCTCGAAGCGCAGCATCGGTGCCAGCAGCACGTCGAAGCCTTTGCTACGCAGTGCCGTCGCCGTGGTGGCATTGTCCGGCGCGGGACGGGTGACGAGCAGGGCCACGTCAGCTTCCGGCGCCGGAGAACAGCGTGAAGAATTTCTCGCCGGCCTGCGCGCGCAATTCACGCGCGGCGTCGGTGCCGAGTGCGATGGCGTCGGCGCGCACGCCTTCGCGCGTCGTCTCGTAGGACTCGCGGCCGTCGGGCGAGATGATGAGCCCGCGAAAATGAATCCGTTCGCCATCGACGCGGCAATGGCCGCCGATCGGCGTGCGGCAGGAGCCATCCAGCAGCGCGAGAAAACTGCGCTCGGCGCTGAGGGCGACGTCGGTGTCGGCGTCGGCGATGGCTTTAACGAACGCGTTGGTGCGGTCGTCGTCGCGCCGCGATTCAATAGCGATGGCGCCCTGACCGACCGCCGGCAGAAATTCGTCGATGCCGAACACCCGCGTGGCCTTGTCTTCGAGGCCGAGACGCTTCAAGCCGGCGAGCGCCAGCAGCGTGGCGTCGGCTTCGCCGTCCGCGAGCTTGCGCAGTCGGGTTTCGACATTGCCGCGCATCACCTCGACCTTGAGGTCGGGTCGCAGCCGCAGCACCATCGCTTGACGCCGCAACGAGGCGGTGCCGACCACGGCGCCCGCCGGCAGGTCCGCGAGCGACGCCGCCTTGTGGCTGATGAAGACATCGCGCGGGTCCTCGCGCGGCAGGAACGCCGAGAGCCAGGTGGCATCCGGCAGGAACGTGGGGACGTCCTTGGAGGAATGCACGGCGAGATCGATGCTGCCCGCCAGCAGGGCCTCCTCGATCTCCTTGGTGAACAGGCCCTTGCCGCCGGATTCCGCCAGTGTGCGATCCTGAATCGCGTCGCCCGAGGTGCGGATTACGCGAATGGCGATCCGCTCCGCATCGACGCCGTGGGCGCGCGCCAGTCGGGCGCGTACGTCATGGGCCTGCGCCAGCGCCAGGGGGCTGCCGCGCGTGCCGATGGTCGTCAGAATGTCACCCTCGGGTCTGGATTGTTCGCCGGAAGATTGCACCCTGTGGCCTCGCAATGCTACGCAAATGAAGAAGGGCAGACAAACGCCGGTTTGACCGCAAACGCAAGGGCTTGCATTGGCCGACGACACCGCGACGCTGGTTCTGGGGATTGAGACCACCTGCGATGAAACCGCCGCCGCCGTGGTCGAGCGCCACGGCGATGGCTCCGGCCGCATGTTGTCCAATATCGTGCGTTCGCAGATCGCGGAACACGCGCCGTTCGGTGGCGTAGTTCCCGAAATCGCGGCCCGCGCCCATGTCGATCTGCTGGACGGCATCGTCGCCAGCGCCATGAAGGAGGCCGGCATCGGTTTCGACAAGCTGTCGGGCGTGGCCGCAGCCGCAGGGCCAGGGTTGATCGGCGGCGTGATCGTCGGGCTGACCACCGCCAAGGCCATTGCGTTGGTCGCGGGTCGGCCGCTGATCGCGGTCAATCATCTGGAGGCGCACGCGTTGACGCCGCGCCTGACCGATGCGCTGGCATTTCCCTATTGCCTGTTTCTCGCCTCCGGCGGCCACACCCAGGTCGTCGCGGTGCTCGGCGTTGGCAATTACGTGCGGATCGGCACCACAGTGGACGACGCCATCGGCGAAGCCTTCGACAAGGTCGCCAAGATGCTGGGGCTGCCTTATCCCGGCGGCCCGCAGGTCGAACGCGCGGCGCGGCAGGGTGATGCGACCCGCTTCCAGTTTCCGCGGCCGATGATGGGGCGCCCCGACGCCAACTTCTCGCTGTCGGGACTGAAGACCGCGGTGCGTAACGAGGCGAGCCGCATGACGCCGCTGCAACAACAGGACATCGACGATCTCTGCGCCGGATTTCAGGCGGCGGTGCTGGACTCGATGGCGGATCGGTTACGCGTGGGGCTGCGCCTGTTTGCCGAACAGTTCGGTGCGCCGACGGCGCTGGTTGCCGCCGGTGGCGTCGCGGCCAATCAGGCGTTGCGCGCGGCGTTGCAGGAGGTCGCTGTGCAGGCCGGGACCCAACTGGTGATACCGCCGCCGGCGCTATGCACCGATAACGGCGCGATGATCGCATGGGCCGGCGCGGAACGATTGGCGCTCGGCCTCACCGATGCGCTCGGTGCGGCGCCACGCGCGCGTTGGCGACTCGATGAGAACGCGGTGGTCCCACCGCAATTCGCCAACACTCGCGCCAATTCCTGACCATGGCCAGTGCCGCACCATATCGTTCCGTTGCGGTGATCGGCGCCGGTGCCTGGGGCACCGCACTCGCCAGCGCTGCTGCACGCGCGGGGCGCGCCGTGACGCTCTACGCGCGCGATCCGGCGCAGGCGGAATCGATTCAAGCTGCGCATGAGAACAAGCGATTGCCGGGCATGGCGATTGATGCCGCCATCGAGGTGACCGGCGACATCGTGCGCGCCGCGCAGGCCGATATCATGCTGCTGGCGGCGCCGGCACAGGCCACGCGTGAAGCCGCGATGAGATTGAAGCCGCATCTGCGCGAAGGCGCGCCGGTGGTTGCTTGCGCCAAGGGCATCGAGCGCGGCAGCCACAAATTCATGACCGAGGTGATCGCGGAAGCCCTGCCGCAGGCCACGCCCGCGATCCTGTCCGGCCCCGGCTTCGCCGACGATGTCGCGCGCGGCCTGCCGACGGCGGTGACGCTGGCGACGAACGACGATGCGTTGGCGCAGGCGCTGGTTCATGCGCTCGGCTCGGCGACGTTCCGCCCCTATCACACCACTGACATTCGCGGTGTCGAGATCGGCGGCGCGGCCAAGAACGTGCTGGCGATCGCGGCGGGCATCGTCGCGGGGCGGCAACTCGGCGCTTCGGCGCTGGCGGCGTTGACGACGCGGGCCTTCGCCGAATTGATGCGGCTCGGGCTCGCCTGTGGTGCGCGGGCCGAGACCATCTCCGGGCTGTCGGGCCTGGGCGATCTGATCCTGAGTTGCTCCAGCCCGCAGTCGCGCAATTTTTCGCTGGGCATCGCGCTCGGGCGCAACGAGCAGCCGGCGCGCGAGAAACTCAGCGAGGGTGAATTCACTGCGCCGGTGCTGGCCGAACTGGCGGCTGCGCGCGGCGTCGATATGCCGGTTGCGAATGCAGTCGCAGCGATCCTCGCCGGGACGGTGACGATCGACACGGCGATCCAGCAACTACTGGCGCGACCATTCCGCGCGGAAGGGTGAGGCCCTTTCGTCATGCCCGCGCTTGTCGCGGGCATCCACGTCTTGATAGGGATGATGGATGAAGCCGACGCCGTTCTTCGAACGGTTATGTCCGGCCATGACAAGGAAACGTGAGCGTCATGAATTACTGGCTGGTGAAATCGGAGGCGTCGGTGTGGTCGTGGGACCAGCAGGTGGCGAAGGGCGCTAAGGGGGAAGCCTGGACCGGCGTGCGCAATCACAGCGCCAAGCTGAATATGATGGCGATGAAGAAAGGTGACCGCGCCTTCTTCTATCATTCCAACGAAGGCAAGGAGATCGTCGGCATCGCCGAGATCATCCGCGAGCACTATCCCGATCCCACCGACAAGACCGGGAAATTCGTCTGCGTCGATATTGCCGCAGACAAGCCGTTGAAAACGCCGGTGTCGCTGGAAGATGTCAAGAAAGAGAAACGTCTTGCCGAGATGGCGCTGATCAAACTGTCGCGGCTGTCGGTACAGCCGGTGACCGCGGCGGAATGGAAGATCGTCTGCAAGATGGGCGGACTTTGAGGCGCGCGTGAATGGATTCCGCGCCTATCTCAGATCGCACCGCTTTTATTCTCGCCAATACGCGGCTGCGCCCGGTGCCGCTGGTGCCGGAAATCTCGCTGCATATCGCAGACGAAGCGGTGCCGCTTTGGCAGAAAACTGAAGAAGATCTCGGCAAGATGGGTTTGCCGCCGCCGTTCTGGGCTTTCGCCTGGGCCGGCGGACAGGCGTTGGCGCGCTATGTGCTCGACCACGCCGAGATCGTGCACGGCAAGGATGTTCTGGATTTGGCGTCGGGGTCGGGCTTGGTTGGAATTGCTGCAAAGATGGCGGGTGCGCGGTCTGTTTGCGCCGCCGACATCGATAGCTTCGCGTCTGTGGCGATCGGTATCAATGCACAGGTCAACGCAGCTATGTTGTCGGTGACGACCGACGACCTGCTCGCCGCACCGGATCATGGCAATTGGGACGTTATTCTCGCCGGCGATATTTTCTACGAGCGTGATACGGCCGAACGTGTTTTCGCGTTTCTGTCCTGGCACGCAGAGCGGGGAGCGATGATCCTGATCGGGGATCCTGGTCGTGCCTATTTGCCCACGGCGCATCTGGCGAAGCTCGCTGAATACCGGGTCGAGGTCACGCGCGAACTGGAGGACAACACCATCAAGCAGACGTCGGTCTGGACCTTCGGCGAGATCGATCCTCAAACCAATCAAGCAGCGTGAATTTTGTTCTTTTTCAGTTGCTTAGGAGGGGTTCGCAGTGCCCTGAATGCGAGATGCCCGGATGTCCATGACAATAGCACCGTGAGGGCCACCGAAAGTCCTATGTCTTTCGGCTTGTAGCCATTGGGTGCGCAGACGCATAATTGATAGAACAGCGAAAATCGAATTGGCCGCCAGCGCCGCGTCGAAGCAGGGTGCGGGCGGCGTAGCGTGGAGGAAATGATGTCCGAGAAGGTTTACGACGTTCCTGCAGACTGGGCCAAGCGGGCCTATGTCGACGAGGCCAAGTACAACGAGATGTACGCCCGCTCGGTCAAGGACCCGGACGGCTTCTGGCTGGAACAGACGAAAACCCTCGACTGGACTAAAGCGCCCACCAAGGCCGGCAACTGGTCGTTCGTGCCCGGCAATATTTCCATCAAGTGGTTCGAGGACGGCGTCCTCAACGCCAGCTACAACTGCATCGACCGCCATCTGGAGAAACGCGGCGATCAGGTCGCGATCATCTTCGAGGGCGACGATCCCGGCGTCAGCAAGAAGGTCACCTACAAGCAACTGCATCAGGAAGTCTGCAAGTTCGCCAACGTGCTGAAGGCGCACGGCGTCAAGAAGGGCGACCGCGTCACCATCTATCTGCCGATGATCCTCGAGGCGGCTTACGCGATTCTCGCCTGCGCCCGCATCGGCGCGCCGCATTCGGTGGTGTTCGGCGGTTTCTCGCCGGATTCGCTGGCCGGCCGTATCAAGGACGCGGCATCCACCATCGTCATCACCGCCGACGAAGGTCTGCGCGGCAGCAAGAAGGTGGCGCTGAAGGACAACGCCGACGCGGCCGCCGACAAGGCCGGCGGCGTCAAGACCATGATCGTGGTGCGGCACACCGGCGGCAAGGTCAACATGCAGGCTGGCCGCGACGTTTATTATGATGAGGCAGCGAAGTCGGTCAGCGCCGATTGTCCGTGCGAGCCGATGAATGCGGAAGATCCGCTATTTCTGCTCTACACGTCGGGCTCCACCGGTCAGCCGAAGGGCGTGCTGCACACCACCGCCGGCTATCTGCTGCACGTCTCGCTGACGCACAAATACACCTTCGACTATCACGACGGCGACATCTACTGGTGCACCGCCGACATCGGCTGGGTGACGGGTCACAGCTACATCATCTACGGGCCGCTTGCGAACGGCGCCACCACGCTGATGTTCGAAGGCATTCCGACCTATCCGGATATCTCGCGGTTCTGGAACGTGGTCGACAAGCATCAGGTCAATATCTTCTACACCGCGCCGACGGCGATCCGTTCGCTGATGCAGGCGGGCGACGCGCCGGTGAAGAATACCTCGCGCAAATCGCTGCGGCTGCTCGGCTCGGTCGGCGAACCGATCAATCCAGAAGCGTGGGAGTGGTATCACCGCGTCGTCGGCGACGATCGCTGCCCGATCATCGACACCTGGTGGCAGACCGAAACCGGCGGCACGCTGATCGCGCCGCTGCCCGGCGCAACCAAACTCAAGCCGGGTTCGGCGACCAAGCCATTCTTCGGCGTGGTGCCCGCGATCGTCGATGCCGACGGCAAGGTGCTGGAAGGCAAGTGCGAGGGCAACCTCTGCATGGCGCGTTCGTGGCCGGGGCAGTTGCGCACCGTCTACGGCGATCATGCTCGCTTCGAGCAGACTTACTTCTCGACCTACAAGGGCATGTACTTCTCCGGTGACGGCTGCCGCCGCGATGCCGACGGCTATTACTGGATCACCGGTCGCGTCGACGACGTCATCAACGTCTCCGGTCACCGCATGGGCACCGCCGAGGTCGAAAGCTCGCTGGTCGCGCATGAAGCGGTGTCGGAAGCCGCCGTGGTCGGTTATCCGCATGACATCAAGGGCCAGGGCATCTACGCCTATGTGACGTTGATGGCCGGCATCGAACCGAGCGAGCAGTTGCGCAAGGATCTGGTGGCGTGGGTGCGCAAGGACATCGGCCCGATTGCCTCGCCGGACCTGATCCAGTTCGCGCCCGGCCTGCCCAAGACGCGCTCCGGCAAGATCATGCGCCGCATCCTGCGCAAGATCGCCGAGGACGAACCGGGCAGCCTCGGCGACACCACCACTCTGGCCGATCCGACGGTGGTGACCGATCTGGTCGACAATCGCCAGAACAAGAAGGCGTAGGGGCGCCAAAGCCCTCGCGACCTAACGCTCACGCAAACGTCAGAGGCACTCGCCTCTGACGTTTTGTTTTTTGTTCCGGTGTTGTTTTCCGGACATTTACTTTACCGGCGAGATTTTCTTTTGATGCGCCCGCGCCGTGGAGGGATGGCGTCGGCAGCAACCGTTTGGTCAGCGCCGTCGGATAAATTGGATTGAAGCGATCCATGACAGCGGTGTCGCCGTGTCGCGGATCGGAAAATTATTTGCGGAGCGATCGATGACGATCAAGGTTGCGGTGGCGTTTGCCGCCTTGGTGGGAGCGATGTCGCTGGCCAGCGTGCCGGCGCAGGCGCGGCCGGATCTGGTGGCGTTTCGTGGGGCTTATTCACCCGGCACCATCGTCGTGAAAACCAGCGAACGGCGGCTTTATCTGGTGCTCGATCAGGGGCACGCGGTGCGCTATCCGGTCGGGGTCGGCAAGGCCGGCAAGCGCTGGGCTGGAGCGACCCATATCAGTGGCAAGTATCAGCATCCGGCGTGGTCGCCCCCGGCGGAGGTGAAACGCGACAACCCGCGCATTCCCGACGTCATCCCCGGCGGATCGCCAGCCAACCCGATGGGCGTCGCGGCAATGACGCTCGCCGGCGGCGAATACGCCATCCACGGCACCAATCGGCCCGGCTCAGTCGGCGGCTTCGTCTCCTACGGCTGCGTCCGCATGTTTAATGAGGATATCACCGACCTCTACCAGCGGGTTTCGGTCGGCACGCCGGTGGTGGTGACGCGTTAAGCCGCGCCTCGCTTAGCTGCACAGTTCAGCACCAGCCGCCGCGATGACCGCCACCGTAGCGGCGTACTTGCCCTGCGGCCAATAACGCCTCCGACACGTTCGGTGTCCGGCGCGTGGCCGCATCCGCTACCACGCGGCCGTTGTATTTGTCCGGGCCGATATTGAAGATCGTCACCTCGCCCTCGGCCAGTAGCTTGCGTAGCTCAACGCTCGCGGCCTGCGCCATCCGCCATTCCTCGGCGCAGGCGGCCTTCAGTTCGGGCGCGTCGATACCGCGCAGCCGCACTCGCGTCACCATGTCAAGACCGGGCCATAGATGTACCCGTGCCTCGAAGGTATCGCCATCGATGGTCCGGAGCACATCGACGGCATGGCGTCCGCCGGAACTGCCGGCATGCGACAACACCATCTGGGTATCGCGGTCGGCGGGTGATTCTATTGCGGGCTTGGGAAGTGGCGCGTCGCCGCGCCAATGCTTGAGCCCCGGCAGCATGGTGCCGGCGGCGACCCCGATGACGAAGATCCACGGCAGCACCATGGTCCAGCCGCTGCGGCCGCGAAATGGATATATTCTTCGTGTTGGGTACATATTCCCAATTATATCGTTGACACCACAAGCCCAAAGTGTAGTTTCGCAGAGACAGGCCGGTGATTTTTGTTGGGGCCCCTAGGAATCAGGGGCAACAGATGTCAGATTCAATGCGTGGCCCTCGACCGATGATAAGAGCCCCCGGGCGCTTCCTTTGGATAGTCGGAATTGCGGGCCACGCCTAGATCAATAGTAGAGCGTTCTACCGTGCGACCACAGGTCGTACTCGTAGTTGATGCGATCTTTTATTAGGTCGTAGGATTGACGATCATCCCGCTCCCATTTCCGCTGAATTGCCCAAGTGCAATAGTCAGCCACCTGTAGGCAGGGATCATTTGAGCAAGGGCCAAATGATGTTCGCCAATTTTCACGTTTTAAGTGTTGTTGAATGACATCGTTGATGGCGTTAGTGAATACGGCTTGACCCTTCTTGGTGCCGATTGATGCGGTCGTGAAAAGATACTCATGGTCGTCTTTGACGTGTGGGAGTAATGCGTGTCGAAAGTGATAGAGCCAGCCATACTGATAGAACCGGTGTTTACTTGATCGTATATGCTCTCTCGCCTTGGCTTTCTCCATGATCGTGGCCTGTATCTCGAACTTGTGGCCCCTAATTGCTTCGAAAACGGCGTCTCGGACAATCTGTCGATCTTCGGTGGCGTGAAAATAGTCTCTGACGGGTGCCTTCTTCCAAAGCAGTTCGCGTCTCAGTGCGAGTAGATCGTGGCCCACTTCGCAGCTTGTCATTGTGACAGTGCAGACAATGAAATAACGGCTTATGTTGTTGCCTCTAGCGAATGTGAAATCGCCAGCCTCATCGGCAAATGAGAAATTTCGAGCCATGGCAAAAGAACCCAATGGTCAATACGGAAAGGACGAAGCCGAGGAACGTCTTGTCGCGGCGTTGCGCGGCGCTCGGATAACGGGGCATAGGCGGATGAGTGAGGTTCCGAAGAAGGCTCAACGTTCGTCCAAAAAACCCGACGATAAGAAGAAGCCCAGCAAATAGCTGGGCTTCTCAATTTTTATTTATGCGGCCGAGTTAAGTTTAGCGGCTGCTGCGGCCTTGCTGCCGTAGTGCATGCGCTCTTTCAAAACATCGTTCACGCGGCCCGGATTTACGGCGTATGACGCTGCGATATTGTGTTGAAACTCGCCATGCCAATAACGCAGCCAAACATTAACTGCATCATCGTAAGTAAGACGATAAGGCTTTGGCTTTCTGTTGGCCTGAATGTCCATTCTCGATCTCCATTATTTTTGAATCGGAGCTTCGAGACATTGACAGCGCGCCAGGTGTGCGAGAGTTTGCACGGGTTCGAAGACGACGCCGCAATGCCCCAAAGCCTGCGGTTTGGATTAAGGCCGGGCCGCTCTGATCAGCGGTCCGGCTTTCTTATTTCCTGCGCGGTTCCTCTACGCAGGTCGCAACCCTCCATGCTCTGCAAACACGTTGCAGAGTGTCCGATCTGGAACCCTTGAGGGAGACCCGGCGTGACACAAACACATTCGCACCGAGCGGGTTGAAAGCTAAGGCAACTCCCTTAGGCCCGTCAACGATTAGTATTCATTCATCAATCAAATACTAAATATGGTGGAAAGGGGGGATAACCAGGGGTGATTGGCACCCTTGACCCGGTTCAAGTATCGGAGATTCCTCAGGGAATCCGAACGCAAAAAAGCTTTGTCGAGACCAGCTTAGGCGTACTGATCCCGCTGTGCACAGGACGAATATTTTTTGATGCAGAGGTATTGCTCTCAAGCGACTCTATTTCGTTCGCCAGTACTTGACGAATTTTGGTTTTTTCTTCGATCGCTTTGATCGCCAGCGCAGAAACCGGCCAGCGTGTTTTGAAAAGTCTTGCTTAGTGAGTCCCCCGATACGTGAGACGCTTACCAGCCGCATTCTTCACGGCAAGCGTCGCACGGTCGCCATCGGTGTAACCGAGTTTGATCCTGTGATTGTAGCGAAAATCAAATTCGGCAAGGTAGCGGTGCAGGTGCTTCTCGGCGCAATGCTGATAGTTGCCCTTCATGCCACGCTTGAAGATTGAGAAGTAGCCTTCAACGGAATTGGTCGTCACGTCGCCACGAGCATATTCCTTGGCGCTGTGGTTGATCGTCTCATGCGCCGCGAAGTCGGCACCAACGCGAGTATAGAGCTTGCTTTCGTCGGTATGCAGACGGCTCTCATAGTGAATATTGGCGTTCACGATGGTTGAGACGGTCGCTGCATCTGCAACGGCCACATGAAACGAACGGACAGAGCCGCCGCGCTCAACAAGGGAAACGATAGCGCGCTTGTTGCGGGGACCGCGATTGCCCTTCTTGTAAGGACGGTCGCCGCGCTGCTTGGAGATACGGGGTTCGGCGGTCGGACCGAAGTAGGTTTCATCGGCTTCGACAATAGAGCCTTCGCCACCCATCGGGACTTCAAGGCCCCCATTGCGCATCGACTCACGGATGCGATGAGCCATAAACCACGCAGAACGATAGGTAATGCCTAAGGTGCGATGCAATTGATGAGCCGAGAAGCCTTTCTTGCTGGACGTATAGAGAGCAAACGCCAGTACCCACTTATGCAGAGCGATCTTGGAGCGCTCCATAACCGTCCGCATCGTAACGGTGAAGTCTTTGCGGCAGTTGGCTTCGGCGCAGCGGTAAACACCAGCGCGTTTGGTAGGGTAAGAATGAGCTACAACGCCACAATGGGGGCAAATGGTACCTTCGGGCCAAAGGGTCCGCTCCAGATATTCTCTGGCAGCAACATCGTTACTGAAACGTGGTTCTGTGAAAGCGGTCATGGCTCAATCTCCTGAGCCGAATACACCATATAGCGCTTGTGGTGTCAACGATATAATTGGGTACATATTCCTAGATTAGTGCGAGTCGATCAAATTCGCAAGCTCAAC
The DNA here is from genome assembly GCA_023386885.1 of Pseudomonadota bacterium. GTDB lineage: Bacteria > Pseudomonadota > Alphaproteobacteria > Rhizobiales > Xanthobacteraceae > 62-47. Next base: position 19,455 of record JAEWIX010000011.1, read on the forward strand.
CCATGGTTGATTTTATGCGAGTTACCGTCATCCCGGCATGATCGACCGCAAAATCTTAAAAATCCGACGCGATGCCTTTGACTTCCCAGTCGCCGAAACGGGTCGGCTCCGGTCCCTTTGGACCGTTGAATTCCGGTGCAGCGGGTTTGGCGTTGGCGGCCGCTGCCGCGCGGCGCGCTTCCGCTTCGGCCAGCGCGCGCTTCGCGGCATCGGAGAGCGGCTTGCGTGGTGCGTCGGTGTTGGCGACGGGGGCCGATGATTCTGGCATGACGCGAATGTCCCTTGGTGTGTCGGCAACCGAGTACGTGACAGATGGTGCGCGTGGACCGTGCCGTGACCGTTGGCATCTATATAATTCGAATTCTTACATTTGGCATATTCGCGTGCCACGAAAATGCATCGCGCGATCGAGAGCGCGCCGACCGATCCTTCTTCACCGTTCACAGCGATACTTCCCGCCCATGCCGCTTTCGAGATACGCACCACCCGCCGAGGTGCCCGGACTAGCCGCGCGTCGCATCGCCGCCGATATTCTCGATGGCGTTCTCCACAAGCACCGTACGCTCGACGAGCAGCTTGACGGTCCCGCCGCGCATCCCGGCCTGAAGGCGCTGGCGGATCGTGACCGCGCCTTGATGCGCCGGCTGGTGGCGACGATTCTGCGCCGGCTCGGCATGCTCGGGCATGTGTTGTCGCGGCTGCTCGATCGCGGCGTGCCAACCGATGCGCCCCGCGCGCAAAGCGCCTTGCTGATCGGCGCTGCGCAGATTCTGTGGATGGACGTGCCCGATCACGCCGCGGTCGATCTCTCGGTCCGTCTGGTGCAGGCAGATCGTCGCGCCGCGAAATATGCCGGCCTCGTCAACGCCGTGTTGCGCCGTTGCGCGCGTGAAGGACAGGCGCTGCTCGACGAGGTGAAGGATCAGGCGCTCGATGTGCCGCCGTGGTTGCTGGCGCGTTGGAGTGCGCATTACGGTGAGGCGACGGCAAAGGACATCGTCGCGGCCATCGGCCATGAGCCGCCGCTCGATCTGACCGTGAAGTCCGACGGCGAACAGTGGGCGAGCCGCCTCCATGGCGAGGTGTTGCCCACCGGCACGGTGCGCACGCCGCTGCACGGCTCGGTGACGATGCTGCCCGGCTTCAATGAAGGACAGTGGTGGGTGCAGGATGCTGCCGCCGCGTTGCCGGTACGTCTGTTCGGCGATCTGACCGGACGCACCGTAGTGGATCTTTGTGCGGCGCCCGGCGGCAAGACAGCGCAGCTGGTTCAGGCCGGCGCGCAGGTGACGGCGCTCGATCGCTCGCCGGCGCGGGTCGCGCGGCTGCGCGGTAATCTTGCACGGCTGTCGTTCGAGGCCGAGAGCCTCGCGGCCGACGCGTGTGAATGGGCAACCGACAAATCCTTCGACGGCGTATTGATCGATGCGCCGTGCACCTCGACCGGCACCGTTCGCCGCCATCCCGATGTCGCCTGGCTGAAGCAGGAATCCGACATCGCCGCGCTGGCGGTGCAGCAGGCGCGGTTGATCCGGCGCGGGCTGGCGCTGCTTAAGCCCGGCGGCACGCTGATCTACTGCACCTGTTCTCTTGAGCCGGAGGAGGGCGAGCAGGTGGTCGCAAGCCTGCTGGCCGACGAATCAGGCGTGCGCCGGCAGCCGGTCGACCCGGCGGAACTCGCGGGATTAACCGAACTGGTGACCCCGGAGGGCGATGTGCGGACCCTGCCGTCGCATTTGCCGCACACCGACCCCGCCCTTGGCGGGCTCGATGGCTTCTATGCCGCACGGCTGGTAAAGAGCTGATATCAAATATCTTTTCTGACGAGTGCAGGTGTCGGACGGCCTGATCGGAGGCCGCCGTGTCGCCTCCTTGGGTTGCCATCAGGGTCGTCGAGGGTGCCCTTGGCCGCGTTTCCGGATTAAGAAGGATTCGCAGCTAAATTCCATCAAGTCAGATTTGATTCAGGATACCGCCGCGTGTCGATCGCACAACGCAGACGCCTATCGACATTGGTTCTCGGCCGTTTTGCGCGGTCGGCGATGTCGCGCGTCGGCGGGCCGGTCACGCTGGCGCGGGTATGGCCCGGCCGCACCGATCGTCTGATTATCGCACCACACGACTTGCGGACGGCGGACGCCACCCGCGCCGCCGAAATCTATGCCGGGCGCTTCGTCTTCGCCGGCAAGATTGTCACCTGCCACAGCCGCTCGATCTTCGATCTCGAGCCGCCGTCCGACGATTGGGATGCAGCGTTGCTCGGCTTCGGCTGGCTGCGGCATCTGCGCGCCGCCGATACCGCGATCACCCGCGCCAACGCGCGCTCGCTGGTCGACGACTGGATCTCCAATCCGCCGCGCCGGCGGCCGCTCGCCCGGCGTGCCGACGTGTTGTCGCGCCGTGTCATATCGTTACTGTCGCAGGCACCGCTGGTGTTGAGCGAGACCGATAATAAATTCTATCGCCGCTATCTGCGCAGTCTCGCGCGCGACATTCGTCATCTGCGCTCCGCGGCGCTGGATATTCCCGACGGCGTGGCGCGACTCCAGGTGCTGGTTACGCTGTGTTACGCGGCATTGTGTCTTGCCAATCAGGCCAGCCAGATCAAGACGGCGACGCGCAAGCTCTCCGAGGAATTGCAGCGACAGATCCTGCCTGACGGCGGCCATATCTCGCGCAATCCCAATGCGTTGATCGAATTGCTCGCGGACCTTTTGCCGCTGCGTCAGACTTTCGCCGCACGCAATATCCCGCCGCCGACGGCACTTCTCAATGCCATCGATCGTATGATGCCGATGCTGCGCTTCTTCAGGCATGGCGACGGCAATTTCGCATTGTTCAACGGCATGAGCGGAACGCCATCGGACCTGCTGGCGACGTTGCTTGCCTATGACGATACCCACGGCATACCGATGGCGACCATGCCGCACACCGGCTATCAGCGTCTCGATGCCGGCGCGACCACGGTGATCATGGATAGCGGACCGCCGCCACAGGCCAACGTCAGCCATGAAGCGCATGCCGGCTGCCTCTCGTTTGAACTCTCATCGGGGCAGAACCGCATTGTGGTCAATTGCGGCATGCCGCTCAACGGCCGTGAAACCTGGCGCGCGTTCGCCCGCGGCACGCCCGCGCACTCCACCGTGAGCTATCACGACGCGTCGTCCTGTCAGTTCGTCGAACGCTCGTCGATGAAGCGCCTGCTGCGCGGCGCACCGATCGTCAGCGGACCCACGGAGGTGTTGAGCGATCGCGAATTCGTCGACGACGGCACGCTCCTGACCAGTTCGCACGACGGTTATCTCGGCCGTTTCGGCGTGATCCATACGCGCGTGCTGCTGCTCTCGAACGATGGCTTGCGGCTCGATGGCGAGGACACGCTGGCGCCGCCGCACGGGTCGCGCGTTCGAGGCCATGACGCGGACTACGCGGTGCGCTTCCATCTGCATCCGGCGATCAAGGCGAGCCGCCTCAGCGACGCGCATGGCGTGATGCTGGTGCTACCGAACCGCGAGGTGTGGACGTTCGAGACACCCGACGACAAGGTCGAACTCGAGGACAGCGTGTTCCTCGCCGGCAGCGACGGTGCGCGCCGCACCGTGCAGATCGTGATCCGGCAGGATGCGCGGCAGGTCGGTAATATCCGCTGGAGCTTTATTCGCTCGTCGGCATCGGCCTCCGCGACCCATGCCCGCCGCAACGCGCACCGCGAGCCGCAACTGCCGCTTTAATACGATGCGCTAATGCGCTTCGTCCCAGTTGTCGGCGGCGCGGGCGTCGACGTGCAGCGGCACCGACAACAACACAGCCGGGAACGGCGCATCCTGCATCACGCGCTGCACCACCGGCAGTGTGGCGGAGACTTCCTTCTCGGGTACCTCGAAAATCAGTTCGTCGTGCACCTGCAACAGCATCTGCGCCGCCAGTTTCTTCTCTGCGAGCGCATCTTCCATTCGCACCATGGCGCGGCGGATGATGTCGGCGGCGGTGCCTTGCAGCCGCGCGTTGATGGCGGCACGCTCGTTGAACGCGCGGATCGACGGATTCGACGCCTTGATGTCCGGGTAATGACATTTCCGGCCGAACAGCGTTTCCACGTAGCCATGCTCGCGGCAGAAATCGCGCGTTGAATCCATGTACGCACGGATGCCGGGGAAGCGTTCGAAGTATTTCTTGATGTAAGCGGCGGCTTCCTCGCGCGGAATGCCGAGCTGGTTGGCGAGGCCGAACGCCGAGATGCCGTAGATGATGCCGAAGTTGATCGCCTTGGCGCGGCGGCGGATTTCGCCGGGCATGCCCTTCACCGGCACGCCGAACATCTCCGACGCCGTCATCGCGTGAATGTCGAGACCGTCGTGGAAGGCCTGCTTCAGCACCGGAATGTCGGCGATCTCGGCGAGCAGTCGCAATTCGATCTGCGAGTAGTCGGCGGAGACCAGCTTGTGGCCCGGCGTCGCCACGAAGGCGCGGCGAATCTTGCGGCCGTCCTCGGTGCGCACCGGAATGTTTTGCAGGTTCGGTTCGTTGGAAGAAAGGCGGCCGGTGGTCGTCGCCGCCAGCGCGTAAGTGGTGTGGACGCGATGGGTCTGCGGATGCACATATTCCGGCAGCGCGTCGGTATAGGTCGATTTCAGTTTCGACACCTGCCGCCAGTCGAGGATCAGGCGCGGAAAGGCGTGGCCCTGTTCCGCCAGTTCGTCGAGGATCGATGCGGTGGTGGACCAGGCGCCGGTCTTGGTTTTCTTGCCGCCGGGCAGGCTCATCTTGCCGAACAGAATGTCGCCGATCTGCTTCGGACTGCCGGGATTGACGTCTTCGCCGGCGACCTCGCGGATTTCGGATTCGAGGCGCGCGGCGGTCTGGGCGAAATCACCCGAGAGCCGCGACAACACTTGCCGGTCGATCGAAATGCCGCGCCTTTCCATGCGCGCCAGCACCGGAACCAGCGGCCGCTCCAGCGTTTCATAAACGACATTCATGCGCTCGGTGACGAGGCGCGGCTTCAACACGCGCCACAATCTGAGGCTAAGGTCCGCGCCCTCGGCGGCGTATTCGCTGGCCTTGTCGATCGCCACTTGATCGAAGGTGAGCTTGCCCTTGCCGCTGCCGACAAGATCGCCATAGGCGAGCGCGGTGTGGCCGAGCCAGCCTTCCGCAAGCGCCTCGCGCTCATGCGAGCCACGGCCGGCGTCGAGCGCGTAGGAGATCAGTTGCGTGTCTTCGATGTTGCGCAGCGCGATGCCGTGCTGCGCCAGCAGGACCATCGCGAACTTGGTGTCGAAGCCGATCTTCAACAGCCCGGCGCTTTCGAGGACGGGTTTGAGCGCGTCGAGCGCGTCGCGCGTCGCCATCTGGTCCGGCGCGAGACCGGCCGCGAACAGGCCGGAGCCATCGCCCGCCTGCTTGTGCGCCAGCGGAATGTAACAGGCGTCGTTCGGCCCGAGCGCCAGCGCGATGCCGCACAATTCGGCCTGCATCGGATCGATCGTCGCGGTGACGATGTCGAGCGCGACGTGGCCGGTATCGCGGATGCGCGCGATCCATTGGTCCAATTCCGCTCGCGCACGGATGGTCTGATAGCGGCTACGATCCACCTTGGTGTTGCGCGCCTCCTCGGCGCGGCTAGCGGCGAGCGCTAGCGGCGACAACTTTTCGGTGTCGGCTTGGCCGTTCGATACGGTCTTTCGTGGTGTAGGCGTGGCTTCGCTGAACAGGTCGCCGGTGCCGGATCGCGGCAGCGTCGCCGAGCCCTTGGCGCGCGCGTCCGGTTCGCCGCCGCGCGGCAGTGTTTGCGGCGAATCCGGCACCGCGCCGCGCGCGAAGGCGCTCTTCAGATTGGCGTCGGCTTCGACGTCGGACGGATCGATCTGCGAGTATTCGGCGACGCGCCGCGTCAGCGTCGAGAACTCCATCGCCTTCAGGAAGGCCAACAGTTTGCGTGCGTCGGGCTCATGGACGGCAAGATCGTCGAGCGGCACATCGAGCGCAACCTTATCGTCGAGCAGCACCAGTTGGCGCGAGATGCGCGCCTTGTCCGCGTTCTCGATCAGCGCTTCGCGCCGTTTCGGTTGCTTGATCTCGCCGGCGCGTGCCAGCAACGTGTCGAGATCGCCATATTCGTTGATGAGTTGCGCTGCGGTCTTGATGCCGATGCCGGGAACGCCGGGCACGTTGTCGACGCTATCTCCGGCCAGCGCCTGCACCTCCACCACCTTCTCCGGCGGCACGCCGAACTTCTCGATCACCTCCGGGATGCCGAGGCGGCGATCTTTCATGGTGTCGTACATGGTGACGCGGTCGGTCACGAGCTGCATCAGGTCCTTGTCCGACGACACGATGGTGGCAGTCGCGCCGCGCGCGTCGGCCTGCCGCACATAGGTTGCGATCAGGTCGTCGGCCTCGAAGCCGATCTGTTCGAGACACGGCAGGTCGAAGGCGTGCACCGCCTCGCGGATCAGCGCGAATTGCGGGATCAGATCGTCGGGCGCGGGTGGACGGTGCGCCTTGTAGTCGGGATAGAGCTTGTTACGGAACGTGATCTCCGACTTGTCGAAGACGATGGCGAGGTGGGTCGGCCGGTCGTCTTGCGGCATATCGCGGATCAGCTTCCACAGCATGTTGCAGAAGCCGAGTACGGCATTGACCTGCAACCCATCGGACTTGCGGTTGAGCGGTGGCAGCGCGTGATAGGCGCGAAAGATGTAGGACGAGCCATCCACCAGAAAGACGTGATCGCCTTTCGATAGGGCTTTGGCAGTGGCGGGCTTGGCGGCGGGCGCGGGCTTCTTCGACATGGCCGCAATGTAAGGGCTCGTCGGCCGATTTGACAGCCGTTTGGCCGCCGATCCCCTGTTCCCGTGCAACTAGGGTCTGATCCAACTGCGTTGAATCAGACCCGTCGTTTATCCTTTTGTTTGAGCATGATCTTTTCCGAAAGCCGGTTTCCACTTTTCGGGATCATGCTCTATTCCGCCGGTTGCAGCTGCGCCGTGGGCTTGCGCGGCGCGATCCAGAAGGCGTCGGGTCGCTCGAACAGGAAGCTCAGCCGTGTGCCGCGACAGACCCACCAGATCGCGACGGCCCCGGTGACGCCGATGAAGGTGACCACGGCCGAAAGGGTGCCGATGTCCTGGATTACGCCGGTCTTCATCAGCAGGGTGCGCGACGTCGCCATCGGCAGGAAGAACGCCAGATAGATGACGATGGAGTGCTCGCCGAAATAGCGGACGAAATCGAGCCAGTGCCGCCGCGCCAGCAAGGTGCCGATGGTGATGATGGCGCAGGCGCCGGCAATGCCGAGCGCCAGCGAGACGACCGGCAGATCGGCGTGGCCGAAATGGGTCAGTGCGCCGTTGACGAGCACCCACAGCGCCAACCCCGCCAAGGCAAGGCCGGGAGAGGTCCGCGCCCGATCCGACAGGCGGAAAACGTAAGCGGCGAACAGGTATCCGGAATAGAAATAGATGAAGCGCGCGGCAAATTCGTCGATCACGGTCCAGCCGGTGGAGACATGCGCCATTTCCAACGTCGCACCGGCCAGCCAAATCGCCAGCGGGGGTACGCGCAGCGTCAGTTTGGTGACGATGAAGAAGATCGGCAGCAGGTAGATGAACCATAGCGTGCCGAACGGATCGATAAACGACAGCAGATACAGCTTGGCAACGCCTGCCCAGCCCATCTCGGCGGCGAAGGCGGGGGCCTTGAAGCCGAACTGGATCGTCACCCACAGCACATAGAAGTATGCGAAGTGCACCACCTTGCGGTCGAGATAGGTGCGCCAGTCGCGGTCGATCACGCGCGACAGAAACAGGCCGGAGATCAGGAAGAAGTCCGGCATCCGGAACGGCCGGGCGAACTCGACGACATGATGCATGAAGCCGGTCTGGCCGGCGGCAGCTTCGACGCCCAGTACGGAATGCATCATCACGACCATGACGATGCAGATACCCTTGGCGTAATCGACCCAATCGAGGCGGTCGGAGGCCGCTGTGGAGATGGCTGTGCCGTTTCGGGTCATCGCTGTTCCTTTTTGGGGTCGCGAGGGCGAACATTACGGGCGAAGAGTTTCGTTCCCGTTGCGCGATACAAGGAATGTGCCGCCTTTCCGGAACCCGCTATAAGGCGGCTGTCGTAACCGTGATTAGCGTTAACCCATTGCCTCATAGCTTCCCTACGCCCCTGCCGATCGATGCCGTTCTCGATGACCTCGCGGCGGCATTGGGACGTCAGCCGACAGCGGTGCTGGTGGCGCCGCCCGGCGCGGGCAAAACCACGCGGGTGCCGCTGGCGCTGCTCGACGAGCCGTGGATCGGCAACGGCAAGATCATCGTGCTGGAGCCGCGCCGGATCGCCGCGCGCGCCAGTGCCGAGCGCATGGCGCAGACGTTGGGCGAACGCGTCGGCGAGACGGTCGGCTATCGCGTGCGCTTCGGCTCGAAGGTTTCGCGCGCGACCCAGATCGAGGTCGTTACCGAAGGCATCTTCGCGCAACAGATTCTGAACGATCCTGAATTGCATGGCGTTGCAGCGGTGCTGTTCGACGAATTTCACGAGCGTTCGCTCGATGCCGATCTCGGCCTGGCGCTCGCGCGCGACGTGCAGACCGGCCTGCGCGAGGATCTGCGCATTCTGGTGATGTCGGCAACACTCGATGGCGCGCGCGTCGCGGCGCTGCTCGGCGATGCGCCGATGATCGAAAGCCAGGGCCGTGCCTTTCCGGTGGAGACGCGCTATCTCGGCCGCAAGCCGGATGCGCCGCTCGAGCGGCAGATGGCCGATGCCATCGCGACGGCGTTACGCGCCGATGCCGGGTCGGTGCTGGCGTTTCTGCCGGGAGCTGCGGAAATTCGTCGCACGCAGACGATGCTCGAAGAACGCGTGCATGACGCCGCCGTCGATATCGTGCCGCTGTTCGGCGCGCTCGATGCGAGTGTGCAAGATCGCGCCATCGCGCCGTCACTCAGGGGGCGACGCAAGGTGGTGCTGGCGACGTCGATTGCGGAAACCTCGCTCACCATCGACGGCGTGCGCATCGTGGTCGATTCCGGGCTCGCCCGCGTGCCGCGTTACGAGCCCGACATCGGGCTGACGCGATTGGAAACGGTGCGTGCTTCGCGCGCCGCCGTGGATCAGCGGCGTGGCCGTGCCGGACGCACCGAGCCCGGCGTCTGCTATCGGCTATGGGACGAGCCGCAGACAGTGTCGTTGCCTGCCTACACCACGCCGGAAATTCTCGCCGCCGATCTGTCGTCGCTGGTGCTGGATCTGGCGCAATGGGGCGTGCGCGATCCGTCGACGCTGGCGTTTCTCGATCCGCCGCCCGCACCGGCACTGAACGAAGCGCGGGACTTGCTGCGCCAACTTGGCGCGCTCGATGATGACGGCCGCATCACGGCGGAAGGCAAGGCGCTGCGTGCGCTTGCGCTGCCGCCGCGGTTGGCGCGCATGATCGTCGATGCGCAGCGTTTCGGCGCGGCGCAGGAGGCAGCCGACATCGCGGCGATTCTTACCGAGCGCGGACTGGGCGGCGACAGCGTCGATTTCGATGCGCGGCTCGATCAGGTTCGCCGCGACCGTTCGCCGCGCGCGTCCAGCGCGAAGCAACTGGCGAAGCGATGGGTAGCGCAGGTGTCGTCTTCTCCCTCACAAGAAGGGGAGGAGCTTTCGTCCACCGGCGCCTTGCTGGCGCTTGCCTTCCCCGATCGCGTCGCGAAAAATCGCGGCAATGGTAGCTTCGTGCTCGCCAATGGCCGTGGCGCGGCTATGGATCAAGCCGCCGCGTTAGCGCGCGCGCCTTACATCGCGGTCAGCGAACTCACCGGCACCGCCGCGCGCGGACGCATCCTGCTTGCGGCACTGATCACGCAGGCCGAGATCGAAGCCCGTTTCGCGGATGAAATTGCGAGCGCCGACGAGGTGTGGTTCGACAAGGATGCGATGGCGCTGCGCGGTCGCCGCCGCAAACGGCTTCACGCGATCACGCTCGCGGAAGCGCCGTTGCAGGTATCGCCCTCCGAAGATAGCGCAAAAATTTTTGCGGAGGGATTGGTGGCGGCCGGACTCGATCGCCTGCCATGGTCAAAGGCGCTGACGCAATGGCGCGGCCGCGTGATGTTCTTGCGTGCCGCCGAAGGCGATGCCTGGCCCGACCTGTCCGATGCGGGACTCGCGGCGAGGGCTGACACTTGGCTGGCACCCGCGCTGTTCGACAAGACGTCGCTGAAGGATATCTCCGCCGGCGATCTGTCGGATGCGCTGATGGGGCTATTGCCGTGGGAGCTGCGTGCGCGGCTGGACCGCGAGGCGCCGACGCATTTCGAAGCCCCGACCGGCTCGATGCTACCGATCGATTACGAGGCCGAGCAGGGGCCGACCATTGCGGTCAGATTGCAGGAGTTGTTCGGTTTGAAAGTCCATCCGGCGGTCGCCAAGGGCAAGGTGCCGCTGGTGCTGGAATTGCTGTCGCCGGCACATCGGTCAGTGCAGGTGACCCGCGATCTGCCCGGTTTCTGGCGCGGCAGTTATGCGGCGGTGCGCGCCGATCTGCGCGGCCGCTATCCGCGCCATCCATGGCCGGAGGATCCGGCAGCGGCGGAGCCGACGCGGCGCGCCAAGCCGCGCGGAACTTAAACGCAGCACTTCGTTAACGCTAAACTCACGGTTTTAGCCAAAATACGTATGATTCCGGTCGCGGTGTGCCGCGCGTGGGATGTAGCGTTCAGCGTGCGAACTGCGAGTAATGTATGCGTGGCGTAATGATTTTGGCGGGCGTGATGATCGGCCTGGGCACGGTCATGGCTCAGGTTGCCGATCACATGATGGCCGCCTCGGCCACGTCCGCGCCGTCGGTGATGCTGGCTGCCACCGAATCATCGGCGCCTTCATCCGGTGTTCGCAGTGTCGTTGTGCCGCGCGACCAGCGTGGCCATTTCCAGACCGAAGGGCGCATCGAGGGCCAGCGCATCACATTCATGGTCGATACCGGCGCATCGGTGGTCGCGATGAACGAAACTTCGGCGGCGCGGATCGGTGTGCGGCCGGCGCGTGGCGAGTTCAACACGAAGGTGACCACCGCCAACGGTGTCATCAAGGCCGCGCGCACGCGGCTCGCCATGGTGCAGGTCGGAGACCTGATCGTCCGCGACGTTGATGCCATGGTGCTGCCGGACGAAGCGCTGTCGCAGAACCTGCTCGGCCTGTCGTTCCTGGGCAAGCTGAAGCGGTTCGAATTCGCCGGTGGCCGGATGGTGCTGGAGCAGTAGCGCCGGGATTGTTCCTTGCCGCGTCGCCTTGCTGCCAATCCGCCGCAATTTCCCCCTAACTAATGATCCCCGCCTTTCCTCCGCGCCGTGCATTCGCTATGGCTGCGGGGTTCGTCGTCCGTCACCTTTTCAGAAGGCCGTTTGCATGTTTCCCAAGCCGAAGCCCGTCCTGGTGCCGAATACGCTCGCTTATGAATCCGAGCCGATGGTGAAGCCGACCGGTTTTCGCGAGTACGACGCGCGCTGGCTGTTCGGCAAGGAAATCAACCTGATGGGCATTCAGGCGCTGGGCATGGGGCTCGGCGCGCTGATCGCGGAGATAGGGCAGAAGCAGGAGATCGTCACCGGTCACGATTTTCGCGGCTACTCGTCGTCGATTAAGTACGCGCTGATCTCCGGCCTGATGGCGGCGGGATGCAAGGTGCATGACATCGGCCTGTGCATGACGCCGATGGCCTACTTCGCGCAGTTCGAGCTGGACGTGCCGTGCGTCGCGATGGTCACCGCTTCGCACAACGACAACGGCTGGACCGGTGTGAAGATGGGCGCCAACCGGCCGCTCACCTTCGGGCCGGACGAAATGACGCGGCTGAAGGAGATCGTGCTTAACGCCGACTTCAAGAACAAGGTCGGCGGCAGCTATCAGTTTCACGAGAATTTCCCGGCGCGCTATATCGCCGATCTCACCAAGCGCGCCAAGTTGAAGCGCAAGTTGAAGGCCGTGGTCGCGTGCGGCAACGGCACCGCCGGCGCGTTCGCGCCGCAGGTGATGGAAGCGATCGGCTGCGAAGTCATTCCGCTCGATACCGAACTCGATCACACCTTCCCGAAGTACAATCCGAACCCGGAAGACATGGAGATGCTCCATGCCATTCGCGACGCCGTGCTCGAGCACAAGGCCGACGTCGGTCTTGGCTTCGACGGCGACGGCGACCGCTGCGGCGTGGTCGACAACACCGGCGAGGAGATTTTCGCCGACAAGGTCGGCGTGATGCTGGCGCGCGATATTTCCGCGATCCACAAGGATGCGCAGTTTGTCGTCGACGTGAAGTCCACCGGCCTGTTCGTGACGGACCCGGTGTTGCAGAAGCAGGGCGCCAAGGCGACCTACTGGAAGACCGGGCATTCCTACATGAAGCGGCGCACCCACGAAGTGGGCGCGTTGGCCGGCTTCGAGAAGTCGGGGCACTTCTTCTTCAACCCGCCATTCGGCCGTGGTTACGACGACGGCTTGGTTTCAGCTATTGCGGTGTGCGAGATGCTGGATCGCGCGCCCAACAAGTCGATGTCCGATCTCAAGAACGCATTGCCGAAGACGTGGTCCTCGCCGACCATGTCGCCGCACTGCGCGGACGAAACCAAGTACGGCATCGTCGAAGCGGTGGTGAAGCATTTCGAGGCTGCGAAGGCCAAGGGCGACAAGGTCGCGGGGCAGGCGATCCGCGATCTCGTCACCGTCAACGGCGTGCGCGTCACCGTGGAAGACGGAAGCTGGGGCCTTGTGCGCGCCTCGTCCAACAAGCCCGAACTGGTCGTCGTGGTCGAAAGCCCGGTGTCGGAGCGGCGGATGCGGGACATGTTCGAGGCGATGGACTCAGTGCTGCGCACCCACCCGGAAGTCGGCGAATACAATCAGAAGATCTGACACGAAGACCGGCGGGCTGCTTACATAATAGTCGCCCGCCGGTTGCTATCAGACGGATACCTGCGCCAGTTGCCGCTCGTCGGCGGTGCGGCGCAGTTTTGATTCCTGGAAGCCGTGCATTCCGACCTGCCATTGCAGGCCGACGACCGCACCCTTGACCGGTTGCAGCAGCGCCAGCGAACTTATCAGCGTGATCGGCAGCCAGATCAGGGCATGCACCCAGTACGGCGGAGCATAGGCCGTTTCCACCGCCAGCAGCGCGGGCACCACGGCGTGGCCAACCACGACGATCACCAGATAGGCCGGAAGGTCGTCGGCGCGCTGGGCGGCATAGCTCTCGCCGCAGACCTCGCAATGATCGACAACCTTGAGGAAGCGGCCGAACAGATGGCCCTCGCCGCAATGCGGACACTTCATGGTGAACCCGCGCCACAGCGCGCGACCCAGTGAGACAGTGTTTGTCATGTCGAATGTCCTTAACGATTGTCCTTGACCGGAAGCCTTATCCATACAATATGGATCTATAGGCAGACATTCAAAGGAAATGTAGGTATTTGCATGGATTGGCTCCCTACAATAGCGGAATGGCAGGGACCGATCTATCTGCGGATCGTCGATGCGCTGAGCGCCGACATTAACAGCCGGCGACTGAGCCGGGGCCAGCAGCTCCCGACCCATCGGGCGCTGGCCGAGGCGCTCGGCGTCGATCTTACCACGGTGACGCGCGCCTATGGTGAAGCGCGCCGGCGCGGCCTGATCGAGGCGCGGGTGGGGCAGGGGACGTTCGTGTCCGAGACCACCGCGCGGCAGGCGGCGGACATTCCGGTGCAGGTCAAGATTGACCTCTCGATGAATGTGCCGCCGCAGCCGGTGGAGGCCAACCTCGATCTCCGCATCGCGCAGGGCCTTGCCGCGATCCGCAGCGAAGCGAGCTTCAGCGCCTATCTCAACTACGCACGCCCCGGCGGCAGCGATGACGAGCGCGAGGTAGCTGCGCAGTGGCTGAGGCCGCGCCTGACGAGTGTCGCGCCGGAACGATTGGTAATTTATCCGGGCACGCAGGCGGCCTTGTTCAATGTCCTGCTGGCGCTGACATCACCGGGCGATGTGGTTTTGACCGAGAACTTGACGTTCCCCGGAATCAAGGCGGCGGCGAGCCGGCTTGGCGTGCGGCTGGTCGGCGTCGAGATGGATCGCGATGGCGTGTTGCCGGATGCGCTCGCGGCCGCCTGCAAACAACATCAGCCGAAGGCGATTTATCTCATTCCCACCTTGCACAACCCGTCGACGGCAACGCTTTCGCCGCCGCGTCGCCACGCGATCGCGGATATCGTGCGGCAATATGGTGCGTGGCTGATCGAGGACGATGCTTACGGCTTTCTTGAACCGTCGGTACAGCCCATCGCCGATCTCGTTCCGGAACGAACCTATTTCGCGGCAAGTATGTCGAAATGCATCGCGCCGGCATTGCGTGCGTCCTATCTGCTGGTGCCGGATGTTGCCGCGGAACAAGTGATGCGCAACAACTTGCAGGCCACCATGCAAATGCCGCCGCTGTTGATGGTGGCGTTGTTGACGCACTGGATTCGCACCGGCGTCGCCGATCAGATCATTCAGGCTATCCGCAACGAAGCAATCGGACGTCAGCAACTGGCGGCGCGGCTGCTGCATGGATTGCCGTTCGCGGCAAGGCCGGCGGGGCATCACCTGTGGCTGGCGCTGCCACGGCAATGGCACAGCGCGGAATTTCTGTCGGACGTGCTGCGGCACGGTCTCGCCGTGGTCGGGCGCGATGCCTTTGCGGTGGGAGAGAATGCGGCGCAAGGGGTGCGGGTGTCGCTCGGCGCGGCGCGCAATCGCGCCGAGTTGGCGCAGGCGCTGCAACTGCTCGCCAACACGCTGCGCTCGCCGCCGTCCGATATCCAGATTGTTTGATGTGCGTTCGCGCGGCGTCAGATGCCGAGATAGGCCTGCCGTACCCGTTCGTCCGCGAGCAGGTCCGCGCCGCTGCCTGACAGCGTAACGCGACCGTTCTCCAGCACATAGGCGCGCGTCGCGATCTTCAGCGACACCGCGACGTTCTGCTCCACCAGCACGCAGGTCATGCCGCCGGCATTGAGATCGCAGATCGTCTTCAGCACGTCATGAACGATGGTTGGCGCGAGCCCGAGTGAAGGCTCATCGAACATGATGAGTTTCGGCTCACCCATCAGGCAACGCCCGATCGCCAGCATCTGCTGTTCGCCGCCGGACAGCGTGCCCGCTGCTTGGCCGATGCGCTCGGAAAGACGCGGGAACATCGCTAGCACACGCTCGCGATTTTGCGCGCGATGCGGCCGCGCGTGGGGCAGCATCGCGCCCATGTCGAGATTCTCGGACACCGTTAGCGACGGGAAGATCTGCCGCCCCTCGGCGACCTGTCCGATGCCCAGATCGCACACCCGATGGCTTGGAAGTCCGGCGATATCGGCGCCGCGAAAGACGATGCGGCCGCCGGTCGGCCGATGCATGCCGGCGATGGTGCGGATCAGCGATGTCTTACCGGCGCCATTGGCGCCAACGATGGCGACGATGGCGCCTTCGTCGACGATGAGCGACACGCCGTCGAGGGCTTGTGCGTCGCCATAATGAACGCTGAGATTCTCGACATTCAGCATCACAGCGACTCCGCGCCAAGATAGGATTCGACCACGGCAGGATCGCGCAACACCTGTTCCGGATTGCCCTCGGCGATGGCTGCGCCGTGGTGCAGCACGAGGATGCGCGAGGCCAGCGCGGTGACCGCGCGCATGACGTGCTCGATCAACAGGATCGTGAGACCGTCACGGTTGAGATCGCGCAAGGTGGCGACGATGCGGTCGGTTTCAGTGGGCCGTAAGCCGGCCATCACTTCGTCGAGCAGCAACAGTTTTGGCCCGGTAGCAAGTGCGCGTGCGACTTCCAATCGCTTGCGGTCCGGCAATGTGAGGCTGGATGCGATCTGCGCGCGCTTGTCGAACAGATCGAGCCGCGCCAGCGTGTCGCGTGCGATCTTTTCGGCATCGCGGACCGTTCCGGTCTGCATCAGCGCGCCGATGATGACGTTGTCTTCGACCGTCAGCGCGGGGAACGGCCGCACTAGTTGGAAAGTCCGGCCGATGCCAAGCCGCGCGACCTGATCGGAGCGCAGTCCTTGTATCTGTTGACCGGCGAAGGTGATCGATCCCTCATCGGGCGGAAGCGCGCCGGCGATCATGTTGAACAGCGTGGTCTTGCCGGCGCCGTTCGGTCCAATCACCGCGAAGATGTCGCCCTGCGCCACCTCGAAGCTCACGTGACTCACCGCAGCGAGACCGCGGAAACGCTTGCTGATGCCGTTGATGGAAAGCAAACCGGTCATGAGCGTAGCCTGTCGAGGCCAAGCTTGCGGGCGAGCCACGGCCACACGCCGCTCGGCTGCAAGGTGATGATCACCATCAGGGTCAAGCCATAGAAGATTGACTTGGCGCCCGGCGTATTGATGCCGAAGTGCTGCATCAGCGCAGTGAGGGTTTCGCCCAGCGGCGTCAGCAGGATGGCGCCGACGAGCGGCCCGAACACGGTGCCAAGGCCACCGATGATCGGCGCCATGATGATTTCGATGGAGCGGCCGATGTCGAACACCTGCGATGGAAACAGGTTGCGATAATAGAAGCCATAGAACACACCGCCCACAGCGGTCATGCCGGCGGAAATCAGCATCGCGATCATCTTGGCGCGGAAGATGTCGATGCCGGCAGCTTGCGCGGCCTCGGGGTCCTCGCGCACCGCGAGCCAGCGATAGCCCAGCGGCGAACGGCGCAGCCACGCCACCAGCAATGTCGCGGCAGCAGCGAGGATCAGCGCAAGATAATAGTAGAGCAGCGGCCCGCCGCCGAGATTCCACCATTTGTCCGAGCCGGGGCTGTTGACCGACAGGAACAGGCCGGCCGATGCGCCGGTGATTTGCAGATGGTCGAAACCGATGCGGGTGAATTCGGCGAAGGCGATGGTCAGCAGCGCGAAATAGACGCCCTCGATGGCAAAGCGCCAGCCGAGCCAGCCGACGATCATGCCGGCAGCGGCCGCGACCGGAATGGCGATGAAGACGCCGATCCAGGGACCGATGCCGAACAGCGTCCACAGTGCCGTCGCGGTATAGGCGCCGAGCCCGAGATACAGCGCGTGACCGAGTGAGAGTTGCCCGGCAAAACCCATCAGCAGGTTCCACGCCTGTCCGAGATAAGCGAAGTAGAACACCAGGATCAGCACCGACAGCAGGTAACGGTCGGCGACGAGCGGCGCGGCAATCGCTGCCACCAAGGCTGCGAGGCAGAGGATTTTGCCGCGCGTGGGCAGGCGCTGCCAGATATCGCTCATAGCCGCCGCCCCATCAGGCCCTGCGGGCGCAGCACCAAGACGAGGATCAGGAGCGCGAAGGAAAACATGCTCTTCATCGACGGCTGGATGTAGAATCCCGCGAGCGCTTCGGAAATGCCGATCAGGATGCCGCCGACCAGCGCGCCCGCCATTGACCCGAGCCCACCGATGATGACGATGACGAAGGCGAGAAGAGTATAGGCAGGCGCAAGGCCGGGCGATGCATCGGCGATAGTTGCCATCAGCGTCCCCGCCGCGCCGATGCAGGCGAAGCCGAGCCCGAATGTCACCGCGTAGAGTTGTTTGACGTTGAGGCCGACGACACCCGCCCCGGTGAGGTTATCGGCGCAGGCGCGGATCGCCGTGCCAGTGCGCGTATAGCGGAAGAAAAGAAACAGCGCGATGCAGATCGCGAAGGCGCCGAGCGCAGCGAATACCCGGACCTTGTCGATGAACAGGGAGCCGATGGCGTAGCTGTCGAAACTGTAGGGCAGGTTGATCGGTCGCGCGTCGGGGCCGAAAATCAGCAACAAGCCGTTGACGACCACGGTGGCGAGGCCAACCAGCAGAATGAACTGTTCGTGCTCGGCGCGGCTGATGAAGGGTTCGACCAGTGAGCGTTGCAGGATATAGCCGAGAAAGAAGAAGGCTGCCGCGATCGGCAACAGCGATAGCAGCGGTGAGACGCCCAGGATGTCGAACAATAGGAATGCCGCATACATCGCGACGACGGTGAACTCGCCGTGCGCGAAATTGACCACGCGCATGACACCAAAAATGACCGACAGACCAAGCGCCATCAGCCCGTAGACGAGCCCGGTAAGAATCCCTTGAACGACAATATTCAAGGTGATCGCCGTCATCTGAAACTCCAGCCGCAGGTTCTGCCGCGGCGCGTCTTGAGAGAGATCGAGAGTGAGGAAACGCAAGCACCGCGCGGCGCGCGATGCTTCACGATCAACAAAAATGTGGGAGCGTCAGGTCACTTGCGGCCTTGCCACGGCGGCATCGGCAGCACCGGCGTCATGGTCGCGACCTCCGCCGGCAGCACCACCGTCGGCGTCTGGTTGCGGTTCTGCACGCAGGCCGACGGAATGTCGTTGTTCTGACCTTTCTCGTCGAACTTGATCGGGCCGCCGATCATGGTGTGATCGACGAGGTTGGTGGCCTTGAGCGCTTTCATCAGCTCCGGCCCGTTGGTGGTGCCGGCGCGCTTGAAGGCGTCGCCCGCGATCATCAGGGCGTCGAAGGTGAAGCCGACGTTGAAACATTCGACGGCGAAGCGGAATTTCGGCTGTGCTTTCTTGTAGGCGGCTTCGAGCGCTTGCGTGACTTTGGATTTCGGATTGGCCCAAGGCAGCGCATCGATGTGATAGTCGGCCAGCGGGCCGAGCGCCTTGTAGAACTCTTCGTCGTAGAGGCCGGGCGCGCCGGGCGAGATGATGCCCATCGGCTGGAATTTCTGCCGTACGGTGTCCCGCACCAGCTTGATGGCGTCGGCCGCGCGGGTCACCACCAGCAGCAGGTCGGGGTTGAGGCCGCGAATCTTGGTGACTTCCACCGAGAGGTCCTGCGCTTTTGGATCGTAGGGGATCGATTCCAGCAGCTTGAACGGCAGTCCCGACTTAGGGAAGAGCGCGTCCATGCCCTTGCGCTGCGCCAGACCGAAGTTGTCGTTGGCATGCAGGAAAACCGCGGTCTTCGGCGCGATCTTGGTGGCGTCGATCAGCGCCTGAATCTGATGCAGACCGTTCTTCACCAACATGCCGCCGGTCGGGAAGTTGCGGACGAGGAATTTATAGCCTTGTTCGGTGAGTTGCGGTGCGGCGCCGATGTTGACGATCAGCGGCACCTGACGCTGCTCGCAAACCTGCGCGATGGCCAGCGTGCCGGCGGAATCGAACGCGCCGACGATGCAGTGTGCGCCTTCGTTGATGGCGCGTTCGGTCTGGGTACGCGCGACATCCGGATTGGATTCCATGTCGATATGCACCAGTTCGACCTTGTAGCCGAGATCGGCCAGCACCGACTGCGCCACCAGCGCGCCGCGATGGCAGCTCTGACCGGCCTGTGCGAGGTAACCGGATTGCGGCAGCAGCACCGCGATTTTCAGGGTTTGCGCCTGTGCCCGGACGATTCCGGGGGCCGCGAGCAATGCTGCGCCGGCGACGCCGCCCGCGAGCACGTTGCGGCGGCTGAATTTGAATTGATCGTTCGGCATGTCTCTCCTCCTGGAATGCCCGCCGTTGAACCGGTCGCGGCCTTGATTGCTGCTACCTCAAGCTGTTCGATTATTGCGTGGCGCGGGTGCGATCACAAGCGGCTGGGGCCGCTGGTGTCCCATCACTTTGGTCTGATCCTCTCGCAACGCAAAATGCCGCTGCGAAAGACTCTGTCGTTAAGGCTTTTGCCGTCGAATGAAAGTCCATGGGCTGGCCTCGGAATCGGTCGGCACTTCGATGTCGATCAGGTAAGGCCCGCCGTCGGCCAGTGCGTGCTCCAGCGCCGGGCGGAAGGCATCCGGCGAGGTGACGCGCGCCGCGCCGACGCCGAAAGATTCCGCGAGCTTGACGAAATCCGGATTGACCAGATCGGAGGCGACCACGCGGCCCTCGAAGCCTTCCAACTGGTCGCGGCGCACGTTGCCGTAGGCGTTGTTGTTGAACACCAGCACCACGACGCCGATCTTGAATTGCACGGCGGTCGCCAGTTCCTGCACGGCGAACATGAAGCCGCCGTCGCCAGTGATCGCAACCACCGGCCGATCCGGATTGGCAACCTTGGCACCCAGCGCGGTCGGGAAGCCTGCGCCGAGGGTGCCCTGGTAGCCAGAGGTGATGAAGGTGCGCGGCTCGTAGACCGGGAAGCCGTACCACGAGGCGAAGCCGACCTGCGACAGCTCGTCGGTGACGATGGCGTTGGCGGGAAGCACCTCGCGCAGGATGTTGAGGTACGACATCTGCGGCTGGATCGTTTGAATCTGTTTCAGCGTCGATGCCGATGCGGCGCGAATCGCTTCGCGGCGGCCCGGTTGCCGGGTGAAGCCGCGTCGCTGCACGGCGGTGAGCAGATCGCGAGTGCCCTCGCGCGCATCGGCGATGATGGCGGTGTCCGGCGGAAAGCGCCGCATTTCCGCCGGGTCGATATCGATGCGAATGGATTGTTGGCCTTCGGGGCGATACGGCCATCGCCACGTCGGCAATTCCATCCGGGTGCCGATGCCGATAATGAGATCGGTTTGCGGCCATACCTCGTAAGCGGCCGCCATGGTCATACCGAGGTCGTGTGCGTTGCTGACGATGCCGCGTCCGCTGCGGAACGCCACCACGGGCGCGTCGAGCGTTTCCGCCAGTTCGAGGATTTCATCGCGCGCATGGATCGCGCCACTGCCGACGAAGATCATCGGTGCCTTGCTGGCGGCGATGCGTTCGGCGGCGGCCTTGATCCGGTCGCTGTCGGGACGTGGCGCTGGAAGCAGGTCGAATGGTCTGGCGTCGCCAACGTCGGCGCGTTGCGTGAAAATATCCCACGGCATTTCCAGCACGGCCGGGCCTTGTCGCCCAGACTGCATTTCCTGAAACGCGCGGGACACCAGTGCCGGCGCGGCGTCTGGATATTCGATCCGCTCCGCCCATTTGACGAAGGTGCGCAGCGTTGCGAGCTGGTTCGGCATTTCGTGCAGATGGCCGCGCCCCTTGTCGAGGAAGGCGGTCGGGACCTGCCCAGTCAGGCACAGCACCGGCTCATTGCTGCCGAAAGCGGTCAATAACGCGGCGCCGGCATTCAGCACGCCAGGACCGGGGACAACGCTGAACACGCCGGGCCGGCCGGTGGAGCGCGCATAGCCGTAAGCCATGTAACCGCAGGCCTGCTCATGCCGTGCGCCGATGACGTTCAATTGGGCTTGTCGAAACGCATCGAACAGGCCGTAGACCTGCGCGCCGGGCAGGCCGAATACGGTATCGACGCCATGCGCGACGAGACCGTTGACGATTGCTTCCCCGCCTGAAGTTGAAGTCATGATCCGTTCCAATCGTTCGGGCGCCGGATCGTATGCCCTCGCGTCGCAAAGTTGAATCGACCACGAACGCCTGATCCGCAAATACCGGATCGATACTTGCTACGAAGCATGCGCGGGATGCAAGAGACTTGTCGCGGATTTGTCACGCGGTTTGTATCGCACAGTGTGACGCTTCGTGCGTAAGCCTCAGGATGGGGCGTTGATGCCGACGCGCATCGCATGGGCTGTGACGTCGTGGCGAAAATCCATCACCATACGCTCGAACAGGTCGAATGCTTCGATCTGAAATTCGGTGACAACCTTGTGCGGCGGTAATCGCCGGTCGCCGACCCGTCGCTTGAGATGCTCGAGGCGCTCGAACTGCTCGGACCAGAGTTGGTCGATCAATGCCATCATCAATCGACGCAGGATGTCTGCGAGCAGGGTTTCGCCGATACTTGTGACTTTGCCATCCATCCAGCGGTCGGCGGTGGTTTGAACTGTCTGTTTGAGGCTTTCGGACTCTTCAACACGATTGGTGGACGGTGGAGCGATATCGATGGCGAGCGTCAGGATCGAGCGGATCGCATGATCCAGTCCGGCGATATCCCAGGCTGCATCAGGTGGAGCAAATCGCGCGATCAGGTCATCGATGGTTTCGTGACATAGCCGCCGCGCCATCGCAAAGGCATCCGCGCCGTCGCGGATCTCTCGACGCATGTCATAGAGTGTATCGCGTTGGCGTTGAATGATCGCGTCGAACCGCAACAGTCCGAGACGGCGATCGAAGCTGCGGGTTTCGTGTCGTATCTGCGCGGCACGGATCAGACGCTTCGCGACCGGCTGTGCGATGGGAGTGCCTTGCACGGGCGAGGGCGCGCGGATGGCGGCTGTCGTGAGAAACTCGTCCTCCAGCGAAGCATGAAAGACCGAGCGACCCGGATCGCCTTGCCGCCCGGCGCGGCCGCGCAGTTGATGGTCGAGCCGCTCATGGTCGTGGTGCGTCGTACCGATCACCAATAGCCCGCCGGCGGCGACCACGCCGTCGCGCGTGGCGATGTCCGCATGATCGCCCCCGAGTCGGATATCGGTCCCGCGGCCTGCCATTGCCGTGGCGATGGTCACCGCGCCAGGCGCACCGGCTTTCGCGATGATATGTGCCTCGCGCGCATGATGTTTGGCGTTGAGCAGTGCAAATGTCTTTGCAGTCGTCGTGTCGCTCGCCGGCTCAACGCTCTGCCGCCAGCCGTTGGCCTCGAGCATCGCGGCGAGCGTTTCCGACCGTTCGATCGAGGGCGCGCCGATCAGGACGGGTTGGCCGTGTCGATGAGCGCTTTCAACCTCGCGCAGGATCGCCGCGGTCTTGTCGGCGGCGGTGGCGTGGAGCACGGTTTCGTCGACGCGGATCAACTGGCGATGAGTCGGAACGGCAATGACATCGAGATCATAGACCTCGTGATATTCGGCGGCGTCGGTAATCGCGGTGCCAGTCATGCCGGCGAGCTTGGCGTAACGCCGGAAGTAAGTCTGGTAAGTGATCGCGGCCAGCGTGCGGGTTTCCTCGCCGATCGCGCAACCTTCCTTGGCCTCCAGCGCCTGATGCAGCCCCTCGTCGTAGCGGCGCCCCGGCATCGGCCGCCCGGTCAGTGCATCGACGATAACGACCTCGCCGTGTTGAACGACATAATCCCGATCGCGCGTCAGCACGACATGCGCGCGCAACGCTTGCACGACATGGTGCAGCAGCGAGATCGACGCGATCTCATGCAGCGTGGCCGAGGTTTTCAGCAAGCCGTGTTGTCGCAATCCCTGTTCGACATAGCTGTAACCGGCTTCCGTCAGTGTGACGCGTCGCCGATGATCGATGTCGTAATGTTGGGATTGCAGGGAAGCGATGGCGGCATCGATCGCCTGATAGAAGCCCGAGTGGTCGCCGAGCGGCCCGAACAGCGCCAGCGGTATACCAGCCTCGTCGATCAGGGTCGCATCGGCTTCGTCGATCAGCGCGAAGGCGTGGCCGCGTTGCACGGTTTCCGCCGCCGTAAACTTCATGTTGTCGCGCAGATAATCGAAGCCGAATTCGCTGGCGATGCCGTAGGTGATATCGCAACGATAGGCGGCGCGCCGGCTGTCGTCGTCCATCTCCTGCGTGATGACGCCGGTGCTAAGCCCGAGAAGGCTGTAGACCGGCCGCATCCAGTCCGCGTCGCGCTCGGAGAGGTAGTCGTTCGGCGTCGCGACGTGAACGCCCTTGCCGGTGAGAGAATTCAGGACGCAGACCAATGCGGCGGTCAGTGTTTTGCCTTCGCCGGTTTTCATCTCGGCGATATGACCGTCGTGAAGCGCTAGCGCGCCGATGAGCTGCACGGGGACGGGATGTTCCTTGAGCGCGCGGCGCGCGGCCTCGCGCACCAGCGCGAAAACCTCGACCTTGATTACGTCGAGTGTTGTGCCGGCCTGGACCTGCTGGCGCAGTTCGTCGATGCGAGCACGCAGCGCAGCATTTGACAACTGCCGATGATCGGGCTCCAGAGCGAGGATCTGGCGGGCGGTCGTCTCAAAGCGCGCCAGCTTCCGGTGGGCCTTGAGGCCCAGCACGCGCCGCGCCAGACGCAGGATCATTTCAGTTCAAAGAGGATTGGAACCGTGAAGGCAAATTGCGCCCCGCCGATATCGGAAGGCGGAGTCGGCAATGGTTGCGCGCGTCGCAGGAGTTCGAGCGTCTCGTGATCGAGTGCCTGCGAGCCGCTGCCCTTCACGATCTTGCTGGAGACGATGTGGCCATGGCGGTCAACAACGAAGGACACGCGGGCGGTGCCGGACTCACGGCGGACCTGAGCTTCATGCGGGTAACGCTTGTTGCGTTGCAGATGCAAAGCCAGCCGCCGCTTCCAGCTCACCATTTCAGCTTTGCGCGATGCTGCGGCAGTCGGCGCGGTCGTGGTCGACGCGGCGACCAGCGGAGGCGAGGCATTCGGAGTTTTCTCCTTTTCCTCTTTCTTCTCTTCCTCCTGTTTCTTCGGCTCCGGCGGCGTTTCCAGCGCGACGTCGGGCTCGGCAACCTGCGGGAGCGGCGGTTCGGGCTCCGGCTTTTCTTCGGTCTTTTGTTCGGCCTTCTCCTGAGGCGGTGGCGCCTCGTCGGTCTGCATCTGCTCCTCGCCCGGCGCAACGTCGCGGGCAATGGCCTCCTTGAAAGACTCGGTGGTGAAATCGACCTCGATCGCCGTCGTGGTGTCGTAGGTGTCGCCTTCTTCCGCAGGAGCCCTCAGCAAGGCCGCGGCTACCGCGCCGTGCAGCGACAGCACCGCGACGAAGCAGATCGCCCATCGCAGCAGGTCGCGATGCGTCACGCCACGATAGGGCCGCGCCGCGCTCATTGCGCGCCTCCGCTTTGTGACGCGGCGGCTGCGGGTTGCGCGCCGGCGGATTCAAGCCCGACCAGGGCGATCTTGAGGTAGCCGGCGCCGCGCAGGTCGTTCATCAGCGTCATCACGTCGCCGTAGGGAACGGTCTTGTCGGCGCGCACGAACAGCCGCTTGCTGTGATCGGACGACGTTACGGAGGCGAGCGAGGCCGCCAAAGTGGCGCGGGAGATCGGCGTCTCGCCGACGGCAAGCGTGCGGTCGGCTTTCAAGGTGATAAAGATCGGCTTTTCGGGGCGCGGTTGCTTGGTCGCCGTCGATGCCGGCAGATCGACGGCGATGTCGACGGTCGCCAGCGGCGCGGCAATCATGAAAATGATCAGCAGCACCAGAATGACGTCGATGAACGGCGTCACATTGATGTCGCTTACCGGCATCATCTCGTCGTCGGATGAGGCTTGCGGAAGTTGAGCGCCCACGAGCGTTACTCCGCCGCGCGCCGGTGGGGCATCAGTTCGGCCCGGTTGAGATCGCGGCTCACCATGCGCAGCAATTCGGCGGAGCCGTCACCCAGCAAGCCGCGATAGCTGGCGATGGCGCGTGCGAACATGTTGTAGATCATCACCGCCGGGATCGCCGCGACCAGACCCATCGCGGTTGCAAGCAGGGCTTCGGCGATGCCGGGCGCGACGACGGCGAGATTGGTGGTCTGCGATTTCGAAATACCAATGAAGGCATTCATGATGCCCCAGACGGTGCCGAACAGGCCGACGAACGGCGCGGTCGATCCGATCGTTGCCAGAATGCTGGTGCCGCTCGTCATGCGCCGGGACGCCGCCGCTTCGATGCGGCTGAACAGCGAGGCGACGCGCTCCTTGATGCCGTCATGATTCATCGCGTCGCGCGAGCGATGAAGCTCGTCGAGCGCGGCGTTGGTCAGTGTCGCAATGTCGCCGCTGGCATTCTGAAGTTTGTCGCTGGCATCTTCGAGCGAGCGTGCGCTTTCGACGCGGCGAAGGTCTCGCATTAGCTTGCGCCGCGCGCCCAGCAATTCGAGGGTTTTGGCAAGCCACACCGACCAGGTGACGACCGAGGCGAACGCCAGGCCGATCATCACCGCCTTCACGATATAATCGGCGGCCATGAACATGCCGATCGGCGTCAGTTCGTGCGGCAGGATCGAGCTTCCTTCGGCGGCCTCCACCGGTGAAGGCTCGGTCGCGGGCGACGTCTGCGGCGGGATTGGTGAAGGCGTCGCGGTGGCGGGGTCCGACGATGCCGTTGCTGGCGCTGCTTGCGATCCGACCGACGGCGCCGGAGAGGCAGGTTGGGTAGCGGGTTGTGCAACGGATTGATTGACCGGCGAAGCAGGAAGAGTTGTTTGCGCCGGAGGGACAGCCGTTTGCGACGCGGAAGGTGCCGACGTCGAGGGGGCGGTTGGCGTAGACGGCACGGTTGCAGTCGGGGCGGGAGACGTCGGGGGTGTCGTTGCCGGCGCGGCGGGCGCCCGATCGGACGCAACGGACGGCGTCGACGGGGCATTGGATGGTTGCGCGTAAATCGGATGCGGCGTCAGGGAAACCGCCAGAAGAGCGGCAAGCGCGACGGTCGGCGCTTTCGCCGCTCGCGATGGGAAACGGCGCTCCGTCGCGCGGGAGGTCTTCAGAGACTGGTTCATTTCGACAGACTTTTTGTTGCGCCGCCGATCCGGATCGATTGCAAGGCGGGACGGAGGTGAATGACACCTCGGAGTGGTCTAACGTCTTGGCTTTCCGAATCAAACAAGCAAGCGGGCGGGATTTTTAGAATCGCTTTAAGGCCGAGATCGATCAGGAGGCTGATTGTTGTCTCGCGAACTGATTATCCCGCGTCATCCCGCGCATTTCGAGAGGGCCTTCGCTAGAAGGCCTATAAACTGCGTCGAATCCCGGTGTCGGCGTGTTGCTCATTAAATTTCGGAAAGATATGACGAGCGAAGTTGTCGCGGATGTGAGCTTGTTTTCCGCGATGGTATCACTGGGGAACAGGGCACATGGGCAATGCATCGACACATCACGCGACAGTGTCGCGTGACGAGGGCGCGATCGCGCGCAATATTTCGGCGATCGGATGGAGCAAGGCGATGATCGGCATCGCTGCGGTGATGCTGATTCCGGATTCTGCCGACGCCCAGCAGGCTTCCAATAGTGATGACCTTCCTCAAGTTCGCGTGACCGCACCGAAGCGTCAGGCCAAGCGGCACGTTACGCGCCGCGCGCCGGTACGCGCTGCGCCGGCACCAGTTGTCGCCGCGCCGAGTAACGTTCAGGTCAATCCGATCGTCGGTGATGGCCATGGTGTCACCGGCTATCAGGCGCCGGCGCAGGCCGGGATTTCCCGCCTTCCGGTGCCGCTTGCCGACACGCCGCAGACCGTCAACGTGGTGACGCAGCAGGTTATTCAGGAGCAGCGCCTTCTCAGCATGGAAGATGCGCTGCGGACCGTGCCCGGCATCACGTTCAGCGCTGGTGAAGGCGGTCAGCAGGGCGACAGCCCGATCATTCGTGGCTTCGCCGCGCGTGGCGACATGTTCCGCGACGGTATTCGCGATCCGGGCTGGTACACGCGCGACCTGTTCAGCAGCGACCGTGTGGAAGTGCACAAGGGGCCGTCGGGCTTTGCCTTCGGTCGCGGTTCGACCGGCGGCGCGATCAACACCGTCTCCAAGCTGCCGCAGGCGACAAGCTTTATTGACGGCACCATCAGCGGCGTCACCAGCGGTGGCTACCGTGCCGAAGTCGATGCCAATGGCAAGCAGGGCAATCTCTCGGGCCGCATCGCGGCGATGTATCAGGATATTCCCACTCAGGATCGTGATCATGTGTTCACGAAGCGGTGGGGCATCGCGCCATCGTTCAAGGCCGAATTCTCGCCGGACACGCGAGCGATCTTCAGCTACGTCTATCAGGGCGAAGACAGCGTGCCGGATTACGGTCACCGCTATCTGCCGGCACCTGTCTACAGTTCCTCGACCGGTGCGCTGACTAACGGCGGCTACTATGGCAACGGTGCTGCGACGCCGCCGATGCCGGTGCCCCGCAATGTCTGGTACGGCGTTGCAAGCGGACCGCTGGCCGACCGTCAGTTGACCGATACCCACATCGGCACCGCCCGTTTCGAGCACGACTTCAATGCAAACCTGAAGATTTCGAACGCGACCCGCTACATCAGCGTCAACCGTATGGCGCGGCCGACTGCGCCGCGCGGTGAACTGCAGGCCGACAACGCGACCGCCATCACCCCTGGCTACCCTGTTGATCTAATGACGATTGGCCGCCAGCATTTCGCGACGGAGACCGACAACACGCTGCTCATCAACCAAACCGATCTGACCGGAAAGTTCTGGACGGGCGGATTGCAGCACACGTTTGCAATGGGCGTCGAAGCCGCGCGGGAAACCCGCGATCAGGTGCGCGCCAACTACTGCGTGCCGGGCAATCTGGCGTGCCGAACCAGTATCTGGTCTCCGGTCGATACATCCTATGGTGGGCCGGATACCGGCTTCGGCTTGCCGAACTCGACCACATCGACCAACTACGCGGTCTACGGTTTCGATCAGGTCAAGTTCAACGAGTACTTCGAACTGCTCGGGTCGATCCGCTACGACAGCTTCCGTTCGAAGTACCTTGCCACACCGGCGAGCGCCGAACTCAACCGCACTGATAACATGGTCAACTGGCGCGTCGGCGGCGTCTTCCACCCGACGCCGAATTCGAGCGTCTACGCCGCGTATGGCGTTTCACATAATCCGGCAGCCGAATTCCAGACGCTGAGCGATGCCACGACCAATGCCGCGAACGTCCTTCTCGATCCCGAGCGCAACACGACGCTCGAAGTCGGTGCCAAAGCGGATGTGCTGGGCGGAAAGCTGACACTCAGCGGTGCCGTATTCCGGATCGAGAAAACCAATCTGCGTGTTCCGGTCGATCCAGTCCTGAACACCGCGTTGGTGCTCGACGGTCTGGCCCGCGTTGACGGTGTCGAATTGGGTGTCGCCGGCAAGCTGACCGACCAGTGGAGCCTGTTCGCCGGTTACAGCTATCTGAAGTCGGAGATCGTCAATACATCCAACCTGGCCGAGCTTGGGCGTGAGTTGCCCAACACGCCGCCGCACAACTTCACGCTCTGGACGGCTTATGACCTGACACCGCAATGGACCGTCGGAGGCGGCGTGACCTATGCCGCGCGCACGTTCGTGAATACAACCAACACCTCCTACGTGCCGGATTACTGGAAGCTCGATCTGATGACGAGCTACAAGGTCACCAAGGACTCGCTGCTGCAGCTCAATATCTACAATGTGACCGACGAGCTATATTACGCGCAGTATTACGGAGGCCACGCCGTGCCGGCTCCCGGACGGACGGCCATGCTGACCTATCGCGTTCGCTTTACCCCGCCACCGGCGGTGAGCGACATGCCGCTCAAGGCGCCGCGCTACGTGAGCAAGTAGACGGTTCGACACCGACCGTAACTTGACAGCGATCGGGAGCCGGCGTCGCAAGATGCCGGCTCCCTTTTTGGGGAACATGCCGATGCTGGTTCGAATTCCGAATGTCCTGACGCCGGAGCAGGTGCGCCATTGCCGCGATGTGATGGAAAGGGCCAGTTGGGTCGATGGCCGGGTCACGGCCGGCCATCAGTCCGCGCAGGTCAAACGCAATCTGCAACTGCCGGAAGGCACGCCGGAGGCGCGCGAACTCGGCGACATGGTGTTGGCCGCGCTGAACCGCAACCCACTGTTCATGTCCGCGGTGCTGCCGAAGAAAATCTTCCCGCCGCTGTTCAATCGCTACGACGCCGAGGGCGAGATGAACTTCGGCTCGCATGTCGACAATGCCATTCGCACCATTTCCGGCACCGGCGTGCGGGTGCGGACCGATGTATCATCGACGTTGTTTTTGTCGTCGCCCGACGAATATGACGGCGGCGAACTGGTGGTCGAGGATACCTATGGCACGCATGCGGTAAAGCTGCCGGCCGGTGACATGATCGTCTATCCCGGCACCAGCCTGCACCACGTCACAAAGGTGACGCGCGGCTCGCGCGTGGCGTCGTTCTTCTGGACCGAAAGCATGATCGGCGATGTCACCCGGCGCGCCATGATGTTCGACCTCGATATGTCGATCATCCGCCTCAACGCCGATCATCCGGAGCATCCCTCGGTGCTGTCGTTGACGTCGCTGTATCACAACCTGCTGCGCCAATGGGCGGAGACCTGAGCTAATCCAGCATCATGTCGAGCGCCGGCGTCGTGCGTTCGCTGAGGCGGTCGCCGTTCCGTTGAAACCGGATCAGCGCGGCGAGATCGTGCGCGACGGCGAAGTCGAGCCCGGCATCCGGCCCCAGCACCATCAGCGCCGTCGCATAGGCATCAGCTTCCATGCAGGAGCGATGCAGGACCGTGGCGGTGATCATGCCGTTGGCGATCGGCCAGCCGGTGCGCGGATTCAGCGTGTGAGAGAAATGTTGCACGCCGTTGGCGAAGCCGCGTTCGCATCCCGAGGTAGCGATCGCCAGATCGTGCAGCGCGACCAGCATCGGCGCCGTTTCAGTGTCGATCAAGGCAGGACGGTCGATCTCGACCCACCATGGACTGCCGTCCGGCTTGACGCCGTGGCCGCGCAACTCGCCGCCGATTTCCACGAGCGCGTGGTGGATGCCGTGTTCGCGGAGCGTGTCCATCACCAGGTCGACTGCGAAGCCTTTGGCGATGCCGCAGAGATCCACCGGTCCGGTCCCATGTCGGCGCATGCGGCGTGAGGTGGGGTCGCGCTCGAGTTGCCGCCAGCCGCAGGCGCGATGATGGACGGCGATATCATCCGCCGACGGTGCTGTCTGTCGCGGTCCACTCGGCCCAAAGCCCCAGAGATCGATCAGTGCACCCATGGTCGGGTCGTAAGCGCCGTCGGATTCCTGGGCGATGCGAATGGCGCTGTCCATCACCCGATCGAGTTCGGGCGGCAGCGTTTGCCATTGATCCAGCGGCAGAGCGTTGAATCGAACAATGTCGGCTTCGCGCTCCCACGGACTCATCTGCATCACCACGCGCGCAAGCGCGACGGGGATCATCCGTTGCAGCGTCTGTTTGCTGATGGAGGAGCCGACGAACTTCACAGACCATGTGGTGCCCATGGTCGTCCCCGCCAGTTCCTGGATGATGCCGCCCGCAGGCACGGCGCGCGGCATCGCCGACATGGTCGGGATAGCCACGCGCCGTGAGGCGGATTCCATCACAGGCGTTGCTTATTGCGGCAGCACTTCAACCGTTGCGGCGTAGTTGCTGCGCCGCTGGGCGTTCTTGATCGTGCTCTTGTCATCGCGCACCGATGCGCTCATCCAGTAGAAGCCCGGCCCCGGCCAGGTCACGCTGAAGGTGCCGGACTCGTCGGTGGTGACCTTGCTGTCGTTCAGCTTGTCGCGATAACGGATGCCGCCGGGAACGATCTCGACATTGACGCCGGAGGCCGGCTGGCCATCCAGTACCAGCCGGAACGTTGCCTTCTCGCCGGCGACGAGATTGTTCGGGTGAGTCACCGGAACCATTTCGAGTCCGGTGCCGGTCGGCTTCAGCGTTTCGGTTGAGGGCTTGCCGGAGGTGACGAAGGATTCGATCCGGCCGCGGCTTTCCGTCAACCTGACGTCGGTGGCGTTGGCCGGAATGGCGGTCGCGAGCTGATCGGCCTTGCCGCGCCAGCGCTTGTTCTGTCCGTCCAGCTTGTAGCTGGCGAACGCGCCGTTGTTGACCACCATGATCTTGTAGGTGCCGGGCGCGGCGAGCTTGACGTCGAAGGTGCTGCGGAAGCGGCCCTTCGAGGTGTTTTCAGCCGTCACGGCCTTGCCGTCGGGTCCCAGGATCGACAGGTTGTCGAGTTGCAGGGCGTGATGCTCGAAATAGAACAGGTCGTTGGAGATCGCTGCATCGACCGTGACCCAGGCATCGGTGCCGGACAGGACGGTGGCCGATGGCAGAAGCCAGGCGCGATGCGCCTGCGCTGGCACGGCAAGCAGAGAAATCGAGGCTGCGATCAGCGCGAGCTTGAGATGCTTGGTCATGGTGTGATCCTTATCCAAGGGCCGTCACTACAGACGGTGCGGTTGATCCAGTATGGTTATGGAGTGAGCTTCAGCGCAATCGTGCCGAGTTCGCTTTCGCCCTTGGCTTGTGCGGTCGCCGGGGCCTTCGGCGGCCACTCGAACGGTACGCGCAGCAACTCGCGGCCGCCGACTTCGCGCGCGGCCTCGATTACGAGTTGATAGTTGCCGGGCGTTAGGCCGTTGAGCGGCTTGGCGGCGGCGTCGAACTTCAATTGATGAGTGCCGGGCGCGCGGGTCGGGCTGCTGAGGCCGTCCGCCGGCATGGTCAGCTCGCGGCCGGTGCGGCGCCACCACTGCCGCATATCCTTCAGCCACTTGGTGCCTTCGTTGTCCTTGTGCTTGACGTCGTACCACACCGCTAGGTTGGTGATCTTGCTGCCATCGGCGCTTTCGACCCACATCGCTACATACGGTTTGTGATATTCGGCGACGTTGAGCTGCGGAATGTCGACGCTGATGGTCGCCTCGGCTGCCAACGACGAGCCTGCGGCGAGAGTGCTGAGTGCGGCAGAAATCAGGAGGCGCATGGCTTACCTTTTAGCGGTGGATGAAAAGGACGATGAGCAGGGTCGGGATCACGAAGCCCATGCTGACGACGGGCCATGTCGCGCGGCGACGATTGGCATGGAGGTACAGCAGCAACAGACCCGTGAGACAGAAAACGATCGCGACGGCTGCGAACACATCGATGAACCAACCCCACGCCTTGCCAGTATGGCGGCCTTTGTGCAGGTCGTTGAGATACGCGATCCAGCCGCGGTCGGTGATTTCATAGGACACCGCGCCGCTGTCGCGCTCGATGCTGAGCCAGGCGTCACCGCCGGGCCGCGGCAGGGCGACGTAGACTTCCTTCGGCGACCATTCCGTGTCGCGTTCGGAGGTGTTCACTCCGATCTCGCTGCGCAACCATGTTCCCACGCTCTGCGGAAGCGCTGCCTTGGCGGCGGTCGGTTCGGCTTTCAGATCTGCTATCAGGGGCTGCGGCAATTGTCCTTCGCGCATGACCACTGTCGGCTTGGACTCGATTTGTCCGGCGTGGTTCAGCGTGATTCCGGTCAGGGCGAACAGCACCATGCCGATCAGGCAAAGCCCCGAACTGATCCAGTGCCATTGGTAAAGCTGGCTGATGAGAAACGCGCGGCGCTTCTTTCGTCGCCAGAGTTCGTCGCCGTCGACCATCGATCAATCCGAAACGCCAGTTTGTCGGCGTCGTCGCCAACTCTCGAAAAACAAAGGATTTTGAGCGGCATCCACCGGTCAGCGCGACTTGTTTAGCGAAGCGGACTTCGCTTTGCTACAGGAGCGGATTAGGTTCGTTCTAAATCCAGGTGTGGCCTTGGGCGCAGCCGCCCGGCGAGAGTTCCGTGGCGATTTGCCGCTCGCCGTGTCATGGGGACGTTCGATCCGCGCAAGAACCACGCGGCATCCGATGCCGGTTTGCCGATCCGGGATTGAATGACGGTATCTCCAGACTAACATCCCGGATCATGGTCCAGACAACTGTCCTTTCGAACTTCTACGCAGACATTCCGGTCTTTCGCCGCTTCGGCAGGTTGATGGACCCGACGCTGTATGTCCCGCTTCCGGGAGACTGGATGATCGGTGTGGCCGATATCGTCGATTCCACCAAGGCGATCTCCGAGCAACGTTACAAGGCGGTCAACATGGCGGGTGCCGCAATCATCGCCGCCGTGACCAATGCGCTGGCCGGGCGGGACTTCCCGTTCGTGTTCGGCGGCGACGGTGCAAGCTTTGCGGTTGCGGCCGAGGACGCCGGTCCGGTGCGGGAGGCCCTGGCTGCCACCGCCACCTGGGTGCTGGACGAATTGGGCCTCGTCATGCGGGTGGCGTTGGTGCCGCTCGAGCGAATTCGGGCCGCCGGGCGCGATGTTCGGGTGGCGAGATTCGGTCCGTCGCCGCATGTCGCCTATGCGATGTTTTCCGGTGGCGGTCTCGGCTGGGCCGAAGCGGCCATGAAGCGTGGCGAATTCGCCGTCACGCCCGCGCCGCCCGGCAGTCAACCCGACCTCAGCGGATTGTCATGTCGATTCTCGGAGATTCCAGCAGCGCATGGTGTGATCCTTTCGGTGTTGATCGTCCCGGCACGCGAGGCAGACCCGGTCGCGTTCCGCAAATTGATCGAACAGATCATCACGCTAGCCGAGCGCAGTCCGAATGCCGGGCGGCCCGTACCTGCCGAAGGTCCGGCGCTGCGTTGGCCGCCTGTCGGCTTCGACTATGAAGCCCGCGCCCGTCGCGGCGGGCCGCTGCTGTTCAGGCGTACGACCGTATTGATCCGGACGCTGTTCGTTTACTTCATCATGCGATTTGGGATTCGCATCGGAGGATTCGTCCCGGGCGTTTATATCGGGCAGGCCGTTGCCAACAGTGACTTTCGCAAGTTCGATGACGGGCTGCGCATGGTGCTCGATTGTTCGCCGGAACTTGCCGATGCGCTTGAACAACGTCTCGATGCCGCGACCGCAGCCGAGACGATCCGATATGGATTGCATCGTCAGGACGCGGCGATGATGACCTGCTTCACGCCGTCCGCGTTGCGTGCGGACCATCTCCACTTCATCGATGGTGCGCGCGGCGGCTATGCCGTGGCCGCGACGGCCTTGAAAGCATCGCTGGCGTGACGATCTGCTCGCGGTGTTGCGTCGAAGCGCGAACTCAACGCTTCGCTCGTGTCCAGTTTTCGCCGCCGCACAATCCGCCGACGCAGCCGTTCACTCGCAAACTGTTCGGCCCCATCATCGCGATGTTGCTGTCATAGGTCCCGCCATCGTCGGCGTTATAGATGCGGCCGGCCCATCGCGAGACACCGGACGGATGCATGCCGCTGAACAGCGGCAGGCCGATCATCGGCCTTCGTCGTAACGCGGGATTTGGATTCTTGTCGTCGACAGCAGGCTTTCCAGTGTTCGGATCGGTCGGCTCGCGCAGCCAGACGACGACGCCGCAAATGCCTGTGCCGCAACGGCTGACCAGGACCTTGGCATCGCCGGCCTGAGTGAGCCAGGTGCCGGTGGGATCTCCCGATTCTTGAGCGGATGCATCGAACGATGGGTTCAACATGATTAAAATCATGGCAATCAGGCCGAATCGCAATGTCATCAGAATCCTCCAGATCGGTCCCGTGTTGCATAACAAAAGGGCAAACTTGTGCAATGCCATTCGAATGCCGGTGTGAATATCGGATGGAGGTAAAGATTAAACTGACCATGGACGACGAGATCGTTGCGCCATGATGCCGCGCCGCGCAACGTTATTCCCGAGACAAATGGATGCGCTTCGAATTGATAGCTATTTGCCCCAACGGGTGAAATAGACCGCTAGGGCGGTGACAATGCCGAAGACGAACATCGCGGTGGCGACCAAAGCGAACAGCATTGAGGCCGGCGCGTCAATCGTGGCGAGCCACCAACCGCCGCCGACAACGATGAGAAGGCGCAGCGTTGAGGCGAGCACTGGTCCAGCCACTTTCGCAGCGCCTTGCGATGCGAAATACATCGCGATGCCGAAGCCGAAAAAGCCGAAGCCCGGCCCCGCCCATGCGAAATAGGTTGCGGCAGCCTTGGTGACTTCGGCGTCGCTCGTGAACAGCGAAATCCACAGCGAGGGCCAGATTGCGACGATGATGCCGATCGCTCCGACGGTCAGGCCGGCGGCGGAGCCGGTTGTCCATGCGACGCGCCGGGCGCGGGTCACGAGACCTGCGCCGATCGCCATGCCGACCATCGGGGTCGATGCCACGCCGAATGCGAAGGCCACCGGGATCAGCAGAAATTCCAGGCGCGCGCCGATGCCGTAACCTGCGAGTGCCGCGACGCCGAAGCCGGTGATGATCTTGGTGAAGACGACGATGGTGAGCACCGTTTGCACCGGCGACAGACATGAAATCGCGCCGACCTTCAGGATATCGGCAAACATGTTTTTTCGAAGCGTGAATGTCGAAAGGTTCAGTGTGAGGGGGCTGCGGCCGCTGACGAGGTACCAGATCAGAAAGCCAGTTCCTATCGCGTAGGCGATCAACTGACCGCTAGCGACTCCGACCATGCCGAATCGCGGCATGCCACCGATGCCCAATCCCAGCGCGCCGCCGCAGATCACCTGCAAGACGGCAACGACAAGGAGAGTCATGGACGGCACGCGCATGTTGCCGGTGCCGCGCAGGATCGAGGCCAGGGTATTCACGAGCCAGATGGCGATCGCGCCGGAGAACAACACGGTGGCGTAACCGGTGGCTTCGTCGAGGACGGCACCGCCGCCCCCGAGCAGTGCAAACAAGGCGCGACCGAACAGCAGCATCATCACGGTGAAGGAGAGGCCGCCGATGATGCCGATGGTCGCGGCGTGCCACGCCAATGCATTGGCGCGATCCACGTTATCGGCACCGAGCGCGCGGCTGATCGCGGAGGAGACACTGCCGCCGATGGCACCGGCGGATGTCGTCTGCATCAGCATGGTGAACGGAAACGCCAGCGCGATCGCCGCCAGCGGAACGATGCCGAGCCGGCCGATGTAGGCGGTTTCCGCCACCGCCACCAGCGTACTGCCGAACATCGCGACGACGTTAGGAAGCGCGAGTCGGAGCAATGTCGGCAGGATCGGCGATATTAACAAGGCGTTGGTGGCGCCTGTCGGCGGCAGTCGCATTGGCGCGTTCATCGTCACGTGGTCCCATCGCCGGGGTGAGCCACCTGACCATTCCGCGAGCAGGGATCAGGTATATATTATGAACGACATATCATGACAATTAGAAATCCGCTCTGCCGACAATGCATGGTCACCATGGCAATCCGCATAAATCGATGACGCCGCCGCCTGCGCCGCGTTTGAGGTCGAAGGTATATGGCGCCATCGCATCGAACCGCACGCGGCCGCCGGGTTGTTCGCACCAGACCTCGCCGATGAAGCGTTGCCAGCCACGCGCCTCATAAAATGCAACATTGTGCGGTTCGCAGAAAAGCACTGCGAACTGGACGTCTTCGCGGTCGCGTAAGGTCTGAATTGCCGCATTGAGCGCGACGCTGGCATAGCCGCGGCGACGGTGGTCGGGATGGGTGGCAACGCCGCCGATGCCGCCGATATTCATCTTTCGGTTATTCCACGCCGCCATCCGGGTGTAGATGCCGACGTGACAGGCCAGTTCGCCATCTGTGGCTTCAACCAGCACGCGCAGGTCGGCATTCGCCCACCGGATATGCCCCCACGGCCGCTGTTCGACCGTTGCTTTCGGCCAGACAAGGTCGAGCAGCGGCCGAGCCGTCGGCCATGATGCGTCTCCGTTGAGTATGTCGATCTCGATACTCATGTCGTGCCCTGTGTCTTGCCCCGCGTCTGTCGCATTCGGTCATGCTCGATGGTGCGTAGCAAAAATTTACATTCGATGTCAGGATATTGGAAGTTTATGCCGGAAAGGTCGGAACATGGGCGCAGGACAGCTCACTACATCCCAGCGCTGGTCGATACTTGCCGGTGCCGCCATACTGCTGAGCCTTGCGATGGGCATGCGGCAGAGCTTCGGCTTGTTTCAGCCCTCGATCATTCGCGACGTCGGGATCACCGTGGCGGATTTCTCGCTGGCGACGGCGTTGCAGAACGTCGTGTGGGGCGTGACGCAACCGGTGGTCGGCATGTTGGCCGATCGTTACGGATCGCGCTACGTGATGCTGGGCGGTGTGCTGGTCTACGCGGCGGGACTGGTGATCATGATGTTCACCACGTCGGCGCTGATGTTCATCGTCGGCGCGGGCTTCTGTGTCGGTCTGGCGCTGTCCTGCACGGCTTCGAGCATCACGATGGCCGTAACCTCGCGCGTGGTGTTGCCGGCCCAGCGCAGCGTGGCGATGGGTGCGGTTTCGGCCGCCGGGTCGCTCGGTCTGGTCATCGCCTCGCCGTTGGCGCAGACGTTGATTTCCAATGCCGGCTGGCAGATGGCGCTGGTCGGCTTCCTCGGTCTTGCGGCGGTGATGTTGCCGGCGGCGTTGTTTGCCGGGCGTGGCGATGCCGTCGAGATCGACAAGGCGGACGATTCCGAACAGCGCGTTGGCGCGGTCGTACAATCGGCGCTCGGGCATTCCGGCTTCGTGGTGATGTCGATCGCGTTCTTCGTCTGCGGTCTGCAACTGGTGTTTCTCACCACCCATCTTCCGAACTATCTGGAAATCTGTGGGCTCGATGCATCCCTGAGCGCCGAGGCGCTGGCGATGATCGGCCTGTTTAACGTCATCGGGTCCTACGCATTCGGCTGGCTCGGCGGCCGCTATCCGAAGCAGATCCTGCTCGGCGGCATCTACATCGCTCGTTCGCTGGCGATCGCAATCTATTTCGCGCTTCCGGCCACGCCAGCGTCGACGTTGATTTTCGCGGCGGTGATGGGTTCGTTGTGGCTCGGCGTAGTGCCGCTGGTGAATGGCCTGGTGTCGCAACTGTTCGGGTTGCGTTTCATGACCACCCTGACCGGCATCGCCTTCCTCAGCCATCAGGCCGGTTCGTTCCTTGGGGCATGGGGTGGCGGCATGATTTACGATCACCTCGGCAGCTACGACATGGCATGGCGTTCGGCGGTGGTGATTGGGCTGGTCGCGGGCGCGTTCCAGATGCTGATGAACGTGCGGCCCCCGGCGGCGCGGCCGTCGCTCGATGGAGCGGTGCCGCGCGCGGCGTGATCCGCGTCACAGTCTGTGTAGCTCCTCTATCGTTCAATGTGATATCGTTACACGTTGACGATATGAGGTCCGCCCATGCGTATGCTTGCGCTCATCTTCGCCGCGCTTGTCGCGATCGTCTGCAATGGCGGCGATGCCTTAGCCGCCAAACGGGTGGCGCTGGTTATCGGGAATTCCGCCTATCGGAACGTCGCGCCGCTCACCAATCCGGCTAACGACGCAGCGGCGCTGGCAGCGATGTTCAGGCAGGCCCAGTTCGATGCGGTGGCACTGCACGATAATCTCAGCAATATCGAAATGCGCCGCGCGCTGCGCGAATTCTCCGATCAGGCCCGAGGTGCCGATATCGCGGTCGTCTACTTTGCCGGTCACGGCATCGAGATCGACGGCGTCAACTATCTGATCCCGGTCGATGCGACGATCGAGCGCGACACCGATGCCTATGACGAGGCCATCGCGCTCGACAGGATCCTGCAGGCGGTCGAGCCAGCCAAGCAACTCCGTTTGGTGATACTTGATGCCTGTCGGGACAATCCGTTCGCCAAGAAGATGCGGCGAATGCTGGCGGTGCGTTCGATCGGGCGTGGTCTTGCCGACGTCGAGCCGAACCAGCCGAACACCCTGATCGCCTACGCCGCCAAGGGCGGCTCGACTGCATCCGACGGCGGCGGCAAGAACAGTCCGTTCGCTAGTGCGCTGGTCAAGCACCTGACAACGCCGGGCCTCGGCGTGCGTCGGGCATTCGGTTACGTGCGGGACGATGTTCTGGCCGCCACGGGCAATCGTCAGGAGCCGTTCGTCTATGGATCGCTTGGCGGTGACGAGGTGACGTTGGTCCCGGCGGCGCCTGCCGCGGCCGTCGCGGTTCACGACGTGCGCGGCGATTATGAATTGGCTGAGAAGGTTGGCACCGTCGAGGCGTGGGATTCCTTTATCAAGACCCATCCAGCCGGCTTCTACACCGATCTGGCCAAGGCGCAGCGTAACAAGTTGCGCAACGACATGCCGTCGCGCGCCGATGCAGCGGTAACGCCGCCAAAGTCAGGCGCCGCCATGCCCGCCGCTCAATCGAAGCCGCAAGCCGAGCCGCCGCAGCAGGCCGTCGCGGCGCTGCCATCCACCGAGGATGCGTCGTCGCGGCTCGCGCGGGCGCCGAACTCGGATATTCCCCGGCTGCTTCAGGTCGAATTGGCGCGAGTCGGCTGTGCTGCAGGCGAACCCGACGGCGTGTGGGGAACGGCATCGCAACGCGCACTTGCGTCGTTCAATCGCCACGCCAGGACGCAACTGGATACCAGTCTTCCAAACGTTGCAGCACTGGACGCTGTTCGCGGCCAGCGCGGCCGGGTCTGCCCTCTGACCTGCGAGCGCGGTTCTCACGCGGTTGGCGGCAAGTGCGTGGCCTCGGCATGCCGGCGCGGCTACGAACGGGACGACGATGGAGTTTGCCGGGCTATCGGACGGTCCGAGCGGGCAACGCGCTCCCGTGAGCCGCGCGCGCGTCGTGACGCAGCGCCTTCGGCCGCGCCGCATGCGGCGCAGGTCATTTGCAATGACCATGGCTGCCGTCCCGTCAGCAGAGGCTGTCGTGCGGCTGTCGCGACCGGTCCGTTTCAATCGGAGGTTTGCAATTGAGGACGAAATTGGGTCGCTCGCATTTGACTGTTCTTCGCAGTGGAACCTTATATAAAGGGAACCGTTAGCCCTCTATCTCCACTATCCCGGACAGAAATCATGACCTTCAAACTTCCCGATTTGCCTTACGCCTATGATGCGCTCGCCCCCCATATGTCCAAGGAAACGCTGGAGTTTCACCACGACAAGCATCATCAGGCCTATGTCACCAACGGCAACAATTTGCTGAAGGGCACCGAATTCGAGAACAAGTCGCTGGAAGAGATCGTCAAGGGCTCCTACGGCAAGAACGCCGCCTTGTTCAACAACGCCGGCCAGCACAACAACCATCTGCATTTCTGGAATTGGATGAAGCCGAAGGGCGGCGGCAGCAAGCTGCCCGGTCGTCTTGCCAAGAAGATCGACGAGGATCTCGGTGGCCTCGAGAAGTTCAAGGCGGACTTCGCTGCCGCCGGTGCGGGCCAATTCGGCTCGGGCTGGGCCTGGCTGTCGGTCAAGAACGGCAAGCTCGAAGTCTCCAAGACCCCGAACGGCGAGAACCCGCTGGTGCACGGCGCGACCCCGATCCTCGGCGTCGACGTCTGGGAGCATTCCTACTACATCGACTACCGTAATCGCCGCCCTGATTACCTGAAGGCGTTCGTCGATCATCTCGTGAATTGGGAGTATGTCGACGACCTGCTCGGCAAGGCCTGAGTGCCGTTGCACGGCATTCCGATCTTTCGAGGGGCGGCCTGCGGGTCGCCCCTTTCGTTGGGGCGCTAGGTCGGGGCGTTGCCGCGAGGCCGGCTGTCGCCATTGGTTCCCGTGCGCCAACAGATTGATATATGGATAGTTTTTCGCCTGTCTCGTGGCGGCATTGTTATGTTATAGTATAACATATATAGAACGCGGACTGTCTTCCGAACGAGAGCCGGCCAATGGCCCATTTGCATACACATCATCATGGTGGCCCCCATGCTCATGGCGCGGCCGGCGCGCACCATCATGCGCCGGAAGCGCCGCATCCGGCGCAGCGGGCGACGGTGTCGCTGTTGCGGATGACACTGGCGGAGCGGCTCGGCTTGGCGATCCTCCTCAGCGTCGGTCTCTGGGGCCTGGTCTGGCTGGCGATGAGGCCGGCATGAGCGCGCAACTGCAATTTCGCAATGTCACCCTCGGTTATGACCGGCATCCCGCCGTGCATCACCTCGCGGGGGAGGTGACGAAGGGCGCGCTGCTTGCGGTGGTCGGGCCGAACGGCGCCGGCAAGTCGACGCTGTTTCGCGGCATCGTCGGTCTGCTCAAGCCGTTGTCGGGCACCATTGCACGCGGCGGTCTTGGCGTACGCGACATTGCCTTCCTGCCGCAAAGCGCCGACATCGATCGCAGCTTTCCGATCTCGGTGTTCGATTTTGTCGCCACGGGTTTGTGGCGTGACGCCGGGGCGTTCGGCGGCATTCGCGGGCGCCGCCGCGAACGGGTCCAGCAAACGCTGGCCGCTGTCGGCCTGACCGGTTTCGAGCGGCGCACCATCGGCACGCTATCGGGCGGCCAGATGCAGCGCATGCTGTTCGCGCGACTGATGTTGCAGGATGCGCAATTGATCGTGCTCGACGAGCCATTCAATGCCGTCGATGCCAAGACGTCGGCCGATCTGCTGCATCTCGTCCAGCATTGGCACGCTGAGGGACGCACGGTGCTGGCGGCGCTGCACGACATGGATCTGGTGCGCAATCATTTCCCGCAAACCTTGCTCCTGGCGCGCGGCGCGGTCGCCTGGGGCGACACTGCACAGGTATTGACGCCTGACAATCTCATCGCCGCGCGTCAGATGTGCGAAGCCTTCGACGACGAAGCGGCGGCGTGTGTGGCCGAAACGGCTTCGGCGCGGGCGGCCTGACGCATGATCCACGATCTGCTGATCGCGCCGTTCACGGAATTCGAGTTCATGCGCCGTGCATTGGCCGGCGTCGTGGCACTGTCGCTGGCCGGCGCGCCGATCGGCGTGTTCCTGATGCTGCGGCGGATGAGTCTGGTCGGCGATGCGATGGCGCACGCGATTCTGCCCGGTGCGGCCATCGGGTTTTTGCTCTCCGGCCTTAACCTGTTTGCCATGACCTTCGGCGGGCTGATCGCGGGCTTTGCCGTCGCGATCCTGTCCGGCGTCGTCGCGCGCAACACCGAACTGAAGGAAGATGCGGCGCTCGCGACGTTCTACCTCGCATCGCTGGCGCTCGGCGTCACGATTGTGTCCATGCGCGGCACCAATATCGACCTGCTGCACGTGCTGTTCGGCAACATCCTTGCGCTCGACGATCAGACGCTGCTGGTGATCGCGTTCAACGCCACCATCACGCTGCTGACGATGGCGGTGATCTATCGCCCGCTGGTGGTGGAATGCGTCG
This sequence comes from Pseudomonadota bacterium, assembly GCA_023386885.1. Taxonomy (GTDB): domain Bacteria; phylum Pseudomonadota; class Alphaproteobacteria; order Rhizobiales; family Xanthobacteraceae; genus 62-47. The sequence goes on from JAEWIX010000011.1 coordinate 61,936, forward strand.
ATCCGGTGTTTCTGCGCACGGTGAGCCGTGCCGGTGCGCCGACGCATCTCGTTTTCATGGCGCTGGTGGTCATCAATCTCGTCAACGGTTTCCATGCGCTCGGCACGCTGCTGGCAGTCGGCCTGATGATTCTGCCCGCCGGCATTGCGCGGTTTTGGTCGCGCGATATCACCGGCATGATTGCTGTGGCGGTGGTGAGTGCGGCACTGTCCGGCTATGCCGGGCTGGTGCTGTCGTATCAAGCCGGGGTGCCGTCGGGACCGGCGATCATTCTGGTTGCCGCTGGACTGTATGTCGTCTCGGTGTTGTTCGGCAGCGTTGGCGGCCTGTTGCGGCAGTGGTTTCCCGGCCGCCACCTCGAGGCTTGAAATGCGGTTGTTGCGTGCAATCCTGGCCGCATCGATCCTGTTCGCCAGTCTTCTGGCACAGGGATCGTCGCGCGCCGACGAGCGCGTCAAGGTTGTGGCTAGTTTCACCATCCTTGCTGATTTCGTTCGCAATGTCGGCGGTGACCGCGTCGATGTGGCTGCGTTGGTCGGGTCCAACGCCGATGCGCACGTCTACACGCCGTCGCCAGCGGATGCGAAGACCATCGCTGCCGCGAAACTGGTGGCGGTCAACGGGCTCGGCTTCGAGGGCTGGTTGCCGCGTCTTGTGAAATCCAGCGGCGGCACGGCGCGGATCGTGGTGGCGACCGACGGCATCGTTCCGCTGAAAGAACCGCCGGGCGGCCACCACAGCGTCGATCCGCACGCCTGGCAATCGGTGCCGAATGCGAAGGTCTATGTCGAGAATATCCGGCGGGCGCTGGCCGAGGTTGATCCGGCATCCGCTGACAGCTATCGCGCCAATGCAGAGCGTTATGTCGTCCAGCTCGATGCGCTGGATCGCGACGTCCGCGCGATGGTCGCACAAATTCCCGAAGGCCGCCGCAAGGTGATCTCGACCCACGGCGCATTCGGCTATTTCGCCGCCGCCTATGGCGTGACCTTCGTTGCGCCGCAGGGGGTGTCGACGGACTCCGAGCCGAGCGCGCGCGATCTCGCCCGCATCATCGCGCAGATCCGCAAGGAAAAAATTCCGGCAATTTTTCTTGAAAACATCAGCGATCCGCGGCTGATCCGGCGCGTCGCGGCCGAAACCGGCGCGAAAATCGGCGGTACGCTGTATTCCGACAGCCTGACCGACGAAAAGGGCGAGGCCCCCACTTACATTGACATGGTCAGGCACAATATTAAGACGTTGCAAGACGCGCTGGATAAGTAGGCAGGTCCTCCCTGTCGTGCCGGCCTGCGTCCCATCCCGCCGGAGTGATCATGTCCGAAACCACCGCTGAAAAAATCCCCGTGACCGTGCTGACCGGCTATCTCGGCGCCGGCAAGACCACCTTGCTCAATCGCATCCTGTCCGAGAACCACGGCAAGAAGTACGCCGTGATCGTCAACGAGTTCGGGGAAATCGGCATCGACAACGACCTGATCATCGGCGCCGATGAAGAAGTGTTCGAGATGAATAACGGTTGCATCTGCTGCACCGTGCGCGGCGATCTCGTTCGCATTCTTGACGGCTTGATGAAGCGCAAGGGCAAGTTCGACGCGATCATCGTCGAGACCACGGGGCTTGCCGATCCGGCACCGGTCGCCCAGACCTTCTTCGTCGATGAGGACGTGCAGAACAATGCGCGGCTCGATGCGGTGGTGACGGTGGCCGACGCCAAGTGGCTCAGCGACCGCCTGAAGGACGCACCGGAAGCCAAGAACCAGATCGCCTTCGCCGACGTCATCGTGCTGAACAAGACCGATCTGGTGTCACCGGACGAATTGGCGGAAGTCGAAGGTCGTATCCGCGCGATCAATCCCTACGCCAAATTGCATCGGACCCAACGCTGTCAGGTGGCGCTGGCGGACGTACTGGAGCGCGGCGCGTTCGATCTCGATCGCATTCTCGAACTGGAGCCCGAGTTTCTGGCGGCCGACGAGCATGACCACGATCACGAGCACTGCCACGACGAGAACTGCACCCACGAGCATCATCATCACGACCACGATCATCACCACCATCATGATCACGGTCATGGGCACGGGCATGGCATGAAGCACTATCACGACGAGGACATGCAATCCTTGTCGCTGCATAGCGACAAGCCGCTCGATCCCAACAAGTTCATGCCGTGGTTGCAGCAACTGGTCGCGACCGAAGGCCAGAAGATCCTGCGCTCCAAGGGCATCCTTGCCTTCAGCGGCGACGACGATCGCTACGTGTTCCAGGGCGTGCACATGATGCTGGAAGGCGATCATCAGCGCGCGTGGAAGGAAGGCGAGCCGCGCCAAAGCCGGCTGGTGTTCATCGGCCGCGAACTGCCCGAGCAGACCATTCGCGACGGCTTTGAACGGTGCATCGCGGCGTGAGCAAGGCGTTCGAGTCGTCCGACAATTCGGGCTCCGTCGTTTCGGTGACTGATCGCGTTCGCCCGGTTGAAATCGGTGCGCCGGTCAGTGCCGTGTATTTTCTTGGCGAAACCGCCGTGTTTGTCGGTGACGAGGAAACGCTCACCTTCGTCACGGGCAGTGGCGAAGCGGCGCGGCTGCCGATCCACGACGGCGCCATTCTCGGCACCGCATCGGATGGCAAGCGGATCGTTTCCGGAGGCGACGACGGCAAGGTGATCGAGATCAAGGCCGACGGCAGCGTCGCGACGCTTGCGACCGACGCCAAGCGGCGTTGGGTCGACAACGTCGCTCTGCATCCCGATGGCGCGGTGGCATGGTCCGTCGGCAAGACAGCGTTCGTCCGCAGTGCCAAGGGCGAGGAAAAGTCCCGCGACGTGATCTCCACGGTCGGCGGACTTGCGTTCGCGCCGAAAGGACTGCGGCTGGCGATCTCGCATTACAACGGCGTGACGTTGTGGTTTCCGAACATGACGGCGACGCCGGAGGTGCTCGACTGGGCCGGTTCGCATCTCGGCGTCGTCTTCAGCCCCGATAACAAGTTTCTGGTGACCTCGATGCATGAGCCGTCGTTGCACGGCTGGCGTCTCGCCGATGCGCGTCACATGCGGATGACCGGTTATCCGACGCGCGTGAAGTCGGTGTCGTGGAGTGCGGATGGCAAGTCGCTCGCAACCTCGGGCGCCGACACTGTCATCCTGTGGCCGTTCGCCAGCAAGGATGGTCCGATGGGCAAGGAGCCCGGCATCCTGGCACCGATGCCGTCGCGCGTCTCAATGGTGGCTTGCCATCCGAAGCAGGACGTCATGGCTGTCGGCTACAGCGACGGAACCGTGCTGATGGTTCGGATTGCCGACGGTGCCGAGATTCTGGTGCGGCGAAAAGCCGAGCAGGCAATCACCGCACTAAGCTGGAATGCACAAGGCAGCGTGCTGGCGTTTGCCGCCGCCGATGGCGATGCGGGGCTGTTCACGCTGTAGCATACCCGTCAACGACAGGAACTTTCATCCGTACGTGACGTTACCCCTTGCGTGTAACACAGTGGGTGATCGGATGATGACGCGTGACGAAAGACGCCACATCGATCGCCGTGATTTTACAATCACGGCCCTGGTGATTGCGGCCGGTCTGACAGTAACGGGCGCGGCTATGCTGCATTTAACGGTTCGGGACGAGCCGCAACACATCGCGCAGGCTCAGACGACACAGCCCAATCAGAACGACAAGACCAACGCACCTGCTGAATCGAAGCCGGGCGGTGCGCGCCCCACCACGCCGCCACCGCAGCCGGCGCGGCCCGACGCGGATGCGCAGAACAAGGGCGCCAAGCCGGCGTTGCCGCCAGCGCCTGCGGAAAAATCCGCACCTCCGATCGACGCGAAATAGCGCGCGGACGTTTGCCGAGTCTGAAATGAAATCGCCCGGCACTCACCGAGTGAGGCCGGGCGATTTCGTTGTTGCAATTGTCGCGTGGCGTCAGCGAACCAAAATGTTCTTGAACTGCCACGGATCGCTGGTGTCGATGTCTTCCGGGAAAAGGCCCGGACGATCCGTCAGCGGCGTCCAGTCGGTATAGTAGCCCTTCACCGGGCCAAGATACGGCCTCTGAATTTCCAGCAGCCGATCGAAATCCATCTCGTCGGTTTCGACGATGCCTTCGTTCGGATTTTCCAGCGCCCACACCATGCCCGCGATCAGCGCAGAGGTCACCTGCAAGCCGGTGGCGTTCTGATAGGGCGCGAGTTTCCGCGTCTCCTCGATGGAGAGCTGCGAACCGTACCAATACGCATTGTTGTCGTGGCCGAACAGCAGCACGCCGAGTTCATCGATGCCGTCAACGATCTCGTTTTCATCGAGGATGTGATGCTTCTCCTGCGCCTTGGCGGCGCGGCCGAACATTTCGTGCAGCGAGAGCACCGCGTCATCTGCGGGATGATAGGCATAGTGGCAGGTCGGCCGATAGATGGCCTTGCCCGACGCGTCGAACACCGTGAAATAATCGGCGATCGAGATCGATTCGTTGTGGGTGACAAGGAAGCCGTATTGCGCGCCGCGTGTCGGGCACCAGGTGCGCACGCGCGTGTCGGCGCCGGGCTGCATCAGATAGATCGCCGCGCCGCAGCCGACTTCGTGAGTGTGCGCGTTTTCAGGCATCCACTTTTCGTGGGTGCCCCAGCCGAGTTCGGATGGCTGCACGCCTTCCGATATGAAGCCTTCCACCGACCATGTGTTGACGAAGACGTCGGGCTCTTTCGGTTTCTTCGCGCGCTGGGTGTCGCGTTCGGCGATGTGAATCCCCTTGATGCCGGCTTGACGCATCAGGTCGGCCCATTCGGCCCGGCTCTTCGGCTTTGGCGCATTGAGCTTGAGGCCGGCGGCGACATCCATCAGTGCCTGCTTGACGAAGAACGAGACCATGCCGGGGTTGGCGCCACAGCAGGAAACGGCCGTCGTCGAGCCCGCGGGACGGGCCTTCTTCGCGGCCAGCGTGTTTTCGCGTAGCGCGTAGTTGGAGCGTGCCTCCGGCCCCTTCGACGCGTCGAAATAGAAGCCGAGCCAAGGCTCGTTGACCGTGTCGATGTAAAGCGCACCGAGTTCGTTGCAAAGCTCCATGATGTCGGTGGAGCCGGTGTCGACCGAAACGTTGACGCAGAAGCTTTGTCCGCCGCCTTCGGTCAGCAGCGGGGTCAGCAGTTCGCGGTAATTGTCTTTGGTCAGGCCCTGCTGAATAAAACGCACATTGTGCTTCTCGCAATGCGCCTTGCGGCCTTCGTCCTTGGGATCGATCACCGTGATGCGCGACTTGTCGTAGTCGAAGTGCCGTTCGATCAGCGGCAGCAATCCCTTGCCGATCGATCCGAAGCCGACCATGACGATCGAGCCAGTGATGCGCGCGTGCACGGGCGAAGCGGGTGACGGCATTTTACCAGAACTCCAAGGGATCAGGTTGCGATCAAAGGATGATCGAGATGTGCGAAAGGCCGTGCGGGACGGCTCTGCTCAATGTGTTGAAAACGACAAATGGCCGCGAAAATCAAGGCCAAATGCCGTGGTTGAAATGAAGGACGATGTCATATCGCCTTCATAAATCGGCCTCGCGGACGAGGTGGCCGCGAGGCGCGAAGTCGTGTTGCCGAAATTGGTATTCTTCGGCTGAGGTAATCAGTTCACCCGAACGACGGTGAGTGCGCGCCAGCCGCCGGCGGGCGTCTGGAACTCGATGGTCTGCCCGGCCGACAGGCCGATCAGGGCTGCGCCGATCGGCGTCAGAATCGATATCTTGCCGCTGTCGACATCGGCCTCTTCCGGAAACACCAGTGTCACCGTGCGCGTCTGGCCGCCGACATCGTCGCGGAACGTCACCTCGGATTGCATGGTGACAACGCCGTTCATCGATTGATCGGTGTCGCGAATTTCTGCGCGGTCGATTTCGCGCGCGAGGAAGTCGGCCGTCGCCGGATATTTTTCGGCGGCCGCATCGGCGATATTTCGAAGACGTTCGACATCCCGTGCGCTGATGGCGATGTTCGGGAGCCGCGTATGCAGATCTTGATCCATGTCCTTCACCATTGGTTGGTCGTGGGTTGCCGGTCGCAGGGCCGGAAGACATCCTCATACGCAACGACGAATACACGTCGCGTATGACTGTGGGTTTTGGAGTGCAGCGATGTGAGGAGAGAGCGAAGTCGAAAAGCCTGTCCCGGGACGGCGCATGCGCGCGTCCGCCCGGGCTACCTTCCTGCGATCAGGTGGCCGGCGCGAAGCAATAATCGTGTTTGGCGCGTGTTCGACATAATGAATTAAAGGTAGGTCTTGCTTGCGATAAGTCAACGCCTTTGGCGCGACATTTTGGCGCGAATGCCTTGAATCGGAATTGAGCCGGCGATTTAGGCGTTCATTCAGCTTCGGCGCTTTGCCGTGACCTCGATCTCGATCTTCATCTCCGGCTTGAGCAGCGCGGCAACGACCAGCAGCGTTGCGGCGGGGCGAATCTCGCCGAGATGCTGACCGCAGACCGCGAACACAGCGTCGGCATCGGCCGGATCGACGATGTAGTAAGTCGCGCGCACGATGTCGGCCATCGCGAAACCTGCGCCTTCGAGAACGCCGCCGATGGTCTTGAAGCAGTTGGTCGCTTGCGCGGTCGCGCCTTCGGGAAGCGTCATCGTCGTATAGTCGTAGCCGGTGGTGCCTGAGACGAACATGAAATCGCCATCGACGACGGCGCGGCTGTAGCCGGCGGTCTTCTCGAACGGCGATCCGGTGGAAATCAACTGGCGGGCCATATCGGTCTTGTCCTTGTATTGGTCGCTGTGAAAACTCAGGCAGCTTGTGTTGTGGCAGCGACCAGCATCTTGCGATGACGTGCACGCGGACGCCGCGCTTTGGCGCCGGTCGCGACGATCATGCCTGACGCCTCGTCGAGTGCGCCGGGGCGCAGTTCAACGGCCAACAGCCGCTCGCGCTCGAACGGGCCCGGCAACGCCAGATCGCCGGTCTTGGCGGCGCTGAAGCCGAAGCGCGCATAGTAGTCCGGATCGCCGCGCAGGATCACCGCGCCGTGGCCGCGCGCCGCTGCTTCGTTGAGCGCATGGCGCATCAGTGCCGCGCCGATACCGAGCTTGCGGCATGACGCATCGACCGCCAGCGGGCCGAGCACCAGCGCCGGAACGCCCGCGGCGCTGACGTGCCAGAGCCGCACGGTGCCGACCACGCGGCCGTCGTGTTCCGCCGTGAAGGCGAGGCCTTCGGCGGGCACGCGTCCGTCGCGCAGACGCTGGCAAGTGCGCGCATGTCGGCCTTCGCCGAAGCTCGCATCGAGCAACGCTTCACGCGCGCGAACGTCCGAGGTGCGCTCCGTGCGGATCGCGAACGGAGCGGCATCGGAGGAGCGGGCAGTGATCGACTTCCAAACAGCGGTCATGGCACGTCAGCCCCCACGCGAACGGACCCGAAGTCCGCGGCGTGTTGTCAGCAAAAGCGTTGTGACGGGATGGAAGCCGGCGCGCCGGCTTCCGATGGTTCAAGTCTGAGACGTGCGCTCAGACGGTCCGATCGCGGTGCGATCAGATGTGGTAGGTCTTCAGCGGCGGGATGCCGTTGAAAGCCACCGACGAGTAGGTCGAGGTATACGCCCCGGTGCCTTCGATCAGCAGCTTGTCGCCGATCTCAAGCGTGACGGGCAGCGGATACGGCACCTTTTCGTACAGCACGTCGGCCGAATCGCAAGTCGGGCCAGCGAGGATGCACGGTGCCATCTCCGCGCCGTCGTGCGGCGTCTTGATGGCGTAGCGGATCGACTCGTCCATCGTCTCGGCGAGGCCGCCGAACTTGCCGATGTCGAGATAGACCCAGCGGTTCTCGTCGTCGTCGCTCTTCTTCGAGATCAGCACCACTTCCGTCTCGATGATGCCCGCGTTGCCGACCATGCCGCGGCCCGGCTCGATGATGGTTTCCGGGATGCGGTTGCCGAAGTGCTTGCGCAGCGCACGGAAGATCGAGCGGCCGTACTGCACCACCGGCGGCACATCCTTCAGGTAACGGGTCGGGAAGCCGCCGCCCATGTTGACCATGGAGAGGCTGATGCCACGCTCCGCGCAGTCGCGAAACACCTGCGAGGCCATCGCCAGCGCACGGTCCCACGCCTTCACCTTGCGCTGCTGCGAGCCGACATGGAACGAGATGCCGTATGGCTCGAGGCCGACGCACTTGGCATGCTCGATCACGTCGACCGCCATCTCCGGGTCGCAGCCGAACTTGCGCGACAGCGGCCACTCGGCGCCAGCGCAATCGTAGAGGATGCGGCAGAACACCTTGGCGCCGGGGGCGGCGCGGGCGACCTTTTCGACCTCGGCGGTGCAGTCGACCGCGAACAGGCGAATGCCCAGCGCGAAGGCGCGCGCGATGTCGCGTTCCTTCTTGATGGTGTTGCCATAGGAGATGCGGTCCGGCGTCGCACCGGCGGCCAGCGCCATTTCAATCTCGGCGACGGTCGCGGTGTCGAAGCACGAGCCGAGCGAGGCCAGCAGCGACAGCACTTCTGGCGACGGGTTCGCCTTCACGGCATAGAACACGCGCGAGTCCGGCAGCGCCTTGGCGAAGGTCTGATAGTTGTCGCGCACCACCTCGAGGTCGACGACGAGGCACGGCTCGGTGTCGAGACCCTCACGGCGGCGGTTGCGGAGGAATTCCTGGATACGTTCGGTCATCGCACTCTCCCAATCGGCCCATCGACTGGACCGTTGAAAAATTGTTCTTCGGATGTGAGCGCTTCGGCCGGGCCGCACGATGGAGGTGCGACGAAGCCTCGGACTCAGATCCGAACTGTGCTGCCGTGGATTGGTTGGGAAATTCCCGCCCGCTCACCTGGCAATGAAGGACAAGCCTTTTCAGTAGCCCGCGCCGGCGTTGGACTGCCGGTAGAGACCAAAAAAGCCCGCTCCGTCGTTGCTTTAAGTCGCGTCCCCCGTTGAGAGCGGGGTGCGCCGGTTCGCCTCCGGCTGCCGGTCACGGTTGCAAGTCAACAAGACCCTTCAAGTGGCGCATCCCTTGAGAGAGATGCTGGGTCCCATTTCCTTGGCGGCTGTCCGGCCTCTTGTCCGGATACCCACCGACCGACACACGACCACAGGCACGTGCGAAATTGGGCAAAGCGGGAAATAAGTGTTTTGAATTCGCTGCGCAATAGATTTTTCAGGTGCGCGACAAATTTCCCCACCGATGTGATCGCGCGAGCGCTTTTGCCGCGACAAACCCTGCCGAAAATGAACGATCGTTAATTGCTGTTAACGAGCGATGCCGGCGCGATGCCGAACTGCAGCTAGATACGGCGGGTGAAGGGCTCGACGCGGCGGGCGCCACGCACGAAGCTGATCATGATGAGGACGCCGATCACGAACAGGACCGCCTGAAGGATGTGGGCGCCGAAGGTGTCGAGGCCAAACAGGATCGCCAGTGCCCAGCCGCCGGCGAAGGCCGCGCCGAACACCTCGGCGCCGATCAGGATCGCTGCCGAGATGACGGTGATCACGCTGGGCCAGGCGATTTCGCGGCGTTCGTTGGTCGTTTGGTCGGTCATGGTCAGGTCCTGTTGCGGGCGCAATCTCTCCGAAAATCCCTCGAGTATCAAGCGCCATGGCATTTTCGAACCAAGTGGTAATCCCTTTGGGCGAAGAAAACGCGTTGAATCAAAATCTTAAAGGCTCAAAAAAGCCGTATCGCGTGCTATAATTTGACGGAACAAAGCCAGCATAAATCACGCAAATCAAAAGCCGGCGCAAATCATCAATTTGAGATCGTAGAACATGACCGCGGTTAACCAGGCCCCGACCATCGAGAATCCATTGCTGCAGGCGTGGCTGACGCCGCACGAGACGCCACCGTTCGACGCTATCCGGCCCGAGCACTTCCTTCCGGCCTTCGAGCAGGCGTTCGCCGACCATGCCGCCGAGGTCGCGGCCATCACCCACGATCCCGCGGCGCCGGATTTTGCCAACACCATCGTGGCGCTCGAGCGCGCGGGCCGACTGCTGAACAGGGTTTCGGCGGTGTTCTACGACCTGGTGTCGGCCCATTCGAGCCCGGAACTGCTCGCGATCGACAGCGAGGTGTCGCTGCGGCAGGCGCGGCACTGGAATCCGATCCTGATGAATGCCGTGCTGTTCGGCCGCATCGTGCTGCTGTACCAGCGCCGTGCAGATCTCAAGTTGACGCCGGAACAGACGCGCCTGCTGGAGCGCACCTATACCCGGTTTCACCGCGCCGGCGCCGGCCTCGACGACACGGCGAAAGCGCGCATGGCGGAAATCAACGAGCGGCTGGCGCAACTCGGCACCACGTTCAGCCACCACCTTCTGGGCGACGAGCAGGCGTGGTCGCTCGAGCTCGGTGAGGCCGATCGCGATGGCTTGCCGGAAAATTTCATTGCCGCCGCCGAGGCCGCCGCCGCCGAGCGCCATCAGCTCGGCAAGGCCGTCGTCACCTTGTCGCGCTCTTCGGTGGAGCCGTTCCTGAAGGAATCCAGCCGTCGTGACCTGCGCGAGAAGGTGTTCAAGGCCTTCATCGCCCGCGGCGACAACGGCAACGATAACGACAACAACGCCACCATCGTGGAGATCCTGGCGCTGCGCGAGGAAAGCGCCAAGCTGCTCGGCTATCCGACCTACGCCGCCTATCGGCTCGAGGATTCCATGGCGCGGACGCCGCAGGCGGTGCGCGATCTGCTGGAGCGGGTGTGGCGTCCGGCGCTCGCCCATACGCTGGCCGATCGCGACGCGCTGCAATCGTTGATCGCAGAGGAGGGCGGCAACTTCGCGCTGGCGCCGTGGGATTGGCGCTACTACGCCGAAAAGCTGCGGCAGCGCCGTGCCGATTTCGACGACGCCGCGATCAAGCCGTATCTCGCACTCGACAACATGATCGCCGCCGCCTTCGACTGCGCCACCCGCTTGTTCGGCATCACCTTTACCGAGCGCAAGGACATTCCGGTCTGGCATCCCGATGTACGGGTCTGGGAGGTGAAGGACGCGGCCGGCAAGCACAAGGCGCTGTTCTATGGCGACTACTTCGCGCGGCCGTCGAAGCGCTCCGGCGCATGGATGACATCCTTGCGCGACCAGCAGACGCTGGACGGCGAGGTGACCCCGCTCATCATCAACGTGATGAATTTCTCCAAGGGCGCCGAGGGGCAGCCTGCGCTGCTGTCGCCGGACGATGCGCGGACCCTGTTCCACGAATTCGGCCACGCGTTGCACGGTATGCTGTCGAACGTCACCTATCCGTCGCTGTCCGGCACCAGCGTGTTCACCGATTTCGTCGAACTGCCGTCGCAACTCTATGAGCATTGGCAGGAGCAGCCGCAGGTGCTGCGCCAGTTCGCGCGTCATTATCAGACTGGCGAGCCGTTGCCGGACGATCTGCTGCAACGCTTCCTCGCTGCGCGCAAATTCGGCCAGGGGTTCGCCACCGTGGAATTCGTCTCGTCGGCCTTGCTCGACCTCGAATTCCACAGCCAGCCGGCGGAAGCCAGCCGCGACGTCCGCGCCTTCGAGCGGCGCGAACTGGAGAAGATCGGCATGCCGGCGGAGATCGTGCTACGGCATCGCCCGACGCAATTCGGTCATATCTTTTCCGGAGATCACTACGCCTCGGGTTACTACAGCTACATGTGGTCGGAAGTGATGGATGCGGATGCCTTCGGTGCGTTCGAAGAAGCGGGCGATATCTTCGATCCAATCGTCGCCAAGCGGCTGCACGACGACATCTATTCGTCGGGCGGCTCGCGCGCGCCGGACGAGGCCTATATCGCCTTCCGTGGCCGCAAGCCCGAGCCCGACGCGCTGTTGCGCGGGCGCGGATTGCTCGACACGCCTGAGGCAGCCTGACGTGATACTGCTATTCCGTTTTTGGATCGGCTTTCTGACGCTGATCGCGACGTTGCTGGTCGCGCCGCTTGCGGCGTCGGCGCATCCGCATGTCTGGGTCAAGGCCGCGAGCGAACTGATGTATGCGGCGGACGGCACGGTCACCGGTGTGCGGCACGCCTGGACTTTCGACGATATGTTTTCGACCTATGCCTTGCAGGGCATCGAAACCAAGACCAAGGGCGTCTACACCCGCGAGGAACTGGCACCGCTGGCACAAACCAACGTCGAATCGCTGAAGGAATTCGGCTTCTTCAGTTTTGCCAAGGCCGACGGCAAGAAGCAGAAGTTCAACGAGCCGACGGACTATTATCTCGAATACAAGGATACTGCGCTGGTGTTGCACTTCGTGCTGCCGTTCAAAACGCCGTTCAAATCCCGGCAGATGCAGCTCGAAGTGTTCGATCCGTCCTACTTCGTGGACTTCCAGTTGCAGGACAAGGATCCGATCAAGTTGGTTGCCGCGCCGGCCGGTTGCACGATGACGATCGAGCGTCCGAGCGACGGCTCCGCCGCCGCGAAGAAGCTCGGTGAGGACAACTTCCTCGACGGCAGCAATGACAATTTCGGCGCGATGTTCGCCAACAAGGTGACGGTGAACTGCCCATGATCCTGCGGAGCGAGGACGCCATTCGCAGGGGTCTGGTGTGGTTGATCCTGATGGTCGCCGCGGCGATGTCGGTCGATGGCGTCTTGAATGCCGCCCTTGCGCAAAATCCGTTCGGCGGGCCGCGCGCGGTGCCGGACCAGCAGGTCGGTGGCATCATCGGCTGGATTCTGGCGAAACAATCCGAGTTCTATCGTGCGATGTCTTCGACCATTCGTGCGGCCAAGAACGATGGCAGCGCGGTGTGGACCTTGCTCGGCATCTCGTTCGCCTACGGCATTTTTCATGCGGCCGGGCCGGGTCATGGCAAGGCGGTGATCTCGTCGTATCTGGTCGCTAACGAGGAAACCGCGCGGCGCGGCATCGTGCTGTCGTTCGCGTCCGCACTGGCGCAGGCTTTGGTGGCGGTCGTGATCGTCGGCATCGGCGCGTGGCTGCTCAACGTTACCGCCAAGACCATGTGCGGTGCCGAGCGCATCATCGAGATCGCCAGCTACGGCTTGATCGCAGCCTTCGGCGCGCGGCTGGTCTGGGTCAAGGGCGGCGGCTTCTTTCGCGCGCTGTCGGCCACGCGCGGCTCCGGCCCGCAACTTGCGATGGCGCATCATCATCATCACGGCGATGGGCATGGGCATCATCACGCGCATCATGCCGATCACGATCATCATCATGGCGACGGCCACCACCATCACCACCATGATCATGGCGATCATTGCGGCCATTCCCACGGGCCGGAGCCGGGCGAACTCGCCGGGCCGGGCGGCTGGAAGCGCGGCCTTGCCGCGGTCGCGGCGGTCGGCATCCGGCCCTGTTCAGGGGCGATCCTGGTACTGGTGTTCGCCTTGGCGCAGGGGCTGTTCTGGGCCGGTATCGCCGCAACCTTCGTGATGGGGCTCGGCACGGCGATCACCGTCGCCGCCATCGCCACGCTCGCCGTGTCGGCCAAGGGCGTGGCGCGGCGGCTGGCCGCCGGCCACGATGGTGGCGGCGCGCTGATCATGCGCGGCGTGGAGTTCGCCGCAGCGGGTCTGGTGCTGCTGCTCGGTGCCGGTCTGCTGCTGGGTTACGTCGCCGCCGAGCGCGTCACCTGTTTCTGATACCGCGTCGGGATGCCGGACCTGTGAGCCTCGCTGCCTTGACAAGCCGTCGCCGGAACGCCAAGCCAGCGACGTCATGACCCTCGCCGATCAAGCCTCGTCACCCGCGACAACAGCGCCGAGCCGGATCGGCGTGCTGCTGGTCAATCTCGGCACGCCCGACACTGCCGATGCGAAGGGCGTGCGCGTCTATCTCAAGGAGTTCCTGTCGGATCCGCGTGTCATCGAGAACCAGGGTATCGTCTGGAAGCTGGTGCTGAACGGCATCATCCTGCGCACCCGGCCGTCGCGGAAGGCCAAGGACTACGTGAAGATCTGGAACACGGCGCAGAACGAATCGCCGCTGAAAACCATTTCACGCAGCCAGTCGGACAAGCTCGACGCGGCGCTCGACAATTCCGATCGCGTCGCGATCGATTGGGCGATGCGTTACGGCAATCCGTCGATGCAGTCGCGAATCGAGGCGCTCATCGCACAAGGCTGCGATCGCATTCTCGTCGTCCCGCTCTATCCGCAATATTCCGCCGCCACTTCCGCGACGGTATGCGACGAGGCGTTCCGCGTGCTTCGCGCTCTCCGCGCGCAACCGACGCTGCGGGTGTCGCCGCCGTATTATGACGATCCGGTTTACATCGACGCGCTGGCGGCTTCCATCAGGGCACATCTGGCGACATTGTCGTTCGAGCCCGAGATGATCTTGGCATCGTTCCACGGCATGCCGCAGAAATATATCGACAAGGGCGATCCGTATTACGACCAGTGCGTTGCCACCACCGACGCGCTCCGCGCGCGGCTCGGGTTTGATGCCGGCAAGCTGAGGCTGACATTCCAGTCGCGCTTCGGCTTCGATCCCTGGCTGCAGCCTTACACCGACAAGACTGTCGAGAAGCTCGCGAAGGACGGCGTGCGACGGCTTGCCGTCGTCACGCCCGGTTTTTCTGCCGACTGCCTGGAAACGCTGGAAGAGATCGCGCAGGAGAACGCCGAGATATTCCGCCACCATGGCGGCGAACAATTTGCGGCGATTCCCTGTCTTAATGACAGCGACGCCGGGATGGATGTGATCCGTCAATTGGTGCTGCGCGAATTGCAGGGGTGGCTTTGATTGCTCGGTCGCGTCAGGCCGATTTGAGCGATTCCGGGAGTTTCGAACCCGATCTGCGACAATCGCGACCAAACAGGGGGTTGCGGCCACCGGTTCGGCGTGGCTGCATGACCCCCGTTGTCATTGGGCTGGGAGAGGCTGATGTCCGGATTCGATATTTTCGCCATTGCCGTCGTGCTGCTCGTCATCATCACGCTGTTTGCCGGCGTGAAAACGGTGCCGCAGGGCTATGACTGGACCATCGAGCGGTTCGGCAAATTCACTCGCACCCTCTCGCCGGGCCTCAATCTGATCATTCCGTATTTCGACCGCGTCGGTCGCAAGATCAACATGATGGAGCAGGTCATCGACATTCCCGGTCAGGAGGTCATCACGCGGGACAACGCCACGGTGTCGGTGGACGGCGTGGCGTTCTATCAGGTGTTCGATGCCGCCAAGGCGAGCTACGAGGTCGCCAACCTCACCCATGCCATCACCACGCTGACCATGACCAACATCCGTTCGGTGATGGGCGCGATGGACCTCGATCAGGTGCTGTCGCATCGCGACGAGATCAACGAGCGATTGCTGCGCGTGGTCGATGCCGCGGTGGCGCCATGGGGCGTCAAGGTCAACCGCATCGAGATCAAGGACATCGTGCCGCCCGCCGATCTGGTGGAGGCGATGGGCCGCCAGATGAAGGCCGAACGCGAAAAGCGCGCCGATATTCTGCAGGCCGAAGGCCAGCGGCAGTCGGAAATTCTCCGTGCCGAGGGCGCCAAGCAGAGCCAGATCCTGCAGGCCGAGGGCCGCCGTGAGGCGGCGTTCCGCGATGCCGAAGCGCGCGAGCGTTCCGCCGAAGCGGAAGCCAAGGCGACGGAGATGGTCAGCGACGCGATCGGCAAGGGCGACGTCGCGGCGTTGAACTACTTCATCGCGGACAAATATATCAAGGCATTCGGGCAACTGGCCGAGTCGCCGAATCAGAAGGTGATCATGCTGCCGCTGGAGGCCACCAGTATGCTGAGTTCGCTGGCTGGCATCGGCGAGATCGCCAAGGCGACGTTCGGTGAAAGCGCGGCGTCGGCCAACGCGGCAGGCCGGCGTTCGTCGGTGCCGCCAACGCCGCCAAACCCGCCGCTCCGCTGAGGGTGACGCACGATGACCTCCATGTTCGTCACGCTCGGCACCTGGAACTGGCTGATCCTCGGCCTCGTGCTGATTGGCATCGAGGCGCTGGCGCCGGGCGTGTTCATGCTGTGGCTCGGGCTCGCGGCGCTGCTGGTCGGGCTGTTGTCGTTCGTCATCGATCTGCACTGGCAGATGCAGGTGCTGCTGTTCGCGGTGTTTGCCGCCGCCGCCGTGCCGGTGTGGCGACGGCTGGCGCGGCGTAGCAAGGGTGAAGCCTCGAACCCGTTCCTCAACCGGCGCACCGACGCCCTGGTCGGCCGCGTCTTCACGCTGGAGAAGCCGATTCAGGATGGCAGCGGCACAGTGCGGATCGACGACACCATCTGGCGCGTCACCGGACCGGATGCGCCGGCCGGCAGCCGTATCCGTATCGTCAAGGCCGACGGCGCCACGCTGACGGTGGCTGCGGAATAGGATTACGCCACGCCGGCGCGGAGCAGGTCGTGCAGATGCAGGATGCCGACCGGCTTCTTCGCGTCGGTGACGATCAGCGCGGTGATCTTCGAGGTGTTGAGAATCTCGAGCGCCTCGCCGGCCAGCAGGTTGGCGCCGATGGTTTTCGGGTTCTTCGTCATCACCTCGTCGACGCCTGCGGTCATCAGGTCGGGGCGCATGTGACGGCGGAGGTCGCCGTCGGTCACGATGCCGGCGAGTTGGCCGCCCTCGTCGACGATGCCGACGCAGCCGAAACCTTTCGACGACATTTCCACCAAGGCGTCGGACATTTTCGTGCCGAGAGGTTTTAGCGGTATAGCCGCGCCGGTATGCATCAGGTCGCGAACGTATTTCAGCATCGCGCCGAGTTTGCCGCCGGGATGCAGCACGCTGAAATCCACCGAGGTGAAGCCGCGGCCTTCGAGCAGCGCGATGGCGAGCGCGTCGCCAAGCGCCAGTTGCAACACCGACGAGGTGGTCGGCGCGAGGTTGTGCGGACAGGCCTCGCGCGCCTTCGGCAAGGTCAGCGCGATGTCGGCCGCCTGCGCCAGCGTGGAGTCGCTTTCCGCGGTCATCGCAATGAGGCTGATACGGAAGCGCTTGGCGTAAGTGATGAGGTTCTTCATCTCCGGCTGCTCGCCGGACCATGAGATCGCCAGCACGATGTCCTCGGCGGTGATCATGCCGAGATCGCCATGGCTGGCTTCGGCGGCATGGACGAAGAACGCCGGCGTGCCGGTGGAGGCGAAGGTCGCGGCGATCTTGCGGCCGATATGGCCGGACTTGCCGAGCCCGGTGATAATGACCCGCCCCTTGGCGTGCAGCATCAGGTCGATGGCGTGCGTGAAGGCTGCGCCGAGCCCGCCCTGAAGCGCGGCGGCGAGCGCGGTCACGCCGCTGGCCTCGGTATCGAGCGTGCGCAAAGCCGATTGCAGCGCCGCGTTCGCCAGATCGTTCGCCGTGTCGTCGGGGGAAGACATCAGGGTCCTTGAATTCGGTGAAGTCATTCGTGGTTCCGGTGCGGTTCGCGCGGGTCTTATCACGACCGGCGCGGCCATGCGACGCCGGAAACAGGCCGCCTCAACGCCTCGTTAACCATAACTGTTTTAACTTCCTTAACGACGTTTTCGGCGGGCTCTGCCGCGCCCCCGCAAGTGACTGGATTTATTGGAGTTTGAAGGTCGTGAGGCGAGGTCGAGGGAGCGGTTGTCGCCGTCGCGTGCAGCGCGCGCGGCTGGCGCTCGCCTGCGGCGCGGCCATGGCCGCCGGCATCGCCCCGTCCCACGCCCAGATGCTGTCGGACCTGCTCAGCCCGAATCCCGGCCAGTTCGCGCAGATGCCGGACGGGACGCCGCGCCGGACCGACCGTTCCGAACCGACCCGCGTGATCGGCGTGCCCGCGCCGGAGCGCGACACCAAAGCGCCGTCGCGGATCGGTCAGATTCCGACCTATGGCATTCCCGCCGCGTCGGGGGCCGACGACGACGGCTACGATTCGCTCGGCCGCAAACGCAACAAGCCGAAACCTTATCCCGGCGCGCCGAAACTGAAAGGCGCGGTGACGCCTGATCCCTATGCCAGCATGAAGCCGTTGCCGCGCATCAGCCCGCCGCCGTCGCAGAGCGCCAACAAGACGCCGCTGCCGCCGGCGATGATCGGCGCGGTGGCCGGCCAGCCTTATCGCAAGCGGCTGAAGCCGGACGACGATCCGTTCGGCGCGGTCGGCGACTACGTCGGCAGTTTTCTCGTCAAGGGCGCGGTCGAGATCGGCGGCGGCTACGATACCAACCCCGGCCGCTTCAACGCCAGGGAGCGCGGCTCGGCGTTCTATCGCATCGCGCCCGAACTCCTGATCGCGACCGACTGGGAGCGTCATTCCATCGTTGCCGACCTGCGCGGCTCGTTCACCGGCTACGACAAGACGTTCCCCTCGACGCCCGGCGTCGCGTCGTCGGTGCCGACCGTGGTGGATCGGCCCGATTTCACCGGGTCGATCAAAGGCCGGCTCGACGTCACGCGCGACACCCACGTACTGTCCGAACTGCGCCTGCGCGTCGGCACCGACAATCCAGGCAGCCCCAACATTCAGGCGGGCCTGTCCAAATATCCGATCTACACGACGACCGGCGGATCGCTCGGCGTCGAGCAGAATTTCAACCGTCTGCAAATCACCGCCAGCGCCACCGCCGACCATACATCCTATCAGGATTCCAGGCTCACCGACGGCACCACGTTCAGCAACGACGATCGCAACTTCAACACGTTCGGTGGAATCGCGCGGGCGAGCTACGAAGTGATGCCGGGGTTGAAGCCGTTCGGCGAAGTGCAGGGCGACACGCGCGTTCACGAGGTCAGGGTCGACCGCAACGGCTATCAGCGCGATTCCAACGGCGGTTACGCCAAGGTCGGCACCACATTCGAACTGACGCGGCTGCTCACCGGCGAAGCCTCGATCGGTTATGCGATGCGCAACTATCAGGACCCGCGGCTGAGCCCACTGACCGGGCTTCTCACCAGCGGCTCGCTGGTGTGGTCGGCGTCGCCGCTGACCACGGTGAAATTCATCGCCACCACCTCGGTGGACGAAACCACCGTGCCCGGCATCGCCGGCGTGCTGACGCGTATCTACACCGCCGAGGTCGATCACGATTTCCGCCGCTGGCTCACCGGCATCGGCAAGTTCACCTACGGCACGCTCGACTACCAGAACGGCAACCGGCTCGACACCATCTATTCGCTGTCCGGCGATCTGGTCTACAAGCTCAACCGCAATGTGTGGGTGAAGGGCACGCTGCGCCGCGACTGGCTGGAGTCCAACATCGCCGGCATGAGCAGCGCCTCCACCGTGATGATGCTTGGCGTGCGGCTGCAAAACTAGTGCGAGAGAGGTTGATGTCTGGTCGCCGTCACCCTGAGGCGCGTCGGACGACGTTCGAGCCTCGAAGGGCGACGGCCCATCCTTCGAGGCTCCGTGCTTGCAGCGCGTCGTGCCTCAGGATGACGTCAACATTCGCGCGCAACATCGTCACGTTCCGTCCTCTCCTGCGCTGACAAATCGTCCGCTGAATCTGCGCGCGCGTGCCGCGGCCGCGCCGCCGGCGCGTCGTCGGTCCTCGCATTGGCCCCTCGACAGGCGAGGGGAGATGGAGCGCCGCAGGGCGCGACATCTTTGTGTAGTCGCGCGCCGCATGATCTTGCGAGGATCATGGAGCCGGCGCGCGCATCGCCTTGCGGCGCTCCACCAACGCCTTGGGCAAGTGCTGTAACTTGCACCCGCAGCGCGCGGACATGCACCGTGCGGCGAACCGCGCGGGCCATCCACTCGGCGTCTTAAGGCATGAGGAGCCGCGCAAGATTGGAGCGGGACGCGGGAGGGGTGAGCGTGATGCGGAGGGCGAAACCACCCCGCGTCGCGCTGGCGGCGCGGTGGGGTGATTGGCCCCGGTGCGCTGCCTGACGGCCTTGCGAACAAGACCATCGCCACCCTTCAAGCTTCGTGCGCGACGGGCTTTCGCCCTTGCGCCAAACGCGAACCGCCGGGTTGCCCCGATGGCGCGCGACCGCCGCCGTCCGGCGCGCTTTCGCACGCCTGCTTCCGCTCCGCCCTACGCCGCAAGCGGCATCTCCCCGTAGTGGGAGCGGGCGGGTCGACCTCTGCCTCCCGAGTGGCCGTGTGCGTCACGAACCGCGCGGGCGCCGGCCTCGTTCCACTTCAAGAACGCCTCCGGAAGCGCCCCTCACGAACAAGACGATAGGAATATAATCTAGTTTCGGGAGGCGGGCATAAGGATTCTTTGCTGACGAGGCAAAGACGACGAGTGTGGCGTCGAATTTGTAGTCGGTGCCAAAGGACCGTGCTCACTTTGTCAGTGCATGGTTCGTCCGCAACGGGGTCTTTCTCGACGACGTGGAGCAAAGAGGTACGTCTCAGCGCCACGTGAACACGACGCATTCTGAAATGCCGAATAATGACTGATCAGTACGAACTGGTGAAAACACAACGCGCCAACACGCAAACGCGACGCTTCGTCATCTTCATCGCGATGGTCACTGCATACACGTCGTCATGGCCGGATTTATTCCGGCCATCCACATCTTTTATTTTGTGGCTACTCAAAGACGTGGATGCCCGGGACAAGCCCGGGCATGACGATAACAACCGCAATGCGCGCCCGGTGCGAACTGCTGCACGTCATCCCCCTATAACCGGAAGCTATATCCGATAACGCAATTTGATAATTTGCGTGCCGGTTTCGGTTTGTATAGTTCGCGCCAACAATCGACGCGCTGCGTTGACACCGACGACGATGCTCACTCGTTGCGCTCGCGATCATCGTCGCGCGTGACGAACGCGTTGCGGCCGTTACGTTGCAGCTGTGGGGAAACTGGGGATGGATGATCGCACCAAGCCGCAATCCGTGTTGCGACATCTCAATCAGGAAAAAATCGTCTTCATCCTGACGATCGTTCTCTTCATCCTGTTCTCGATCATCCTTCCGAACTTCCTCGCGGCGAACAACATCCTGTCGCTGATCCGCAGCGTCGCCGTGCTCGGCATTCTCGGGCTCGGCATGCTGATCGTCGTGCTCGGGCGCGGCATCGACCTGTCGCTGGTCGCCACCATGGCGATCTCGGTGGCGTGGAGCCTGCAACTGATCAGCAGCGGCATGTCGGTCGCCTCCGCCATGACTATCGGCCTCGCATTCGCCATCGGCATGAGCCTGATCACCGGCATTCTCATCGCTTACGCGGAAATCCCGTCGCTGTTCGCCACGCTGGCGATGGCGACCTTCGTTTACGGCTTCGGCCGCGCGCACCTGATCACCGGCACCGACGTCGTCTATCTGCCGGCCAATATCGGATGGATCGCGAAACTCGGGCAGGGCCATGTGCTCGGCATTCCGATGCCGATCATCGTCGCGGGCGGGCTGGCGCTGATCGTCTACCTGTTCCTGCGCTACACCAAGCCCGGACGCTTCATCTACGCCATGGGCGACAACTTCTTCACCGCGCGCACCGGCGGCATTCCGGTGCGGCCGATCCTGGTGACGCAATATGTGCTCGCCGGCGGTATCGCCTTCATCGCCGGCATCGTCACCTCGACCTCGGCGCAGGCGATGAATACGCGCGTCGTCAATTCCAACATGATCTACGACGTCATCCTCGTGGTGGTGCTCGGCGGCGTCGGCCTCAGCGGCGGCCGCGGCAATGTCCGCAACGTCATCGTCGGCACCTTGCTGATCGGCGTGCTGATGAACGGCATGACCATCATGGACATTCAGTACACCGTCCAGAACGTCATCAAGAGCCTGATCCTGCTGCTCGCGATCGTCGCTGACAGCATTCTCAATCCGCGCGACGAGCAGACCGGCCAGCAGGGCGACATCTAGCACCAACGTATTCCGTTCAAACATTTCAACAGGAGGGACGTCCGTGAAGAAACTGACTCAACTGGCGGTGGCCGCGACGGCACTTGCCGCTTTGACGATCGGCACCGTGGCAACGCGCGCCGAAGACACCACCGATGCGTTTCGTGGCCCGGCATTGGCCTCGCTGAAGGGCAAGACCATCGCCTACCTGCCGATCTCGCTCGGCTTCGATCTGGCGCAGGCCTGGGGCGGCGTGGTCAAGACCGAAGCGCAGCGCTACGGCATCAACTTCAAGGCCCAGGACCCGAACTGGGTGACCTCGGCGATGGCGCAGGGCATGACCTCGCTGATCGCGGAGAAACCGGACGTCATCGTCACGCAGAACCCGGACGTGCAGTCGCTGGCGCGCCTTCTGAAGCAGGCCAACGCCGCCGGCATCGCGGTGATCCAGATGAACATGCAGGGCGCGGTGCAGACCGATGCCTTCGTCGGCCCCGACTTCATCGCGCTCGGCGAGCAGGCCGCCAACATGATCGTCGCGAAGTGCGGCAAGGACACGCAGACCTCGCACAAGGTCTCGCTGGTCGAGGGCGTTCCGACCGGCGGCGTCAGCTTCTACCAGATCGAGGGCATCAAGAAAGTGTTCGCCAAGCATCCCGAGATCAAGATCGTCTCGAGCCAGGCGGCCGACTGGGACGCCAGCAAGGCGCGCGCCATCACCGAGACGGTGATTCAGCAGAACCCCGATCTGTGCGGCGTCATCGACGTCTGGGACGGTCAGGCCGTCGGCACCGGCGCCGCGATCAAGCAGGCCGGCAAGCAGGGTCAGGTCTATTTCGTCACCTCCGGCGGCGGCGCGCAGGCGACCTGCGATCGCCTCACCGACGGCACCTTCTCGGCGGTCATCAACTACGATGCGCCGGGCATGGGCCGCGACGCCTGGACCGCGATCATGACCTATCTGCAAAACAAGCAGAAGGCCGGCGCGCTGAAGACCCAGATCTACTCGCCGACGCGGGTGATGACCAAGGCCGACGTCAAGGCCGGCACCTGCTGGGATCCCGAGCAGTACGCCAAGATGCTGCGCTGATGCTGCACGCGTGACCGCGATCCGTCGCGGTCACGCGCCTCCCTGTTTCTCCCGCCGGCGAACCGCGCCGTAGACGAGGCTTTCCCTTGGCGACTCCTTTGGCGACGACGAGCACCCTCGCAAAGCTGCGATATCGCTTCATTCCCGATCATGTGATCGGCGAATTGCTGTCCAAGAAGTGGATCGATAACGCGATCCCGTTCCTGGTGCTGCTCTGCGTTGTCGGCCTGTTCGGAAATCTGATTCCGAATTTCTTCTCGGTGTCCAATCTCGGCATCCAGGCGCGCGAACTGGGCGAATTCGGTCTGGTCTGCATGGCGATGATGCTCGTCATCGTGGTCGGCGGCCTCGATCTCAGCGTCGGCTCGAACTTCGCGCTCGGCAATTTCATGACGCTGGCGCTGCTCAATCTCGCCAGCTGGCCGGTGTGGCTGGCGATCCCGGCGGTGGTGCTGATCTGCGGCGGCGTCGGCTTCATCAACGGTTTCCTGATCGGCTATCTCCGCCTGCGCGCCTTCCTCACCACCCTGGTGACGCTGATCATCGTGCGCGCCATCGTCGACATGCTGCTGCTGAAATACTCCAAGCCGATGTCGGTGAGTTTCTACGACTCCAGTGTCTGGGACATGATCGGGCTCGGCGGCGTCGGCGGCGTGCCGTCCAGCTTCATCGTCCTGGTTGTGGTCGCGCTGATCGGCCACATTCTTCTGACGCGCAGTCGTCCCGGCTGGCGCGCGATGGCGATCGGCGGTTCGCGCCGCTCCGCGCATAACATCGGGCTTTCGGTGCGCGGCACCGTCTGCGCCGCCTACACCATCTCCGGCATGTTGTGCGGGCTCGCCGGCGTGCTCTATGCGGCGCGGCTCGGCGGCGCCGGCACCGATACCGGCATGGGCCTCGAGATCGCGGCGCTGACGGCGGCGGTGCTCGGCGGCAACAGCCTCGGCGGCGGACGCGGTTCGGTGGTCAAGGCGCTGATCGGCGCTGTGATCGTGCAGGTGATGACCAACGGCGTGCTGCGCATCGGCATGAACAGCGGCTCCGGCCCGATGGTGTTGGGCCTCACCCTGTTGCTGGCGGTGTTTATCGACGTGCGCTGGTTGAAGAACCGCGACAAGCTGCTGTCGAAGGTCTACGTCTCGCCGACGCTGGTGGAACTGCCGTCGCCGCGTCCGACCGACGCCGAGAAGGGCGGCACGCTGGCGCTGAACGATCGGCTCAAGGACGTCGAGATCATCGGCCTCGACGAGGTCGAGTCGCCAGAGGACGTCATTCTCGACGAGAACGACTATCTCTATTGCGGCACCCGCCACGGCGATATCGTGCGCTTCTCACCGCCGCGTTATAAAGAGTGGGAAGTCTATGCCCACATCGGCGGCTCGCCGCTCGGCATGGCGTTCGACAAGGCCGGCGACCTCCTAGTGTGCGTCGGCGGCATGGGTCTCTACAAGATCGATCGCGACCGCAACGTCATCAAGGTGACGGACGAAACCAACCGTTCGGCGTTCTCGGTGGTGGACGACTCGCGGCTGCGGCTCGCCGACGACCTCGACATCGCGCCCGACGGCAAGGTTTATTTCAGCGAAGCGACGATCCGCTACGAGATGCACGACTGGCCGGTGGACGCGCTGGAAAGCCGCGGCAACGGTCGCATCATCTGCTACGACCCCAACACCGGCAAGACGCACACCGCGGTGCGCAAGCTGGTGTTCCCGAACGGCGTCTGCCTGTCGCATGACGGCCAGGCGATCCTGTTCGCGGAAAGCTGGGGCTGCCGCATCAACCGTTACTGGATCGCCGGGCCGAAGGCCGGAACGGTGGAGCGAATGGTCGACCAGCTTCCGGGCTATCCCGACAACATCAACCGCGCCTCCGACGGCACCTATTGGGCGGCGATCATGGGCATGCGCTCGCCTGCGCTCGACGTCGCGCTGCGGATGCCGGGCTTCCGCCGCCGTATGGCGCGGCGCATCGCACCCGACCAGTGGCTTTATCCGAACCTCAATATCGGCTGCGTCATCCGCTTCAACGACAAGGGCGAGATCGTCGAATCGATGTGGGACAAGGGCGCCAGCAACCACCCGATGATCACCTCGATGCGCGAGCACAAGGGCTGGCTCTATCTCGGCGGCATCACCAACAACCGCATCGGCCGCGTCAAGCTCGGCGACTGGGCGGACAAGACCTGGAGCGGGTACCGCAGCTATTGGGGAGCGCGCTCATGACCATCGCAGTGGGAGGCTGGCTCGAGCGTTTCCTCGGACGTGGTAGCGCGTCGGTGACGGTGCCGCCGCTCGACGGCGCGCTGAAGCCGAACAGCCTGTTGGAAGAAGCGCCGCCCGGGTTTGCGGTGGCCGCGCCGGACAATCTGGCGCTGCTCGACGGCGCGCCGGTATGGTCGAGCGGCGCGCAACTGCTGAAGCTCAATGGCGACACGCCGTCGCCATTCGCGACGCTGCAAAGCGACATCACCGCGCTGGCTTGTTCCGACGCGGGCCTGATCGCGGTGGCCTGCGAGAACCACGGAATCGCCATTCTCGATCGTGACGGCAAGCCTGCGACCACCGCGTTGCGCGACGGCGGGAAATATACCTGCGTCACCGCGTTGGCGTTCGCTAATAACGATACGCTGCTGGTCTGCATCGGCTCGACCGATAATCCGCTCTCCGCGTGGCAGCGCGATCTGCTGGAGCAGCATCGCGCCGGTCAACTGCTGCGGATCGATCTGAGAAGCGGCGAGGTCAGGCAGCTCGCAAACAAACTCGCCTTCCCGAACGGCGTGCTGGCCGAGGCGGACGGCAGCATCATCGTCAGCGAAAGCTGGGCGACGCGGCTGATCCGGCTCGGGCCGGATGGGCGCATGAGCGCGCAACTGATCGAGGATCTGCCGGGCTATCCGGCGCGCCTCGCGCGCGCGGCACGCGGCGGCTACTGGCTGACCGTGTTCGCGCCGCGTTCGCCGCTGATCGAATTCGTGCTGCGCGAGCCGAAATATCGCCGTGCGATGATGGCGGAAGTCGCGCCCGAGAACTGGATCGCGCCGGCGTTGCAAAGCGGGCTGTCGTTTCACGAACCGATGCAGGGCGGCGCGCTGAAGCAGATGGGCATCCTCAAGCCGTGGGCGCCGACGCGCTCCTATGGCCTCGTTGTCGAAGTGAACGAGAACTTCGTGCCGATCCGCAGCCTGCACAGCCGCGCCGGCGGACGCCGTCACGGCATCACCTCGGCGGTCGAATCCGGCGGGTGCCTGTGGCTGACCAGCAAGGGCGGCGACGAAGTCGTCATGCTTCCTCTTTAAGATGCGGATAGAATGATGCGACCGATCGTCGAAATGAAAAACGTCACCAAGGAGTTTTACGGCGTCGCCGCGCTCCGGGACGTGTCCTTCGATCTCGCGCCCGGCGAGGTGCACGCGCTGCTCGGCGAGAATGGCGCGGGAAAATCCACGCTGACCAAGATCATGGCGGGCGTCTACGAGGTCACCGCCGGCCAGCTTCTGATTGACGGCGAAGTGCAGTCGTTCAAGACGCCGGCCGAGGCCCTGCAAAAGGGCATCGCCATGGTGTTTCAGGAGACCAGTCTGGTGCCGTCGCTGACGGTGGCGCAGAACCTTTATCTCGGCAACGAAAAATTCCTCAACCGCCTGCGCGGCATCTACATCTCGGCGCAGCAGTTTCTGCAGTCGCTGAACTTCGGTGTCGATCCCACCATGTTCGTGTCGCAGCTCGGCGCGGCGCAGAAGCAGATGGTGGAAATCGCCCGCGCGGTGCATCACAAGGCCAAGGTCATCATCTTCGACGAGCCGACCGCGACGCTGACGCCGGAGGAGAAGCATCACTTCTTCGCGCTGATCCGCCGATTGAAGAAGGATGGCGTCTCGATCATCTTCATCTCGCACGCGCTGGAAGAAGCGCTGGCGATCTCCGACCGCATCACCGTGCTGCGCGACGGCCAGCACGTCATCACCGACCTCGCCAAGAATTTCGACCGCGACAAGATCATCAATGCCATGGTCGGCCGCGCATTGTCTGGCGAACTCTACGGCAAGGCGGCGCAGAAGCGCACGCCACGCCCCTACGGCCAGAAGATTCTCAGCGTCCAGAACCTGTCGATGGGCCGCATGGTCCGCAACACCTCGTTTTCGGTCTACAGCGGGCAGATCACCGGCATCTTCGGCCTGATCGGCTCGGGCCGCACCGAAACCGCGAAGATCATTTCCGGCGTGGTGAAGCGCGACTTCTTCCACGGCGGCGAGGTCAGGCTGGAAGGCCGCTCGGTGCGCTACCGGGTGCCGCGCAAGGCGGTGCAGGACGGCATCGTCTACGTCACCGAAGACCGCAAGATCGAGGGCTTTTTCGAAACCAAGTCGATCGCCGAAAATATCTATCTCAACCTGCTGTCGGCGGATCTCAACAAGAGCGGTGTGGTCGTCAGTTACTCCGAGATGATCGAACTGGCGAAGGAGTGGACCGGCAAGCTGAACGTCAAGGCGATCAACAGCGACGCGCGCGTGGTCGAATTGTCCGGCGGCAACCAGCAGAAGGTGGTGATCGCCCGCGCGCTGGTGCAGAAGCCGAAGCTGATCATCTTCGACGAGCCGACGCGTGGCGTCGACGTTGGCGCCATCGCCGAACTGCATCAGGTGATCAACTCGCTGGCCGATGCCGGCCTCGCCGTCGTGGTGATCTCGTCCTATTTGCCGGAAGTCATGAACCTCGCGGATCGCGTCCTTGTCTCGCGGCAGGGTCGCGTAGTCGAGGAATTCGCGATGGAAGAAGCGACCGAAGAAAAGATCATGTACGCGGCGGTTCACTGAGCGGCCGCGCGACGCACGTTGATCACCTTTGCCGAGTGCGCACCCGCCTGTTCGCGGGACGGGTGGTCGCGTGCCTGAAAATGGGAGTGATGGATGAAGATCAGGGCCGCCGTTCTCGAGGACATGAATAATACGGCGCCCTATGCGCAATCGCTGCCTTTGAAGGTGCAGGAGATCGATCTCGACGGTCCGGGCCGGGGCGAAATTCTGATCAAAATCGCGGCGGCGGGGCTTTGCCATTCCGACCTTTCGGTGATCAACGGCGACCGGCCGCGGCCGGTGCCGATGGTGCTGGGGCATGAGGCGGCCGGCGTGGTGGAAGAGGTTGGCGACGGCGTCAACGATCTGGTGCGCGGCGATCATGTGGTCTGCGTGTTCGTGCCGAGTTGCGGCCATTGCAATCCGTGTTCGCAGGGGCGGCCCGCGTTGTGCGAGCCGGGCGCGGAGCACAACGGCAAGGGCGATCTGCTCAGCGGCGAATTCCGTCTGCATCGCAACGGCAACCGAATTCATCATCACTGCGGCGTGTCGTGCTTCGCGGAATATGCGACGGTCTCGCGTCGTTCGGTGGTGAAGGTGCGCAAGGATGTGCCGCTGCATATCGTGGCGCTGATGGGCTGCGCGGTGCTCACCGGCGCCGGCGCGGTGTTCAACGGCGGCGATGTCGGTCCGGGCCGCACGGCGGCGGTGGTCGGGCTCGGCGGCGTCGGGCTTGCGGCGGTGCTCGGCGCGGCGGCCAACGGCGCGGAGACCATTGTCGCGATCGACCGGCTGGAACAGAAACTCGATCTCGCGCGCGAACTCGGCGCGACCCACGCGTTCAAGGCCGACGATCCCGATCTGGTCGGCAAGGTGAAGGAAGCGACCTCCGGCGGCGTCGATGCCGCGCTGGAGTTCGCGGGCTCGGTGAAGGCGCTGGAAGCGAGCTACGCCATCACGCGGCGCGGTGGCACCACGGTGACGGCGGGACTGCCGAATCCGAAAGCGATGCTCACCTTGCCGGCGGTGTCGCTGGTGGCGGAGGAGCGCACCATCAAGGGCAGCTATCTCGGCTCGGGTGTGCCCTCGCGGGACATTCCGCGCTTCCTCGGCCTCTACATGCGCGGCAAGCTGCCGGTCGAAAAATTGCTCACCCATCGCATCAAGCTCGACGACATCAACGCGGGATTCGATCGCCTGCACGATGGCAGCGCCATTCGTCAGGTGATCGAGTTCAACTAAGATAGACGTGCCGGAAGGAAACCATCATGACTCGCGTGCAAGGTATCAAGGACTATCAGTGTTTCATCGGCGGCAAGTGGAAGTCCGCTGAGTCCGGCGAAACCTTCGAGTCCGTCGATCCGTTCATGGCGAAGACATGGGCGCGGATTCCGAAGTGCGACCAGCGCGACGTCGATCAGGCGGTGTCCGCCGCGCGCAAGGCGCTTGAGCAAGGCGCGTGGGCGGACATGCATCCGTCGCAGCGTGGGCAGCTTCTGCGCAAGCTCGGCGATCTGATCCTGCGCGACGCCGATCATCTCGCGGCTACTGAAGTGCAGGACAATGGCAAGCTCTATGCCGAGATGCGCGGGCAAGTCGGCTACATCCCGCAGTGGTTCTATTATTTCGGTGGCCTCGCCGACAAGATCGAGGGCGCAGTGGTGCCGATCGACAAGGCCGACATGTTCACCTACACCCGCCACGAACCGGTCGGCGTGGTGGCTGCGATCACGCCATGGAATTCGCCGTTGCTGCTGACGACATGGAAGCTCGCGCCGGCGCTGGCGGCCGGCTGCACCGTGGTGCTGAAGCCGTCGGAATTCACCTCGGCCTCGACGCTGGAATTCGCACGCCTCATCGAAGAGGCTGGCTTCCCGGCCGGAGTCGTCAATGTCGTCACCGGCTTCGGCGCCGATGTCGGCGAAGCGCTGACCACGCATCCCGGCGTCGACAAGATCGCCTTCACCGGCGGCGAGAACTCTGGCCGCCACATCGCGCGCAATGCCGCGCAGACTTTCAAGCGGCTGACGCTGGAACTCGGCGGCAAGTCGGCGCAACTGGTGTTCCCGGATACCGACATCGACAACGCGGTGAAGGGCGTGGTCTCCGGCATCTTCGCCGCCACCGGGCAGACCTGCATCGCCGGTTCGCGATTGCTGGTGCATGAAAGCATTCACAACGAGTTTCTCGACAAGTTCACCGCCTTGGCACAGACCGCGCGGATGGGCGACCCGATGGATATGGCGACGCAGGTGGGGCCGGTCACCACGCAGCCGCAGTATCAGCGCGTGCTGTCCTGCATCGAGATGGCACGCAACGAAGGCGCGGACTGCGTGATGGGCGGCAAGCCCGCCGACCGCCCGGAATGCGGCGACGGCTGGTTCATCGAGCCGACGGTGTTCGCCAACGTTTCCAATTCGATGCGCATCGCGCAGGAGGAGGTGTTCGGCCCCGTGCTGTCGGTGATCCGGTTTCGCGAAGACGACGAAGCCTATGCGATGGCCAACGATACCGCCTACGGCCTTGCCGCCGGCGTGTGGACCAACGACCAGCGCCGCATCTTCACGGCGGCGAAGCGGTTGCGGGCCGGATCGATCTGGACCAACACCTATCGTGCGGTGAGCTACATGGCGCCGTTCGGAGGCTTCAAGAATTCCGGGCTCGGCCGGGAAAGCGGGCAGGAAGCGATCAACGAATATCTCGAAACCAAATGCGTCTGGATGTCCTACGGCAAGGACGTGCCGAACCCGTTCGTGATGCGATGACGCGGATGGCGGCTGTGAATCGCGACAGGGTGTCGCGCATGACGATAAGGGCTGTCATATCGCGCCCGGCTTGGTGTTATTGGATCAGCGCGCCGTTTGGTGCGGCGCTGCATGGGCATGCCAAAAGGTAAGGAATGATGGCGTCGGATCTTGCTGGATTGCTGGTTGTTTCCATCGAGCAGGCCGTCGCCCCGACCTATCTCTCGTGCAAGCTGGCCGACGCCGGGGCGCGGGTGATCAAGATCGAACGGCCCGAGGGCGACTTCGCCCGGCAGTACGATCATCTGGTGCATGGCGAGAGCGCCTATTTCGTCTGGCTCAATCGCGGCAAGGAATCGATCTGCCTCGATCTCAAGCAGGAAGCCGAGCGCGCCATTCTGTCGGAGATGATCGCGCGGGCGGATATTTTCATCCAGAACCTCGCGCCGGGCGCCATCGAGCGGCTCGGCTTCTCGATGACGAAATTGCGGGAACAGCACCCGCGGCTGATCACCTGCTCGATCACCGGCTACGGCGACGAGGGGCCGCTGCGCGAGTTGAAGGCGTATGACTTGCTCGTGCAGGCGGAGAGCGGTCTCGCCAGCACCACCGGCAACGAATTCGGCTCGGTACGCGTCGGCGTGTCGGTCGGCGATATCTCGGCGGGAATGACGGCGACGCAGGCGGTGTTTCAGGCGCTCTACGCGCGCGAGAAGACCGGCCATGGCCGGCACATCGCGGTGTCGCTGTTCCATTCGCTGGCGGACTGGATGAACGTGCCGTACTTGCAGTTCACCTATGGTGGCATCACGCCGGGCAAGTTCGGCCTGCATCATCCGACCATCGCGCCCTATGGCGCGTTCACATGCAGCGGCGGACGTCCGGTGCTGATCGCGATCCAGAACGAGCGCGAATGGGTGATCCTGTGCCGCGACGTGCTGGGGCGTCCAGACCTGCTCACCGACCCGCGCTTCAGCAACAACGACAGCCGCGTCAAGAACCGCGAGGCGCTCGACGCGGAGATCGTGCCGATCTTCCTCGGCATGACGCGCGAGCAGGCCATCGAAGTGCTGAGCGCGGCGCGCCTCGCCTATGGCCGGGTGAGTTCGCTGGACGATCTCGCGGTGCATCCGCAGAACCGCTACCTCGACGTCGAAACGCCCTCCGGCCCAGTGCGGCTGCTGGCGCCCGGCGTCAAGGTGGATGGCGAGATGGTGGCCGCGCACCGGGTGCCGGCCGCGAACGAGCACGGTGAAGCGTTGCGCCGGGAGTTCACGCCGAAAGCGCCGCGCGCCGGTTCGTGACCACCGATATCCGTTTTGCAGGATTGCGGGGCGGTATCGAGATGCGCCGCGGAGTTACTTCGCCATGGGTCGGATCGCATCGATCGAGACTCATGAACATGACCGATTCCAACGAGTTAGAGCGCGAACCGGCCCCCTTCGGCGCGCCGGACGCGCAAACCGTTTCGCACTTTCCAACATCATGCTCTAGAATGCGGCAGCCCTTTTCGAGCGGTAACATCATGTTGGATCTATATGGATCTCAGGCAGCTCCGATATTTCATCGCGATTGTGGAGCAAGGATCGTTTTCCAAGGCCGCTGAATTTCTCAACGTCGCCCAGCCCGCGCTGAGCCTGCATGTCCGCAACCTGGAATCCGAACTGGGCTGCGCGCTGCTGTTTCGCAGCCCGCAGGGCGTGGTCGCGACCGAGGCCGGCGATATCCTGGTGCGCAACGCCCGCATCATCATCGATCAGTTTTCGATTACCCGGCAGGAAATCCAGGAGCACGAGGCCGAGCCGTCCGGCGAAGTGCGCCTTGGTCTGCCCGGTACTATCAGCCAGATTCTGGCGGTGCCGCTGATTCTCGAGGCGCAGCGGCAGTTTCCCAAGGTGAAGCTGCGTATCGCGGAGGCGATGAGCGGTTTCGTGCTGGAATGGATTCGTGAGGCGCGGGTCGATCTCGCGGTGCTCTATACCTCGGTCTCGGATCGCACGCTGACCTCGCTGCCCGTGCTGTCCGAGGAGTTGTGGTTGCTGGGGCCGATGAAGGCGCCGGCGGGCGTCGAGCCTCCCGGCGCCGGGCAGTGCTCGTATCAGCAGGTGAGCAAACTGCCGCTGGTGCTGCCGAGCAGCACCCATGGCCTGCGCGCGCTGCTGGAAAAGGAAGCCGCCGATCACGCGCTGCAACTCAATACGGTGTTCGAGGTGGACTCCTATGCCAACATCAAGAGCATGGTCGAGATCGGCGCGGGCTATTCGATCCTGCCGTTCAACTCCATCGCGCGCGAGGTGCAGAGCGGGCGGCTGTTGGCGTGGCGGATCGGCAAGCCGAAATTGCAGCGCAGCGTAAACCTCGTATGCCCGGCGGATCGCCCGGTGACGCGTGCGGTGTCGTCGATCGAAGCGCTCTGCCGCACGGTGCTGCTCAACCTTGCCTCCACCGGCAAGTGGAACGGCGTCAGGGTCATCAAGTAGGCCGCGCGACCGGCTTACGGCCACGCCGCGAACGAACTGCTCTGTCCGGCCTGCCGCGCGGTGACGTCGAGGCGCTGCTTGTTCGGCGGCCGTCCGGTTTCGCGCTTGTAGAAGCGGCTGAAATAGGCCGGATCGTGAAAGCCCAGCGTCTCCGCCACCTCGGCGATCTTCAGGCTCGAATCGTCGAGCAGCGTATCGGCCTCCGCGATCAGTCGTTCGTGCACGATAGAGAGCGGCGAGCGTCCGGTCGCGCGGCGCACCGTGGCGTTGAGGCGGTCGGCGCTGACGCCGACTTCGGTGGCGTAGCGCGCGATGCTCCAGTGATCGCGCAGATGCACTTCCACGGCATGCATGAATTTGTGGACGATGGTGCGCGGCAGCGGTTGCGATTCCCGCAGCACCGGCCCGGACAGCCGCCATGTCGCCAGCAGGAACAGCGCCAGTTGGTGGCGCATCGCTTCCTGCGCGCCGGGGCGCTCGTGCAGCGCCTCGTCGAGAAGAACGTCGAGCGAGTCCGACAGTCGGCGCGCCTGCGCCGCGTCGAGTTTGGCGCGGATCACCGGCGTCGATAGCGCGGCGCGCATCTGGTTGGCATTGGTGCTTCCGGACAGCACGCGCGCGAGGCCGATCTCCGATACCGCCGTTGTCATACCGCGCGAGCCGGCCTCGAACCGCAGCGCCGCTTTGACGCGCGCCGGAAACCACAACAGACAAGGCGCGGTCACCGGCAGTTCCTTGCCGTCGAGTTGAATGCGCCCGGAACCGGCCTGCAGAACGAAGCCGTGATAGCGTCCGTCACGCAGCGTCCATTCGCCGCTGGTGAGTTCGCTGCGAAGGATCTGGACCTCGACTTCCGGCATCGATCGTGCCGGCGTCGATCGTGTTGGTATCGATCTTGCCGGCATCGATGGTGCGGAGATGTCCAACGCTTTTGCCGCCATATGCTGCTCCCGCGTCTACGCTGTCGCGCCACGTAAAGTGCAATTGTTTTTCGCGATTGTCCATTTTTGCCGGCAGGGTGCGCCGCTATCCTTTCCGGAAAGATACGGAGGAACGCGATGCCCGAGGCTGCCAACACGGAATTCTGGCGTGACCTGAAACCGATTGCGAAGGTCTTTCAGCCGGACGCGAAGCCGGAGGTTTATCTGAGCAACGCGCCGACCGACGACGAGCGCTACTACGTGCCGTTCACCGAGACGGTGTCGTCGCGTCCGCTGTGGATTTCGCCGTCGCAGAACAAGTGGTGCGACATCCTGATGGCGAAGAAGGCGGGGCTGGTGAATCGCCACTATCATCCGCACGAGGTGTTCGCCTACACCATCTCCGGCAAGTGGGGCTACCTCGAACACGACTGGACCGCGACGGCCGGTGACTTCGTCTACGAGACGCCGGGTGAAGGTCATACGCTGGTGGCTTACGATCATGAGCAACCGATGAAGGTGTTCTTTCAGGTCAAGGGGCCGCTGATATGGCTCGACGAGGCCGGCGAGCCGGACGGCTATTTCGACGTGCACAACTACATCGCGATGTGCCGCGCGCATTACGAGAAGGTTGGTATCGGCGCAGCTTACGTCGAGACGCTGTTCCGTTAGGCATCGTCAGACGCTCATGCCGCCGTCCACCATCAGCGTGGTGCCGGTGGTGAAGCTCGAATCGTCGCTCGCGAGGTACAGCACCGAGCGGGCGATCTCCTCGGCGGTGCCGTGGCGGCCGAGCGGGATCATCGCGTTGAAGAACGCGGTGCCGTCGATGCCCATGGCGCGACCGAGCCCTTGCTCCACCGCGAGCTGAAAGCCGTTGTCGATCGGGCCGGGGTGGATGGTGTTGACGCGAATGCGGCGCGGCGCCAGTTCCTTGGCGAGGCAGCGCATCAGCCCGACCTGCGCGTGCTTCGCGGTGATGTAGGCATAGACGCCGGCATCGCCGCGCATGCCGGCAACGCTGGAGGTGATGACGATCGCGCCGCCGTCGTTCATGTGCGGTACTGTATGTTTCGCCGCGAGATACGCGCCGCGCACATGCACCGCCATCGCGCTGTCGAATGTCTCGTCGGGATATTCCGCAATCGGGCTGACGGTGCCGAAATTGCCGGCATTGGAGAACAGCACGTCGATCCTGCCGAAGCGTTCCACTGCGGCACGGACGTAATTCTGTGTCTCGGCCGCATCCGCCACGTCGGCGCGGACGGTCGCGACGCGATCCGGCGGCAGGTTAGCCGCGACAAGCGCCAGCGCGTCGGCATCGCGATCGACCAGCAGCACGTACGCGCCGTGTTCGAGAAACAGTTGCGCGGTGGTGCAGCCGAGGTTGCCCGCGCCACCCGTGACGATGCAGGTCTTGCCGTTCAATTTTCTCACGCGGATGTCCATCAGATCGGATAGTGGATCGGCCCATCCTGAATGGTGATCCAGCGCAGTTCGGTGAATTCGGCGATGCCGGCCTTGCCGCCGAAGCGGCCGTAGCCCGATGCCTTGACGCCGCCGAACGGCATCTGCGCCTCGTCGTGCACCGTCGGGCCGTTGACGTGGCAGATGCCGGACTCGATCCGCCGCGCCACCGCCAGCGCGCGATTGACGTCGCGTCCGAACACCGCCGCCGACAGTCCGTATTCGGTGTCGTTGGCAATCCGCACCGCTTCGTCGACGCTGCCGACCCGCACCACGGTCACCACCGGGCCGAAGGATTCCTCGCGATAGATCCGCATCGAGGACAACACGCGATCCAGCACCGTCGCCTGAATGATGGTGCCGTTGATGCCGCCGCCGGCGGTCATCGTCGCGCCCTTGTCCACCGCATCCTTGATCAACTGGCCGATGCGGTTGGCCGCAGTGGGATCGACCACGCAGCCGAGCGGCGTCTTGCCGGCGACGGGATCTCCGGCCTTCAGGCTTTTCGCCTTCTCGGTGAGCTTGGCGACGAAAGCGTCGGCGATCTTCTCGTCCACCACGATGCGTTCGGTGGACATGCAGATCTGGCCCTGATTCATGTAGGCGCCGAACGCGGCGGCGGCGACCGCCGCATCGAGATCGGCATCGTCGAGCACGACGAACGGCGCCTTGCCGCCCAATTCCATCAGCGCCGGCTTGAGATGGCGCGCGGCGGATTCCGCGATGATGCGGCCGACGCGGGTCGAGCCGGTGAAGTTGACGCGGCGCACCGCGGGCTGCGCGATCAGCGTCTCGACAATCTCGGCGGCGGCGTCCGGTGCATTGGAGATGGCGTTGAGCACGCCCTTCGGCAGCCCCGCCTCGTTGAGGGTTTCGACGATCAGGCGATGGGTGCGCGGGCACATCTCCGATGTCTTCATCACCACGGTGTTGCCGCAGGCGAGCGGCGTCGCCAGCGAGCGGACGCCGAGAATGACCGGCGCGTTCCACGGCGCGATCGACAGCACCACGCCGGCGGGCTGGCGCACCGCCATCGCCAGCGAGCCCGGCCGGTTCGATGGAATCACTTCGCCGCTGATCTGCGTGGTCAGCGCCGCCGCCTCGCGCAGCATGTCCGAGGCGAGGCCGACATTGAACATCGCCCAGCCGGCGGTCGCGCCGATCTCCGCGCCCATCGCCGCGACGAAATCGTTCGCCTTCGATTGCAGGATGTCGGCGGCCTTGGTGAGGATGGTGCGCCGTTCGCGTGGCGAGGCAACGGACCAGGTCGCG
>JAEWIX010000012.1 GCA_023386885.1 Pseudomonadota bacterium
GACGCCAGCGGCCGCCGCAAGGTCAAAGGCAACATGGACATCGAACTGGCGGTCGACGCTATGGAACTGGCGGAGCACATCGACCAGATGGTGCTGTTTTCAGGCGACGGCGACTTTCGCTCCCTCGTCGAAGCCATGCAGCGTCGCGGCGTTCGCGTCACGGTCGTCTCCACCATCACCAGCCAGCCTCCCATGATCGCCGATGAGCTTCGCCGTCAGGCGGACGTTTTTACCGACCTGATGGAATTGCAATCAAAGCTGGGACGCGACCCCGCCGAGCGACCCGCGCCGCGCGAGCCGCGCCATCACGCGCCACAGTTCCTCCAACGCAGCACCACCGCCACGCGAAACAATGACGACGATTTCGAGGACTAAATCTGCATCGGTGTCTCGATCATCATCCGATGCGCGCTTCGGTATCGTCGATCATGCAGACCCCGGCCGCGATTGCCCGCTCTGCCCTCGACTGGTCAATTTCCGTGAGACAATCAGGGCGCGCGAACCCGACTGGTTCAATGCTCCGGTGCGCTCGTTCGGCGATCGCAACGCTGCCCTGCTGATCGTTGGGCTGGCGCCCGGACTCCAAGGTGCGAACCGCACCGGGCGCCCGTTCACCGGCGACTATGCCGGCGATCTGCTTTATGCAACGCTGATTGCGTTCGGCTTCGCCAAGGGTGTCTACCGAGCGCGCCCCGACGACGGCCTCACACTGGTCGACTGCCGCATCAGCAATGCGGTGCGTTGCGTCCCACCGCAGAACAAGCCATTGCCGATCGAGATTCGTACCTGCCGACAATTTCTCGACGCGACGCTTGCGGAGATGCCGCGATTACGCGCGATTGTCGCGCTCGGCCGCGTTGCGCACGACACGACCGTCAAGGCGCTTGGTCTTCGCGCCGTGGCCGCACCGTTTTCACACGGCGCCGTGCACGAAGCAGGTCCATTGAAGCTTTACGACAGCTATCACTGCTCGCGTTACAACACCAACACCGGCGTGCTGACGCCCGCGATGTTCGAAAACGTATTCGCGAAAGTCCGCAGCGACCTCGGCTGAGCTACCGCGCTAGCGCGGATTGTTCTTCAGCCACGCCAGCACATCGCCCGCATTTCGATCCGGCGGAAACACCGGATAGAACACATGCGTGATACGTCCGTCGTCGACGATCAGCGCCAGCCGTTTGATGAGCGTCAGCCCCGCGACCTCCATGGTCGGCAGATTGAGCGCACGCGTCAGTTCAAGCCCGTCATCGGACAACACCGGAAACGGCAGATGCAGCCGCTCGGCCATTTCGCTTTGATAACCGTTGTCCTGTGTCGACAGGCCGAACACGTGCTGCGCCCCGGCGGCCTTCAGGTCGGAGAACAAATCGCGGAACGAACAGGTCTGCGGTGTGCAGCCCCGCGCGCCCGGAATCATATCCCAGTCATCGACGATGCTGATCTTGCCGGGCTCGCCAGTCCGCGGATAGCCGAACACCACCGTCCGCCCCGACAACTCCGCCAGGGTTACTCTGGTCTTGTCGGTGGTAAGCAGACTGACTGGCGGCAACGCCGTCCCGATCAGATGTCGCGCGGCACCGTCGTCCTGCGGCGCGGGAATCTTGCTCCAGTCGACGGCCAACAGATCGTTCTGATTCATATCCATCGATCCTTCCGAAAGCGGCGCGTTATCCCCTCGCCCGCATCAAGCGGCCCTTCTCGCGAGTCCAGTCGCGCTTCTTCTCGGTTTCGCGCTTGTCGTGCAGCTTCTTGCCCTTGGCGAGCCCGAGCAGAAGTTTGGCGCGCCCCCGCTCGTTGAAATAGAGCTTGAGCGGGATCAGCGTCATGCCGTTGCGCTCCACTGCACCGGCCAGCTTGTTGATCTCCTTCTTGTGGAGCAACAGCTTGCGTGGCCGCTTCGGCTCATGATTGAAGCGATTGGCCTGCAGATACTCGGGAATGTTGGCGTTGATCAGCCAGATCTCGCCGCCCTTGGGATCGGCATAGGACTCCGCGATCGTGGTCTTGCCGTTGCGGATCGACTTGACCTCGGTCCCGGTCAACGAAATGCCCGCCTCGACCGTGTCCTCGATCGCATAGTTGAAGCGCGCCTTGCGATTTTCCGCAACCACCTTGATGGCGCGCTCGTTCTTCTCCGCCATGTGTTCAAGCCCCTTTGGGCGCTGCCCTTAACAGACGACAGCGCCCGCCGTGGACGCCTCGTTTCAGCTCTTCTTCAGCAGGTCACGAATTTCGGTCAGCAACTTGACCTCATCGGACGGTTCAGCCGGCGCTTCCGGTGTGGCCGGCTGCTTCTTCTTCAGCGAATTCATCAGTCGCACCACAATGAACAAAACCCAAGCGATGATGATAAAATTCAGCGTCAGCGTGAGGAAGTTACCCCAAGCCAGCACCGCGCCCTGCTTCTTCGCGTCAGCGAGGTTGCCGGCGGTGACTTGCGACGACAGCCCGGTGAAGTAGTTCGAGAAATCTAGACCGCCGGTGACTGCACCAATGATCGGCATGATGATATCGGCAACCATCGAGTTGACGATCGCGCCGAACGCCGCGCCGATGATCACGGCAACGGCAAGATCGACGACGTTGCCCTTCATGGCAAATTCGCGGAATTCCTTGAGCATCCCAAACTCCTTTTCAGCCCCGTGTTGATATGTAACGACAACAATCAACGCTTACAAAGACGCACTCAATTGATCAGCCCGGCATGGATCATGGCTTTACGCACCGCCGCCCGTGTCGGCTCCGAAACGGGAACCATCGGCAATCGCAATGTCTCCTCCATCTTCCCCAACAGCGACAGCGCGTACTTGATCGGCGCCGGATTCGACTCCATGAAAAGATCCGTATGCAGCGGCATCAGCTTGTCATGAATCGCCAGCGCGGCGACGGTATCACCGCGCTGCCACGCCTGATGAAATTCAGAGCAGAGCCGCGGCGCGACGTTGGATGTCACCGAGATGCAGCCATGGCCGCCATGGGCCATATAGCCGAGGATCGTGGCGTCCTCGCCCGATAGCTGATTGAAATCACCGCCCATCGCCGCGCGCTGTTGCGAGACGCGAACCATGCTTGCGGTCGCATCCTTCACGCCCGCGATGTTGGGGAGTTGCGACAGGCGCGTCATGGTCTCGACCGACATGTCGATCACCGAGCGGCCCGGAATGTTGTAGATGAAGATCGGAATCCCGATCGCGTCGTTGATCGCCTTGAAGTGCTGATAGAGCCCTTCCTGGGTCGGCTTGTTGTAGTACGGCGTCACCACCAGCACCGCATCGGCGCCGGCACCTTCGGCATGCTCGGAAAGTTCGATCGCCTCGCGGGTCGAATTCGATCCCGCACCGGCCATCACCGGCACGCGTCCCTTGGCCTGATCGATGCACCACTCGACGATCCGCTTGTGCTCGTCATGACTGACGGTGGGGCTTTCACCGGTGGTGCCGACCGGCACCAGCCCGTTGGTGCCTTCGGCGATTTGCCAGTCGACGAAGTCACGGAAACCGTCTTCGTCCACCGAACCGTTTTTGAACGGCGTCACCAAGGCGGTAAACGACCCCCGGAATTTCGTCTTGGCTGCCATCGTCATTCTCCAACAAACGCCGCGGCAACGCCGCTCGCACGTCCTTCTAATTTATCGACTTTCTAGCTGGTCCGCCGCCGCGACAAAAGGGCTCGCCCATGTCGTCAACACGGCGTTTGTGTCCGGTTCCGTGACGAGATTGCGTTCCTCTACCTCCGGCCATCGGTCGATGAAAATCCCGGTTCCGCCACAAACTACAATAAATTCATATGTTTGCGCTGTCCATCGGAAGCATCGCCAGCGGAAGCGCGGTGGAGGGGAGAACGGGCGCACGTGTTGGATGATGCCCTGGCGGCCGCGAAATCGCCCGGCTTTGGCTGCAGACATGAAATGCTTAACACATTTGATGTTCTGTTCTCAAAATCAGAGACAATTTCCCCGGCGGGCATGTCGGGATTGATTCGAGCGAAGGAACGCCGTGATGACGTTTGCCCGAGCATCGGCATGGCGATGGAAAGTATTGATGGCGACCGTCGGGTCGCTGGCGCTGATGATCGGTGCGCAGGCCGCACCCGAAAGCACCACGGCGAAACCCCACGCCGCCAAAACATCCACATCCAAGAACGCTGGATCCAAGAGCGCGGCGTCCAAGACCCCTGCTCCCAAGAAGCCGGAGTCCAAGGCCACGGCGGCGAAGTCGCACGCTGAAAAGTCGCACGCCGAGAAGGCACATGGGTCCAAAACCCAGTCCTCCAAGACGCAATCCAAGGACAAATCGAAAGATCATCCGAGCAAGTCTCATTCGACCAAAACTCATTCGACAAAGAGCCATTCGACGAAATCGGCCACCAAGAAACCGGCATCCGCCAAATCGCATTCCGCCCCCGCCAGCGCGACACTGCAGGCGCCGGCGCATCGGCAACCGGCGCCGCGCGTCGAGCGCAGACCGAGCCTGCCTTCAGTGGTCGCCGCAACGTCGTCCACTTCGCAGGCCGATCTCGGCGCGTTGCAGAATGTGGTCGATCTGGTTCGCAGGGGAAAGCAGACCGAAGCGACGCAGGCCGAGGCTGCAATCAGCGATCCGGTGGCGCGCAAACTCGCCGAATGGATCATCCTGCGCAGCGGCGACAATGGCGCCAGCGTCGAGCGCTACCGCGCCTTCATTGCCGCCAATCCCGGCTGGCCCTCTCAGACTTTCATGCGTCGCCGCGCCGAAGCAGCGCTGTGGGACGATCGCCGCGACGATGCCACAGTGTTGGCCTGGTTTCAGAACGAAACCCCGCTCTCCTATAAGGGCAAACTGGTGCTAGCCCGCGCGCTGCTCGGACGTGGCGACCGCGCTACCGCCGAACGTCTTGTGCGCGACGCTTGGCTCGATGAGAACATGCCCGCCAGCATTGAATCCGTCGTGCTGGATCAGCTTGGCGCGCTGTTGAGACCCGCTGACCACAAAGCGCGGATGGATGCGCTGCTTTATGACGACGCGAACGAAGCGGCATTGCGCGCGGCGCATCGCCTCGGCAGCGATCAGGTGGCGCTTGCACGAGCCCGCATCGCCGTCTCGAAACGCGCATCGAACGCGAAAGCGCTGCTCGATGACGTCCCACACAGCCTGCACGGTGATGCCGGTTACATCTTCAGCAAGATTCAATGGCTGCGGCGACAGGATCGGATCGCGGAAGCCGGGCGCTTGATGCTGAGCGCACCGCGCGACCCCGCCCGCCTCTACGACCTCGACGAATGGTGGATCGAGCGCCGCGTGCTGGCCCGCGAACTGCTCGACGCCGGCGATAATCGTACCGCTTATCTGGTGGCGCGCGACGCCGCGTTGCCGACCAAGAACGTCTATAAGACGCAGAAGGAATTCACTGCCGGCTGGATCGCGCTGCGTTTCCTGAAGGATCCAGCGACCGCCACCCAACATTTCGCGCGTATCGCAGAGCGCAGCGAGAACCCGACGGCGCTGGCGCGCGCCGGCTACTGGCTCGGCCGCGCCGCCGAAGCCTCCGGCCGCACGCAGGATGCACGCGCGGCGTATCAATCCGCCGCCGCCCATTCCACCAGTTACTACGGCCAGTTGGCCCGCGCCAAACTCGGCCTGCCGCAGATCGAGATTCATCGTGCGCCGGGCAGCGGCCTGCGTGGCATCGAGCGGTTCGAGATCGTTCGCGCGGTGCAACTGCTCTACGCGCTGAATGAACGCGAACTGGCGGTCCCGATTCTCGCCGACATGGGCGACAACGCCGGAGCCGATGTTCTTGCGGGACTTGGCGAACTCGCCTCGCGTAACAACGACGCGCGCGGCATGCTGCAACTCGGCAAGGCGGCGCTCAATCGCGGGCTGCCCTTCGATGTCTACGCTTATCCGTCCACGGGTCTGCCGCACTACCGGCCGATCGGCCCGGAAGTCGACCCCAGCGTGGTGTTCGCCATCGCGCGGCAGGAAAGCGGCTTCAATCCGAAAGTCGTTTCGCCGGCGCAGGCTTATGGCCTGATGCAAGTGACACCGGCCGCCGCCAAGTACGTCACCCGGAAATACGGCGCGACCTACGACCTCGGCCGATTGAAGAACGATTCGGTCTACAACACCACGCTTGGCGCGGCCGAACTCGGCGGCCTGCTGGCTGACTATCGCGGCTCCTACATCATGAGCTTCGCGGCCTATAACGCGGGGCGTGGCAGCCTGAGGAAGTGGGTGGCGCGCTACGGCGACCCGCGCGATCCGAATGTCGACGCAGTCGACTGGGTGGAGCGGATTCCGTTCTCGGAGACCCGCAACTACGTGCAGCGGATCATGGAGAACCTCCAGGTCTATCGCGCGCGGTTCGGCGGAGGTTCGCGTTTGCAGATCGAAGCCGACCTGCATCGCGGCGCCAGCGTGCAATAGCGACGGCTGGCATCCTATTCCAAATGCAAGCGGCGGAGCCGGCTATCCTGTGCGAGCACCCTGATCTGGTATGATTGGCATCAGTGGTGTTACTTTGATCGAAACTTAGATTGATGCGTTTTCATCACGCGGTCCGGATTCCGCTTCGCTCGAAAACGCTCCAGCCGCGGAGCCGAATGTGACCTCTCCCGACCCCTCCCCCATGACTTTGACATTCCGATGCCCGAAGGAGCTAGAGGGAGTTCTGCCGCGGCCAATGCCGGCCGCACTCGGCGTACCGGCATGGCTCAAGACAATGCCGCAGCAGGCATTCAATGCCCTTAATGGCGGCACCACCGACACCGTGAAACGCTGTCCTCCGTTCGTCGACGCCATGACGTCGGGCTTCCTCATTCCACTGATCTGCGATCTCAAAGTCGAGAACGGCGAATTCACCTGGGACAACGACATCGCGCCGGGCGGCGAACTCAACTTCGTGCGCTCACCGCTCGGCCTCCACGACGCCAGCCAGGTCACGGGTACACCGCTGTTCGAAGCTGACCGCTTCATGGTGAAGTTTCACAATCTCTGGACGATCGAAGCGCCGGAAGGCTATGCGCTGTTGTTCACGCATCCCGCCAACCGCTTCGACCTACCCTTCACAACCCTCACCGGGCTGGTCGACAGCGATCGCTACTACGACAACTGGATTCATTTTCCGGCGCACTGGCACGATGTGAATTTCAGCGGCGTCCTGCCGAAGGGGACGCCGATCGCGCAATGCATGCCGGTGAAACGTGACAAGTGGGAGATGCACACAGCCGCCTTCACAACAGAAGAATCACAGCGGCTGCATGATCTCACCACCACGATGTACAGCGAGACAGGTATCTATCGGCGGCAGTTCCGGGCGTAAGCACGCATCACTTTTTATCGACCTGCAGAAATTTCGCCGCATCGCTCGGCCGTAGAAAGAAACGACCATGGGACGCGGACGCCAGTGCCGTGATCGTTGGTCCCACCATCTGGGGACCGCCCCGCGCCGCCAGACGGAGGCTCGCTTCGCCCGCATCGCGCTCCCCCATCTCCAGAAGGCAAGCGCCAAGGCTGCTGCGCGTAACCGCATCGTCAGGCTGCAAAGCGAGAGCCCGACGAAACAGATCGGCGGCGACAGAATATTCGCCATCTTGCGCCATGACCCTCGCCAGTGCGGCCAAAACATCGTGCCGCTGCGGCGCATCGGCAACTGCACGCTGCAACATCGTGCGGGCGCTGGCGCGATCGTTGTGCTTGATGTGCACAAAGGCCAGTGCCACACGCAGATCAACCGCATCGGGTGCC
Source organism: Pseudomonadota bacterium (assembly GCA_023386885.1). Taxonomy (GTDB): domain Bacteria; phylum Pseudomonadota; class Alphaproteobacteria; order Rhizobiales; family Xanthobacteraceae; genus 62-47. Next base: position 7,725 of record JAEWIX010000012.1, read on the forward strand.
GCTTCCAGCCCGCGCTCGAGCACGGCCATCGCCTCGCTGTGCCGCCCGGCACGCGCTAACTGATTACTGTACTCTAGAAACGCCGGCACAAATGGCGGCCGCCGGGCCGCGGTCCGCTGCAACCGATCCAACGCGGCGTCAGTGCGGTGCGCCGCCGCCAAGGCGCCCGCGAGTTCGGTTTCAATCGCAGGATCGTCACTGCGCCGCGCAGCTCGCTCCAGCGGAACGATCGCCTCGTCCGCGCGATTTTGCATCAATAGCGCGCGTCCGAGAATCTGGGCCGCGAGAATGTTGCCGCGATCGGCCTTCAGCACGCCTGTCGCAACGCGCTCCGCTTCATCGGCGCGCTGCATCCGCAATGCCAAGATGGCCCCCTCAAGTGACTGTTGAACCAGCCTCGACTGGCCACCGGCTGCGCGATTTGGTGAGTGCTTTGACATTCGATGCAATCATAAACCATCACATGATGGACTATCACAAGCAAAAACCCCCGGCATTTCTGCCGGGGGTCTCTGTTTCAGATCGTAGTCGCCGTGAGGCGATAACGATTAGAAGTTGCGCTGAGCGCGGACACCGAAGGTCCAGGTGCCACGGTCGCCGGCAACCGCGCCGGTCGGCAGCACGAGGCCGGTGTTGTTCTGGGTGAGGTACGAGTACATCACTTCGCCCGAGAAGGTCAGACCCTTGACCGGGGTCCAGCGGGTGACGAGACCCAACTGGCTGATATCCCAGTCCGGATCGATGCCGAGAGCGGTCTTGACGGTTCCGTTGTAACGGATGGCCGACCAAGCACCGAACAGCGACGACGACCAGTGCGGATCCCAGTTGTGGTTGAACGCACCGCGAACACCGTAGGTTTCCGTCTTCTGGATTCCGAAGCCCGGCGCGTAGACGCCATCGCTCGAGAAGCCCATCGCGAGGACGGAGTTGTTGCCGATCGCGTAGCTGTCCGGGCTCACGCCGCCGACGATGTAACGCGAAGCGCCGTCAGCATAGCCAACCGACACGTTGATGCTGTCGCCGGGACCGGTCGGCAGGTTCTTGAGCGAGAGACCAGCCTGAACGGCGAAGCCCCAAGCATCGGCCGGAACCGGGGAAGCGATCGCTTCGCCAGCGCGGATCTGGTGAGCCGCAGCCGACAACTGGAACAGACCCCAAGCCTGGTCGACACGGAGCTGACCAACGATGTCCGGAGCATTGGTGCCGCCCCAGTTGTTGGAGGTTGCGGTACCGAAGCCGCCACCAGCCGCCAGATCGTACAGCGGAGCGCGGGTGTAGGAGTTCACACCACCGGGCTTCAGGCCGCTATTCTCTTCCAAGCTGATCGTGGCCGACACGCCGTTACCGAACTGCGCGGTATAGGCGATCTGGTTGATACCGGTCACGTCATCCTGACCACCGAGCAGGAACGAGGTGTTGTTGCCCGGATAGCCCGTCCACGGGTTCGAGAACTGCGACACCGCCTTACCGAAGGTGAAGCCGGCGAACTGGATGAACGCGTAGTACACGCCGAGGTTACCGGCGGCGCGTGCGTCAGTGTCCGTCGTCCAGTTGAGCGTGAAGTCAGCGTAGGTGCGGACAACGCCGTATTCGGTCGCGGTGCGGGTGTCGATGTTGAAGCCGAGACGCGAACGAGAGATGTAATCGTTCGAGTAGCGGTTCGGAGCACCGGTCCAGCGCGGCATGTCGTAAGCGCCAGCGGCGTTGAACGACGTGTCGGCACGGAGATAGCCGCCCAGCTTGATGCAGGTGTCGGTGCCGGGGATGTAGTAGAAGCCGGCGCCATACAGGGAGCACACCTTCACGTATTCGACCGCCTTGGCCTTCAACGGAAGATCCGCCGCCTGCGCCCCACCCAGTGCGACCAGGGTCGCAGCCGAGCCGAGGATAAGGCTCTTCGCAATGTTCATGTAAACCTCCAAGTTTGCTCTTTAGGGAAGGTTCCGGATCCGCTGGGTGAAACACCCGAAGACTAGGTTCCCTTAGTCCCTGACTAAACCGCTCGATCCGTTCGCGCCTTCGGACACTCCCGCACAACGCGAGGGACTTAAGCGAACCACCTAACGGGACGACCTCGGGATGCCCCCCTCCGTCGCTTCAGCCACAATTACCTAACGTCCATGAACACGCAACAAAGGAACGCCTCAGAACGGTACCAATCCGGCCGTTTTTGGATCGGTGTTGCACAAATAACACGCAGCTGTGATCGTAACAGCGCTGCAAAATATTGATAAATATGGATTTTTAGAAACGGAACTGCGGAGCCGTATCCGACCCTTGATTCCCGGATCGGACGGAACACCCTGCCGGCAAACCCTTTCGCCTGTGGGAATCAGAGCGACCACAACTGGATCGATTCGTGGCACAAGGAACCGCCGCCGGCCGGATACTTTTACTATAGGGAACTCGATCGGGCTGCCGGAACGCACCTCCGCAGGATAACTCCCACTGAAATGCCCCACGCGCGCAAGTGACGCTTGCGAGGCGGCACCGGGTCGGGCATATCGGGGCCGACGGAGATATGGCCGAGTGGCTGAAGGCGGCGGTTTGCTAAACCGTTATAGGGTTGTAAAGCCCTATCGAGGGTTCGAATCCCTCTGTCTCCGCCACCCCCTGTTTCGCTCCAACGCGCTTCGCAGGATTGGCGACCGCCTGTCAGATCGGGGTCAGACGATTCCCGACTATAGAGAGCGCACACAGCGACGTTCGCCGGGTATCCCATTAGGTTCTGAATCGAAGCCGCCGGCAAACGCCGCAGCTGAGCAGGGCGCCACCCCGCCGCTATAGGAATCAATGCATCGCGATCCAGGCGCGGGCATCGCGCTGCGCGGTGGCAATCTCAACGTCGGACATCATCTCAGCGACCTCGCGACGCAATTGCATGGCCTCGGTGCGGCCCTTCAGCGCCGCCAGATTGAACCACTTGTGCGCAGCGACGAGATCGACCAGGCCGCCCCGCCCGCTCGCCCAATACAGCCCGCGCTCAAATAGCGTGTCCGGGATCGCGGTGTCTTCCACCGGCTTCGCCGCATCCAGATCGATCGTTCCGTGAAACATGATCTTTGACCTTCTTGTTAGGTACCCGCCCTGCTCCGAGCGCGGCCTCCTGTCCAATCGTTTGACGTTCTTCCCAACCGCCGTTGTTCGGCGTGTTGAGGCGACTATGACCGGTCAAATTTGAAAGGCAGTTTAAGTATCGCGATGAATGGAATCTGAACGCCGCATCGCGCGAATTTTTCAGATTTATCAAAAAGCCCTGCCATTGGCTGACTTCCCGCATTTCTGAATCGCGGGTTTACCGTGGTGCTTGGCAAAGCGATAACCATCGCCGCAAGGCGCTGTGTTCCGCGCACAGAAAATCCGGCGCGGCGATGACGATCTTGGATGGAGCAATACGGTGGGGACAAAACCGGCCGCGGCACGTCGGGCAGACGCCGGGCAAAAAACGAGGGCGTCGGCGAACACGTCAGGGTCGAAGTCCACCGCGGCGGAGCCGCTCGTGACTGTGGAGACGCGATCTCCACGCCGTAAGAAGAATGCCTCGTTGCCGAACCACTCTTCTGCCGGATCATCTGCCGGGCGCATGAGCGACCCGTTCAACGATCCGACCGACTGACCTGATGTCTCGCCGACACCCTCTTTCGTCGACCTGAGCTTCCAACCGGACCCGCCTTGAGGCGGAGGGCAAACTGGCGGCTCGTGTGACGTCGCCGGCTACGAACGCCGGCAATTCTTCCAGAAGCAAACTTACTTCTTCTTGGCGGCCTTCTTCTTGGCGACCTTGCGGGTCTTCTTCGCGGTCTTCTTCGCCGCGGTCTTCGTCGCCTTCTTGGCCTTCTTCACAGTCTTCTTGGCTTTCGCCTTCTTCGCCTTCTTAGCCATGTTGCCCTCCTAATTAGTGAGATGGCTTGATCGCTGCGTGCACCCGGGAATCGAAATGCACTTCATCCCGCATACACCAACACATGCGAAAAAACAGCGTCCTGCTTAAGGAAGTGTTGATGAAGCGGTGGCAGCGCCGCGCGTGCGTCGTCGCCGACGAGCACAAACGCGACGCTGTGCGCGATGCAAGTAGTGCCTGCGAAATCTACGTCGGCAAATGTCAAGATTGAAGGAAACGCTTGTGCTGCAGATGGATTCGCAATTCACGCTGAAAATAATTCGCGCGCGTTGTCACGCGACGCGACTCACCGCGGCCGATCGAAGCGGTGTGCGCGGACTCTGAGTCGCGAATTTTGGCAAACAAAAAATTTTTAGCGATGTGGACGTTCCGGCGGTTCGCGGTTTCTCGAACGCGAATTTTTTGCCAGCTCTCGACGCTGATTCGCGGTCGCGATTTTTCCGATTCACCGTCGTCGCATCCGGAGACGACCGCCGTTCGCCACCCCTCGACGACGAAAAACTTTCGTCCGCGAATGTCACCGCGACCACTCGCCGACGCCGCGCGGCGGTCCGCCGGCGAGGCAAGATGAACGGCAACGCGCATGCGCAATCACCTCGCTCGGCGACAAGCGGTGACGATGCCGGCGTTACAAACCGAGCTTGGTCTTGATGAGGTCGTTGACCGCTTGCGGGTTGGCCTTGCCACCCGACGCCTTCATCACCTGTCCGACGAACCAGCCGGCAAGCGCTGGCTTCGCCTGCGCCTGCGCCACCTTGTCGGGATTGGCGGCGACGATCTCGTCGACGATCTTCTCGATCGCGCCGGTATCGGTGACTTGCTTCATGCCGCGCGCTTCGACGAGCGCGCGCGGATCGCCGCCCTCGTTCCAGACGATCTCGAACAGATCCTTGGCGATCTTGCCGGAGATGGTGCCCTCGCCGATCAGATCGACGATTGTTGCGAGTTGCGCGGACGACACCGGCGACGCGGCGATGTCCTTAGCCTCCTTGTTGAGGCGGCCGAACAGTTCATTGATCACCCAGTTGGCGGCGAGCTTGCCGTCGCGCGCCTTGTCGGCGAGCGCCGCCAGCACCGCCTCATAGAAGTCGGCGCTCTCGCGCTCGCTGACCAGCACCGCAGCGTCGTAAGGCGTCAGCGCGAATTCGCCGATGAAACGTATCTTCTTCTGATCGGGCAGTTCCGGCAACGCAGCGGCGAGGTCGTCAACAAAGTCCTGCGAGAACTCCAGCGGCAGCAGATCGGGATCTGGGAAGTAGCGATAGTCGTGCGCCTCTTCCTTCGACCGCATCGAGCGCGTCTCGCCCTTACCGGGATCGAACAATCGGGTTTCCTGATCGATGCTACCGCCGTCTTCAAGGATTCCGATTTGACGCCGCGCTTCGTACTCGATCGCCTGGCCGATGAAGCGGATCGAGTTGACGTTCTTGATCTCGCAACGGGTGCCGAACGGCTCGCCCGGCTTGCGCACCGAGACGTTGACGTCGGCGCGCAGGTTGCCCTTCTCCATGTCGCCGTCGCAGGTGCCGAGGTAGCGCAGGATGGTGCGCAGCTTGCTGACGTACGCTTTAGCCTGCTCGGACGAGCGGATGTCCGGCTTGGAGACGATCTCCATCAGCGCGACGCCGGAGCGATTGAGATCGACATAGGTCATGGTCGGATGCTGGTCGTGCAGCAGCTTGCCGGCGTCCTGTTCCAGATGCAGCCGCTCGATGCCGACGGTGACGCTGTCGCCGTCGTCGAGATCGACCTGCACCTCACCCTCGCCGACCACCGGGGATTTGTACTGGCTGATCTGATAGCCCTGCGGCAGATCCGGATAGAAATAATTTTTCCGATCGAACACCGAGCGCAGGTTGATCTTGGCCTTGAGGCCGAGGCCGGTGCGCACCGCCTGCTTCACCGCCTCCTCGTTGATCACTGGCAGCATACCCGGCATCGCGGCATCGACCAGCGAGACGTGGCTGTTCGGATCGCCGCCAAACTGCGTCGACGCGCCGGAGAAAAGCTTCGAGTTGGAGGTGACCTGGGCGTGGACTTCCAGCCCGATCACCATCTCCCAATCGCTGGTGGCGCCTTTGATGAGCTTCGCGGATTTGACAGGTGCGTTCATGGGGCGAGTTCTACAATGGACCGCGGGGCGAGAAAACCCCGGCGGAGTGCGGCTACGACGACGTCATCCTGAGGTGCGAGCCCCTTTGGGGCGAGCCTCGAAGGATCGCCGTCATCCTTCGAGGCTCCGTGCATTGCACGTTGCACCTCAGGACGACGGCTTTCACATGCTCTTCATGAAATCCCGCAGCGTCGGGTTGATGCGGAGCGCGTCGCGTCCCGCAGCGATCACCTCGTCCACCTGCTGCTGCGGCAGATGAAAGCGGGTCGGCACATTGCCAAGTTCGGCAGCACGCGCTGGATCGAACTGGTCGAAGCCGAGCCGGCCGACGAAGAATTTCAGGTCGCGGCAGTTCCAGCCGGCGGGCGCGCCATAGCGCTTGCGGTCCGCCGCCGACAATCCGCAGCGCCACTTGATCAGCGCATTCTGCCAGTCGGTCATGGTGCGCTCGAAGGCCGTGTAGCTGGCGCCGACGCTGGCATCGATAGTGGTGTCGATCGCCGCCTTGACCAGATCGATGCCGGTCGGACCGTCGGCCGTTCGCACCCAATCGCCGGACAACCCGGCCTTGGCATCGACCACCAGGAACATCGAGCGCCGCAACTTCACCGCCTGCTGCGGCGTCAACGGCCCATAAGGCGTGGTTGAGGATTCCCGCGAGATGGTGAAACCGGCAAGGCCGTAGTTATCGACGAGGCCGCCATCGAGCAGCTTGATGTACGGCACCTTGCCCTCGCGATAGCGCAGGATGGCGCTGGCGAACGAGCGCAGCATCGGCGAAGCGTTACGGTCGGCGGCCGAGCGCGTGATCCACGACGGCAGCGGATCGGTGCAGGCGCCGGGATAGGCCTTCACCACGATCGGCGCGAAGGCGACCGGCACGGCGGCGGATGCCGCCACTGCGTTCGACAACGGAAACTTAGTCAGGTCGCTACAGATCGCGGTGAAGGCGGTGGCGCCGAACACGAACGGCACGCGGTTGTAGATGTCGGAGGCATTGATCCAGACCCGCGGCGCGCCAACTTCGCGAAACTCACCATAGGTCGCGCCATGAAACAGGTTGCGGTCGAGCCACTGGGTAAAACCCTGCTGGTCGTTGATGCCGCCGCCGAGCGCGCGCCCCATGGTCGCCAGCGACAGCGTCGTGTTGATCCCCTCTTCCGCGTTCTGCAACAGGAAGCGCTCGCGGAAGTCGGCCAGCGCCGCGCGCTTCTTCAAGCCGTAATAAGCCGCCGTCACCGAGCCGCCGGACACGCCGGAAATGAAATCGAGCCGGTCGAGCAGCTTGTCGTTGCCGTGCGGCACCGTGATCCGGTCGAACTCCGAGAGCACACCGAAGGAAAACGCCGCCGCGCGGGTGCCGCCGCCGGAGAATGCCAGCCCGACCAGAAGGTCGTCATTATCAGCGGCTTCTTCCTTGAAATTGAGATGAAGTTGATCGACCACGCTGCCATGGGCAGGCTCGTTGACCGGCATGTTGTGCACCGAGGCGCAGCCGCCCAGCCACAAGCTCACCGCTATCGCGCCAAGATATCCCGACCACCGCATGATCGACCGCCCCTCCATTGTGGCGGTTATTGCCCGAAGGCGGTTAACCGGCGCACAAGATGGCAGCATCGTGGCGCCGGCAAGGCCATCATGGTTAACCGCGACGCGTTCGCGCCGGCAGCGCTAATCCCACCACCGCGCCGGAGTAAAATGCCCGGCCGCCTGCTCGATCACCTCGCCGAGCGAGAACAGCGTCTCCTCGTCGAACGGACGACCGATCAGTTGCAGGCCGAGCGGCAGACCTTGTGCATCCTTGCCCGCGGGCACCGCAATGCCCGGCAGCCCGGCCATGTTCACGGTGACGGTGAAGATGTCGTTGAGATACATTTCGATCGGATCGGCGCCGGTCTTCTCGCCGATGCCGAACGCCGCCGACGGCGTCGCCGGGGTCAGGATAGCGTGGACACCCTGCGCGAAGCAGTCCTCGAAATCCTTCTTGATCAGGGTGCGCACTTTTTGCGCACGCAGATAATAAGCATCGTAATAGCCAGCGGAGAGCACATAAGTGCCGATCATCACGCGGCGCTTCACCTCGGCGCCGAAGCCGGCCGCACGGGTATTCTCGTACATCTCGACGATGTTGTTGCCGTCGACGCGCGCGCCGTAGCGTACGCCGTCGTAGCGCGCGAGGTTGGACGAGGCTTCCGCCGGCGCGACAATATAATAGGCCGGCAGCGCGTACTTGGTGTGGGGCAGCGATACCTCGACCAGTTCGGCGCCCGCCGCCTTCAGCCACTCCGCACCCTGCGACCACAGCCGCTCGATCTCGGAGGACATGCCGTCGAGGCGATACTCCTTCGGAATGCCGATGCGCAGGCCCTTCACAGATTTGCCGATCGCCGCCTCAAAGTCCGGCACGGCACGATCGACGGAGGTGGTATCCTTCGGATCGTGTCCTGCCATCGAGCGCAAGAGGATCGCGGTGTCGCGCACCGTACGCGCGAACGGCCCGGCCTGATCGAGCGAGGACGCGAACGCGACGATGCCCCAGCGCGAGCAGCGGCCGTAAGTTGGCTTGATGCCGACGATGCCGGTGAACGCCGCCGGCTGGCGGATCGAACCGCCGGTGTCGGTGCCGGTCGCGCCGAGACATAGCCCCGCCGCCACCGCCGACGCCGAGCCGCCGGACGAGCCGCCCGGAACCAGCTTGGCGTCCGAGCCTTCACGCCGCCACGGATTGATCACCGGCGCGAAGCACGAGGTTTCATTCGACGAGCCCATGGCGAATTCGTCGTTATTGAGCTTGCCGAGCATCACCGCGCCGTCACGCCACAACTGCGTGGTGACGGTCGACTCGTAAGGCGGCTTGAAGTCGCCTAGAATTTTCGAGCATGCGGTGGTGCGCACGCCGCGCGTCGCGAACAGGTCCTTGATGCCGAGCGGAATGCCGGCAAGCGGCCCGCCCTCGCCTTTGCCGATCTTCGCATCGGCATCGCGCGCCATGGCGCGGGCCTGCTCCGGCGTCTCCAGCACATAGGCGTTCAGCACGCGGGCGCGTTCCATTGCCGCGAGGTGCGCGTCGGTGAGTTCAACGGAGGTAAAGGTCTTGCGCGCGAGACCGTCGCGGGCCTCGGCCAGCGTCAGCGAAGTCAGGTCCGTCATTTATCAACCGGGCTGCAAAAGAAAGGAGAGAGCGTCTTGTCGAGGGCGGGATCATCGCGCCGCTGCTGCTGCTTAGCGGATTGCTCCATCGCGTCGAGCACCGCATCCATCGCCTTGTCGGGATCGGCGTCCTCGCCCTGACGCCGCATGGCATCGAGATAGGTCATGTAAGCCTGATAGGCTTTCTCGTCGTCGCACAGCAGGCACATCGGATTTTTCTCCCGCCCTATTCGACCACCTTAGGCACTACGAAGAAATGATCCTCGCGCGCCGGCGTATTGGCGACCACGGCGTCGGCGATCTCGCCGTCGTTGACGACGTCGACGCGCTTCTTCATCTCCATCGGCGTCACCGAGGTCATCGGCTCGACGCCCTCGACGTTCACTTCTGACAGTTGCTCGACGAAGGCAAGGATCGCATTCAACTCGCCTTGCAGGTGTGGAACCTCGGCATCGGTGACCGCGATCCGCGCGAGATGCGCAATGCGGCGGACGGTGGCGGCATCGACGGACATTATATAGGGCCTTTGGCGCGTGGCGAAACATCACGCGCAGTCGCGTTGCGTATAGGAAAATTCCTATAGCAGACCGCCCTTTCGCGCCGCAACCACGGCGCGATCCGCCCGATCAGGCGGACAGCGCCCGCAACCGCCGCAAGGCGTCCTCCGCCAAGACGCGGACGAGGTCTTCGGCGGGTTTCTCCGTGCCGAGAGCAACCGCCTGCCCCGCCCACAGATTGGTGAAATCGGAACTGCCTGTCTTTTCCGACGCCGTCTTCAGCGGTCCGAACGCCGCCGACGCGTGCGGGAAGCCCGGGCCTTCCGCCGTCACCGGTCCCAGTTCGCGCATCGCCCGGTTGACGATGCCGCGTGCAGCGCGCCCGGTCATGACGTTGGTAATGGCGGTGGAGCCGTCGTCGCCCTTCGCGAGACTCTGGCGGATGATGGCGCTCACCTTGGATTCCGGGGTGCGCAGAAATGCCGTGCCAATCTGCACGCCGGCCGCGCCCAGCGCGAACGCCGCTGCGATGCCGCGCCCATCGGCGATGCCGCCGGCGGCGATCACCGGCACACGCACCGCATCCGCCATCTGCGGCACGAGTGCAAAGGTGCCAGGCTGACTCGCGATGTCGTCGGTGAGGAACATGCTGCGATGGCCGCCCGCCTCCGCACCTTGCGCGATGACGGCATCGACGCCGCGCTCCGCAAGCCACACCGCCTCCTTGACGATGGTGGCCGACGCGATGACGACGCAGCCGGCGTCCTTGACGCGCCTGAGCAGGCTCGCTTCCGGCAAACCGAAGTGGAAGCTGACGATCTCCGGCTTGATGTCCTCGACCACCTCGCACATCGCGGCATCGAACGGCGCGCGCGCCGCCGACGGCAGCGGCATCGCCGGGTCGAGTTGCAACTCTTTATAATAAGGTGCGAGACGCTCGCGCCATGCGGCCACTTTCGTCTCGTCCGGCACCATCGGCGTGTGGGCGAAAAAATTCATCGACACCGGCGCCGAGACCTGCTGGCGGAAGATGTTGACCTGCTCGCGCGCCTTGTCCGACGACAGCATCGCGCATGGCAGCGCACCGAGCGCGCCGGCCTTGGCGGCTGCGATCGCCAGTTCAGTGTCGATCGCGCCGGCCATCGGCGCCTGGATGATGGGGACATCGACCTTGAAAAGGTCGAGAAGTCGGCGGTCGGGCCACATGGCGGTATGTCCTCGAATTGATGCGCTTGGTATTCCACTTTGCAGCGGCAATGTCACGGCCCCGACCATGCGACCTTGGATGGAAGCTCCGCCCATTCGCCCATGACGCCGTCGCCGCCGCCGTGTTATGCGAAGCCATGACCGCTCCTGTCCTGCCCCTGACCGAAGCCGCCACCCATTGGCCCGCGCGCGGCGCGTTGATCGGCCTCGATCTCGGCACCAAGACCATCGGTGTGTCCGTGTCCGATCCTGACCGCAAGCTTGCCACCGGCGTCGAGACGGTGAAGCGCACCGCCTTCACCGCCGATGCCGCGCGGCTGATCGCGCTGACGCAGGCGCGCAACGCGGTCGGCTTTGTGCTCGGGCTGCCGATCAACATGGACGGCAGCGAAGGCCCCCGCGCGCAATCGACCCGCGCCTTCGCACGCAATTTCTCCCGTCTCACCGATCTCGCCATCGGGCTGTGGGACGAACGGCTGTCGACCACGGCGGTCGAACGCGAACTGATCGCGCTCGATGCCAGCCGCGCGAAACGTGCGAAAGTGATCGACGAACACGCTGCGATCTTCATCCTGCAAGGCGCCCTCGACCGCCTCGCTACGCTCAACCGCTAAGGGCCGCACACCGATGCTGACGGTGATCGCCTCGCTGATCCCGGTGTTCCTGCTGATCGTGCTCGGCTACGCGCTGCGCCGTATCCTGCTGAAGAAGGACGAGCACTGGGTCGGGCTGGAGCAACTGGTCTACTACGTGCTGTTTCCGGCGCTTTTGATCGAGACGCTCGGGCGTGCCAACCTCGCCTCGGTGCCGATCGCCGGCGTCGGCGGCGCGATGTTGCTGTCGGTGCTGATCATGGGCGCGCTGTGTCTTGCGCTGCGTCCGTTGCTGGCACGCACGCTGGCGCTGAGCGGCCCTTCCTTCACCTCACTGTTTCAGGGCGCGGTGCGCTGGCAGACCTTCGTAGCGCTCTCCGTCGTCGGCAACATGCTGGGCGATCTCGGCCTCGCGGTGGCATCGGTCGCAATGGTTGCGATGATCCCGATCATCAACGTGATGAGCGTGTCGGTGCTGGCGCACTTCGCCTCGCCGCAAAAAACCTCGTGGAGCGCGACGGGGCTGGCGATCGCGAAGAACCCGTTCATCTGGGGTTGCCTGATCGGCATCGCCATCAATGTCACCAAATTCCCGATCCCCAAACCGCTCTACGAGTTCGCCGGATCGCTCGGGCATTCCTCGCTGGCGATCGGCCTGCTGGTGGTCGGCGCCGGCCTGCAACTCGACGGCTTGAAGCGCCCCAACGCCGTGGTGACGCTCACCGTTATCCTCAAGTTGATCTTGATGCCGATTGTCGCCATCACGCTCGGCTGGAGCTTTGGCCTGTCGGGTGAGAGCCTCGTGGTGGTGGCCTGCTGCGCCTCGGTGCCGAGCGCATCGAACGCCTATGTGCTGGCACGACAGATGGGCGGTGACGCGCCGCTGCTGGCACAGATTCTGGTATTGCAGACGGTGGCTGCGGCTTTCACCATGCCGCTGTTCATCGCGCTCGCCGGATAATTTCCGGATCAGGAGTGCGACGCCAGCCACATCGTCTGGACGGTGGCGGCGAGATTGTTGATGCCGTGCAAGATCACGGTGAGCCAAAGCGACCCGGTGCGATGGCGCAAGTAACCGAACAACAGGCCGATGGTCATGATCTCGCAGAAGAAGAACCAGTCGTATTGCAAATGCATCGCGGTCCACACCAGCGACGACAGCACGATGGCGCCGAACGGACGGAGGAATGACTCGGACCAGCCGCGATAAAGAAACCCGCGCGCGAAAAACTCCTCAGTGAGCGGCGCGGCGACGCAGAACGCGATCAGCAAAAGCCATAGCGAGTTGTCGGCCTGCGCCGACTTCAGCACCTCGACCATGAAGGTCGCGGTGACCTGGCGCCCGATCGCGTTGGCCACCAGATCCCATGCGCCGACCAGCGCGATCAGCGCCAGCAGGCCGACGAAGAATTCGCGCCATGTCGGCCAGCGCAGCCCCAGATAATCACTGAACCGCGCACCGACCAGACGCGTCGCGATCCAGATCGCCAGCACAACCGCCGGCAGCCCCAAAATCACCGATAATGAGATGACAGCACCGCTGCTCGACACCACACGGATCACGGTGCTGTCGAGACCACCGCCGTTGCGCCACACCAGATAACCGACGATTGCCGACTGCCCGAGAAACATCGCGGCAAAGATAAACAGGCCCCACAGACTGGTGCCGACGAACTTCCAGACTCGCCGTAGCGATGGCGGTGGGGACGGCGGGATATCGGTGTCAAAGGTGTTCATCGCGCCACTGTGGTTGGCAATGATTACCAAACCCTCCATCCGTCGTGGCTGGATTTACGCTAGCGCCCGCTCCAGCAAACGGCGGCTGGTGTCGGCGCCGAGGTCGGCCGCGCCGTAGAGATTGCCGTGCGCGGCGTCGAGGCGCGTGGCGGCGAACAGTTCTGCGCTCGCCGGTGACACCTCTTGCAACGCCGCCGCGGCCGCAAGCAGCGCCAGTCGCTCCACCGCGACCCGCGCCAGCCGCTCGATGTCCGGCCGGCGGAACGCCTTGGCGACGAAGCCCAGCGTCTCCTTCGCGCCCGGCAGGTCGCCAGCCTGCGCGGCGAGATGTGTCATAACCACCTCGGCTCCCTCCGCCTCGCGGGACAGCGCGCGCAGCACGTCGAGGCACATCACGTTGCCGGAGCCCTCCCAGATCGCATTGACCGGCGCCTCACGATAGTGCCGCGCCAGAATCCCCTCCTCGATGTAACCATTGCCGCCGAGGCACTCCATCGCCTCGTAGAGGAAACCGGGCGCGCTCTTGCAGGTCCAGTATTTCACCACCGGTGTCAGCAGCCGCATGTAGGCGGCTTCGGTTGGATCAAACGGCGCGCGGTCGAAGGCGCGGCACAGCCGCATCACCAGCGCAGTCGACGCCTCGATATGCAGCGCCATGTCGGCGAGCACGCTCTGCATCAGCGGCTGATCGGCGAGATGCTTCTGGAACACGCTGCGATGGCGGGTGTGGTTGATGGCGTGCGCCAGTCCCGAGCGCATCAACCCCGCCGACGACAGCGCGCAATCCTGCCGCGTCAGCGACACCATCTCGATGATGGTGCGCACGCCCCGCCCCTCCTCGCCGAGCCGCAACGCGTAAGCATCGTCGAACTCGACTTCCGAGGACGCGTTGGAGCGATTGCCGAGCTTGTCCTTGAGGCGCTGGAAGCGGATGCCGTTGATCGAGCCGTCCGGCGCGAAGCGCGGCATGAAGAAACAGGTCAGCCCACCTTCCGCCTGCGCCAGCACCAGGAAGGCATCGCACATCGGTGCCGACATGAACCATTTGTGGCCGGTGATGCGATAGGCATCGCCATCGCGCGCCGCGCGGGTGATGTTGGCGCGCACGTCGGTGCCGCCTTGCCGCTCGGTCATGCCCATACCCATGGTCATGCCGCGCTTGGTCCACCACGGCGCGAACGCCGGATCGTAACTGCGAGTGCCGAGTACCGGCATCACCTTGGCGCGCAACGCGGGATCGACGCCGAGCGCACCGACCGCCGCGCGCGTCATGGTGATCGGGCACAGATGCCCCGACTCTACCTGCGCGACAATAAACAGCCGTGCGCCACGCACCACTTCGGACGCGCCGCCCGCCGCCTCGCCATTCGCATTCCACGTCGAGTTATGGATGCCAGCATGCGCGCTGTGCGCCATCAACTCATGGTAGGCCGGATGAAACTCGACCTGATCGCGACGGAAACCGCGCGAGTCAAACGTCTTCAGCTTCGGCGTGTTCTCGTTGGCGAGGCGACCGCGCTCGATCATCGCCGCCGAACCCCAGTGCTTGCCGAACTCGGTCAGATCGCTCACCGCATCCGCGCCGCCGTTGGCCGCAACTGCCTCCACCAGCGGACGATCCTGCGCGAACAGATTGACGTCCTCGAACGGCGGCGACTGGTTGAACACATCGGTGCGGGCGGAGGCGACGGACGACATGACAAACTCCCGAATTCTGGACGTAACAGGCGATTAGACATCCGCCGATTTCGCCGGCGGCGCAAGGTGCGGAAAAACGCCGCAATATAACTTTTCGCGGAACCCACCGTCAGATGCCCGTGTTGTCCGGTCAGCAACGAGCCACCAACCGGAGCCCTTCATGCAGGCAAAGTCCATTCTGACCGCGGCGATAGCCGCGTTGATCCTGAGTGCCGGCGCAGCTATGGCGCAGCAGGATCGCAATCAACCCACCGCCGGCAACCAGCCGGTCGCGAAGCAATCCGCACCCGCGGAAGCTCCGGACGCATCGGGACACGATGCACAAACCAGCAGGCCGGAGACCGGACCGAACGCCGAGCAAACCAAAGGCGCAGCCAGCGACGGCTACAAGGACGCGCACGACAAGGACAAGAAATAGTCCGCCGTCAGCGCCGCGTAATCGGAAAATCGTAAGCCTCGTGGCTCATTCCCGGCAGCGAGAAGTGCCACCACTCGAGACGATAGTTGATGAAGCCGTGGCGCGCCATCGCGGCAACCAACAACTCGCGCCAGCGGCGTTGCTGAGGTGTGATTGCCGATGACGCGGTGTGGGCGCGCGGGTCGGAGCAATCGTAACCGGTGCCCATATCGACGCTGTTATCCGGCGGACGGCGTAACGCGTCCGCGGTGCAGTCACCATAGTCGGCGCGCGGATCGAACGGCGGTACCGCCTTGAGCGGAAGTTGCACCAGCGTCAGGTCCACCGCCTTGCCGGTCGAATGCCCGGAGCGCCGCGCGATATAACCGAGCCGAAACAGATCCGCCTTTCGCATCTTCGGATTGTAGCGATGCTGCGCGGCAGTCTCCCGGCCGTCCTGCGCCCAGGCATACATGTCGTCCACTGCACGTTGCGGTCGGTAGCAATCGTAAACCTTCAGCGAGAGGCCGCGCGGCTTCAAATCCTGCTGCACGCGTTTCAGTGCAAGACCGACCTTGCGGGTGACGATGCACTCGCCCGCCTCGTAACCATCGAGCACACGGCCGACGAAATTGTTGACCGTAGCGTAACGGATGTCCTGAACGATGCTCGGATCGAGATCGCGCAGATAGACGAAGCTGCCCGGCAGCCCCTGTGCCACGGCCACGCCGCCCGGAAGCCCGGCCAGTCCCATGACGGCGAAACCGCCAGCCGCCGCACAAGCCAATACGTCATCCAGAACATCTCTTGTCCAACCACCGGTTCCGGCCAATCTACAGGGCTCGCACCGGCACGAAAATGCTTCGGATTCACCCTCTCCGCACGGTTCTGGGGGATAACCCGCCGGACACGAGAACGGCCTTGCCCCCGCATGCCGCAATGCCTATAGCTCTTGCTTTAATGACCTCCGCCGCAAAATCCAGTTTCGTCCTCAACCACCGGCACCTGCTGGGGATCGAGGGCCTTTCCGCATTCGACATCACCGGCCTGCTCGATCTCGCCGAGGAATATGTCGAACTCAATCGCCAGGTCGACAAGAAGCGCACCAGCCTGCACGGCCGCACCCAGGTCAATCTGTTCTTCGAAGCATCGACGCGTACGCAATCCTCGTTCGAGATCGCCGGCAAGCGGCTCGGGGCCGACGTCATGAACATGTCGGTGGCGTCCTCGTCGATGCGCAAGGGCGAGACGCTGATGGACACCGCCGTCACGCTCAACGCCATGCACCCGGATATTCTCGTGGTCCGCCACAACGCCTCCGGCGCGGTGGAGTTGCTGGCGCGCAAGGTCGACGGCTCGGTGGTCAATGCCGGCGACGGCACCCATGAGCATCCGACACAGGCGCTGCTCGACGCGCTCACCATCCGCCGCAACAAGGGACGACTGGAAGGCTTGCTGGTCGCGATCTGCGGCGACGTGATGCATTCGCGCGTGGCGCGCTCCAACATCATCCTGCTCAACACCATGGGTGCGCGGGTGCGCGTGGTGGCGCCGTCGACGCTGCTGCCGGTCGGCATCGAGCGATTGGGCGTCGAGGTCGCGCGCAACATGGAAGACGGTCTTCACGGCGCGGACATCGTCATGATGCTGCGGCTGCAACGCGAGCGCATGAACGGTTCGTTCGTGCCGTCGAGCGGCGAATACTTCCGCTTCTTCGGCCTCGACCAGAAGAAACTCGCCTACGCCAAACCTGACGCGCTGGTGATGCATCCGGGGCCGATGAATCGCGGCGTCGAAATCGACTCGCTGGTCGCCGACGGCGCGCAATCGCTGATCCGCGAACAGGTCGAGATGGGTGTGGCCGTGCGCATGGCCGTGCTCGAAGCGCTGGCGCGCAACCTGCCGAATGCGTGACTCCATGCCCCACAGTCAAAATACCTCCCGCCCGCTGCTGCTCACCAACGCCCGCCTGATCGATCCCTCGCGCGATCTCGACACGCGCGGCGATCTGCTGATCGCGGATGGCGTGATCCGCGACGCGAAGCAAGGCATCGCCGCATCCGGCACGCCCGACGGCGCCGCAGTCATCGATTGCAAGGGTTGCATCGTCGCGCCCGGCCTGGTCGACATGCGCGCATTCGTGGGCGAACCCGGCGCTAGCTATCGCGAGACTTTTGCGTCGGCGAGCGAGGCGGCCGCCGCCGGCGGCATCACCACCATCATCTGCCAGCCCGACACCTCGCCGGTGATCGACAATTCCGCGACGGTGGATTTCGTGCTGCGCCGCGCCCGCGACACCGCCATCGTCAACATCCATCCGATGGCCGCGCTGACCAAGGGCATGGCCGGTCAGGTGATGACCGAGTTCGGCTTGTTGAAAGCCGCCGGCGCGGTCGCCTTCACCGACGGTGCCCACAGCGTCACGAATGCACAGGTGATGCGGCGTGCCCTCACCTACGCACGCGACTTCGACGCACTGATCGTGCATCACACCGAAGATCCGAATCTCGTCGGCGAAGGCGTGATGAACGAGGGCGAGTTCGCGACGCGCCTGGGCCTGATCGGCGTGCCCGCCGCCGCCGAGGCGATGATGCTGGAGCGCGATATCCGCCTCGTTGCGCTGACCGGCGGTCGTTATCACGCAGCGTCGGTGACCTGCCGGGAGTCGCTGGATATCCTCAAGCGCGCGCGCGACGCCGGTTTGGCGGTCAGCGCGTCGGCGTCGATCAATCACCTCGCGCTGAACGAGAACGATATCGGGCCCTATCGCACCTTCCTGAAAACCTCGCCGCCGCTGCGCACCGAGGACGACCGCACCGCGCTGGTCGCGGCGGTCGCATCCGGCCTGATCGATGTGGCGATGTCGGATCACAATCCGCAGGATGTCGAAACCAAGCGGCTGCCATTCGCGGAAGCCGCGGTCGGTGCCATCGGTCTCGAGACGATGCTGTCGGCTGGTTTGCGTCTGGTCCACAACGGCGAGATCGAGATCGTCACGCTGATCCGCGCGATGTCGACACGGCCCGCCCAACTGCTCGGCCTGCCCGGCGGAACGCTGCGCGCGGGCGCGCCCGCCGACGTCATCGTGATCGATCCCGATGAGCCATGGGTGCTCGACCCGGCCGATCTTAAATCGCAATGCAAGAACACGCCATTCGACGAAGCCCGGTTTACCGGGCGCGTGCGGCAAACCATCGTCGGCGGCCGAAGCGTTTACCGGCGCGCGACATGATCGCGCCAGCTGCTCGCACCCGGCGGATTACTGCCCCGACAGTTTCGCGATAGCTTCCATCGACGTGCCGGCGAGAATCGCGATCAGATAAATGCCGAAGAGCGCGACCTCCAGGCGATTGCGCGCGGGATGCATGATAACCTCCTATGGTCTAGTCCGATGGTGATGAAGTATGGTTAACCAATCCTTGACGACCCATCGGGGCATTCGGTGATGCTGACATCTTCTCTTGGCGTGGCCTGTCTCGCCCTCGTCGTCGGCTATCTGTTCGGCTCGATTCCGTTCGGGATGATCCTGACGCGGCTCGCCGGGACACAGGATCTGCGTTCCATCGGCTCCGGCAACATCGGCGCCACCAACGTGCTGCGGACCGGACGCAAGGGGCTCGCCGCCGCAACTTTGCTCGGCGACATGCTGAAGGGCACCGCCGCCGTTATTCTCGCCGGCCGCTTCGGTGGTCCGGAGGCCGCGATGCTGGCGGCGCTCGGCGCATTTCTCGGCCACCTGTTTCCAGTCTGGCTCGGCTTCAAGGGCGGCAAGGGCGTCGCTACCTACATCGGCGTCCTGCTTGGCCTGTACTGGCCGGCGGCGCTGGCCTTCTGCGCGGTCTGGCTCGTGATCGCATGGTTCACACGCTATTCCTCGGCTGCCGCACTGGTCGCAAGCGCTGCCGCACCCGCCGGGCTCTGGCTCGACGGCCATACCGCGCTGGCGCTGTTATTCACGGTGCTGTCGATCCTGTTGTGGATCATGCATCGCGGCAATATCCGGCGGCTGATCGACCGTACCGAAGGCAGGATCGGCAAAAAGGCGTGAGACGTACCCATCGGCCGCATACGACTTAAGGTTGTGCGGCCGCATGAGTTGCGTAATTCTGGCTGCGGAGGATCCGCAGCTTGGACGTTGCTTCACCATCCACCGACGTAACGCGACTGACCGAGCGCCAGCGGATCGCGTGGCTGCGGCTGATCCGTAGCGACAATGTCGGCCCCCGCACCTTCCGCTCGCTGATCAATCATTTCGGCAGCGCCGAGGCCGCGCTCGACCGCCTGCCCGATCTCGCCCGTCGCGGCGGCGCGATCCGGGCCGCCCGCATTTGCACGGTGGACGATGCCACGCGCGAACTGGAGCGTGGCCGCACCATGGGCCTGTCGATGGTCGCGCCCGGCGAGGCGGGTTATCCACCACGGCTGGCGTCGATCGACGATGCCCCGCCGCTGCTCGGCGTGCGTGGTCAGTTCGCTGCGCTGGCCAAACCGATGATCGCCATCGTCGGCTCGCGCAATGCCTCTGGGGCCGGCCTCAAGTTCACGCAACTGCTGGCGCGCGATCTCGGTGACGCCGGTTTTATCGTCGCCTCGGGACTTGCGCGCGGCATCGATCAAGCCGCGCATCGCGCCAGCTTGCGGACCGGCACCGTCGCCGTGTTGGCCGGCGGCCACGATCGTATCTATCCGCCGGAGCATGAGACGTTGCTGGAAGACATCCTTTCATCCGGTGCTGCGATCTCGGAAATGCCGCTCGGCCATGCGCCCCGCGCGCGGGATTTTCCCCGCCGCAACCGGCTGATCTCGGGTGTCGCACTGGGCGTCGTGGTGATCGAGGCCGCACATCGCTCCGGCTCGCTGATCACCGCGCGCGTCGCCGCCGAACAGGGCCGCGAGGTGTTTGCCGTTCCAGGTTCGCCGCTCGATCCGCGCGCCGCTGGCACCAATCATCTCATCAAGCAAGGTGCGGCGCTGATCACCGAGGCGGCGGACGTGATCGCGGCGGTGCGCCCGATCATGGGGCGTCCGGTCGAACTACCGATTGCGGAGTCCGACGACACGCAGCCGATGGAGCGCGAACCCGCGGCCAGCGAGCGCGCACGGATCGTCGAATTGCTCGGGCCGAGCCCCATCGGTCTCGACGACCTCATCCGCATGGCCGATACCTCGCCCGCCACCGTCCGCACTGTCCTGCTCGAACTCGAACTGGCCGGACGGCTTGAGCGCCACGGCGGCGGACTGATCTCGCTGGCGGTATCTTAGCGTCTGTTCAGTGCGAACTGCGCATCGCATGCGCCCGAACGAGTTCGTCCGCCTCCATCTGGGCCATGTCGAGCACATGCGCCAGCATATCCAGCCGGTGCACACGCGCCATCAATGCCAATTCGGAAACCGCGCCGGCAATAAAGCGGGCAGCCTCGTCAGGCCCGCCGTCGCCAGCTGGCTCGTCCGCTTCGATGGGAATACTCCGCCGCTCCCGCGCCATCGATCCTCGCCACCGTCACCACTTGCCGCCAGAATGGGAATCAAGTCCGCTCTTAAGGCTAGATATATACAACCATAAGTGGTTTATAAAGACATATTTAAACGCACCGGTTGAATCTTCAAGATACAAGTGTGTATGGCGATTTGACAGTTGAGGGGTCTGGACCCATGTTCCGGGCGAAGCAGGCCGCCGCGACTCTCGCGAAGCCCGCACCTTTTCTTCCCTAAGTACCTGGAAAAACATGAATATCGTCATTGTCGAGTCGCCTGCGAAGGCCAAGACGATCAATAAGTATTTGGGCGGCGGCTACGAAGTGGTCGCCTCGTTCGGGCATATCCGCGACCTCCCGGCCAAGAACGGGTCGGTCGATCCCGACGCCAACTTCAAGATGATCTGGGAGATCGATCCCAAGGCCTCGAGCCGGCTGAACGATATCGCCCGTTCCGTGAAGGGCGCCGACAAGCTCATTCTCGCCACCGACCCCGACCGCGAGGGCGAGGCGATTTCCTGGCACGTGCTGGAGGTGCTGAAGCAGAAACGTGCGCTGAAGGACCAGCCGATCGAGCGCGTGGTGTTCAATGCCATCACCAAGCAGGCCGTCACCGACGCGATGAAGCATCCGCGCCAGATCGACGGCGCGCTGGTCGACGCCTATATGGCGCGCCGCGCGCTGGACTATCTGGTCGGCTTCACCCTCTCCCCGGTTCTCTGGCGCAAGCTGCCGGGTGCGCGCTCGGCCGGACGCGTGCAATCGGTGGCGCTGCGACTGGTCTGCGACCGCGAGCAGGAAATCGAGAGTTTCGTCGCGCGCGAATACTGGTCGCTGGTCGCAACGCTGACGACGCCGCGCGGCGACGCTTTCGAAGCACGCCTAGTCGGTGCCGACGGCAAGAAGCTGGCGCGGCTCGACATCGGTAGCGGCGCGGAAGCCGAAGATTTCAAGCGCGCCATCGAGGCGGCGAACTTCACCGTGAGTTCCGTGGAGGCCAAGCCCGCACGGCGTAACCCCTACGCGCCCTTCACCACATCGACCTTGCAGCAGGAAGCCAGCCGCAAGCTCGGCTTCGCGCCGGCGCACACCATGCGCATTGCGCAGCGGCTTTACGAGGGCATCAACATCGGCGGTGAGACCACCGGCCTTATCACCTATATGCGAACCGACGGCGTCCAGATCGACGGCTCCGCCATCACGCAGGCGCGCAAGGTGATCGGCGAAGACTACGGCAAGGATTATGTGCCGGATGCTCCGCGCCAGTATCAGACCAAGGCGAAGAACGCGCAGGAAGCGCACGAAGCCATTCGCCCCACCGACATCTCGCGCCGCCCGGCCGATCTGCGCCGCAGCCTCGATAACGATCAGGCGCGGCTCTACGAACTGATCTGGATCCGCACCGTCGCGAGCCAGATGGAATCCGCCGAACTCGAACGCACTACCGTCGATATCGTCGCCAAGGCGGGCGCGCGCACGCTCGACCTGCGCGCCAGCGGCCAAGTGATCAAGTTCGACGGCTTCCTGAAGCTCTATCAGGAAGGCCGCGACGACGATCCGGACGATGAAGACAGCAACCGCCTCCCTGCCATGAGCGACGGCGAAGCGTTGAAGCGTCAGGCGCTCGCCGTCACCCAGCATTTTACCGAGCCGCCGCCGCGCTTTTCGGAAGCCTCGCTTGTGAAGCGGATGGAAGAACTCGGCATCGGCCGACCCTCGACCTACGCATCGATCCTGCAAGTGCTGCGCGATCGCGGCTATGTGCGGCTCGACAAGAAGCGGCTGCATGGCGAGGACAAGGGCCGCGTCGTCGTTGCGTTCCTGAAGAATTACTTCGCTCGCTATGTTGAATACGATTTCACCGCCTCGCTGGAAGAAGACCTCGACCGCATTTCCAACAATGAAGTGTCGTGGCAGCAGGTGCTGAAGGAATTCTGGACCGGCTTCATCGGCGCGGTCGACGACATCAAGGAGTTGCGCGTCGCCGAAGTGCTCGACGCACTCGATGCGATGCTCGGGCCGCATATCTATCCGCCGCGCGAAGACGGCGGCGATCCACGCCAGTGCCCGACCTGCGGTACCGGACGGCTCAACCTCAAGGCCGGCAAGTTCGGCGCCTTCGTCGGCTGCACCAACTATCCGGAATGCCGTTACACGCGTCCGCTCGCCGCCGACGGCGATGTCGGTGGCGATCGCATTCTCGGCAAGGATCCGACGAGCGGCCTCGACGTTGCGGTGAAGTCGGGCCGCTTCGGACCGTACATCCAGTTGGGCGAAGCGAAGGACTACGAGGAAGGTGAGAAGCCGAAGCGCGCCGGCCTTCCGAAAGGCACCTCGCCGAACGACATGGAGTTCGAGCTTGCGGTGAAGCTGTTGTCGCTGCCGCGCGAAGTCGGTCGGCATCCGGAAGACGGCGAACCGATCAAGGCCGGCATCGGCCGCTTCGGGCCTTACGTGCAGCATCTGAAGACCTACGCCAGCCTCGAGGCCGGCGACGATGTCTTCAACATCGGCCTCAACCGCGCGGTGACGCTGATCGCGGAGAAGATCGCCAAGGGTCCGGGCAAACGGCGCTTCGGCTCCGATCCCGGCAAGCCACTCGGCGAGCATCCGACGCTCGGCGCGGTCGCGGTCAAGAGCGGACGTTATGGTGCTTACGTGACGGCGGGCGGCGTCAACGCCACCATTCCGAGCGACAAGACGCAGGACAGTATCACGCTTGAAGAAGCGATCGCGCTGATCGACGAGCGTGCAGCCAAGGGCGGCGGCAAGGCGAAGCGGCCGGCGGCGAAGAAGGCAGCGAAGAAGGCTACAGCCAAATCCGCCGACGATGCCGATAAGCCGGCGAAGAAAGCCGCCGTTGCTAAAAAGACTGCCGCCAAAAAGCCTGCCGCGAAGAAAGCGGCGAGCAAAGCCCGCGCGCCGGTGAAGACGGCGGCGAAAACCTCCACCACCAAAGCACCGAAAGCGGCTGCGAAGAAGAACGCCGCCAAGGCCGGCGGGTAACAGCGGGTCACTTTGAGCAAACCGCGCGACAACCGATTTCCCGACCGCGACGCGATCATCGCATTCGTGCGTGCGTCAAAAGGCGAAGTCGGCACGCGCGAGATCGCGCGCGCGTTCGGATTGAAGAACGCCGACCGCGTCGAACTGAAGCGGATTCTGCGGGAGCTTGCCGACGAGGGCGTGCTCGCCAAGCGCGGCCGCAAGCTGCATGAGGCCGCGGCGCTGCCGCCGACCATCCTCGCCGACGTTACCAGTCGTGACAACGACGGTGAGTTGCTGGCGACGCCTGCGGAGTGGGACGTGGAGACGCAAGGCGCCGCACCGAAAATCCGCATTCGTCTGCCGCGCTATCCCAAGCCCGGCACCGCCGCCGGCATCGGTGATCGCGCGCTGCTGCGCATCGAGCCCGATACCAACGATGAGGCGCACACCTATATCGGCCGCGTCATCAAGATCATCGATCATGCCAGGTCGCGCGTGCTCGGCATCTTCCACGCCCTTCCCGGCGGCGGCGGACGGCTGGTGCCGGTCGACAAAAAGCAGGCCGGGCGCGAACTTAACATCGCCAAGGCCGATACCGGTGGCGCGGAAGATGGCGATCTCATCAGCGTCGATCTGGTCCGCTCGCGCGGCTACGGCCTTGCATCGGGCCGCGTCAAGGAGCGGCTCGGATCGCTGGCGACCGAGAAGGCCATCAGCCTGATCGCGATTCACGCCCACGACATTCCGCAGTCGTTTTCTCCCGCCGCGCTGAAGGAAGCCGAAGCGGCCGCAACCGCAACCTTGCAAGGCCGCGAGGACTGGCGCGACATTCCGCTGGTCACCATCGATCCACCGGACGCCAAGGATCACGACGACGCCGTCCACGCGATGCCGGATGACGATCCCGCCAACAAGGGCGGCTATATCGTTCACGTCGCCATCGCCGACGTCGCGTTCTACGTGCGACCGGGCTCGGCACTGGATCGCGACGCGCTGCTGCGAGGCAACTCGGTCTACTTCCCCGACCGCGTCGTGCCGATGCTGCCGGAACGCATCTCCAACGACCTGTGTTCGCTGCGGCCGGGTGAAGCGCGCGGCGCACTCGCTGTGCGTCTGGTGATCGCACCGGACGGCCGCAAGCGTTCGCATACATTTCATCGCGTGCTGATGCGTTCGGCGGCGAAACTCAGTTACGCGCAGGTGCAGACCGCCATCGACGGCCATCCCGACGACTTAACCGGTCCGCTGCTAGAGCCGATCCTCAAGCCGCTCTACGCAGCTTACGCGCTGGTGAAGCGCGCGCGCGACGAACGCGAGCCGCTCGAACTCGATCTGCCGGAACGCAAGATTGTTCTGAAGTCCGACGGTACCGTGGATCGCGTGGTGACACCGGAGCGGCTCGACGCGCACAAGCTGATCGAGGAGTTCATGATCCTCGCCAACGTCGCCGCCGCCGAGACGCTGGAGAAAAAGGGTCTGCCGCTGATCTATCGCGTGCACGACGAGCCGACGGTGGAGAAGGTGCACAACCTTCAGGAATTCCTGAAGACGCTCGACATCTCCTTCGCCAAGAGCGGCGCATTGCGACCTGCGGTGTTCAATCGCGTGCTGACCAAGATCAAAGGCCACGACTCCGAGCCTCTTGTGAATGAGGTGGTGCTGCGCTCGCAGGCACAGGCGGAATATGCCGCCGAGAACTACGGCCACTTCGGCTTGAACCTGCGGCGCTACGCGCACTTCACCTCGCCGATCCGCCGCTACGCCGATCTGGTCGTGCATCGCGCGATCATTCGCGCGCTGGGGCTCGGCGCGGGCGCCCTGCCCGAAACGGAAACCATCGAAACGCTGAGCGAAGTCGCCGCACAGATTTCCGCCACGGAACGCCGCGCGATGAAGGCAGAACGCGAAACCGTCGATCGGCTGATCGCGCATCATCTCGCGGATCGGATCGGCGCGGTGTTCCAAGGCCGCATTTCCGGCGTCACCCGCGCCGGCCTGTTCGTCAAGCTGAGCGACACGGGCGCCGACGGGTTGATCCCGATCCGCACGCTCGGAACCGAATATTTCAACTATGACGAGGCCCGCCACGCGCTGATCGGCACACGCAGCGGTGCCATGCATCGGCTGGGTGACGTGGTCGAAGTTCGTCTGGTAGAAGCAGCCCCGGTTGCCGGCGCGCTGCGTTTCGAGCTGTTGTCGGAGGGGCATGTCGCTCCGCGCGGGCGTCAACGGCAGCGTGACAGTGACCGCTCGCATGAGGTTCGCCGGGCGCGCGGCAAGATCAAGGCCGGACGCGCGGCGAAAAAGCCCTCACAGAAGTTTGCCAAAACCAAAGGGAAGGCTATCAAGAGCAAGGGCAAATCGGGCAAGGGCAAGAACAGCAAGGGCAAATCGTGAAAACACCCGCCGCTTCAACCTGGACGCAGAAAGCCGCCTCGCCGCCTGAGCGCGACGTCTGGCTGGCGATGAAGCGTGGCTTGCGCTGCCGCTGTCCGAACTGCGGCGAAGGCAAGCTGTTCCGTGCTTTCCTCAAGGTGAACACCAATTGCCCCGCTTGCGGCGAGGCACTGTTCCACCATCGCGCCGACGACCTGCCCGCTTATCTGGTGATCGTGATCGTCGGCCACATCGTTGTGCCGGTCGCGTTATCCGTGGAAACCAATTTCGCGCCGCCGATCCCTCTGCAACTGGCAATCTACTTGCCGCTCACCTTGGTCTCGGCGCTGCTGTTGTTGCAGCCGGTCAAGGGCGCGGTGGTCGGCTTGCAATGGGCCTTGCGGATGCACGGCTTCGACGACTCCGATTCCTCTGACACGCCGATCCGCGACAAGGCGGGCGGCACTATCGCACCGGAAGCCCGATGACAGACATGACGACAACGACGACTGTTAAAGAAGAAAAAGAAGCCGATCACCATCCCTACCGGCGCCCCCGCGACGCGGCGACGCTGATCCTGATCGATCGCAGCTATGCCAAGCCGAAGGTGCTTGTGGGCAAGCGCCACGACAACGTGGTGTTCATGCCGGGCAAGTTCGTGTTTCCCGGCGGTAGTGTCGACAAGACCGACAATCGCGTGCCGGTGGCTGCGCCGATCCCTCCGGAACTCGAAGCCAACCTCCTGAAAGGCAGCCCGAAGACGGAGCCGTCGCGAGCGCGTTCGCTGGCAATTGCCGCCATCCGCGAAGCCTGCGAGGAAACCGGGCTTTGCCTCGGCTGCAAATGCGACACCGACGGCGCGCGCAAGCTGAACGGCGTGTGGCAACCGTTCGCCGACGCCGGGTTACTGCCGGACCCCTCAAGCCTGTTCCTGATCGCCCGCGCCATCACCCCGCCCGGTCGTGTGCGCCGGTTCGACACACGCTTTTTCACTGCGGATGCCTCGAGTATCGCCCATCGCGTCGACGGGGTGATTCACGCCGACGCCGAGTTGGTCGAACTTGTCTGGCTGGAAATCGGCTCCGACTCGCTTGCCGACCTCCATCCGATGACCACGCGCGTTCTTCAACAACTGGACAAGCGCCTCGCCACCGGTCCCTTGCGCCACGACGCCCCGGTGCCGTTTTTCCACTTCTATGGCGGCAAGATGCAGATGGACATGCTGCCGGGCTGATGCCGGCAATGCGCGGACGGCGGCGCGCCTAAAACCATCTCTCTCGCCTTGTCAAAAGACAACGTCATTCCCGCGGCGCCGGATGGCTTTGCCGCCGATCGTCGCTATGTTTCCTTTGCACGATCGGTTCGAGGGAAGACAACGATGGCGACACGACAATTGAAGCTCGGCGCGTTCATGCGACCGGTGAGCATCCACACCGGCGCATGGCGCTATCCCGGGGCATGGCCCGACGCCAACTTCAATTTCGCACATCTCAAGCGCCTCATTCAGAAGCTCGAACACGGCAAATTCGACGCGTTCTTCATGGCGGACCATCTCGCCGTGCTGAACATGCCGATCGATGCGCTCAAGCGCAGCCATACGGTGACGTCGTTCGAACCGTTCACACTGTTGTCGGCGCTGGCCGCCGTCACCGAGCATATCGGCTTGATCGCTACCGGCTCGACCACCTTCGATGAGCCCTATCACGTCGCGCGCCGCTTCGCCTCGCTCGATCACATCAGCGGAGGCCGCGCCGGCTGGAACATCGTCACCACGTCAAATCCGGACGCCGCGCTGAACTTCGGTCTCGATGAACACATGGCGCACGGCGAACGCTATCGCCGCGCACGCGAGTTCTACGACGTGGTCACCGGATTGTGGGATTCGTTCGCCGACGACGCGTTCGTGCGCGACGTCGAACAGGGTTTGTATTTCGATCCGGCGAAGATGCACGTACTCAATCACAAGGGCAAATATCTCTCGGTGCGCGGCCCGCTCAACATCGCCCGCCCCGTGCAGGGCTGGCCGGTGATCGTGCAGGCCGGCGCCTCCGATGACGGCAGGCAGTTGGCGGCGGAGACCGCCGAAGCGGTGTTCACCGCCGGCGGCAGTCTCGCCGACGGGCAAAAGCTCTACGCCGACATCAAGGGCCGGATGGACAAGCTCGGCCGCGACCGCGATCACCTCAAGATCCTGCCGGGCGCGTTCGTGGTCGTCGGCGACACCGACGAGGAGGCGCGCGCCAAGCGCGCGCAGCTCGACAGCCTGGTGCATTACGACAGCGCCATCGCCTCGCTGTCGGTGATCCTCGGCGTCGATGCCTCCGGTTTCGACCCCGACGGGCAACTGCCGCCGATCCCGGAAACCAACGCCAGCAAGAGCGGCCAGCAGCGGCTTGTCGAGGTCGCGGCGCGCGACCGGCTGACGGTGCGCCAGCTCGCCGAGCGGGTCGGCGGCTATGGCGGCCTGTCGTTCGTCGGTACGCCACGGACCATCTCCGACAAGATGCAGGAATGGCTGGAAACCGAGGGCGGCGACGGCTTCAACATCATGTTCCCGTTCCTGCCGCAGGGCCTCGACGACTTCGTCGACCGAGTGGTCCCGGAACTGCAGAAGCGCGGCATTTTCCGTAAAGAGTACGAGGGCCGTACCTTGCGGGAGAATCTCGGGCTGCCGCGGCCGAAAAACCGCTTTTTCGAGCCGAATTAACCCCGGTTCCGGCGGTTATTTGACCGCGGAAACCTTGACTTTGGGCCATTCGCGGCTAGTTTGCCGCCCAAACGCGGATTGGCGCTCGCCGGTCGGCTGCCGATTCCTGACATTTCGAGGTTTACCATGGCCAAAGCGGTCACCATCAAGGTCAAGCTGGTTTCCACCGCCGACACCGGCTTCTACTACGTCGCGAAGAAGAATTCGCGGACCATGACCGACAAGATGGTCAAGAAGAAGTACGACCCCGTCGCGCGCAAGCACGTCGAGTTCAAGGAAGCCAAGATCAAGTAATCTTGCGAGAGACTGCTTCTGAAGTTCAACGGAGCCCTCGTGGCTCCGTTTTCGATTCAGGCTCGACCTGTTACGCCGCCGCCGCGACCACACGGTTACGGCCATCGTGCTTGGCGCGATAAAGCGCCAGATCGGCGCGCTTGAGAACATCCGCCATCGGCTCGCCCTTGCGCTCCAGCGCGGCAAGACCGATCGAGATCGTCACCTGGATATGGCGGGTGCCTTTGTCGACGGCGAACGGCTCGGCGGCGACCGCGCGCCGCAACCGCTCCGCGACCATACCGGCGACGTGCATGTCCGTTTCCGGCATCACGATCACGAACTCCTCACCGCCGTATCGGCACGCCAGATCGATGCCGCGTATCGACTTGCGAATCCGCACGGCGAATTCACGCAGCACGTCGTCGCCGGCGTCGTGGCCGTAGGTGTCGTTGACCGCCTTGAAGAAATCGATGTCGAGCATCATCAGCGCCAGCGACTTGCCGCGCAGCGACGCCTGCTCGGCCAGCGTCCCCAGATGGGTTTCCATGTAGCGGCGATTGTGCAGCCCGGTCAGCCCGTCGGTGATCGCCATTTCGATGGAGTTCTGCACGTTGTCGCGCAGATGATCGGTATAACGGCGACGACGTATCTGGGTGCGGGCCCGCGCCAGCAATTCGTTCTTGTCGACCGGCCGCAGCAGGTAGTCGTTCACCCCGATCTCGAGGCCGCGCAACAGGCGCGCATTGTTGTCGGCATCGGCGATGGCCAGGATCGGCACCTGCCGCGTCCGTTCCAGCGAACGCGCCTGGCTGCACAGCCGCAGGCCGTCGAAATTCTCAAGGCTAAGCGACACGATCAGAAGATCGTAGTTGCCTTCCGCCGCATGAAACAGCGCTTCCGCCGGATTGGGCTCAACGTCGACGGAATGCTCGGCGGCAAGCACCGGCGCCAGCCGCTCATAGGACGACGGCCGGTCGTCCACCAGCAGGATGCGGCCGCCCATGCCGGTTTCCACGACGGCGTTGCGTTCGGGAGCCTGCACGCCGATCTCCATCGAGGTCAGCGCCCGCATCCGCAACTCGTCGGTCATCATCTTGAGGCGCGTCAGCGAGCGCACCCGCGCGATCAGCACCACGTCCGACACCGGCTTGGTAAGGAAGTCGTCGGCGCCGGCCTCGAGGCCGCGCACGCGATCCGCCGGACTGTCGAGCGCCGTCACCATCACCACGGGAATGAAATGCGTCGCCGGATTGGATTTCAGACGCCGGCAGACCTCGAAGCCGTCCATGTCCGGCATCATCACGTCGAGCAGGATGATGTCGCATTCGGCGCGCGAACAAATCTCCAGCGCCTGTGTGCCGTTGCAGGCGGTGATGACGTCGAAGTATTCGGCCGACAACCGCGCTTCCAGTAACTTCACGTTGGCGGGGACGTCATCGACGACCAGAACACGCGCGGACATCGCAATCTCCTGGAGTCAGATTCGACTGCGTTGAATCTGACTCGTCATTCGTTTTTGTTGGAGCATGATCTGATCCGAAAACCGGCTTCCACTTTTCGGGATCATGCTCTAGCCGATAAACCGGCGGACAGTCTCGATGAACTTTCCAACCGAAATCGGCTTCGATAAATAAGCCTCGCACCCGCCCTCGCGGATGCGCTCCTCGTCGCCCTTCATCGCGAAGGCGGTGACGGCGACGACGGGAATCGCGCGCAGCTCCGGATCGTCCTTGATCCAGCGCGTGACTTCCAGACCGGACACCTGCGGCAGCTGGATGTCCATCAGGATCAGGTCCGGGCGGGATTTCCGCACCAAGTCGATCGCCTCGTAACCGTTACTGGTGCCCGAGGTCTGATAGCCATGGGCCTCCAACAGGTCGCGAAAGAGCTTCATGTTCAGCTCGTTGTCCTCAACGATCAGGACGGTTTTTGCCATCCCGCCCCTCCCATCCCGCAACGAAGCGCCGCCCCATCCAGAACTCCACCAGGAGCCCATAATTTGCTAGTGAATCGGGGCCATTCCTGAGTCTGGCATAATCCGCGAAAATAGAGCCCATAAGTTACGGAAAGGCAAACACGATCGATGACAAAGCGTGCCAAAAATCCACGCCAAATCGCTGAAATCGTGGCCATTCAGGCCCTTTCCTTCGTCGCCGGGGAGCCCGAGCGGCTGGGGCTGTTTCTGGCCGAGAGTGGGTTAGGTCCGGATACCTTGCGGTCTGCTGCTACCGACCCGCAGTTTCTCGCCGCGGTGCTGGATTTCGTCCTGCGCGACGACGCCATGGTGAAGGCCTTCGCCAAATCGGTCGAACTCGATCCCACCAACGTCGCTGCCGCCCGTCAGGTTCTCGGCGACCCGCAATGGGAACGCGACATCCCGTGACCCCCTCCGCGCCAGAAGGAGCCTCCCCGCGCTGCTTCTGCCGCGACTGCCTGCATGACCTCGATATCGCTGCGAAGCGTTGCCGGGCCTGCGGTTCGCCGCGCCTCGTCCGCCACTGCGCGCTGGCGCAACTCACCATCGCCCATATCGACTGCGATGCGTTTTACGCGACCGTCGAGAAGCGCGACGATACGGATCTCGCCGACAAGCCGGTGATCATCGGCGGCGGCAAGCGCGGCGTGGTGTCGGCCGCCTGCTACATCGCGCGGACCTATGGCGTGCGCTCCGCGATGCCGATGTTCAAGGCCTTGGCGCTGTGCCCTCACGCCACCGTGATCCGCCCGGACATGGCAAAATACGTCCGCGTCGGGCGCGAGGTGCGTCAGGCGATGCTGGCGCTGACGCCGCTGGTGGAGCCGCTGTCGATCGACGAAGCGTTCCTCGACCTCGGCGGCACCGAGCGCCTGCACGGCATGATCCCGGCCAAGGTGCTCGCGCGTTTCGCCACCGAGATCGAGCGAGACATCGGCATCACCGTTTCCATTGGCCTGTCCTGCAACAAATTCCTTGCCAAGATCGCTTCCGACCTCGACAAGCCGCGCGGCTTTGCGCCGCTCGATCAAGACGACGGCCGCGAGCTAATGACCGACAAGCCGGTCGGGTTCATCTTCGGCGTCGGCCCGGCGACGCAGGAGCGGCTGGCCCAGCGCGGCTTCCGCACCGTCGGCGATTTGCAGCGTGCCGACGAGATCGAGATGATGCGGCAGTTTCCCTCGGAGGGTCGAAGGCTGTGGCGGCTCGCCCGCGGCATCGACGAACGCAAGGTGGTCGCCGATCGCGGTGCCAAGACCATTTCCGCCGAGACCACCTTCGAGACGGACATTCGCGACTTCGCGCCGCTCGAAAGAATTCTGTGGCGATTGTGCGAAAAGGTGTCGGCGCGGTTGAAGAACAGCGGACTTGCCGGATCGACCATCACGCTGAAGCTCAAGACCGCCGACTTCCGCCAGCGCACCCGTTCGCAATCGATCCACGAGCCGACACAACTGGCGAACAAGATTTTCGCCATCGTCCGCGAGATGCTGCTGAAGGAAATCGACGGCACCGCGTTCCGGTTGATGGGTGCCGGCGTCAGCGCGCTGCGCTCAGGCTCCGCCGCCGGCGACACCGACATGCTGGACCGCCGCTCGGCACATGCCGAACGCGCCATGGACGACCTTCGGAAGAAATTCGGCAACGCCGCAATTATACGCGGCATCGCTTATGATGGACCGGAAAAGCAGCGGTAAACCCGCGAAAGCGTCATTGCCGGGCATAGCCGTTCGAAGAACGACGTCGCTTTTCTCGCCTATGATCCGGCAATCCGTCATCTTTTGAAAGATGGACACGCGGGTCAAACCCGCGTGTGACGACACCTGACCGCTACTTCTCGCCTGGCTTGCAGGGCTTCGACGATTTGATCTCGAACTTGTCCAGCGTACCCGCAATCACGAAGTCGTTGTAATCGAGCTTCAAGGCGCGCGACACGCCGTTCTCGTAAAGCTCGAACGACATCGCATAGGTCGGGGTCTGTTCACCGCTGTTGGATTTGGCATCGCGATCGTAGTAGCTGACGGTGACCGGCCAGCGTGTCAGCGCCTTCATCGCCTCATTGGTTGTCGATGGATCGGGCGTGGCCGCCGCCTTGTCGCCGGTGATCGGTTTGCCGATGACGGTGAGCGTGTTGTAGACTTTCTCCCCGTTGTCCGAGCCGTCATAGACGGTGAGTTCAAGCAACGATTTACCCTCGCGCGCAGCGGCAATGATGCGGCGGACCTGCTCGGTCGGAAACACGGTCTTGCCATCTAGCGTAAACGTCTTGGCCACCGGCTGCTTCAGCTTGACGGTGACGTGATCGCCGGTGCGCTCTGCAATGCCATCGACGCCAGTGGGATTGCTCTCGTTCATCCGCGTATCGATCTTGAAACGATAGGTCTTGCCCTCGGCGTCTTCCCAACTCGTCGAGCGCAGATCGCTCAAGGTGCTTTTGCCTTCGCTGCCATTCAGCTCCGAAACCTGACGGAATTCCGAGGTGTAGCCCTCGCACGCGCTGCCGGTGAAATTATACAGGATGCGACCACGCGCGCTGTCCACCGCTGCAGCCCCGTTACGCGATTTCAGCAAACTCAAATCGTAGGATGCCTGATGCGGCAGGAACGGAATGCCGCCCGCCTGTGCGGCCCCCGCGCCGAATAGCAGCACGCCCGCGAGCGCGACACCGGCAGCGAACGGAACCTCGGACATCGGTTGCAAGAATTGATATAAACGACGCATGTCGTCTCCATAAGTCGGCGAATCCATACCATATTGAGCGCCTTATTGAGCCACAACTGAGGCGCCCGCCAGCGTAACAACATAACATCGTCATTCATGATCGCGTGATTATATCTTCGGTCGACAGAGGATTGCCGATGCACTCGCACTCGCTCGAAACTTGGACCCACGATCACAACTTCCTCGGCGCACAACATGCGCGCAACGAGCGGCGGACCTGGCTGGTGGTCTGGCTGACGCTGGGAATGATGGCGGCGGAGATCGTCGGCGGCAGCGTGTTCGGCTCCATGGCCCTGCTCGCCGACGGCTGGCACATGTCCACCCATGCGGTGGCCATTGGCATCGCCGCCCTTGCCTATCGCTATGCCCGCAACCATGCCAACGATCCGCGCTTCGCCTTCGGCACCGGCAAGTTCGGCGAGTTGGCGGCATTCACCAGCGCGGTAGTGCTCGGCATCGTTGCCATCATGGTCGCCTATGAGAGCCTGCTGCGCGTCGCCGATCCGCGGCCGATCGCCTACGGCGAAGCCATTGCCATCGCGGTGCTGGGCCTGCTGGTCAATCTGGTCTCTGCATGGTTGTTGCGGGAGGACCACGGCCACCATCATCACGGCCACGACAACGATCATGGCCACAGCCATTCCCACGATCATACGCCACGCGACTCTGCCGCGCCCGCGCAGCGCGACAACAATCTGCGCGCCGCTTACGTTCATGTGCTGGCGGATGCCGCCACTTCGGTGATGGCGATCGCCGCGCTGATCCTCGCCCGCGCATTCGGCTGGGTCTGGATCGATCCGGTGGTCGGCATCGTCGGCAGTCTTGTGATCGCAAGCTGGGCTTACGGCCTGATCAAGAGCGCCGGCGCGGTGCTGATCGACGTCGTGCCGGATTCCAATGTCGTCGACGGTATTCGCCACCGACTCGAAGTCGACGGGGATCGTATCTCCGACTTGCATCTATGGCAGGTCGGCCCGGGGCACTATTCCGCCATCGTGACCATCGTAACCGATCAACCCAAACCACCCGCTTTCTACAAAGCGAGGCTCGGCGAATTGCAGCAACTCAGCCACGTTACCGTCGAAGTCGATCAATGCGTCCACCCGGATGGGCCTTGCACCCGCGTTGCCTGACGCAAGGATACATGCGTTGGCAAGCGGTATTTACGTTCCGGGTCGCTTGCATGTCGCGATCCGATAGGCGAAATAGACGCGGGTGATCGCGCGCGATTACACGTATTCGATACGAAAGCAATCATTTGGGGATGATCATGGCAGGAACAGTCGAGCAGAAACTTGCGGCGCAGGGCGTGGTGCTGCACGAACCCGCCAGCCCGATCGCGAATTACGTCGGTTTTGTCCGCACCGGCAACCTGCTGTTCGTGTCGGGTCAGGTTTGCGTCAATGCCGAGGGAAAGCTGATCGCCAAGGGCAAGCTCGGTGCCGGCGTCACCGTCGAACAGGGCAACGCCGCGGCGCGCGGTTGCGCCATCAACCTGCTGGCGCAGATCAAGGCCGCGCTCGGCGATCTCGACAAGGTGACGCGCGTGGTGCGTCTCGGTGGATTCGTCAATTCGACACCGGATTTCACCGATGGACCGAAGGTGCTCAACGGAGCGTCCGACCTGATGGTCGCAGCGTTCGGCGACAAGGGACGCCACTCTCGTTCTACGGTCGGCGTCGCTTCCCTGCCCGGCGATGCTGCGGTCGAAGTCGAAGGCATCTTCGAAGTCGCCTGACGGGATCACACGATGCGGGCACCTCCTTGGCTGGCAGTGCGTCCGGCGGCTCATCGTGGCCTGCACGATCGCACGCACGGAATCGTCGAGAACATGCCGGCCGCGTTCGCGGCGGCAGTCGCCGGCAACTACAGCATCGAACTTGATCTGCAGCTAACGGCCGACGGCGAAGCCATGGTGCATCACGACGATCGGCTCGGTCGCCTCACCGAAGGCGACGGTGCGCTGCGCGAGATGACCGCCGCGCAACTGCGACAGGTGGCGTTCAAGGATACCGCCGAGCGGATGGTTTCGCTCAGCGATGTGTTAACGATGGTCGCCGGCCGCGTGCCGTTGTTCATCGAGGTCAAGAGCCAGTTCGACGGCGACCGCAAGCTGGTCGCGCGTCTCGCGGAAGTGATCGCAAGTTACAGCGGCCCGGCGGCGGTGATGTCGTTCGACCCCGATCAGGTGCTGGCGTTGCGTGAAAAGATTCCGGGCTTGCCGCGCGGCATCATCGCCCAACGCACCTATGACGACGACTACTGGAAATGGCTGACGCCGCAGCAGCGCGACGATATGCTGTATCTGCGGCACGGCTTCCGCACGCAGCCGCACTTCGTCAATTTCTGGGGCCAGCAATTGCCCGCCCCCGCGCCGTGGATTGCACGCAACGTGTTCGGTTGTCCGCTGCTGGCCTGGACCATTCGCACTGCCGAGCAGCGCGCCCACGCCGAACGCTATGCCGACCAGATCGTGTTCGAAGGGTTCCGCCCCTAGTGATCAATGCGGCCTTGACGGCGCGGCTTGCAGGTCCAATCTGTAGGCTTGTCGTCTGTCTTTTTGAGCGTGATCTTCTCCGAAGACCGGTTTCCACTTTTCGGAATCATGCTCCAAGCCTCCAATGGCTCCCCTGCGTGACCGGTTCGTTTGTTGATGGATTCACCTGACATCACTTTGGAAGCCGTATCGTCCGCGCGCCAGATCGGCGCGGCGGACTGGGATGCCTGCGCCAATCCGACATCTGCCTGTGGCCACGAAAGACTCTACAATCCGTTCGTGTCCTACGCGTTCTTCGACGCGGTCGAGCAATCAGGCTCGGCCAGCGCGCGCACCGGTTGGGCACCGCGCCATCTCGTGGCACGGCGCGATGGTCTGATCGTCGGCCTGGTGCCGTGCTATCTGAAGTCGCACTCCCAGGGCGAATACGTGTTCGATCGCGGCTGGGCCGATGCCTACGAGCGCGCCGGCGGCGAATACTATCCGAAGCTACAGGCAAGTGTGCCGTTCACGCCGGCGACGGGACCGCGCCTCCTGGTGCGCACTGGGATCGACGACCCCGATCGCATTCGCACCGCGCTCGCTGGCGGCCTGAAAGCGCTGTGCAACGCCACCGAGACATCGTCGGTGCACGTCACCTTCGCGCCAGAAGACGAATGGACGTTCCTCGCGACGCAAGGCTTCCTGCAACGGACCGATCAGCAATTCCACTGGCACAATGCGGACTATGCCAGCTTCGAGGATTTCCTCGCCACGCTGTCATCACGCCATCGCAAGGCGATCCGTCGCGAGCGCCGCGATGCGCTGGCGAACGGCATTACCATCCATGCACTGACAGGCAGCGAACTGACCGAGGAAGCGTGGGACGCCTTCTTCACCTTCTACATGGAGACCGGCTCGCGCAAATGGGGGCGGCCCTACCTCACGCGCGATTTCTACACCCGGATCGGCGAAACAATGTCGGAGCACATCGCGCTGATCATGGCGAAGCGCGATGGGCACTGGATCGCCGGCGCCATCAACTTCATCGGCGGCGATACGCTGTTCGGACGGCACTGGGGCGCCATCGAGCACCACCCGTTCCTGCATTTCGAGGTGTGCTACTATCAGGCGATCGACTTCGCGATCCGCCATCGCCTAAAAACGGTCGAGGCCGGCGCGCAGGGCGAACACAAGATCGCACGCGGCTATCTGCCGCAAACCACCTACTCCGCCCACTACATCGCCGATCCGGCGCTGCGCCGCGCCGTGCGCGATTACCTCGCGCGGGAGCGGCTTTATGTCGCCGAGGCCGGCCGTCAATTGACCGAGGCAGGACCGTTCCGCAAGAGTTCATCCGACGATCAGACATCTTGACCGCGCTCCGCCGGGCGAGGAAAGTGGCGCGCGATTTTGGGAGCGACCATGGCCACCTACGACACCAACAATATCTTCGCGAAGATCCTGCGCGGCGAAATTCCCTGCTTCAAGGTTTATGAGAACGACCATGTGCTGGCGTTTCTCGACATCATGCCGCGCGCACCCGGCCATACGCTGGTGATCCCCAAGGCCCCGGCCCGCAACCTCCTCGACATCACCGAGCAGGACTTTGTCGAGGTTGCCCGCGCGACACGGCTGATCGCCCGTGCGGCGATGCCGGTCTTCAAGGCCGACGGTGTGATGATCATCCAGTTCAGCGAGCCCGCCAGTGGACAGGAAGTCTATCACCTGCACATGCATGTGATCCCGCGCTTCGAGGGCGTGGCGTTGCTGCCGCCGGCAACCGTCAAGGCCGACATGGCGATGCTTGCGGAGCAGGCTGCGCAACTGGCCGCCGCACTGAAGCAGGGCTGACGCCTTACGACGCGACCTCCTCATCGCCGGGCTGCGGCGGCGCCAACGGCGTGAACTGACACCGATCCGGCTTGAGATCGACAAGCGGCGTGCCGTCGAGGCAATCGAGCCCCTGCACTAACACATTGGCGCCCTCAACGTCGACCAGCTTGACCATCGAGGTGCCGATCGGGTTGGGCCGTACCGGTGTACGCAGCGAAAAGGTGCCGCGCACCGAACCGTCGTTCTTCGGGCTTTGCAGCACCAGATCGCGTCGCGACAGATGCAGCCAGTAGAGCACCTCCAGACGTTCGTATTGCTCGATGCCGCGCAAGGCCGGCACCCACGGTTCGAAAATCTCGATGCGACAGACCGGGCCATCGATACGGCCCTGACGCGGCGTCATCAGGCGCGACGTCCATGGCGTATGGATGCGACCGATAAAGACCAGCCCGGCATCGCCCGGCGCGGGCGCCTGCACCGCGACCTCGCCCGCGCGAATTTCGCTTTCCCGCACCATGTCATCGCCTCTCGTTCGACCGATATATTCGTTGGAATAGGCCGCCGAAACGCTTCATCGTCAAGGACAGAATGCCCGCGCCGTCATCCTCCGGCGTGCCTGTTGCGCAACACCAGACAGCCCTGCCCGGCGCGGCGAATCTTCTGGCAGAGCGCGTCGGCCTCGGCGCGCGTATCGGCTCCGATTCGCACCTGATAGAACGTGCGCGTGCCACGGCTGCGCCATACCGAGCCAAGCAGGCTCGGATCGCGATCTCCGATGATCGGGGTCAGCCGCTTCATCGCACGCGCATAGGACGCCAGCGCTCTGTCCCGCGAGAAACCGGCGGCAAGCTGCACGCCCCATGGCCGGTCGGCGCCCAGTTTCACCCGTTGCTCGAGTCCCGCGACAAACGGATTCGGCGCGCGCTGAAGCAACGCCATCAACTCGCGGCAACCGGACACCGGCGCACGTTCCGCCACCCGGTCGCTGGCATTCTTCCAGTCATCGATCGGAACACCAGTGATGGCCAGGACGTAGCTGCGCGTCTCCGCCGGCATATAGCCGGTGCCCTCGATCCATTCGCGCACCCGCCGGGGACCGGCATTGTAGGCCGCCGCCGCAAGGCCGAGATTGCCGAACTGATCGCGCAACTCGCGCAAAAACTCCGCCGACTTCGGCAAGGCCTGCACTGGATCGAACGGATCGAGCAAACGCCGCTCGCTTGCCGTTCCGGGCATGAATTGCGCGATGCCCTGCGCCCGATCGCCATTGCGTGTCACCGGTCCCACCGCGTCCGGCTGGAAGCGGCTCTCCTGCCAGATCACCCGTGAGAAAAATTCCAGCGGCAAACCTGCCTCCTTCGCGGCGGATTCGATCATCAGGCACATCGCCTCGCGGGTGTCGGCCCGCGCCGCAGGTTTGGCGGCCGCATCCTCCGCACGAGCGGCCGCCGTGCAAGCCGCCAATGCTGCAACGACGAGCAGGCTTCGCACCACATTGTCCGCCCGCGTCCGCATCGCAGCCTTTCCGCGTCTGCATGACCCCGCTTCGATGGCGCGGCTTGACAGCCTCTCATCAGCCGCTAGCTATCGTCACAGGCACGTAGCCAAGAAATGCGGCGTGAGCGTGGGAGACGCGGATGATCGAACCTGAGCACAACTCTCTCGCCTTCGCGCCGGATGACGATCAACCGATCCAATACATGGCGCGCACGCGGGCATATTACGCGGCGATCGGCTACACCACGCCCTATCGCTGGGCGCACTACACCAGCGCCCCGTTCCAACCATTGCGCAAACCGCTCGCCAAATCGCGCGTCACGATCATTACCACGGCCGCACCGTTCGATCCGGCCAAGGGCGATCAAGGTCCAGGGGCGGCGTATAATGGCGGCGCGAAGTTCTACGCCGTCTACGACGGCGATACGTCGCAACACCACGACCTGCGTATCTCGCACATCGCGTACGACCGCGTTCACACATCGGCCAAAGACAGCGGCACCTGGTTCCCGTTGCCGCAACTGATCAAGGCGTCGGCGGGCGGGCGCATCGGCGACGTCGCGCCGCGCTTCTTCGGTGCACCGACCAACCGCAGCCACCGTGTCACCATCGAGACCGATGCACCGGAAGTCCTCGCGCGCTGCCAAGCCGACGGCGTGGACGCCGCGGTGCTGGTACCGAACTGCCCGGTCTGTCACCAGACCGTCAGCCTCGTGGCGCGGCATCTTGAGGCCAACGGCATCGCCACCGTGGTCATGGGCTGCGCCAAGGACATCGTCGAGCACGCCGCCGTGCCGCGCTTTCTGTTCAGCGATTTTCCGCTCGGCAATTCCGCCGGCAAACCGCACGACGCGGAGTCGCAGGCGCTCACCCTCGATCTCGCGCTACGGCTGCTGGAATCCGCACCCGGCCCGCAGACGACGATGCAGTCGCCGCTGCGCTGGAGCGAGGACGCGTCATGGAAGCGCGACTACAACAATGTCGAAACCATGAGCGCCGAAGAACTCGCCCGCCGCCGTCGCGATTTCGACGCGCAGAAAGAGGCCGCGCGGCAGGTGCGCAACAGCGCGGCCTGAAAGCGCCTTATGCGACAAGTTCGCGCGCGTTGAGCATCCCGGTCCGCTCATGGCAGTTAAGATATTCGAAGAACTGTTCGTCGGCGCGAGCCACTGTCACCTCATGATACAGACGTAGCCTGGCCGCTGGTCCGAGGGTCGAAAGATATTTCATCGCGGCGCCGAAGATCCGGACATGGGTTGGATGCGACTCCGCCCACCGCTCCAGAGCTTCGAGACTGTGCCACCAGCTCTGGCCATATGATTTTTCGGTGGCGTTGCCGTCGCGATCCAGTACGCGCATGTAGCGATTGGCGTAGCAGCCGATCGAGGTGCCCTCGTCTCGCAGAAAGTCCATTCCAGCACGCAACACCGGCTCGACATCGTTGAGATACATTTCCCGTTCGGCGTCGTCGGTATCAGTCCAGTCCTGACCGGAGCGGATCATGCAGATGTTGTCGTGGGGCACGATCTGAATGCAGGCACCCGACCGGACGATCCGCGGGTCGCCGCGTGGCGCCAGTTCATCCGTCTGCGACAGCGGCATACGATCCCGCATCCCGCCCCAGTAGGCGTGTTCCTCGACCTCGCCGCTCATGCTTTCGGCAAGAACCGCAATACCTTCGGGACGCCCAAGCGACGAGAACAGCGTCTCATAGGATCGGACGGATGGCCGCAATACTTCAATAAAGAAGCCCGCGCCCGCTTTTGTCCGGACTTCTCCAGTCCATTGATCGCGGGTGTCCCCGAACCAGTCATCGAACATTCGCGGGTCATCCCAATAGGCCACCGACACGATATTCGTGTAGCCCGCCTGATCGACATATTGCGCCCGATCCCAATGAGACGGCCCGCGATCCTCCGCAAAGCGCCGATCGAGCCAGTCAAGCGCAGCACGTGTCGCCGCGGTCGGTGCATCGCGATACTGCACGCCGAAATAGGCCATAACGACGCGAACCACGTCCGGCGTATGCCGGGCGACAAACGAAGGATACGGCGGCCGATAGTTCTGCGGCGTTCGGGCGGCTTGCGTCCGTCCGGTTTGCAGATGGGGCGGGATTGCGGATTCCATGATTGTCCCTCCTCGCGCTCAGGATGCCGCCGCGCTTTCGATCGGCTCGACCGGATCGCTGTCGACCGGCAGCGCGAAATGCTCCACGCGACGCGCCGGCTTGTTGTTGAACAGCAGCCGCGTGACATCGGGGCGCGAATAGTGCCCGGCCGGATCGGCGGCGTTCTTGGCCACGCCGATGGCGCCGAGATCTATGTCCGCATAGAGCAACCCTTCCTGATCCGGCGGGAGTTTCTCGGCCAGCGAACTTCCGTCCGGCCCGAAGATCGCGGCATGCCCGCCGCCGGCATGGAGCAGCGCATGCTTGTCGGGACGATCGCACAGCGTCTCCACCATCTCCGGCGACACCGTGGCGCACGGAGCGAGGACGAAACACGAGCCTTCCACCGCATAGACCCGCGATGCCGCGTTGTTGACCTCCCAGCCGAGCGCCGGTGCGAACGGATCGTACAGCGAGAAGCTCGGCCACGACGCCACATGCACCTGCTCGTTCTGCGCGTACATGGCGTACTTCGACAACGGTTGCAGATGTTCCCAGCAACACAGCGCACCGAGGCGACCGACGTCCGGCCGATCGTGCACCGCGAGATCGCTGCCGTCGCCCTCGCCATACACCGTGCGTTCGGCATGGGTCGGACGCAGCTTGCGGCGTGTCGCAATCGTCTCACCGTCCGGACCGACCAGCCATTGCGCGATGTAAAGGCTGCCACCGTCGCGTTCCGACACGCCGAGCACGGCGGTCAATCCCGCCTTCCGGATGGCGGCACGCAACCTGTCGGCCTGCGGGCTGTCGTAGCTCAGGGAGTTGTCGAAGTAGCGCTGCACAAAACCGCGGCCGATCGCCCAGGCGGGGGAATCCAGCCAGATGTGCCAAGGATAGCCGGGGATGAAAACCTCCGGAAAAGCAATGAGTTTCGCGCCGTTAGCGGCGGCTTCCTCGATCAATGCGATGCTCTTGTCGACGGTCGCGTCGAGGTCGAGCCAGACCGGCGCCGCCTGAACCACGGCGACCTTGTACTTCGGATGGCTGATGCCCATCGTTCCCTCCGGTTGTTTTTTGTTGCCTGCCGTATCACTCCATTGCATCCTAAAAGGATCGCGACTGCGGCACTCGACCGGAGCGGAAGAAAAACTCGACTCCAGCGATTTCCATGAACGGGATGCAGGCGATGCAAACCCACTTCACAACCGAATGCGCACCCGCGGGCAGACGGCTTGCGCTCTGGCAGGACATCGTTTGCGACGTCTACGTTCAACTCGATTGCAAATCGGACATGCGTGCGTCGTTTCGCGGCGAAATCACGCGCACGCCGCTCGGCCCGGCGGCCTGCTCCACCGTGTCGTCGGGCCAGCAGCGGGTTTGCCGGACGCCATCGCGCATCGCGCGGGCGCACGAGGAATTCATTCTGATCGCGCTCGGCCGCCACGGCGCCGGGGCGGTTCTGCAGGACGGGCGGGAGACGATCATTCGCCCCGGCGAATTCGCGCTCTAT
Source organism: Pseudomonadota bacterium (assembly GCA_023386885.1). GTDB lineage: Bacteria > Pseudomonadota > Alphaproteobacteria > Rhizobiales > Xanthobacteraceae > 62-47. The sequence goes on from JAEWIX010000012.1 coordinate 50,963, forward strand.
GACACGACGCGCCCTTATGAGTTGCAATTCGACGAGGCGTTCACGCAGACGATCCTGCAAGTGCCGCGCGAAATGCTGTATCGCCGGATCACCGGCATCGAGACGATGACAGCGATCAGTTTTTCGTCGGAACGTCCGCTGGAAAAGCTCGCTTACGATTTCATCGCGGCCATTTCACAAGCCGCCGATCAGATCGAATACGATACCGCGGCGCGGCTCACCGATCAGGCGCTCGACCTGGTGGCGCTGGCGCTCGGCGATCGCTATCGGAACGCGCCACTTGCGTCCTCGACCCACCGTTCGGCGCTGCTCCACCGGCTGAAGATCTATATCCAGAACCATCTGCACGATCCCGATCTGTCACTGTCGCAAACGGCGGCCGCACTCGGTATCTCCACCAGATATGTCAACGATCTACTCGCCGACGATCGGACCTCGTTCCAACGTCACCTGCTGACGCAGCGGCTGGAGCAATGCGCGCGCGAATTGTCGTCGCATCGCACGGCACATCGCCAGATCGGCGAAATCGCCTTTGCGTGGGGCTTTAACGACCTGTCCCACTTCGGGCGCGTGTTCCGCGAACACTACGGCCTGTCCCCACGCGACTGGCGACAAAGCAAGCTGGCGAACTGATCTCGCCTAGATCGAAAACCCGAAACTGCGGCGAAAGCCTTCGCGGCCTTTCGGTGTGATCTGCAACGCACGTGGATCGCGCTCGCGCCGCACCCAGCCGAGATCGAAGCAACGCGTCGCGATCGCCGCTCCGATCACGCCGGACAGATGAAAGCGCCGTTCGGTCCAGTCCAGACAATGACGGCAGATCGGGCGGCGCGTACGAGTCGCAAGCGTCACGCCGAAGTCGCTCAGGAATGTTTGCCCGGCTTTCGTCACCTCGCCGCCGTCGTCCGCGAGGATGACGTGCTTGCGCTCACACAATGCGTCGGCAATCGAGACGCCAAGGATGCCAGCGAAATGATCGTAGCAGGTGCGCGCGAGGCGCAATCTGTCTTCCTGGGCGGTACGCGGCCGATAACGCGGCGGCGCGGAGGCCGCGACCGCCATGATGCTCTCCAGCATCTGCGCTACCAGCGGCGTCGCCAGCCGAAAGTAACGATGCCGCCCCTGCTTGAGCACGGTGAGCAATCCGGCTTGCGTCATCTTGGCGAGATGACCACTCGCGGTCTGCGGCGTCACATTCGCGGCATAGCTCAATTCGGTCGCGGTCAGCGCGCGGCCGTCGAACAGGGTGCTGAGGATGTTGGCGCGCGCTGGATCGCCTACCAGCGCAGCGATCTCGGCCAATTGCGGTGCTGTCATGTAACGCAGTTTAGGCGGAAACCGGCCATACGCAATTGCCGACGCTTCGGTCTCGCCCGAAGCAACGGGCGCATATCGGCGTTAACTCATCGCCTGCGGAAACGGTGAGCACAATTGCGTTCCCAGTTCCGCCTCCCCGCGCGACCGATATCAGCGAAAGGCCGTCGAATGACGACGTCAAGCCATCATCATGACACATCGCTGCACACCGGTAGCGTCGCCCGCCGCGCTAATGCCGTGCTGCTGACGATGTGCTTCGGCGTGTTTCTGGCGCAACTGGATTCCTCGGTGGTGTTCCTTGGCCTCAAGCACATCGGCGGCGATCTTCATGCCAGCATCAGCGAGATGCAGTGGGTGCTGGATTCCTACAATCTGGTCTACGCCACCTTCCTTCTCACCGGCGGCGCACTCGGCGATCTCTACGGACGGCTGCGGATATTCGCCTGCGGTATCGCGCTGATCGTCGTCGGCTCGCTGGTGTGCGCGCTGACGCCGGACGGCACGACCTTGATCGCCGGCCGCGCCATCACCGGGCTCGGCGCGGCGCTCGAGGTGACGTCCTCGCTCGCCATTGTCAGCATCACCTTTCCCGATGCGGCTGCGCGTGGCCGCGCGCTGGGCCTGTGGGCAAGCTGTAACGGCGTCGCCATGGCGATCGGCCCGACGATCGGCGGGCTGCTGGTCGATCACGTCGGCTGGCGCAGCGTCTTCGTGCTGTCGGTGCCGATCGGACTCGTGACGCTGCTGTTGAGTTATCTCTATGTCGGCGAGAGCCGACACCCGCACGGTCGGCAACTCGATCCCGTCGCACAGCTCCTCGCGGTGATCGGGCTCGGCGCGCTGTCGTTCATCACCATCGAAGGCCAGCATCGCGGCTGGGCATCGCCGCTGATCGTCGGCATGGCCCTCGCCGCCGTCGGCGCGGCCATTGCATTCGTGCGCGTCGAACGCGGCCGCCCCGGCGCCATGGTGCCGCTGGATATCTTCAGGAACGCGCCGTTCAGCGCCGCGCTCGCCATCGCCGGGTTGATGACCTTCGGCATGTATTCGATGCTGTTCCTGATGCCGCTGTACTTCCAGTCGATCACCGGCGCGTCGGCGTTCGTCGCCGGGCTGGAACTGCTGCCGATCTCCATTGCTTTCGTGGCAGTGTCGCAAAAGTCCGGCGTGCTGATGCATCGCTTCGGTGCGCGGGCAATGCTGGTCGGCGGCATGGGTTTCATGGGAACAGGATTGCTGGCGCTGACGCAGATATCGGGCGCCACGTCCATGATACTAGTGCAGCTTGCGCTGATCGTCATCGGCATCGGCCTCGGTCTCAACACCGGGCCGGTCAATGCAGTCGCCGTCGCGGCCGTGCCCGCCGCGCGCTCCGGCACGGCATCCGGCCTGCTCAACACGGCACGCATGACGGGCGCGACCATGGGCATCGCGCTGCTCGGTGCGATCTATGCGGCGCATGCGCAGGCCGGCAGCACGCAGGCGATGCTGGATGGATTGCGCGCGGCGTTCCTCGGCGGCGCCATTGCCGAACTCAGCGGCGTCGTGATTGCTCTCGTTTTCACCCGCGCCGATTCCATGGTGCAAAGGTCGGCGTGAGATCGCGTCATCGAGAAAGAGAAAAACGTGGATAACCGGGACAAGCCCGGCCATGACGACACGTTAAATCGGTTGGTTCTAGTTCGACTCCAACACAAACAAAAGGGCGGCGGAATTTCCGCCGCCCTTTGTTGTTTCATATCGGCCGCTCAAGCCTTGACCAGCGGACCCTTCGAAGGCGAGCCCTTGGAGCCACCGCCCGATCCGCCGGAACGTGGCTTGCGCGGCGGCGCTTTCTTGCGCGTGCCGGGCAGTTTCTCCGGCTTCGGCGTCACCGGCCCGTCGAGATACTCGAAGCCGATCTTGTCAGCGCCTGCCTCGTCCTTCTCCAGCACGACGCGAACGTGGCCGCCGCCCTTGAGGGCGCCGAACAGCACCTGATCGGCCAGCGGCTTCTTGATGTGCTCCTGGATCATGCGACCCATCGGGCGGGCGCCCATCTGCTCATCGTAGCCGTGTTCGACCAGCCACGCCTTGGCCGACTCCGACAGTTCGATGGTGACGTCGCGATCCGCGAGTTGCGCCTCGAGTTGCAGCACGAACTTCTCGACCACCATGCCGATCACCTCGGCATTGAGGTGCGCAAACGACACGATGGCATCGAGCCGATTACGGAACTCTGGTGCAAACTGCCGGTTGATCGCCTCCTGATCGTCGCCTTCGCGCTTGTTGCGGGTGAAGCCGAACGCCTGCCGCGCCAGATCGGCGGCGCCGGCATTCGTCGTCATGATCAGGATCACGTTGCGGAAGTTGACCTGCTTGCCGTTATGATCGGTCAGCTTGCCGTGGTCCATGATCTGCAACAGCACGTTGTAGAGATCGGGATGCGCCTTCTCGATTTCGTCGAGCAGCACCACGCAGTGCGGATGCTTATCGACGCCGTCGGTGAGCAAACCGCCCTGATCGAAGCCGACATAGCCCGGAGGCGCGCCGATCAGCCGCGAAACGGTGTGGCGCTCCATGTATTCGGACATGTCGAAACGAATCAGCTCGACGCCCAGCGACGCCGCGAGTTGCTTCGCCACCTCGGTCTTGCCGACGCCGGTCGGCCCCGAGAACAGGTAGGAGCCGATCGGCTTCTCCGGTTCGCGCAAGCCCGCGCGCGCCAGCTTGATCGATGCCGATAGCGCTTCGATCGCCTTGTCCTGACCGAACACCACGCGCTTCAAGGTCTGCTCGAGATGCTTGAGCACTTCGGCATCGTCCTTCGACACGGTCTTGGGCGGAATCCGCGCCATGGTCGCGATCGTGGTTTCGATTTCCTTGATGCCGATGGTCTTCTTGCGCTTGTTTTCCGACACCAGCATCTGCGCCGCACCCGACTCGTCGATCACGTCGATCGCCTTGTCCGGCAGCTTGCGGTCGTGGATGTAACGCGACGACAGTTGCACCGCCGCCTCGATAGCGTCGTTGGTGTATTTGAGCTTGTGATAGTCCTCAAAATACGGCTTGAGCCCCTTGAGGATCGCAATCGCATCCTCGACGGTCGGCTCGTTGACGTCGATCTTCTGGAACCGGCGCACCAGCGCGCGGTCCTTCTCGAAATGCTGGCGATATTCCTTGTAGGTCGTCGATCCCATGCAGCGGATGGTGCCCGAAGCCAGCGCCGGCTTCAGCAGATTGGATGCATCCATCGCGCCGCCCGACGTCGCACCCGCACCGATCACGGTGTGGATCTCGTCGATGAACAGGATGGCGTTGGGATGAGCCTCGAGTTCCTTGAGAACCTGCTTCAGCCGCTCCTCGAAATCGCCGCGATAGCGCGTACCGGCCAGCAGCGTGCCCATGTCGAGCGAGAACACGGTGGCTGCACTCAGCACCTCCGGAACCTCGCTGTCGACGATGCGCTTGGCCAACCCTTCGGCGATGGCGGTCTTGCCGACGCCGGCTTCGCCCACGAACAGCGGGTTGTTCTTCTGCCGGCGGCACAGCACCTGGATCGCCCGATTGATCTCGGCATTGCGGCCGATCACCGGATCGATCTTACCCTCGCGCGCCTTCTTGTTGAGGTTGATGCAATAGGTCTCCAGCGCCTCGCCCTTCTTCTTGGGATCGTCGCCGGTCTTGGATTCAGCTTCTTCGTCCACGCCACGCACCGGCCGCGCCTCGGAAACACCGGGCCGCTTGGCGATGCCGTGGCTGATGTAGTTCACCGCGTCGTAACGCGTCATATCCTGCTCCTGCAGGAAATACGCGGCATGACTCTCGCGCTCGGCGAAGATCGCGATCAGCACGTTGGCGCCGGTGACCTCCTCGCGTCCCGAAGACTGGACGTGAATCACCGCGCGCTGAATCACGCGCTGGAAGCCCGCCGTCGGCTTGGCGTCGTCGGTGCCGTCGGTCACCAGATTCTCGAATTCGGTCTCGAGATAATTGACGAGACTAGTGCGCAGCTTGTCGAGATCGACGCTGCATGCGCGCATCACCGCCGCCGCATCGGAATCATCCACCAGCGACAGCAGCAGATGTTCGAGCGTCGCATATTGATGGTGCCGCTCGTTCGCGATCGCGAGCGCCCGATGCAGCGACTGTTCAAGGCTCTGAGAAAAAGTTGGCATTCGCGTCCTCTATGGCCCCCGGCCATCATGATGGTCGCTGCCCGATCAGGCAACAACAACCTTTTAGAATATATAGGCAGGCCATTTGGCAGCGGAAGACCGGTTCCCCCGGACGCATTCAGGCGATCCGCTGGCATTATTCAGAATCGCCCGAGGTTCGTTCTTCGTCGAGACGACCAGAAATAGCGAAAACGCGGCGACTCAGTTGCGAGAAACCAGCTCAATCGTGTGGAGCCAGCGCTGCGGTGGCACCTCGTCAGGCGCTATCCCTGCTCCCATCGGGGCAAACTGAGCGATGCGCCACGATGATCCGACGAAATTGCCGAACTATTTCTTTTCCATCACGCATTGCAGCGGATGCTGGTGCTTGCGCGCGAAATCCATCACCTGCGTGACCTTGGTTTCGGCAATCTCATAGGTAAACACACCGCATTCGCCGATGCCGTGATGGTGGACATGCAGCATGATCTTGGTCGCCGCCTCGGCATCCTTCTGGAAGAATCGCTCCAGGACGTGAACGACGAATTCCATCGGCGTGTAATCGTCGTTCAGAATGAGAACGCGATAAAGGTTCGGTCGTTTGACCTTCGGCTTGACCTTGGTGATGACCGAGGTTGTCGGTGCGCCTCCGCGACCCTGATCGCCGTCGCCCTGACCACCGCCCTGATCGCCGCTCATGCGCGGCAAGGTCGCATCGGTGCCGGCGGGCGCCGCGGATTTCTCAACGTGTGAAAACAAATTCGACATGGTCCGGATAGATATGGTCTCGATCGTTGCCTGCAGCTTCCTGTAAACCCGAAAAGCCGCCCCCGGGGACAGAACCGCGTCTCGCACCGCGGCCGTGCCAATATGGGTCTGCCCCCGAACCATCGCAAGCCGCCAAACGCCGCGCCGCCCCAAGGCATTTCAGGGGGCCATTTCAGGCATGCGCCCCAGCCAAGGTTAATCCAATTTGCCCGATTCGTCCGAATCCTCACGCATCCCGTTCACCAGCCGTTGACACTGAAACCAGCCCCGCTGGCCATACCGAGCATTTGTCCGGTTATTTACCTGATTTCTCAGGACGGCTTTACCACCTGTTTAGCCGGCCGCGCGGAAATGGCGTCACAACCCATACCCTGGTGACCGCCATGTTCGGTAAATCGTTGCCCAGTCCAGTCACGCGCGCCGCAGCCCGTTTCGCCCACGCGAATCGCGGCAATGTCGCTGCCATGTTTGCCATTGCCCTCGTCCCGATGATCGGAATCGTCGGTGCGGCAGTCGACTACAGCCGCGCCGTCGCCGCCCGCTCCGCGATGCAAGCCGCCCTCGATACCACGGCGCTGATGGTGTCCAAGGATGCCCAGGCCGACCCGTCGATGACGGCGGCACAAGCCACCGCTGCGGCGCAGAAGTATTTTAACGCCCTCTACAAGGATGGCAGCGCCAGCAACGTCGTGATCAACGCGACCTATACGCCCAACACCGGCAAGGGAGCGTCGGTCGCCGTCACTGCCAACGGATCGGTGGCCACCGACTTCATGCGGATGGCCGGATTCACCGATATCGGCATCGGCACCAGTTCCACCACAAAATGGGGCAGCGCCCGGCTGCGCATCGCGATGGCGCTCGACGTCACCGGATCGATGGCCAGCTACGACAAGCTGGGAAAGATGAAGATCGCGGCCAAAAAACTGGTGGACACGCTCAAAGCCTCCGCCAAGACCGCAGATGACGTCTATCTCTCAATCATTCCCTTCAACGTCATGGTCAACGTCGGCACCGATAACAAGAATGCCAACTGGCTGGACTGGGACACGAGTTATGGGAGCTGCAGCAGGTCCAGCTATACGACGAAGAGCGACTGCTTGAAGAACGGCAGAACCTGGACCGACAGGAACCTCAGTAGATGGCAAGGCTGCGTAACCGACCGCACGCAAAACTACGACACCACAAATGATGCGCCGACGACAAACAACGCGGATACGCTGTACCTGGCTGAAAGCTACAGTTCCTGTCCGGCGTCGTTGCTTTCGATGAAATCGGTGTTCAACTCAACGGAAACCGACTCATCGAACGACACCAATACGATCAAGGGGAAAATCAACAGCTTGACGGCGGTTGGCAATACCAACCAGTCGATCGGCATGCAGATTGCGTGGATGATGTTGGGGAGCAGCCTTTTCCCGGCTCCCGCCAAGGATCCGAACTATCAGTATTCTGACGTGATCATCCTCTTGTCGGATGGAGAAAACACGCAGAATCGCTGGTACTCGAACGCGTCGCAAATCGACGCACGGCAAAAGCTGCTCTGCGACAACATCAATCCGGAGAAGAAGGACACGTCGAAGAAGGACACCACCCATGTCTACACCATTCAGGTGGACACCGACGGGGCGGGAGAATCGGCAGTCCTGAAATATTGCGCCGACACCGGCGGGTTCTATCCGACGACGACCACCACCGGCATGGCGGAAGCCTTCAGCGCGATCGGCAATTCGCTGGTCAAGCTGCAAATCGCAAAGTAGGCAAGCCGCAGCGTAGCAAGTCACCCACGAAAAAAGCCCGGTCGCGAGACCGGGCTTTTTTGTATTCCGAGATGGAACGAGGCTTAGCGGACCGACACCGGCGCCAGCTTGCCGATGAAGCCTTCGAACGGCTTGAACGACTGCTTGGCGAGCTCGACGTAAAGGCCGCCGATCTTCTGCGACTCGGCCACGAAAGTCTCGTAGCTGGTCTTGGCATACTCGGTCTGGACTTCGAGCGCCTTGTCGAGGGACTTCGAGGCGATCAGCTTCTCGAAATATGCGTTGCCGTCTTCAAACGACTTCTTGGAGTAGTCGCCGAACGCCGCAACGATCGACTGGAGGGTCTGCTGGAAATCGTTGGCGGCCGAAACCGCGCTTTCGAATTGCTCTTTGCCGTAGTTCTGCAGTTCTTCAACCTTGACCATGGGAGACATCCTTCATCGGCTGCGGGAGAAATAAAACGTCAAGGCATCGCCGGCCGAACCGCGACGCCGCTATGACCATCACACTATCGCATTGCACAATTATGTCAATGAATTTGATGCAATGCACAATCGTCATATTCGTGCGAATCCGGCATTGTCCGGCAAGGGTTATTTAACCTTTTCGAAACTCCAGCCCCTTACCCTGTTTGTGTAATCGTTGCGGTCCGGCGTAAAGCTCGAAAAGATTCGTGAATACAGGCTCTTAGCCAAATTTGGAGATCACCCAAACTGGCTCGGGGCCGGCAGCGCGTCGACCCAGCGCGCGAGGTCATTCGCGGAACGTCGAGCATAATTTGGCCTCACGGACCGGTGATTGAGATCGAAATCTGACGGGGACGTCCATGCTACGCACAACCTCAGCCTCTTCACGTGCCCTGCGGGTTTGCGTTCTCGGGTTGGCCACCATCACCGCCGCCGTCATCTTCACCACCGATACCGCCGATGCCCGACGACGCCATCGGCACCACCGCCATCACGCCACCCACCAAAGCTACAATCCGGCATTCGCCTCGATCATCGTGGATGCCAACTCCGGCGCGACGCTCGCCGCCACCAATGCCGATGGCCTGCGCTTTCCCGCCTCGCTTACCAAGATCATGACGCTGTACCTGCTGTTCGAACGGCTCGACGCCGGCAAGGTCAGCCTCAACACGGAAATGCCGGTGTCGGCGCACGCCGCATCGCAAGCGCCGACCAAGCTCGGCCTGCGTCCGGGCCAGAGCATCCGCGTCGAAGACGCGATCAAGGGGCTGGTGACCCGTTCCGCCAACGACGCGGCCGTGGTGATCGCCGAATTCCTCGGCGGCGACGAAGACGACTTCGCCAAGATGATGACGCGCAAAGCGCGCGCCCTCGGCATGACCCGCACCGTCTATCGCAACGCTTCCGGCCTGCCCAATGACGATCAGGTCACCACGGCACGCGACCAGGCCACTCTTGGCCGTGCGATCCAGGATCGTTTCCCGCGCTACTATCGCTTCTTCGCCACCGCATCGTTCAACTATCGCGGCCGTAACATCCGCAACCACAATCACCTGCTCGGCAAGGTCGAGGGCGTCGACGGCATCAAGACCGGCTACACCCGCGCTTCCGGCTTCAACCTTGTCACCAATCTGCGCCGCGGCAATCGTCATCTCGTCGGCGTGGTGATGGGCGGCCGCAGCGGCGGATCACGCGACGCCACCATGCGCAAGCTGCTCGCCGCCAATCTCGAGAAGGCCTCCGGCCGCCGCACGGTCGCCGCCATTGTCGAACGCAGCCCCGCCGAGGCCAATGCCGCGGTCGCCGAGGAGGCCGCACAATCGCGGCCCGCCGCGCCGGTTCAGGTGCAGGGCGCCATTCAGGTCGCCGCGGAGGCCGCTCCTCCACCTTTGCCGACCGCACGTCCGGCAGCCGCGCCGGCTCAGAAAGCCGCAGTCGCCGAGAAAGCACCGATCGAACCGGCCCCGCTCACCAACGGCGTGATTCAGAGCAAGGCGATCGCGGCGATCCCCGGCTCGACCGAGCCGATGAAGCCGGTGCGCGTCAAGACCGTCCAGGTCCGCTCCGGTCAGGTAAAGGTCGCCTCCGCCGGCCCCGCGCCTCTTTTCGTCGCTCATGGAGATACGGCGGACATCTCCGGTTCGGTTGCGACCCGCGAGCTGCCGGTTCAGCCACCGAACCACGGCACCGGAAAAGGACTGCTCGGCGTGCTGCCGGCCTCCAGCGTCGCCGCAGCATCGGCGGAACGGCCAGTCCAGCAGGCGGTTCAACATCAGGGCGCCATCAAGCCGGCCGCCGTTCACACCGGCTGGATCGTGCAGGTCGGCGCGCTGGAAAGCGAGAGCCAGGCCCGCGAGCGTCTGGAAACTGCCCGCGACCACGCCAAGGGCATGCTGGGCCAGGCCGATCCGTTCACTGAACCCGTGGTGACGCGCGGCGACAAGAAGCTCTATCGCGCCCGCTTCGCCGGCCTCGAACGCGATCAGGCGGAAGCCGTCTGCAAACGGCTCAAGCGCTCCGACATCTCGTGCATCACCATTCGCAACTGAGTGTTCGTCGCAAGAATTCGTAGCCAACAACAAAGCCCCGCTTCCGGTCGATCGGAAGCGGGGCTTTGTTGTTTCAGACCGGCGGGCTTCAAACTGAACCGAAATCCGTACTTCACGCAGGTTCGGATCGCATCGATGCGACACGTTGAAAACTTCCCGTCAAGAATTTGCGGATACATTTACCATACAAGCTGACCACGCCGGGCAACGGCGGGCGGCAGGGGCATCGAACGGACGACAGGCGACGCACGGCATGTGGCGTTGATTTGCGTTGCCGGAGTTAGTTGCGATGCGTGCGAAGCAGAGTGTCCTTGGCTTCATTGACCCGAGCCGCCAGGTACGTCGACCCCCCCTGGTCGGGATGCAGTTTCTTCATCAGGGTGCGGTGAGCCTGCCCGATATCACTACGGCTCGCGCCCGGTTGCAGGCCAAGGATCTGATAGGCCTCCTCGTTCGACATTTTGCCGCTCGACGCCGCGCGGCGCTCCCCCGTTGCCGCGTCGCCTTGCGCGTGCTGACGCCAGGCGGGAAACCGGCGGTCAAGATAACCCTCAAGTAGCGCGCAGCTCTCGGCATCGAAACGGGCCATCATCGCCGCCAGCGCCGGCAGATCGAAGTCGGCGAGTGAGCGTCCGGCATCCGGCCCCGCGATGATCTTGCCGCTCAGCGCACCGCTGTCGTGATCAAGCGTCATTTCAAGGAAGTGCGAGCGCACGCGCGAACTTTTCCCGGCGCTCGGCTTTCCCGATCCGCCGAACATGCCGCCGAAATTCGGAAAGCTGGTGCCGAACGGCGACCAACCCAATAACCCTGCCCCGAACACGCCAAGCGGGATGGCCACCGCAAGTTCGCCTTTGAGGCCGACGAACGCCGCGACCGCCAGCGAGACGATGCCGCCGACGATCTTGATGGCGCGCGCCAGCATCGCCGGATTGGCCGAGCGGAACATCTGCAACAGCGTATACAGGACGAAGACGGCAACCGCGCCGGCGATCAGAGTAGCCATTCACGTTCTTTCCGCCGAACCGGCCGCATTGTCGCGGCAGCGGTCCGGCACATCGCGGTGAGCCGACGATCCGGCCTCACCGCATCTGTCCGAGCAATCGCGCAGCGCCCGTCGCGGTGCGCGACAGACGCAGCAGCGCTTCGCGTCCACCCGCCGCATAGGCCGCCGCCGCGCGCAGCAACTCGCGTAACTGCGCCGCCGCGCCGGGATCGAAACGGCACCACGCGCCGCCGGTCAAGCGCGCGATTTCGCGGAACGCCTGCTCGGCAACTGGATTGTCGCCTTCCTGAAACAGAAATACCGGAACCTTCAGCAACCCGAGTTCGCCCGCCTTGCTGCAAAGATCGTCGACGTTTTCTTCCATCGCATCGCCGACGAACACCACGGCGCGCACACCGGCCTCAACCGCCTGACTGCGCACGTCGCCCAGCACCCGGCCGATCTGGGTGTGCCCGCCCTGGCAGTCGATCTTGCGCATCATGGCGGCGAGCTTCGCGGCATCGGAAATCCAGCCGCTGGCCCGGCATTCGGACGCACCGCGATAATAGACCAGCCGAATATCGAGATTGCCGATTTTCGCCGCTTCACTGAACATGTCGGCTTGCAGATCGCACGCCATGTCCCAGGTCGGCTGCCGGCTCAGGGTGGCATCGAGCGCGAACACCAGCCGCGCCCGCGCGCCGGGCGCAAGCGGAGATACCGCGCGCGCCTTGGCGACGAAAGCTGCGATATCCGCCGACGTCGATGTCGGCCGTAGCGCGGATGCACCGCGCTGCGGTGTCGCAACGTCCGGGGTTTTCGATTTTGAGCGTTCGTCCGTCATCGAGTCCCACAACCTGTTGCAGGACTATGTAGACTCGAACCGAACCAGGTCAATCCAACGGGACGGCCGCCGGCGCCAGCGAAAGCGGCGGCGCATATAGGGCCACCGGGCCCGGATTGGCGATCTTCGGCTTCCTGGTATCGACCGGCCCCAACACGCTGTCGTTGTCGAGGTACTTGTCGAGCATGCCTTCGATCTTCTGCTTCACCGAGTCGGGTCCGCGATCGCTCATCTCGTTATGCTGCGCACCGGTATTGATAACGGTGATGCCGGCCTGATCGCACATCTCGCCATCCGGAATGACGCCCGGGTCCGGCTTGAACATCGAATCGTGCGAGCGGAACGACAGGATCTTGAACTTGCCATCGGTCATGAACGGCACGCGCAGATTGTCCAGCGTCACCACCTTGCGCACCTCGTCGGGATGCAACTTGGCGAAGTACACCGCGATATCGCCACCGTTGGAATGGCCAACCATGGTCAGATGATCGTAGTCCGCGTTCGGATACATGCCCTTCAGCTTTTCGATCGCGAACAGAATGTTCTGCACGCCGCGCTCGTAAACCGGCAGGCGGCCGACATACGGCTCGCCGACTTTCGTCACCAGCGGCGGGTCGCTATCGAGATCATGCTGAATGCTCACGACCATATAGCCGCGCGCTGCGAACACATTCGCGAGGAATGAGTACTCGGTGAACTTGACGGTGTTGCCGTGATTGAGGACAGCGACGGGCAGCTTCAGAAGACCGGCGCGCGCCTGCATCTCCTTGTCGCGTCGCACTGCAATATCTACCTGCACGGGACGATCGCGCGATTGATCGAAGAACGTCGCTGTCTCGTGACGAATCAGCCACTTGCTGCCGCTGAAGTAAGCGGCGCCCACCAGGACCAGCAGTGACGTCAAAACGATAACTGCGCGTTTCATGATCTACCCTGCGAACGCTAAGCGCCCGGTCGTTCGTTCTCCAGCATTCTTTCTCGTGCTGGTATCGTCAATATATGTCACAACTTTGCGACGAAAAGAGCAAATTGTCCGCGTTTGCCCTCCGGCCCGATTGGCCGCGCGATCCGTCGCAGTATCCACGGCAGCGTCCACGCTGCTACAAGAGATTGATATTGTTCGCGTATTTTCCACCTGAATTTAACGCGCCGGTCGAACGATCGTTCCCCGGTTCATAGCACATCCCCGGTTCCGAGTGCTCCACCACCCCTAAACGACAGAAATGCGCCGGAAATCAGAACTTAGCCGCACGCGATCGGGTCAACCGGAGCGCGGCTTAGCGCAGAGGGAGGCCTGAACCCGCTTTGCGGCAGATTTTCCAGATGCTCCAGTCTGTTCGATGGACTCGGCCGGCATCTTGGTGAATAACGCGCGCCGATCATGCCGCGCTGCACGGGTGCCGCCGACGGTTCCGAAAGTACCCGCCTTCAGCCGGCCGTGGTTCAGTTCCGCAGACAACATCGAGCCTGTTCCATGTCCCGCGACCCCATTGTTGCCCGTAACCTGCCGGCGTTGAACGAGGCCCTGAATGTATTTCGCGCCGCGGGCGAGACCGTGGCGCTGGTTCCGACCATGGGTGCATTGCACGAGGGCCACCTTGGCCTCGTGCGTGAAGCGCGGCGCCGCTGCAAACGCGTCGCGGTGTCGGTCTTCGTCAATCCCACGCAGTTCGCACCGCACGAGGATTTCGAGTCCTACCCGCGCACCTGGGACACCGACCTCGCCAAGCTCGCAGCGGAGAATACCGACCTGATCTGGAATCCGGACGTCAAGACGATGTATCCGAGCGGCTTCGCCTCGCGGATCGTGACAGACGGTCCGGCCATCGTCGATCTCGAGGACCGCTTCCGGCCCCACTTCTTCGGCGGCGTCACCACCGTTGTCGGCAAACTGTTCATTCAGTGCCGGCCGAACGTCGCCGTGTTCGGCGAAAAGGATTATCAGCAGCTTCGCGTGGTGACGCAGATGGCGCGCGACCTCGACCTCGGCGTCGATGTCGTCGGCCTCGGCACGGTGCGCGAAAGCGATGGCCTCGCGATGTCATCACGCAACGTCTATCTGTCGGCGGAAGAACGCGTGATCGCGCCGGTACTTCACCAGACGATGCAGGACACCGCGGCGCAACTGCGCGCGGGTGTCGCGTTGTCCGCGACACTGACGGCCGGTGCTACCCACATCACCGAAGCGGGTTTTGCGCTGGACTATTTCGAGGCGCGGCACGCCGAAACGCTGCAACCGATCGAGTCGCTGAAGGATGGGCCGGTGCGGCTTCTCGTTGCCGCCAAGATTGGCACTACGCGCCTGATTGACAACGTCGGCGTGTAATCGACGCCTTCAGAGCAGACCGAGTTCGCGCAATTCGCGGCGCAGTTCTTCCGGCATCTCGACAAGTCCCGTGCCGGCGCGGGTGAGATCGGGTGGCGCGTCGTTTGCCGGCAGATAGCGCCAGCCCTGGAACGCGCGCATCGGACGCGGCACCACCGCGACGACCTTGGGCTGCATCACCAGCCGACAACGGCCGATGCCGTCCTTGTCGCGAAACGGCTCGATGCCGATCAGTTTCTCGCGCGCGGCAATTTCGCCGCGAATGACCCAATAGAGCGAACCGCCCGCCAGCAATTCTTCATCGCGCTTCGGCGTCATCCGCGTGATGTGAACATGGCGCGGCGGCGTGCCTTGCTTCTTGGCCTGTTGCGCACGCTCGGCGACGCGTGCCTTGAGATCCTTCACGGACTCACAGCCGACGGCAAGTTTGATAAGATGAAGCGGCATGATATCCGGGCGTTGGTGCGGCGACGACAGGCATCTGTCTTAGATAAAAGCCTTTCTCTCTTAGATAAAAGACCTGCCGCGTTCAATGTCGCGATCCGCGTTGCAGCCTTGCCATTCGTGACACGCGCAACAAGGGACCGTTTTCAAGACGGATTCAGTTTTCCGCCTGCTCGGCCATACGCCGGATTTTCGCCATTTCACGGATGGTCAGATGCTGATCGCGCGTGACCAGCCAGCCGGCTTTCTCCCACGGCGTCAGGATGCGGCTTGCCGAATGCAGCGTGGTGCCGCAGATGTCCGCAATGTCCTTGCGACGCAGCGGCAGGTCGATGGTCGTTCCCTCCGCCGTGGCCCGTCCGGCGCGACGCGACAACCTGAGCAGCGTGTTGGCGATCCGCTGTTCGACCCGCTGGGTGGCGAGTTCGCGCATTCGTTCCTGCGCCTCCTGCAAGCGCCGGCCGATGATGCGGATGAAATTGATGGCGACCTGGGAATGGCGGCTCATCAAGGTGGCGAGCGCCGCCTCGCTCCAGCTCACCTCGACGCAATCCACCAGCGTTTCCGCGTCGGCGGGATAACGATGATCGGTGAACAGCGCCACCGTCCCGAACATACCACCGTTGGTGATGAACCGGATCACGACCTGCGCCCCGTCGCTGCCGGACTGGCTGATACGCACGCTACCTTGCAACAGCGCGTGGGCCCGCACGTCCATGTCGCCCTGATTGAAAACGCGGGTGTTGCGCGGCAGTTGGCGAATCCGGGCCGCCGCGCGGGCCTCCTCCAGCGCTTCCGGCGAAAGCCCCTGCAAAAGCTCGAGACCGGTCAAATCGTGACAAGGATCAATCGTGACAACGCTCATGCGGCAATCCTATCCGCTCTCGAGAAATAACCCGAGTGCTTTGTGCTGGCGCAACTTCGCCGGAGCCCATGCGACGTAACGTCACCGCATCCGCACATCGACGGGTTGCCGCTCGCCTCAAGGATTGGCAGGACTACATCATGGATGACGTCGTTTTTGCCCGCGCCCTGCACGTCCTCGGCGTCGTGATCTGGATCGGCGGCGTCGCGATGGCGACGATGGTGGTGCTGCCGGCGGTTCGGCGCGGCGACCTCGGCGCCGACCGCATGCGGAGCTTTCAGGCGATCGAACATCGATTCATCTGGATCGCGCGCGCAGCCGTACTGGTGGTCGGATTGACCGGGCTGTTCATGATCGTTCGCCTCGGCATCTGGGACCGGTTTCAATTCGCGGCGTTCTGGTGGATGCATGCGATGGTCATCGTTTGGCTGATGTTCGCATTCGTGCTGTTCATCGGCGAACCCTTCATCCTGCATCGCTTCTTTCCGCAATGGGTCCGCGAACAGCCCGACGCGGCGTTTGCGACCTTGCACCGGGTGCATTGGGTGCTGTTGGCGCTCAGCGTCGTCACCATTTTCGGGGCCGTCGCCGGCGTCCACGGCTGGACACCGTTTTAGCCCCGACGCTCCAAGGTCGCGCTGGCGATCAGCGATCCCCGTTTGACGGCGCCAACTGCACTGGCGGTGCCGGGGCTGCCGGGCGCCGTGCCTGCGTCGAGGAATGCGATGATGCCTTCGGAGCGGCTTTGGGCGCTGCCTTTGCATTGGCCGCAGCCGGTCGCGGCACAGGCGAAGGCGTGGCAGCGGCACTGGGTGCGGACGATGCCGACGAGGCGGCCGACGGCTCGGGCGTCATGATGCTGACGGGCGGGATCGATGCGGACGAAGGAAACTCGGCGTTGGTCGGCTTGCCGGTCGGGGTCGACGACGGATCGCCGGTCAAGGCAGCAGCCGCGCTGGCTGGCGAGATCGAACCGGATTCCGTGGCGGCGGCCGACGCTCCGCCCCACGCCGCCGCATAACGCGTCACCAGGTCGTCATAGACGCGCCCTTCGATATTGGCGGCAATCCGACGATGATCCGTCAACGACCGATAGGCCGGACAGATGGCAGCGGTGCAGCCGTCGCGGGCAACGAGGACGTGTGCGGTGAGGCCATAACGATCGCGCTCAACCGAGCGACGCAGTGCCTGCAATTCAGGCGTCATCGCCCCGCTCGCGGCGGAGGCGTCGCCCAATGCGGTCAGGCGATCGAGACGCGTCGCCGCGTAGGACACCGCCGCCGCGACATGATCCGGCGATCCGAACAGGATTTTCTCGCAAGCCGCCTCGACGCTATCGCCGGCAAGATCGTCAATACAGGACAGCGCGGGCAAGGACGCGGCCGCACCGAACGACGCCCGTTTTGAGGCAGCCCCCGCCCCCTCGCCCAAGCCGCGCACCGTGGCTGCGGCCGCCACTGCGACCGCCAGCAATGTCATCACCGTCAACGCGCCGTTGGCGACAGAGCGGTCGGCCCGCAAGACGATGACGAGAAACACGATGGCGAAGAACGCCGCAGCCGCCAGCGTCAGCCACATCGGAAACGTCGGCGACCGCCAAAGCTGATCGAAGGAGTTTGTCCAGGCCAAGTCCATGCGCGCGTTTCCCCGAGGACGGTTTCAAGGACGATGTCAGAGATTATTTTCAGCGATCATTTTCGGCAACGGAATACAGTTGCTATCAACCACCGATATTGCGCCGAAATCGCATCAGCCCAAATCGCATGAGCCGCGCCGCACAAGCGAGTGCACGGCCACGCTTGCCATCGCCATTCCCCTCGGCGATGGCACTGTAAGATCGGCCAGCGCTCATCTTGCGTCGATCCGAGAAACGCGCGACGCCGACGAGTATCGGCCCGCAATATCCTCCGTCGGCGCAAGGGCTACGCGGCGGCAGGATCAGGACATCGCGAGCTGGCTCTCCTTGGCGACCCGCTCGAACGCTTCGGTTGAACTCTTGATCCGGTACTGGCAATCGTCCCCGTCGGTCGGCAGCAGGCGGATCACTTCGTAGGTGCCGGTGGCAGCCGGCCGCGCCACGTTGCTCGCGGTAAAATACACAGTTTCTCCAACAGCATACTTATGCTTCAACGCCATCTCCATCACGCACGAGAACGTCGGCCGATCCCCGTGGTCCCCAGATCTCAGGCCGACTTGAAGGTCGGCGACTTATAGCACGCCGGGCCTTCATTTGACCAGCCGGAAAGGTGCCCGGAAAAGAGCTAATTTTTGCAATATTTTCAAGGCGATAAGCGACAATTTCGCGAGTCGATGACGACCTTGGGGCGGAACCCGGAAATCGTTCGTGCACAAACACTTCGCCTCGCCCACGGAACCGTCAGTCGGTTTCGAACCGCTCGATCACGATGGTCTCGGCCAATCCCGCCGCGGTCCACGCGGCGAACGCCGGCTGTGCCGCCATCGCTGCCATGTAGTCCCGCACCACTGGCGAAGCATCGACAGCATAGGTGCGGAAGCGGTGCACCACCGGCGCGTACATCGCGTCCGCCGCACTGAACGCACCGAACAGGTAAGGCCCCTGCGCGCCGTAGCGCGTGCGGCAGTCGGTCCAGATCTCCTGCACGCGCGCGATGTCGGCGCGCGCCGCTTCCGAGAGCGGCTTGGCCTTCACCGGGCGATGCAGGTTCATGCCGCATTCGTTACGCAGCGCGGCAAAGCCGGAATGCATCTCGGCAGAGATCGATCGTGCGTGCGCCCGCGCCGCGCGTGTTTCGGGCCACAGGTGCGCTTCGGGAAAGCGTTCCGCAACGTATTCGATGATCGCCAGCGAATCCCACACCGTCACATCGCCGTCGATCAGCGCCGGCACCTTGCCAGCCGGACTGACATCGAGGATGCGCTGCTTGTCGGCGGTGCCGGTATAGAGCGGAATGAAAATCTCCTCGAAATCGATGCCGCCGGCTTTCAACGCCACCCACGGCCGCATCGACCATGAGGAGTAATTCTTGTTGCCGATCACCAGTTTCAGCGTCATCGCACGATCTCCTCAAGGCGTCCGCGCCATGGTTAGCACGGCTTGCGCGCGCTCGGCCAATGCGCGATGCAGTGCGCATGCCTTCACCCGATTCGACTGCATCCACCCCCACGCTGGAAGAAGCCATGCTCGACGCCTTGGCGCGCGCTCATGGCAAGACGTTGAGCGCTCCCGAGATCGCGCACGCCATCGCGCGCGACGACGACTGGCATGCGCTGCTGGCACCGATCCGACGCGCGGCCATCGACTTGGCACATGCGGGACGACTGATCATCTATCGCAAGGGCAAGATCGCCGATCCGAACGATTTTCGCGGCGTTTATCGGCTCGGCCTGCCGCGTCAGGACTAATCGCCGGAAGCTGCGGATCGTGGCCCCGGAAGCAGATCGCCGATCCGCCCGGTCCACCAATAGCCGATCAGACCCGCCCACTCGTGCATCGCAGTGTCGGACTGCGCCAACCCGAGCGACAGGATAGGGAACGGCTTGAACGCATCGCTCCATCCGCGCGTCCGCCAGTCCACCGGATAAGCCTCGACCTCGAATCCGGCCGCTCTGAACACACCGACCGAGCGTGGCATGTGTGAGGCCGACGTTACCAGCAGCCAGCGCTGGCCGGGTTGCGGCTTCACCAGATCGCGGACCCTGCGCGCATTCTCGAACGTGGTACGCGCGGCGGCTTCGATCACGATGCGGTCGCGTGCAATTCCGAACTCCTCCAGCAACCGGCCCCCGAAAGGCGCTTCGACGATGTGAGGCGGAAACAGGTCGGCATTGCCGCCGCTATAGACGATGCGCGCTTTGGGAAATCGACGCGCCAGTTGCAACATGGCTAGCACACGCTCGCCGGCGGAATTCATTTCGATACTGCCGCGCGCGTCGGACTTGGCGGCCTCGATCGCGCCGCCCAGAACGATGACGCCATCGGGATCGCGGCCGTCCGCATGCCACGCCGGAAATCGCTCTGATAGTCCCAGCATCAGCAGATTGCCGGTCGGTGCATAACCGAACAGCAGAAGCACCAGCACGCCGCAGATCGTCAGAAATCTGCCGGCGCGCCGCCGGCCGATCAGCCACAGCACGACGCCGGGAACGCATAGCAACGCGATCCAGTTGGAGGGATAGACCAGCCATCCCAGCAATTTCGAAATCTCAAAAAACATCAAACGCCATCACGATGGCTTGCATGCGATGACCGGCAGGCTGCGGGATAATCTCCCGCCTCATCGGCATCAGGCGCGGCGACCTTCGAGCGCGGCGAACGCCGTCTCCGGCGCATGCGCGATCACCGTAAGTAACGCGCGGGCCGGGCCGCGCGGCAGGCGCTTGCCCTGCTCCCAGTTGCGGATGGTGTCGACCGGTACGCCGAGACGCGCCGCGAACTCGATCTGCGTCAGTTGCGCGCGGCGGCGCAGATCGCGAACGCCGGGCACATCCCCCGCCGCAATCTCCGACTGCTCAACGGCAGCCCCTGCGGGCGCGAGCGGGATCTCGCGGCCGTCGCGAAGTTCGACGATCCGTCCATCCGCCTTCAACCGCAGCCGTTGCATCGCGACCCCGCGCTCGTTTCCATATTCGCCCACGATGGTCGCCGATGCACGTTAAAGTCCGATGAACGGTACGTTTCTGCCACGTGTCGGATTTTTTTCGCGGCGGCTATTCCGGCACTGAGCCCGAGGCGCTATTGACCACGCAACGTCCCTGGGCGGTGGAATTTCAGAATCGAACCTTTGGAATGATCATCCAGCATTGCACGCCATTCCTGTCCGCAAGGAGACTGGTGCCAGCCACCTTCTGCGCGGCGCTCGTCACCTTGCTCGCACTCAGCGTAACAGCCCACGCAGCGGACTGCCCGCGGCCGGGGACGCTCGGCACCTCGCGCGTCCTCGCGGTCGATCCCGCGCAATACCCGCGCGTCGGTACCAAGAGTTTCCCCCAGACGCTGCCGCTCAACGACAAGGAGATCGTGCTGACCTTCGACGACGGCCCGGCCGCGACCACCGCTGCCGTGCTGAAGGCGCTGCGCGACGAATGCGTCCACGCCACCTTTTTCATGGTCGGCAAGGGCGCGCAGGAGATGCCTGCGATGGTCAAGCGGGTCGCGGCCGCGGGCCATACGCTCGGCCATCACACATGGTCGCACCGCTATCTGGCGCGGATCGGTTTCGCCGCCGCCAGGGAGGAAATCGACCGCGGCATCGCCGCCGACAACGCCGCGCTCGCCGGCGTTCCCAGCCGGACGCCGACCGCGCCGTTCTTCCGCTTCCCATATTTCGAGTCGACGCCGGAGCTGCTCGATTACCTCCAATCGAAACACTACGCGGTGTTCGGCGCCGATTTCTGGGCCAGCGACTGGGAGCCGATGACGCCGGAGGTGCAACTCCAATTGCTGATCGGGCGGCTGGAGGCCATCCGCAAGGGGATTCTGCTGCTGCACGATCCCCGCGCCCAGACCGCCGCAATGTTGCCCGCCTTCCTGCGCTATCTGCGCGAGCATGGCTATCGTGTGGTGCACATCGTACCGGCGGGGTCGGCCGCCGACCCAGCCAAAGGCGGGCCGATGAAACAGGGCAGTCATTAAGCCGCCGTTCATTGGCCAGAATTAGTTTGCCATGCGAAAGCAATTTTGATGCTGCCCAGCCTCATGGCCGCAAGGCCCAAAATGTCCGGTGACCGTCCTGCCAGCCGCGCGCGGCACGCGGCAGCGCTCGGACTCGCCTTGCTGACAAGCATCGGCTTCGGGTTCACGTCCGCCCACGCCGACACCGCCTGCCCCGGCAATCCGAACGCACTCGGCACCTCGCGCACGCTGGTGGTCGATCCGATGGAGCATCCGCGCATCGGGACCATGCAGTACCGCGAGACGCTGCCGCTGAAGGACCACGAGGTGGTGCTGACCTTCGACGACGGGCCGCTGCCGCCGCACAGCACGCAGGTCCTGCAGATCCTCGCCTCCGAATGCGTCAAGGCGACATTCTTCATCATCGGGAGAATGGCGCATCAGTTTCCCGAAGGCGTGCGCAGGGTTCGCGCGGCGGGCCACACTGTCGCCACCCACAGCGAGAACCATCCGCTGCACTTCAACAAGATGCCGCCGGAACGCATCCGGCAGGAGATCGACGACGGCATCAGGCACACCGCCGAAGCGCTGGGCGATCCGTCCGCCGTCGCGCCGTTCTTCCGCGTGCCGGGGCTACGCCGCGGCGAGGTGATGGAAGACTATCTGGTGTCGAAAGGCATCCAGTCGTGGAGCGCGGACTTCCCCGCCGACGACTGGCTGCACATTTCCGCCGATCAGGTCTACAGCCGCGCGATCGCGCGGATCGAGGCGAAGGGACGCGGCATCCTGCTGCTGCACGACATCCAGGCGCGCACCGTTGCAGCGCTACCGCGCATTCTGCAAACGCTGAAGGCGCGCGGCTATCGCATCGTGCATGTCGTTTCCGCGACGGCCGATCATCCGAAAACACCGACCGAGCCGCGTGAGTGGTTTATCCATCCGCCGGCCGCCAGCGTCGCCATGGCGCACTGGCCGCGCGTGCCGAAATTCCTGTTCGTCAGCACCGAGACGTTGCCGGGCCCGGCCCTGTCGGATTCCGATCTTCATGGCGGCAAGCTGTTCGCACCGGATCGTCCCGACGCAACAGCGGGGCTGTTGCACGCTGCGGCGCCGTTTCACGCCGCGCTGAACGCCGCCAACAACCAACTCGCGCTGCCGGTGCCGTCGCAAAGCATCTTCGCAAGGCCCGAGAAGGCGGTAGCAATGAGCTACGGCGTGTCGCCGATCGTCATGCCGGTGTCGCACCGCGCGGCTCCGGTCGCCTCGCGGCCACACCGCGCACCACATGCCGTACGCGCCGAAAACGGCCCGCGTCTCATTCCCGGCAGCCAACCGATCGCCCAGCCGAACCTCGCGCCGTCAGCCGTTCTGCAACGCTGACAGACGCCCGCTTTTCCGCCACGTGATCGCCCGCAAATGGTCACGTGAAGGATCGGAACGCCTCTTCACCGCCAAACGTTCTTGCTGAAATGCTGCCCCGTCGGTGACGGGCGCTGTGTCACGTCATGGGTTTTTGGAACGCGTTTTCTTTATGTGAACCGTTACTCGCGCGAAAACGCTACAGCTGGAGAACGATCATGCGAAACTATCTGATCCCCGCCGCTGCACTGGCCATGATCGGCCTCGCCACTTCTGCATCTGCGGCTGATATCGCCTACGTTCAGGAGCCCGTGGCGCGGGTCTATGCTCAGGCCGGACCGCTCCCACTTCAGGCGGCTGTCGACATCGCCAACGGGATGGGGCTGATCTCCGTTTCGAACACCAACAAGTGGGGCAACGAGTGGCAGATCGAGGGCTATGACGTTGCCGGAAGCTACATGGAGGTCGACATCGACGCGCGCACCGGCGCAATCCTCGACGTCGACCGCTAACACCGCAAACAAACGGCCGTAGGGAGGCACCCTGCGGCCGTATCGATGTCGATTTCAGAGATTTCCGAGGATGGTGCGCTCGAGAGGACTCGAACCTCCACGATGTTACTCACTGCCACCTCAAGGCAGCGCGTCTACCAATTCCGCCACGAGCGCCAAGCGAGGGGTTGGGTCACCGACCGCCTCGACGGCGCTCCTGTAACAAATCAAAGTTGAACGGACAAGGGCTGTGCGCGGCTTACCTGCGATCAGGTGCGCGCGGCAGCATCTGCTTGACTTCTACGGCGATCCGGTTGCGGTCCACCATGACCACGCCGCTTGCGATCGGCAGGTTGTTGGCCAATATCTTGACCTCGTCCTGCTCGGTGGCATCAAGCTCGATGATGGCGCCGCGGCTCAGCCGCATCACCTGATGGATCGGCATTGACGTCGTCCCCAGAACGACCATCAGATCAACGCTGACTTTTTCGAGAGTTGGCACCGGAACCCACGCCCACCACATGCAGAATGACTGCCGCCATCCCACCATTTTATGGTTAGCCAATGGTTAACAGCCGTGACGATCTCGATCTGATGCCGTTTTTCGGCGCCGGCACGGAACCGGTGGAATGGCGAATCGCCGTCGCGCCAGTGTCCTACCCCGATGCCGTCGCCGAGATGGAAACCCGGGCTGCCGCGATTGCCACCGGCGAGGCACCGGAACTGGTCTGGCTGCTGGAACACCCACCGCTCTACACGTCCGGCACCAGCGGTCACGACACCGACCTGCTGGACGCCCGATTCCCGCTGTTCCAGACCGGGCGCGGCGGCCAACTGACCTATCACGGGCCGGGCCAACGGGTGGCCTACCTGATGCTTGACCTCAAGCACCGCCGGCCCGATGTGCGGGCCTACGTCGCGACCCTTGAGGCGCTGATCATCCGGACACTCGCCGCCTTCAACGTGAAGGGCGAACGGCGCGAGGATCGCGTCGGCGTCTGGGTGGCGCGGCCGGACAAGGGCCCCGGCTTTGAGGACAAGATCGCCGCCATCGGCGTCCGGCTCAAACGCTGGGTGTCGCTGCACGGCATCGCCATCAACGTCGAGCCGGATCTCAGCCACTTTAACGCCATCGTGCCCTGCGGCATCGCCGACCCGCGCTACGGCGTCACCAGCCTGATCGATCTCGGCCATCTGGCGACGATGGAAGACGTCGACGTCGCGCTGTGGCAGGCGTTCGAGGAGTTGTTCGGGCCGGCAACGACCTGCGCCGCCGATCTGGTCGGATAAATTCGCAATCCCAATAGCTTGATAGATAAACCTTAGAGCGTCGGAAGAAGCGAAAAATGCTCGCCCGCCGCTCGCAGATTCAGCATGCCGTCGCCTGCGGGGCTCGCATCGACCGTGTTCACCTGTGCCGACGACGGGCCGCGACGGCAGGCCGTGAGCATATCCGCGACCACACTCTCGGCTCCAGCGAACACCGCTTCGACGGAGCCGTCGCGGCGATTACGCACCCAGCCCTCAAGGTTCCGACGCCGCGCCTCGTCCGCCGTCCACGCCCGATAGCCGACGCCCTGCACCCGCCCGCGAATCGAAACCTGGGTCACCGCCATCTCAATTCAACCCGATGTCACTTCAATCCGAGAAAGTCCGCCGCCCGTTGCGCGAAATTTCCGGACCGGCTGACGCGTCCCATCAGATCGGACGACGCAATGTTTCTCAATTGCTTAGGCGGAGTACCCTCGTAGATCGCCTGAAGCGTCTCATGGATCGCCTGAACGGCGGCAGCGATCGGCGCATGTCCTTGCACCGCAATCCTGACCCGCTGGCTGCCGAGATAATCGCTGTCGCTGATCTCGTCGCCCGGACTGCCGAGCACGATCGGCAGCCGGGTCGCGGCCACGATGGCTTCGAGATCGGCGCGGGTCTTGATGCCGGTGAAGAACAGTGCATCGACGCCGGTAGCCTCGTAGGCGTGCGCGCGAGCTATGGCATCCGCGACCGAGGTGATGCCGGCGGCGCCGGTGCGGCCGATCACGACCAGCGACGGATCGCGGCGGGCCTCCAGCGCGGCCTTCATCTTGCCGACGCCCTCTTCCAGCGAAATGACTTGCGGCTTGGCCTGCCCGAACGCCTGCGGCAACAGCGTGTCCTCGATCGTCAGCCCCGCCGCGCCGGCGCCGTCCAGTTCCTCGACGGTGCGCCGCACGTTAAGCGCGTTGCCATAGCCGTGGTCGGCATCGATCAGCACCGGCAATGAGGCGGCGCGCGACATCCGCCGGACCTGCTCAGCCAATTCGGTCAGCGTGATCAGGGTCAGGTCGGGATCGCCCAGCACCGCCAGCGACGCCACCGAGCCGCCCAGCATACCGACCTCGAAGCCAATGTCCTCGGCAATGCGGATCGAGAGCGCGTCATGCACCGACGCCGGGCGGATGCAGCGGTCACCCGACAGGATCGCCCGCAGGGCCTCGCGCCGGGTTCGCCACGCCATGATCCAACCTCAGGCGAATTCGAGGATCAGGGCATCCACCGCCAGCGTCGCGCCGGGCGCTGTGTGGATTTTCTTCACCGTGCCGTCGCGCTCGGCGCGCAGCACATTCTGCATCTTCATGGCCTCGACCACGGCCAGCGCCTCGCCGGCCTTGACCTCCTGCCCTTCCGTCACCGCGATCGACACCACCAGACCCGGCATCGGGCACAGCAGTTTCTTGCCGGTGTCGGCGGCGGTGTTGATCGGCATCAGCCGCGCCGCCATGGCCTCAGTTTCGGTGTAGACGTTGACGGTGATCTCGATGCCCTGATGGGCGAGCCGGATACCATTATCCATCGGCCGCACCTGCACCACCAGCGGAACGCCATCGAGCGTGCCGTGCCAGACCGGCGCGCCCGGCGTCCATGACGACACCAGTTCGTGCGGTTGACCCAGCGCGCCATCGGCATCGACGAAGCGAACCACGATGGCGCCCGCATCGTTACGGGCGACCTCGAGTCCGATCTCCTCGCGGTCGAGCCACACCGCGCGCCGCTGCTCGCGCTTCACCGGGCGGCCGATCATCTGGCCGGAAATCTGCCGCTTGCGCTCACCGAAGACATGGTCGATGGCAGCGGCGACCGCAGCGATCCGCCGCGCCGTCTCACCTTCCGGCACGCGGCCGGCGAAGCCGTTGGGAAACTCCTCGGCGATGAAGCCGGTGGAGAGATTGCCCTCGCGCCAGCGCGGATGATTCATCAGCGCCGAGAGGAACGGAATGTTGTGGCGGATGCCATCGACATAGAACGCGTCGAGCGCCTGCGACTGCGCCTCGATGGCGGCGGCACGCGACGGCGCGTGCGTAACGAGCTTGGCGATCATCGGATCGTAGTAGATCGAAATCTCGCCGCCCTCGTAGACGCCGGTGTCGTTGCGCACGGTGATGCCGTCGGCGTTGCTCTCCTCCGGCGGCCGGTACTTCACCAGACGGCCGATCGACGGCAGGAAGTTGCGGAATGGGTCTTCGGCGTAGACGCGCGATTCCACCGCCCAGCCGGTCAGCGTGACGTCCTTCTGAGTCAGCGCCAGTTTCTCGCCGGCGGCGACGCGGATCATCTGCTCGACCAGATCGATGCCGGTGATCAGTTCCGTCACCGGATGCTCGACCTGCAAGCGCGTGTTCATTTCGAGGAAGTAGAAGCTCTTGTCCTGCCCCGCGACGAATTCCACCGTGCCGGCGGAATCGTAGTTGACCGCCTTGGCCAGCGCCACCGCCTGCTCGCCCATGGCGCGGCGGGTGGCCTCATCAAGCAGCGGCGACGGCGCTTCCTCGATAACCTTCTGGTTGCGGCGCTGAATCGAGCATTCGCGCTCGCCGAGATAGATGACGTTGCCGTGCTTGTCGCCGAGCACCTGAATTTCGATGTGGCGCGGATTGACGATGAATTTTTCGATGAAGACGCGGTCATCACCGAATGACGCCTTCGCCTCGGCCTTGGCGAGGTTGAAGCCTTCCGCCACCTCGCCCTTGGAATGGGCGATGCGCATGCCCTTGCCGCCGCCGCCGGCTGACGCCTTGATCATCACCGGATAGCCGATCTCGTCGGCGATCTTCACGGCGTGCTTGTCGTCCTCGATGACGCCGAGGAAGCCGGGCACGGTAGACACCTTGGCCTTGGCCGCCGCCTTCTTGGATTCGATCTTGTCGCCCATCGCAGCGATGGCGCCGGGGTTTGGGCCGATGAAAACGATGCCGGCATCCGCTAAGGCCTTCGGGAACGCCTCGCGCTCCGACAGGAAGCCGTAGCCGGGATGCACCGCTTCGGCGCCGGTCTTGCGGCAGGCGTCGATGATCTTGTCGATCAAGAGATAGCTTTCAGCAGCCTGCGGCGGGCCGATCAGCACCGCCTCGTCGGCCATCTCGACATGCAGCGCGTTGCGATCCGCCTCGGAATAGACGGCCACGGTCTCGATGCCCATGCGGCGGGCGGTCTTGATGATCCGGCAGGCGATCTCGCCACGGTTGGCGATCAGAATTCGTTTGAACATGCGCTGTTATTGCAACCTGGACAGTGAATTTACAACCTGGAGGATACATCTCCGGCCGAGACGCAATCTGACACGGCAAAGCCGCTGTAACAATTCTGTTGCAGCGGGAATTTACACCGAGGCCATCGCCCACGCTTCATGAGGGATTCCGATGCGCCCCGCAACCCTACTGCTGACGGCCAGCCTGACCGCCCTGACCGCATTCAGCGCCGCCGCCCAAACCGACCGTCCCCACAACCTCATCCTGTTCATTCCCGACGGGATGCGTGCGCTGAAGGTGACACCGGAGACCGCGCCGGCGATGGCCGCCGTGCGCGACAAGGGCGTCAACTTCAAGAACCCGCATTCGCTGTTTCCGACCTTCACCATGGCCAACAGTTCGGCGATGGCGACCGGGCATTACCTCGGTGACACGTCGACATTCAGCAACACGATCTTCGCCGGCTACACCGTTGAGCCCGCCGGCCATACCGTGACCCCGTTCATCGAGAACGATCTGGTGATCGGCGACATCGACGAACATTTCGGCGGCAACTACCTCAACGAAGAAGTGCTGCTGCAACTCGCCCGCGCCAAGGGCTACAGCACCGCCGCCATCGGCAAGGTCGGCCCGACCCTGATCTTCGATCATACCGATCGCGCCACGAGCAACGGCCAGCATTCGATCGTCATTGACGACTCCACCGGCGGCCCCAAGGGCGTGCCGTTGTCGGAGGACGCCAAGGCTGCGATCGCCAAGGCCGGGCTTCCGCTCGCGACACCGTCGCGCGGCGATAACGGCAAGGCCGGCTCCGCCACGACGCCCGGCACCACAGTCGCCAACGTCGCGCAGCAGGCTTACTTCGCCGATGTCGCGACCAAGGCGGTGCTGCCGATGTTCAAGGACCGCAACAAGCCGTTCGTGCTGGTGTTCTGGTCGCGCGATCCCGACGGCAGCCAGCACAATACCGGCGACAGCCTCAACCAGATCGTCCCCGGCATCAACGGGCCGACATCGCTCGCCGGCATCAGGAATGCCGACGACAATCTCGCTCAACTGCGCAAGGCGCTCGACGATCTCGGGCTCGCTGCCACCACCAACATCATGATCGCCGCCGACCACGGCTTCTCGACCATCTCGAAGGAAAGCAAGACCAGTCCTTCGATCAAAGGCAGCTATCCCGACACGCCCGCCGGTTTTCTGCCGATGGGCTTCCTCGCCATCGATCTGTCGAAGGCGCTGAAGCTGCCGCTGCACGACCCCAACAACAAGAACGCGCCTGTCGGCGACAATGCCTATCCGAAAGCCGGCAACGGCCTGATCGGCAAAAATCCCCAAAAACCGGATGTCGTCGTCGCCACCAACGGTGGCTCTGACCTGATCTACATTCCGAGCAAGGAGCGCAAGCTGACACGGCAAGTGATCGCCGCGCTGATGGAGCAGGATTACGTCAGCGGCCTGTTCGTCGATGACGATCTCGGCAACTTCCCCGGCACGCTACCGATGTCCACCATCGCGCTGAAGGGTTCGTCGAAGCTCCCGCGCCCCACCATCGTCGTCAACTTCCGCTCCTACGCGGCGGGCTGCGACGAGCCGACCGTGTGTTCGGTGGAAGTCGCCGACACCGTGTTGCGGCAAGGCCAGG
The DNA here is from genome assembly GCA_023386885.1 of Pseudomonadota bacterium. GTDB lineage: Bacteria > Pseudomonadota > Alphaproteobacteria > Rhizobiales > Xanthobacteraceae > 62-47. Next base: position 80,516 of record JAEWIX010000012.1, read on the forward strand.
GCATGCACGGCAGCTTCGGCCGCGGCGATACCATGAACTTCATGGCGGCGATCGGGCCGGATTTCAAAGCCGGATTCGTCAATCCCCTGCCCGTCAGCAACGCCGACATCGGCATGACGGCGGCGAAGCTGCTGGGCCTCTCGGCAAAGCACAAGGGCCGCCTGATCGGCCGCGTGATGACGGAAGCGATGCCGAACGGTGCGACACCTCTCGCCTATAGCGGCAGCATCAGTTCGAAGCCCTATGCCAACGGGCTGAAGACGGTGCTGCAATTCCAGCGTGTCGGCGCACAGCGCTATTTCGACGCCGCCGGCTTTCCGGGCCGCACCGTCGGGCTGGATACCGGACAACAAAAAACGGCGGGGCGCTGACCCCGCCGTTCAAAACCTTCAACCCACCGGATTACATGCCGAGATCGAGCATGCCGGGTAACTGCTGCACCATCGGCAAGGTCGCAGCGCCTACCAGCATGGCGGCGAGCGTCATCAGCGCGCGATTGTAGCGGCGCTTGCCGCGCATCTGGCTGGAGATCCATTCCAGCACCTCGAGGTTGACACCAACAGCCTTGGTCGGGGCCCAGCTTTCAATCGCGGTATTCGGCGAAAGCGCGATGGCGCGCGGCGGCACCGGCAGACCGGATGCCGACGCCGCGTGATGAACCACCGCCTTGGCCAGAAGATCATCGAACAGGCCCTGATCGAGGCGATCCGCGCTGGCGTCGTTGATTTCGAACAGCCTCTCCGCTTCGGCGCGGCTCACCGGCACGTCATCGACCGCGCTCGCGGTGAGGATGCGCACGCACCAATCGACGTCCTGGGTATCGAGCGCGCGGGAGAAATGCACCCGGCCCCGGGTCGTCGGCCCCTCACCGGTGATAACACCATCCCGCACCATCGCGAGCGCCGAAACGGCGGCTTCGCGGCTGACGATGCCGGAGATGTCGATCGAACCCGAGGGGTGGGTGGAAATAGCGTTGGCGGCGGAAGACATGGCGTTTCTCGTTTCTTGGTCAGGTCAGCAATTCCACGCGGGCGTGAATCGTTCGTTAAATCCGACAATCCGTCGTGGCGCTTTTGAATTTACCTAATCGATGGTTTGTCGCCGTGACGTGGATCACGGTTCAAAGCCATCGCAATCCCTTCCGGCGCGCGTGGGGCGGCGTCGCGGCATTATCGGGGCAAGATGCGGCAGATCGCCGTAGGTGTTAATTCGGCCTCGGACGCGCCCACCAAAACGAAGCTGCTACCGATTGCGCTACAGGGAGAAGGATATTGTCCTTTTTCATAAGCGGTTCCGTTCCACGACCGCGCGCCCTATAGTCAAGGTATCCACGAACAACCGATACACGAGGACGTGACAATGACTTTATCGATTGGCACCACCGCCCCGGATTTCGAAGCCGAGAGCACCGAAGGCCACATCAGCTTCCATAAGTGGCTTGGCGATAACTGGGGCCTGTTCTTCTCGCATCCGAAGGATTTCACGCCGGTCTGCACAACCGAACTCGGCGCGGTCGCCCGGCTCAAGCCGGAGTTCGACAAGCGCGGCGTCAAACTGATCGGCATCAGCGTCGACCCCACCGACAAGCACCACCTCTGGGCCAAGGATATCGAGGAAACGCAGGGCGTCGCGCCGAACTATCCGCTGATCGCCGACGTCGATTTCAAGGTCGCCAAGCTCTACGGCATGCTGCCGGCCAGCACCTCGGGCGACGTCAACACGCGCACGCCGGTCGATAACCAGACCGTGCGCAACATCTTCGTCATCGGCCCGGACAAGCAGATCAAGCTCGTCTTCATCTATCCGATGAGCACCGGCCGCAACTGGCAGGAAGTACTGCGCGCAATCGACTCGCTGCAGCTCACCGCCAAGCACGGCGTCTCGACGCCGTCGGACTGGAAGCAAGGCGATGACGTGTTCTTCTCGGCCGCCGTGCCGGAGGAAGAAGCCAAGAAGAAGTTTCCGAAGGGCTGGAAGTCGCCGAAGCCGTATTTCCGCATCGTCGAACAGCCGAAGTAAAAGACTCGGTATCGATTTGAAAGGGGCGCTTCGGCGCCCCTTTTTTGTGGCACGATGGATCGTGAACCTATGGGTGATCGATGTCCCGCCCCGGCGCACGATCTCATTTCCCGGATCGATAGGACGATATGGACGTTAGGCCTGCTTGATGGTTCGCAAAACAAGCCCTCCCTGCATCGTCTGGTTTAGAGACGACCTGCGGTTATCCGACCACCCTGCCCTGCATTTCGCGGCGTCCCGCGATGCGCCAGTCGTCTGCATCTACGTGCTAGACGAACACAGCGCCGCGCTCCGATCACCCCAGTGGCGACCGTTGGGCGGTGCTGCGCGTTGGTGGCTGGCGCAATCGCTTCGTGCGCTGCAAGCGGACATTGAAGCGCTGGGCGGGGTGCTCCTGCTGCGGCGAGGTGCGGCCGCGCAAGTGATTGCCGACCTGGCGCGCGAAACCGATGCCGATTGCGTCGCGTGGAACGACATCGCGATGGCACCACATCGCGCGATCAGCGACGATGTTGTCCGCGCACTGAACGATGTCGGCGTTGCCTCCCGTATTTCTTATGGCGATCTTCTGGCGGAGCCGACCACCATCCGCAACAAGCAAGGGCATGGCCTGCGCGTGTTCACGCCGTTCTGGAATCGCGTGCGCGGCGGTGGCGATCCACCAGCACCGTTGCCGCGGCCGAAACGATTACAACCCGTCACTGGCCTCACGAGTGACGATCTCGCCCATTGGCAACTTGAGCCGCAGCATCCGGATTGGGCGGAGGGATTGCGTGCGACTTGGACTCCCGGCGAAACCGCGGCGCAAGCCCGCCTCGCCGATTTCCTAGACGAAGATATCGCCGGTTATGCCACCGGCCGCGACCGACCGGATCGGGATCGAACGTCGCACCTATCGCCGCATCTGCGGTTCGGTGAAATCAGCCCGCGACAGGTCTGGCACGCCGCGCGTTTCGCTGTCGATCGCAATCCGGGAAACGCCGGCGGCATTGAAAAATTTCTCAGCGAATTGGGCTGGCGCGAATTCTGTCGACATCTGCTGCACAATGTACCGGATATCGCAACGCGCAACCTTCAGCCTGCCTTCGATGCCTTTCCGTGGCGTCGCGATCAGGATGCATTGCGAGCATGGCAACGCGGCCGAACCGGCTACCCCATCGTCGATGCAGGAATGCGCCAACTCTGGCAGACCGGCACCATGCACAACAGGGTACGCATGGTGGTGGCGTCGTTCCTCGTCAAACATCTCTTACTCGACTGGCGCGACGGCGAGGCATGGTTCTGGGATACGCTGGTCGATGCCGATGCCGGCAGCAATCCGGCCAACTGGCAATGGGTCGCGGGCTCGGGCGCCGATGCCGCGCCGTATTTCCGGATTTTCAACCCGATTCTTCAGGGCGAGAAATTCGATCCCGACGGGGACTACGTTCGCCGCTGGGTTCCGGAACTCGCGCATCTGCCGGCGAAGCTCATCCATAAACCGTGGACCGCAACGCCCATTGAACTGGAAGGTGCCGGCGTCAGGCTGGGACAAACCTACCCCGAGCCGATTGTCGATCATGGACAGGCACGGCAGCGCGCGTTGGCCGCATATGCCAAGACTCGTGGCTAAGCACGCGGCGCGAGGCTAGGCCCTGCGCGCGACCAGCCCCACCGCCGCCGCGCAGATCGCCATGCCGAGGATCGCCAGCGTATCCAGCCGTTCACCGAACAGCACGTAGGCCATCAGCGCCGTCACCGCCGGCACCAGATAGAACAAACTCGCGACCTGGGCTGCGCCTTGCCGCTTGATCAGCCAGTACAGCACGGCGATCGATCCGATCGACAACACGACCGCGAGCCAGAATAGCGACAGCACGAACTCCTGCGTCCATCGCACCTCGCCGGTCTCAAAGCACCAGGAGCCCAGCGCGAAGAACGCGGCGACGGCGATGTATTGAACGAGATTTCCGGTGCGCCAGTCGATGTTGTGGCAGAAGCGCTTCTGATACAGCGCGCCGAGCGTGATGCTGACCAGCGACACGCCGGAGGCGAACCAACCCCAGCCGACCTCGCCGCTCATCGGGCGTCCGTGCAGGATCATAACGACGCCGATCAACCCGAGCAGCAATCCGATCCATTGCAGCCATGTCACGCGTTCGCCGAGCCAGCGATTGGCGATGGTCGACATCAGGATCGGCTGCAAACCGGGGATCAAGGCTGACAATCCCACCGGCACCGAATGCGCGATGGCGATGGCGGTGCCGGCCAAATAGAATCCATGCACCAGAATGCCCGCGACCGCATTGTGGCCGACGCCCTTCCAATCCGGCCAGCGCGGCCGCCAGATCGCGACGATCACCGCCATCAGCGCCACGACGAGGATCATCCGCCACATCAGGTAGGTGAGCGGCTCGGCGCCGACCAGCGCATATTTCGTCGCGACAAAGCCGGTGCTCCACAGCACCACGAAGACGGCCGGCGCGGCCTGGGCCGCCATATGAGCCGGACTGGAAGCTGGGTTGGGGGCGATGTCACGATTCATTTGCCGCCCTGAGTGCCCGAACTTATGCTAGGCGACAACGCAAGTTTGCGCGGGACGCTCGCGCAATTTCACATAACACCCCAGAGAGAACGGGAATTCATCATGGATGTTCGCGCCGCCGTCGCCATTGCTGCAGGAAAGCCGCTGGAGATCACCACGGTCCAACTCGACGGTCCGCGCGAGGGCGAAGTCATGGTGGAGATCAAGGCCACCGGCGTCTGCCACACCGACGAATTCACCCTCTCCGGCGCTGACCCGGAAGGGCTGTTTCCGGCGATCCTCGGCCATGAAGGTGCGGGCGTCGTGGTCGATGTCGGCCCCGGCGTCACCAGCGTGAAGAAAGGCGATCACGTCATCCCACTCTACACGCCGGAATGCCGGCAATGCCCGTCGTGTCTGTCGCGCAAGACCAATCTCTGCACCGCGATCCGCGCCACGCAAGGCCAGGGCCTGATGCCGGACGGCACGTCCCGCTTCTCACTCGGCGGCAAGCCGATCCACCACTACATGGGCACCTCGACGTTCGCGAACTACACGGTGCTGCCGGAGATCGCGGTGGCGAAAATCCGTGAGGACGCGCCTTTCGACAAGGTCTGCTACATCGGCTGTGGCGTCACCACCGGCATCGGCGCGGTGATCAACACCGCAAAGGTGGAGCCCGGCGCAAAGGCGATCGTGTTCGGCTTAGGCGGCATCGGACTGAACGTGTTGCAAGGGCTACGCCTCGCCGGCGCCGACATGATCATCGGCGTCGACATCAACAACGACCGCAAGGCGTGGGGCGAGCGCTTCGGCATGACGCATTTCGTCAATCCAAAGGAGGTCGGCAAGGATATCGTCGCGCATCTCGTCAACATGACGAAATCAGGCGCAGACCAGATTGGCGGCGCCGACTACACCTTCGATTGCACCGGCAACGTCACGGTGATGCGGCAGGCGCTGGAAGCGTGCCACCGCGGCTGGGGACAGTCGGTCGTGATCGGTGTGGCACCGGCCGGCGCAGAGATCGCGACGCGACCGTTCCAACTCGTCACCGGCCGCACCTGGAAGGGCACCGCGTTCGGCGGCGCGCGCGGCCGCACCGATGTGCCGAAGATCGTCGACTGGTACATGCAGGGGAAGATTCAGATCGACCCGATGATCACCCACGTCATGCCGCTCAGCGACATCAACAAGGCGTTCGACCTGATGCACAAGGGCGAGTCGATCAGGAGCGTGGTGACGTTCTGACGATCAGAGCTGAAGGGTTTTGTTTTCATCATGGCTGGGCTTGTCCCGGCCATCCACGTCTTCCTTGCTGAAATATCCTCAAGACGTGAATGGCCGGAATAAATCCGGCGATGACGGCCATCGTTCTCGTCGAGAGCAGATGAATCTGACGATCAAAAATCTTCCGGGCACGGATCGACGATCTTCCACAATTCCGGCCCGTTCTTGATCTTCTTCATCTCCGGCGTGAGACCGCCGTTACGGCGAATCCAATCCTTCACCGAGTTCGGATAATAGGCCATCAGGTCCGACGTTCCTTCCGGACTGAGGACCTTGATGCCGAAGGTGAAGGCCTTGTCGTAATAGGCCTGATGAAAACCGAGGCTGGCGCGCGGCGTCACGCAGATCTTGTTCATTGGCACGATGCCGAACACCATCGTGCAAGCCGAATTGCAGATGCCGTCGATAATGACGCGCTCGTGCCGCGCGCGGATGCGTTCGTATTTCGCCTTGTACTCGGTGACGTAACCGCCGTGATCGCGGGTGATGCGCAGATCGGCGTGCGCCGGCGCCGCCGCGCAAATCGCGATCAGGAAACCCATCAACCATGTGGTGCGCATCAGGCGACCGTCGATCCGATTGAAACTCCGCGACAACCTCGAGCCGCTCCTGCCCGGTTCCAAACCTCGCAGCCGATATTGCAGCCAGCCCACGCGATGCATGTCAAATCCAAAACCTCAGGAACCGCTACGCCCACGTGGACGGTTGCAATTCGGCCTCGCACGGCGGGGGCGGACATGGGAACCAGTCCATCACCTGCCCCGGAAATCTGGCCTAACTGTGTTGGCATTTCGTTAAGCATGACCACACGCGTGCACCGGAAGCCTGAACGGATGTTCACCAGCATTAAATCTTGCGGTTTGCCTTCATTCGCCCCGAAACTCCTTGAATGCTCCTGCGTTTCCGATGTGCAACAGGAGACTCACCATGAGACTGAAATCAGCCCTCATCGGCCTGGCGGTGCTGGGTGCCGCAGCGGCAACCGCCGGAACCGCCTCGGCAATGCCCAACGGATTGCCCGCGCAGACCCAGGCCTCCAATGTCGATCAGGTCCGTTACGTCTGTAACGCCTGGGGTCGATGCTGGTGGCGGCCAAACTATTACCGCAGCTACGGCTTCTACGGCCCCCGCCCGTTCTACGGTCCGCGTTTCTACGGCGGCTGGCATCATCGGGGATGGCACGGTCACCGCCATCACGGCTGGGGCCATCGCCACCGCTGGTAAGCCGTCGACCACAATCATCTATGCCGAAGGGAATGAGAGGGCTGCGGCCCTCTCCATCATCCTGGAAGATACAACAAACAGACCCCAAACTCTGGGGCATCGGGATAAAGAAGCTGCGCTTCACATCGTCGGCTACATCTTCTCGCCGGGCAATTGACTTGCTTGCCTGACCCAATCGATGAATTGGACCTCATTGAAGTTTTCATTCCCCGCGATATCGAGATAACGCACTTCGGCATGCTTCGACTTGCCGGCGGGCATCGGACTGAGCGATGTGCCGCGGAAAAAAGTGACTTTCACGTATCGCGTGAAGCAATGATAGCTCAGGAACCAATGGTCCTTCTTCACACCGTAAAGAGGTGAATTCCATTTCACCGCCTTCTGGACGCCCGGAATGACCTGCTCGATAAGACGGTCGAGGCGGCGCCCCAGTTCTTTTTTCCAGCCCGGCATCGCGGCAATGTAGGCTTGCACCGGCCCGTTCCCGTAGCCTTTGGAAATCTGCGGGTTGCCTCCCGAAAGCAGTACCGGTCCGTTCCCTGTCATGGCGCCATTGTAGCATATCGAACGCGACACCCGAGCGCGCCAAAGGTGGAGCGACAACTCTGATGCCCAGCGCGAGTGGGCATCGGGGGCCGCCTCATCCGGTTTCTTCGCGCGACCGGCTTCCACTTTGCTCCAAAACGCTATAATCGATCCCGCGTGGCCTGATGCGCTCGTAGCTCAGCTGGATAGAGCATCGGATTTCGATTCCGAGGGTCGGGAGTTCGAATCTCTCCGAGCGCGCCATTCTTCGTTATTCCGAAACCGGACTTCATTTCTCGCCGCCCGAACGGGTGTGGAAACTGCTGAAGCCGGATTGGGTGTGCCGTTTCGCCTGGCGCACCGCCTCACGGAAATCCTCGACATCAAACCAGCCGAACGCCTCCAGCGTAGCGAGAACATCGTCATCCTCGATACGAGCGGCTTCGACGTCGTATTGTCCGAGACGTTTCTGATCCACGGCCTGTATGCCGTAGCCCGTCACGGCCCACTGCCGGCCTAACCAGTAGATATCCCGGTGCAAACTCATCAGTCGATTTTATCGTGATTCTGCGGTGACGAAACGAATCCGAGCGGGTTGGCGATCCTCTGGTGCCGCGTCTTGTGCATAGCGACAGAAGTTATGTTGGGATGCACACGGAATGCCGACGGTGGCGCGGCACCTCCGGCAGTCGAATATCGATGGCAATGGATCGAACCCTTTATCTTTTTGGATGTCTCAAATAGCGTACTGAATCAACTCGCCGATCATGATCGGCAAAAGGAGGACCGATGCGTCAGTGGATCTATGCCGCAGCTACAACTCTTTCCCTCGCGGCGTTTGGCGCCCTCGCGCCGGCGCAGGCGCTTCCTGTCCAGACCGGCATCGCGGTGCCTTCTGATGTGCAGCAGGCACAGTTCGTCTTTGGCGGCCGCAACTACTGCTTCTATCCGAATGGCTGGAACGGTCCCGGTTTCTATTGGTGCGGTTATGCCTTCCGCCGGGGACTCGGCTGGGGTGGCGGACACGGCTGGCACGGCTGGGATCATCGCCGCCCGCCGCATGCGCATGGTGGCCACGGTCACCGTCCTCACATGGGCGGCCGCCCCGGCGGCTCTCGTCCTCACGCGAGCGGTCGGCCAGGTGGCGGACGCTCAGGCACCTATCCGAGTGCATATGGCAGCGGACGTGGCGGTGGCGGCGGCGGACACGGTCATCGCCGCTAGTCCCACGCAGGTGTCATCACAACGTCACGAGGAGCCCGGATCATTCCGGGCTTCTTGCTTATTGAGCAGGCGATTGACGGCTCTCGCCGCCGCCAGCGACCGTCGCGGTAATACCGCTGCGGAAATGTCGCGTTGACGGCCCCGGACGGCCTTTGGCATAACCGATGCTGGATGGCGCAACCGCAACAACTGGGGCACGATGAGGAACGGACTGTATTCGGTCCACGTCGATCTGCTCGACGGCAGGACGGGCAAAGGCAGTGGCGTAGTCGTTTTCCGCGACGGGAAAATTCTCGGCGGTGACGCCTATCTGTTCTATGTCGGCAGCTACACCGTCGATGGATCGGTGTTCAAAGGCGAATTGCAGATTCGGCAACATACCCGCAGCGTCGATGTGAACCCGCTGTTCGGCGGGCAAAATCAGCCCGTCGGTGTCGGTGTGTCGGGAACGTTCACTGAGGCCGGCGGCACCATGACCGGCACTGCACTGGTTGGAAAAGCGAGCCAGATCTTCACGGCAACGCTGCGCAAACTGGCGGACGCCGACTGAACTTCACCGCGCGACGGCTTGCGATCCTGACTGACGGCGCGCCGCCATTACGCTGCGAATTCGGCAGGCGCGTTGCGCGGCAGGATCATCTGCACGCGGGTTCCCGTGCCCGGCTCGGATTCCAAATGGATCTGTCCGCCCAACCGACTGGTGACGATACTATAGACGATGTGCAATCCCAGTCCGGTTCCGCCCTCCTCCCGCCGCGTGGTGAAGAACGGATCGAACGCACGCCGCCGGATGTCGGGCGTCATGCCGCAACCGTTGTCGGAGTAGAGCACCTCCACATGGTTCTCGCCGGATGCCCGCACCTTGATGTTCACTTCGCCGGCGCCGCCATCGGGAAACGCATGGGCCACCGAATTGAGAAACAGGTTGGTCAGCACCTGGCCGTAAGGGCCCGGATAGCTGTTCATCATCAATCCCTGCTCACATTCGACCTTCAGCGTCAGATTCTGCTTGCGGATGCCGGGGCGCAAACTCATCACCACCTGATCGGTCAGATCGGAGAGATTGAATGTCCGTTGATCGGAGTAACTGCGATCCGCCGCGACCTGCTTGAATGACTGAATGAGTTCTGCGGCGCGATTGAGATTGCCGACCAGTTGCGACGCCGCGCTGCGACTCGTCTCGACGAATTCGTTCAGGCTGGACCGCCGCAAGTCGCCGCGCGCAACCTCCTCCGCGAAGACCGTGGCCTTGCGCTCCAGCGATGAAGCGACCGTCAGACTGATCCCGACCGGATTGTTGACCTCATGGGCGACGCCGGCCACCAGACGCCCGAGCGCCGCGAGTTTCTCCGCCTCGATCAGCGAATTCTGCGTCTCCCGCAAATGCTGCAAGGTCGCCTCGGCGGCATCCTTCGCCTTGCGCATTTCGAGTTCGTTGCGTTTGCGCTCGCCGATATCCAGCGCAACCGTGACAATCTGCTTGATGTTGCCATCCGAACCGCGCAGCGGCAGCTTGTTGACCAGCCACTGACGCATGGTGCCGGAGGAATCGATATACTCCTCCTCGTAGAAGCCGAGTTCTTCGCCGGCATCGAGCACCCGGCGATCGTTCTCGTCGGTCTTCTGCGCGCCGTAGCGCGACATGATATCGGTGGTGGTGCGGCCGATGGCGTCTTCCGGCTCAATGTTGAAAATGTTGGCCATGTAGCGGTTCATCAGGACATAGCGCATCTGCATGTCCTTGAGGTTGATCACCGCCGGCACGGTATCAATCACCTCCTGCAAGCGACGACGCCCCTCGGCGACCTCGTCCTCCGCCCGCTTCTGGTTGGTGATGTCGCGGACCACGCCCTCATATCGGACGACATTGCCCGCCTCGTCCCGCACCGTCGTTGCACTGTCGGACAACCACAGCACTGTGCCGTCGCGCTGCCGGACCTGATATTCGAATTCGCGCACCATGCCGTCGCGCGCCATCCGTTCCTGGTATTCACTGCGAAGCGATGGATCGAGATAGATCGCCTTGGCGACATCGGTGACGCCCTCGATCAATTCCTGCGGCGTGTCGTAGCCCATCATCCGCGCCAGTGCCGGATTGGCATTCAGCAATCGCCCCTCGGGCGTCGTGACATAGATGCCGTCGATCGAACTGTCGAACAGCTTGCGATAGCTTTCCTCGGCCTCGGCAAACCGCCGTTCCGCCAGCGAGCGGCGCTCCACTTCACCGGCTCGCGCTGCCGCGGCGGCGCGCCCCTTGCGCCCGGCCATCGCCGCCAGATAGCCCAGCGCGGCGCCGACAAGTCCCGCGACAATACAGATGGGGATCAACGTCCCCGCATCGGTCAGATCAATCGCCAGTTGCGGAAAAAGCACGATCACCTGCCCGCGTGAAGAAGGACATTTCCAGCCGCCATGGCCCGGGACCGGACACATGCCCTCTCAGCGTAGCATAGTTTTACCGTATCAGGATCAATGGATTCGAACGGGCGCTCACCGCGCCGGAACGTCGAACAACTCGCCGTCGTAGCCCGCCTCGGCCGGGATTTTCAGGCGGCGCTTGTCGCCGTCCTTCGTCACCACCGGCATCACCGTCACCACCCGTGAGCGCCGCGCGTCGTCGATGGCAGCCTCGACCGTTTGCTGTTTGCCGAGCTTGATCAGGTTGCGTGTGGTGGGAAACGGCAGGATGAAACGACCGCTCTTGCCGCCGTCCAGCGCCTCCTGAGGCGACACCCATATCGAGTCCGTGGACTCGCGGCCGTCATGAGCGCCGACCTGCTCCGGCGGCGCCTTCGCCAGAAAGAAATGCGTATCGAACCGCTTGGGTTGCCCTTCGGGGGTGATCCAGTGCGCGTAATGCGCGAGACGATCGACCGCCGGGATCAATTCGTTCGTCGCGAGAATCTCGCGAAATGACATTTTCCCCTCGCACAGCGCGAGGCGGTGCGCATCCGCGATGGCAGACGCACGCGACGCCGCGATCAGATTCTGCGAGCCGCGCGGGCACGCCAACAGGATTCCGCTCTCTTCGAAAGTCTCGCGGATCGCAGCGACACGGAATTGCAGTGCAGCCGCATCGAGACCGCCGCCGATCTCACAAAGCGCAGGATCCTCGACGATGTCGCGATCGCCGGGATCGACACTGCCGCCGGGAAACACCAGCGCACCGGACGCGAACTCGATCTGATAGTGCCGCACCATCATGAACACTTCGATGGCGCTTTGGCCGGCGCGCAACAGCAGGATGGTCGAGGCGGGACGCGCGGCGGCAACTTCGGTCGGCATTGAGATTCTCCTTCAACCGGCGGCGTTCGCCTGCGGCTCGGTCAGCGCGCGCTTGTCGACGCGCGCCACCCGCGACAACAGGTAATCGACTTCCTCGCGCGCCTTGGCGCTCAACGACGAGCCCGGCTTGCGCTGCGCGGCGGACGCGATGATGCCACGCTTGTTCAAGACGTATTTGCGCACGGCAAGGCCGACGCCCGGTTGCTGCTCGTAGCGGATCAGGGGCAGATGCGCATCGAACAGATCGTGCGCCGCGTCGCGCTTGCCCTCCTTCGACAGCCGCACCACGTCGATCAGCAGTTCGGGAAAGGCGTAGCCGGTCATGGCGCCGTCAGCGCCGCGCTCCATTTCGAAATCAAGGAAGGTCGCACCGTTGCCGGTGAGGATCGACAGCGGCCGCAGCGAGCCGTCTTTCTGGAAACCACGTAGCGCGGTGATCTTCTCCAGGCCCGGCCAGTCCTCGTGCTTGAGCATCACGCAGCACGGACTATCCATCACGATCTTACGGATCACCGAAGGCGTCATCACCACGCTCAAGGTCAGCGGATAATCCTGCAACACCCACGGAATGTCGTCGCCGATCGCCTCCACCGCCTGCTTGAAGTAGGTGGTAATCTGGTCATCGGTGCGCAGGTTCGGTGTCGGCGCGATCATCACGGCCGCCGCGCCCGCATCCATCGACGCACGCGCCAGTCCGCGCATCGCGGCGAAGCCCGGCGCCGAGACGCCGACCACCGTTTGCAGCGACTTCGCGCGTTTGATGAAGCGCGTCGCCACCGCCGCAGCTTCGGCGCTATCCATCTTCGGCGCTTCGCCGAGAATGCCGAGCACGGTGACGCCGTCGCAGCCGACCTCGGTGTAGAAATCGACCAGCCGATCGATCGAACTCTCGTCGATGCGGCCGTCGTCGTGGAACGGCGTCGGCGCGATCGCAAAGGTGCCGCTGGCTTCGTGGGTGAGTTTCATCGTCGTTCTTTCAAAATCGTCGTGCGGCCATCGCATCGTCGGAGAAGAATATCTCCTTGGCATGGGTGACGATGTCCTCGGCCTTCCAGCCGTCATGCGGCGGCTTCCAGCCTTCCATTTCCAGCATCTTCATCTCGCGCACGCCGCGCGGGCCGGAGACGCCGAGCACCTTGCCGGTCTGATCGCCGGACAGGTCGCTGACCATGTATAGCACGGCCGGCGCGATGCCGTCCGGCCCCAGCGCCGCGCCGGGATTGTCGATGTAGCGTTGCAGGTCGGCGGTCATCCGCGTCAATGCGCCGGGCGCCAAGGTCCAGATGCGGATGTTGGATTTGCGGCCCTCGATGGCGAGCACGTTGGAGAGCCCCCAGATGCCGCCCTTCGCCGCGCCGTAATTGCTCTGGCCGAAGTTGCCGATCAGCCCGGAGGTGGACGAGGTGTTGACGATGACGCCGCCACCGTTGTCCTTCATCCAGCGGAACACCGGCGAGGTGACGCAGAACGTGCCCTTGAGATGCACCTTGAGGCACTTGTCCCAATCCGCTTCGCTCATCTTGACGAAGCTGCGGTCGAGCAGGATGCCGGCGTTGTTGACGAGAATATCGGCGCGGCCGAAATGCTTGATGGCGTCGTCGAATACCGATTGTCCACCGGACATGGTGGAGATGTCGGCGCCGTTGGCGACGGCGCGACCGCCTTCCGCCTTGATCGCATCGACCACCTTCTGCGCCATCGAGGTGTCCGCGCCGCTGCCGTCGCGCGGCCCGCCGAGATCGTTGACGACCACTGCCGCACCCTCGCGCGCGAACAGCTTTGCGTAAGCCTCGCCAAGTCCACCGCCCGCGCCGGTGATCAGCGCCACTTTTCCGTCAAGCAATCCCATGGACTTTCTCCTTACGGCAGCAATTTTGACGACGTCATGCCCGGACTTGTTCCGGGCATCCACGTCTTCATCGGCGATAAGAGAAAGACGTGGATGGCCGTGACAAGCACGGCCATGACGGTACCAGCAAACTTACTAAGCCAATTCCGTTCGGCCGTTCTTGATCACCGTGACGCCACGCGACTTCACCTTGGCCTCGAACGAAATCACGTTGCCATCCTTCCATAGATCCATCGTCACGGTCTCGCTTGGAAACACCGGCGAGGAGAACCGCACCGCGTGACGACGAAACGCCGATGGATCGTAATCGGCATAGGTCTGCAACACACCGCGGCAGGTAATACCGTAGGTGCACATGCCGTGCAGGATGGGACGCGGGAAACCGGCACGCTTGGCGAATTCCGGATCGCTGTGCAGCGGATTGCGGTCGCCGCAGAGGCGATAGATCAGCGCCTGATCCGGCCGCGTGGTGATGTCGACGGTCTTGTCGGGTGCGCGCTTCGGCACCTCGTGCGCCTCCGGTTGCCCCTGCGCGGGACCGCCGATGCCGCCATCGCCGCGCGCGAAACGCGACGCCACAAGCGTCGCCAGCGCCTCGCCCTTCTCGTTCTTGAGCACGGTCTGATGACGGATCACCAGCCCCTTGTCCTTGCCCTTGTCGAACACGCCGAGCACACTGGAGTCTGCGGTGATGTTCGCTGCAACAGGCATCGGCGTGTGGAAGGTGATGTCACGCTCGCCATCGACCACCATCAGGCGGTTGAGTTGCATGTCGCCGGGACCGGAGCCCCACGCTGCGACCGAAGCGAAGGTCGGCACCACCTTGAGCGGACGCTCGGTGAAACAGGCTTCGTTGACGAACGCCAGTTCCTTCTCGTCCATCGGATCGGCGCCGAGGCCAATGCCATAGGCATAGAGCATCACTTCGCGGTCGGTGTAGCTGTATTTCTGGCCGGTGCTCTTGAGCGCCATGAGCTGGTCGTAACTGAGCGCCATATGGGCTTTCTCCCGTTTTATTATCTGGTCGTCGATGAACCAATTCGGTCCTTCCGTCATTGCGAGGAGCGTGAGCGAGAAAGCAATCCAGTCCTTGCTTTATGGCTTTCTGGATTGCCTCGCTTCGCTCGCAATGACGGTGCGTCAAGCCGTGGTGAAAAACGGCAACGGCGCGCCGTCGGTCGGCTTGAACACTACCTTCACCTTCTGCCCTATCTTCAGTGCGCCAAGATCGCAATCGACGAAATTGGTCTGCACCGCAGGGCCTTCCTTCAGCTTGACGTAGCCGATGGCGTAAGGCCCGGTCGACGATTTCCGCATCAGGCTGAACGTATAAATCTCGCCCTCGCCGCTGCTCTCTTCCCACACCGTTTTGTCGGAGAAGCAGAACGGGCAGATCGAACGCGGGAAGTAATGCGCCTCGCCGCACGCGGTGCAACGCTTGATCATGAACTTGCCCTGCTTGGCGGCATCCCAGAACGCTTGCGTTTCCGGATTGCCCTGCGGCGCGGGGTACTTCTTCTCTTGAGTTTTCGCTTCGCTCATCACACGCGCTCCAGAACGGCAGTTGAGGCGGCGTGACGCACGCCGAGAAGACCGCCGGTGCCATGCACCAGCGCGAGATCGCAATTCGGCACCTGCACCTTGGGATGCGCTTCGCCGCGCAATTGCCGCACCGCTTCGAGGATCTTGGTCATGCCGCCACGATTGACGGGATGGTTGCTGCACAGCCCGCCGCCATCGGTATTGAACGGCAGCTTGCCGACGCCGGAAATCAGGTTGCCGTCGGCGACGAACTTGCCGCCCTCGCCCTTCTTGCAGAAGCCGAGGTCTTCGAGCTGCATCAGCACGGTGATGGTGAAGCTGTCGTAGATCGACGCGTACTTGATGTCCTTCGGCGTCACGCCCGCCTCCTCGAAGGCGCGCGGGCCGGACCATACGCCAGCGGAATAAGTCAGGTCGAGATCCTTGCCACCGCGCGGGCCTTTCATCGCCTCGCCATGGCCGATCAATCGCACCAGCGGCCTCTTCAGGCTCTTGGCGATCTCCGGCGTGGTGACGATCAGCGCGCCGCCGCCGTCAGTGACGACGCAGCAATCCATGCGATGCAGCGGATCGGAAATCATCGGCGAGTTGACGACGTCCTCGACGGTGACGACATCCTTGAGCATCGCATGCGGATTGTACTGCGCATGATGCGAGGCCGCGACCTTGATCCACGCGAGCTGCTCGCTGGTCGTGCCGTAGTCGTGCATATGGCGCATGGCACACATGCCGTAGGCATTGTGGGTGGTGGCGCCGTAAGCCGCCTCGAAATCCGCCTCAGCGCCGACCGCCCGCGGCGGCATCACGCTGGTGCGCGGCTTGCCGGCCAGCGTCACCAACGCGATCGAGCATTTACCCGCCGCGATGGCTTCGGCGGCGTGGCCGATATGGATGATGTAGGAACAGCCACCGGTCTCGGTGGAGTCGATGTGGCGCAGCTTCCTGGTATTGAAACCGAGATAATCGACCATCGGCCAGGCGCCGCCGGGCGCATCACCTGCGCAGAAATAGCCGTCGACATCGTCGATGGTCAGCCCCGCATCCTCGATCGCGCCCTTGGCGACCTCGGCATGCAATTGCGCGGTGGATTTGTCGGGTGCGTGCCGGGTGGGATGCTCGTAAATCCCGGCGATGTAGGCTTGGCCCTTGATCGTCAAAAGGTGTCTCCGCTGGCGTTTCGTCCCCAGCGGATTTTTTGGCCCGTCTGCGCAGCCTTGGCAAGCGCGGAAATATTCCGCGCCGTGAGACGCCGGTTATACCAAGGCTACTCCGCTGCCATCTGCCGCGTCACCGGCGGCGGATTGACCAGATCCTTGGCCAATTGCTCGTAGCGCGCCCTGGTGTCCTTCACCGCCTTCTCCTTCACCGGCCCGTAGCCGCGGATGCGATCCGGCAACGACAGCAGTTCGATGGCGATATCGACGTTCGCCGGCGACACCAGCCGCAGCACGGTTTCGATATCGCGCTCGTAACCGGCGATCAGTTCGCGCTCCATCTTGCGGTCCTTGTTGTAGCCGAAGACGTCGAACGGCGTGCCGCGCAGGCCCTTCATCTTCGCCAGCAGCCGGAACACCGTCATCATCCGCGCGCTGAACTCGCGCTTCAGCGGCCGCCCTTGCGTATCGAGTTCGGACGACAGCATCGGCGGCGCGAGGTTGAAGCTGATCTTGTAATCGCCTTCGAACTGCTCGCGCAGCATCTTCTGGAAGCGGCCATCGGTGAACAGCCGCGCCACCTCGTATTCGTCCTTGTAGGCGAGCAGCTTGGCATAGTTGATCGCCACCGCGCGCGGCAATTCCTCACCGAAACCATGCTGCTTGGCGACCGCCTTCACCTGATCGACCACCTTGCGATAGGCGCTCGCAAGATTTGCGTTCTGGTAATCGGTCAGCAGCTGACTGCGGTGTGCGACGATCTCGTCGAGCGACATGGCATCGAGCGTCTTCGGCGCGGTGGCCTCGTCCTTGCCCTTGATCATCTGCGCCAGCCGCGCCGGATCGGCGGCCGCCAGACGTCCCAGCTGGAATGCCTGGGTGTTCATCTTGATCGACACACCGTTGATCTCGATGGCCTGCAACAGCGCTTCCGCCGAGAGCGGCAACCGCCCCTGCTGATAGGCATAGCCCATCATCATCATGTTGGTGGCGATGGCGTCGCCCAACAAGCCTTCCGCGACCTTGGTGAAATCCATGAACGCGGAATCCTTGGTCAGCGCACCTTGCAGCACGCTGTCGACCTTGCGGTTCTGGAAATCGAAATCGCGATTGTGGATGAAGTCCGCGATCGGAATGAGATGCGTATTGACCACGCCGTGGGTGCGAGCGGAATCGCACAGCGAAATCGTTTCCTTGGAAATCGCCATCACCTCGTCGGCGGCGATCAACAGATCGGCGGAGCCGGTGACGATCCGCGAGGTCTTCACGTCGTCGGTGTTCTGCGACAGCCGGACGTGGCTCAGCACCGCGCCGCCCTTCTGCGCGAGGCCGGACATATCGAGAATCATGCTGGCCTTGCCCTCGATATGCGCAGCCATGCCGAGCAGCGCGCCGATGGTCAGAACGCCGGTACCACCGACGCCACCCACCGCGATGTTGTAAGGCCGATCGAGCGTTGGCCGCGACGCCGGCTCCGGCAACTCGCCGATCAGCGAGGTCACGTCCATCGCGGCGCGTTTGCGCGGCTTGCCGCCATCGATGTTGACGAACGACGGACAGAAGCCTTTGACGCAGGAATAATCCTTGTTGCAGCTCGACTGGTTGATGGCGCGCTTGCGGCCGAGTTCGGTTTCCAGCGGCTCCACCGAGATGCAGTTCGACTGCACCGAGCAATCGCCGCAGCCTTCGCACACGGCCGGGTTGATCATCACGCGGCGCGCCGGATCTTCCATCAGGCCGCGCTTGCGGCGGCGGCGCTTCTCGGCGGCGCAGGTCTGCACGAAAACGATGGCCGAGCAGCCGGGCGTTTCGCGCAAGGTCTTCATCACCGTGTCGAGATCGTCGCGATGCGCGGTCTTGGTGCCGGGTGCGATGGCGGACGGCGGATAGGCGTCGGGATTCTCCGACACCAGATAGATGTTACGCACGCCCTCGCTGTGAAGCTGATAGGTGATCTGCTGCGGCGACAGATCGCCGTCATGACGCTGACCGCCGGTCATGGCGACGGCGTCATTGTAGAGAATCTTGTAGGTGATATTGGCCTTGGAGGCGACCGCCTGCCGGATCGCAAGGCTACCCGAGTGGAAGTAAGTGCCGTCGCCGAGATTGGCGAACACATGCTTCTCGTTGGTGAACGGCGCGATGCCGACCCAGGTAACGCCCTCGCCACCCATGTGCGTGAAGGTCTCGGTATTGCGGTCCATCCACAGCGACATGAAGTGGCAGCCGATGCCGGCCATCGCGCGGCTGCCTTCCGGCACCTTTGTCGAGGTGTTGTGCGGGCAGCCCGAACAGAAATACGGCGTGCGCGCGATCGGCACCGCCGGCTGCACCTGCGAGGCCGAACGGCCGTGGAACCAATCGGCCTTGGCGCGGATCAGCGCCGCGATTTCCGGATCGATCTCCATCGCCAGCAGACGATCCGCCAGCGAGGTCGCGACCGATGCCACGCTCAGTTCTTCCGCGAACGGCAGGAAGCGCTTGTCGTGATCGTCCATCTTGCCGATGATGCGCGGGCGCACGTCGTCGCGCCAGTTGAACAGCTCCTGCTTGACCTGGTTCTCGACGATCTCGCGGCGTTCCTCGACGATGAAGATTTCCTGCAGGCCGACCGCAAACTGCCGCACGCCTTCCGGCTCCAGCGGCCACGGCATGCCGATCTTGTAAAGCCGCAGGCCGATGCGCGCCGCCACCTGTTCGGTGATGCCGAGTTCGCGCAGCGCCTGCCGCACATCCTCGTAGCTCTTGCCGGACGCCATGATGCCGAAGCGCGCGTTCGGCGAATCCATGGTAATGCGATTGATCTTGTTGGCGCGCGCAAAAGCGATCGCGGCGAAGCCCTTGTAGTCCTGCAGACGGCGATCCTGTTCGTAGCGATCATCGGGCCAGCGCAGGTTGAGGCCGCCCGGCGGCATCTCGAAATCGGTCGGGATCACGAACGGCGTCAGTTCGTCGGCGAGGTTGATCTCCGCGGTGGTCTCTACCGTCTCGGTGATCACCTTCATGCCGACCCAGCAACCGGAATAACGCGACATTGCAATGCCGAGCAGACCCATCTGGATCATTTCATGGATGCTCGACGGATAGAGATACGGCATCAGCGCCGAGATGAAGGCGTGGTCGGACTGATGCGGCACCGTGGAGGATTTCGCGCCATGATCATCGCCAGCGAGGCAGAGCACGCCGCCATTCTTGGCCGAGCCGGCCGCATTGCCGTGACGGAAGACGTCACCGCAGCGGTCGACGCCGGGGCCCTTGCCGTACCAGATGCCGACGATGCCGTCGTGCTTGGCGCCGGGCGAAAGATTGAGTTGCTGCGAACCCCAGATCGCGGTGGCCGCGAGGTCTTCGTTCACGCCGGGCTGGAATTTGACGTTGTATTGCTCGAGATGCTTGCGCGCCGCCATCAACTGCTGATCGTAGCCACCGAGCGGCGAGCCGCGATACCCTGTAACGAAGCCGGCGGTGTTGAGGCCAGCCGCGCGGTCGCGCCGGATCTGGGCCATCGGCAGCCGAACCAGCGCTTGAATGCCCGTGAGGAAGATGTGTCCCGATTCCTGAGTGTACTTCTGATCGAGACTGATCGGACCTTGGTTGATTCCCATTCCGCCCTCTTCTTGCACCCGCAAGGGTGTTTCTTACAGATGTGGTGACAACTGCTTTAGAACCAGTCTACGTCGCTTTTCGGCGTCAGTGCACGACAAATCTCAACCGCGGCGCGCCGTTCGTGCAGATCACAATTTCATGTCCGGAAAACCCGCGATCGTTTTGAAAGATGTCGTTTCGCGAACATTTTCTTCAACGACATGTCCGCCCGATTTGACGATCTTTTCCGTGTGCGCAGGCAAAGCGGCTTCGGCCGATGTTTCTTGCTGGACGAGGAGACGCGCGCGACGGCAACCACCGGCGATTCGTAAAGCCGGACGCATGACCACCCTCACGCGTTGAGACCATCCCATGCGCTAATTGCTGACCTCCCATGTCCACCACGCGACGTGGAAGGCGCTCCAGCAAACGGCTTTTTGCAGTGCGATAACGCTCCCTTTCGCCCGTCGCCAACCGCTATGGTTCGCTTTCAAAAGTTCCTCAGGAACTGTGCCGCGCCTGATGAATTGCCTCTGAGCAGACAGAAGGAGCGCTATTTCCATGGCCAACGAACGTGACCCGAACGACCCGTTCCGCCCCGCCGTCGGCAACGAGCCTCGTCGCGACGCGCGGTCCCTCGATAACGACTTGCAGGCCGACCCTGAACTGGCCGAAGGCCCCGCCAGCGGCACGCGCATCGCGCTTTACGCCGTCGCCGCCGCCATCATCCTCGGCGCGGTGTTCTATGGCCTGAACAACAGCGAAACCACCACAACAGCGACCACCGGCACCAATACGCCGACAGCACAGACCACCGCGCCGCAGTCGACACCGAAGGCCGACCGCAATCTGGCGGAGCAGACCAAGCCGCCGGTCGCGCCGGGCGTCCGCGACGTCACGCCGAATAACAACCAGCCGGGCACCACCACCGGTTCGGCGCCGGCGCAGCCGCAATCGTCTTCGCCGCCAGCAAGCGACGGCAGCAAGGCAAAGCAGTAAGCGGCAAACAGAAGGGAGCACGGCGGGGTGCATTGATGATGCACCCCGCCGATTATTCTTCGATCAGGCCCCGAACATCTTGTTCAATTCGGCGGCGGGATAGCCGTCCGCGAACGAATCGAACGATCCGTTATCGAGAATGTCGCGCGCGCCGCGCATGAAGGCACCCCACGCGGTCCGGGCCATCGCGCCACCGATGCTGATGCGGCGCACGCCGAGATCGGTGGCATCCCTTACCGTCAATCCGCCCGGCCAGCCGATCAGCAGATTGACCGGCTTCGGATGCACCGCCTTCACCACCGCAGCCACCTGCTCTTTTGTCCGGATGCCCGGCGCGTAAAGACAGTCCGCGCCCGCATCGGAATAGGCAACGATGCGGTCCAGCACCAGATCGAGATCGGGCTGGCCGACGAAGAAACTCTCGCAGCGCCCGACCAGCATGACATCCGCGCCGCTGGCATCGATGGCCGCGCGCGACGCGGCGATACGCTCGATCGCCAGCGAACGATCGTAAAGCGGCTTCGCCTTGTCGCCGGTGGAGTCCTCGATGGACAATCCGGCAACGCCGGTCGCAATCGCCCGCGTCACGTTGGCGGCGACGCCTTCCGGGGCGTCGGCAAAACCACCTTCGAAATCGGCGTTGACCGGCAGATCGACCGCGGCGCAAATCTGCGTCAGGTGATCGATCACGTCATCGCACGTCACCTTGTTATCGGCTCGCCCGGTCGACCAGGCATAGCCGGCACTGGTCGAGGCCAGTGCCTTGTAACCGAGGTGCTGCAACGCGCGGGCGCTGCCGACGTCCCACGGATTCGGGATCACAAAGCAACCGCTTTGATGCAGTTGCCGGAACGTCGCGCGCTTTTCTGAAATCGAGACTGACATCGTTTACCTTCCTGTAAGCGGTTTCCGCATCACATCATGCAAGCGGACCGCCATGCTTCGGTCCCAACCGAACTGTCATTTCGATCCGCCGTCAATGCAGATCGGCGTCGTAGACGAACTTCGGCATTTCCCATTTGAAGGCGATGGCCAGCAGCCGGAACGCCAGGCCGATCGCCAGCGTCGCGAGCACGACAAGATCGTGATTGAGTTGCAGCCACACGCCGCCGACGTAGATGATTCCGACCACCACCGAGACGCTGGCGTAAAGCTCGCTGCGAAACAGCAGCGGCACGTCGTTACATAGCACGTCGCGCAGCACGCCGCCGACGCATCCGGTGATCATGCCCGACACGATAACGATGAGAAGCGGCACCTGCATCGTCAGCGCCACGTCGCAGCCGAGGATGGTGAAGACCACGAGGCCGATGGCGTCCAGCACCAGAAAGGTGATCCGCAGCCGATGCATGAAGCGCGCAACCGCAATGGTCAGCAAAGCCGAGATCGCGGTGAGCCCGAGCAGCCAGGGATGCGCGACCCACAGCAGCGGATGATGCCCGAGCAGCACGTCGCGCACCGAACCGCCACCCAGCGCGGTGACGCAGCCGAGCAGCGCCACGCCCATCCAGTCCATGTTGCGCCGGCCGGCGGCCAGCGCGGCCGTCATGGCTTCCGCCACGAATCCCACGATCGACAGAACATGAAGGACCGTATCGCTATGCTGCATGCCCTTCGCACCCGCATCCGCCGCCGTGACTGATCGCCCTGAATCAGGCTCAGGATCGTAACCGGACGCCCTCATCATGCAAGATCGGGGCATTCCCGCGACCGCCCCAATTCGACCGCAGCGCACCGTCGCCCATTCCCTTCCGCCGTATCGATTTCATTCATCCCGCAGTCAGGAACGCGCGCTCAGGATTGCCGTTATCAATTGGATACGCCAGCAGAGGAGACACCCATGAAGACGATATTCGCAGCCGCCCTCGTGGCCGGCACAATGATGGGGTTCGGCATCGCCAATGCCGCCCCGATCGCTCCCGCCGTCCCCACCGTGCAGGGCGACATTATCCAGGTCGCCGGCGGCTGCGGCCGCGGCTTCCATCGTGGCCCCCGTGGCGGATGCCGCGTCAACCGTGGCCGCGTGGTGGTGGTGCCGCCGCGCTTCGTGCGTCCGGCGCGCCGCTGCCCGCCCGGCATGTTCTGGCGCCACGGTCGCTGCTGGCGTTAAGCCGGATAAAGCCGTTCCAAAAAGCAAAGCCCCGCATCGTGCGGGGCTTTGTCGTTATGACAGGATGGACGCTCCCGGTGCACCGTCAGGACGACGCCTTGGCGGGAAGTTCCTCCGCCAGGATCAGGATATCGCGCGAGCGTTTCACGTCCGGCCAGTCGCGATCGAAATCGGCGATCAGCCGTTTCATCTCCGCACCGGCAACTGCGCTTTCCAGCGATGCAAGATCATCGAACTGATACATCGCGGAATGAACCGAGGGATCGGTCTTGCTCCAGTAACGCCATGCCGTCTCAACACCGAACGACTTCACGGCATCGGGCAGATGCTCGCGTGAATACCACGCATCGAACGCCGCGCGCTTGCCTTCGTCGGGCACCACCGAGCGGACGACAAATACATGGCGCGGCATTCTCTCTCTCCTTACAGCGGCAGGTTGTCGTGCTTCTTCGCCGGAATCTCGACCTTCTTGTCGCGCAGCATGGCGAGCGCGCGGGCGATGCGGCGGCGCGTCGAATGCGGCATGATCACGTCGTCGATGTAGCCGCGCTCGGCGGCGACGAACGGCGACAGAAAACGATCCTCGTATTCCTTGGTGCGCGCAGCGATCTTCTCGGCATCGCCGATGTCCTGACGGAAGATGATCTCCACCGCGCCCTTGGCACCCATCACCGCGATCTGCGCCGTCGGCCAGGCGTAATTCATGTCGGCGCCGATTTCCTTCGAGGCCATCACGTCGAACGCACCGCCATAAGCCTTGCGGGTGATGACGGTGACGAGCGGCACCGTGCATTGCGAATACGCGAACAGCAGCTTCGCGCCGTGCTTGATCAGCCCGCCATATTCCTGCGCGGTGCCCGGCAGGAAGCCCGGCACGTCGACAAAGGTAACGATCGGAATATTGAAGGCGTCGCAGAAACGGACAAAGCGCGCAGCCTTGCGCGAGGCGTCCGAGTCGAGCACGCCGGCCAGCACCATCGGCTGATTGGCGACGAAGCCCACCGTGCGGCCCGCGACGCGGCCGAAGCCGGTGACGATGTTCTTGGCAAAGGTCGGCGCCAGTTCGAAGAAATCGCCCTCGTCCACGACCTTCAGGATCAATTCCTTGATGTCGTAGGGCATGTTCGGATTGTCGGGGATCAGCGTATCGAGCGAATTATCGACGCGCTCGATGTCGTCGAAACTCGGCCATTCCGGCACGCCGTCGGAATTGTTCGACGGCAGAAAGTTCAAGAGCCGGCGCATCTGCAACAGCGTCTCGACATCGTTGTCGAACGCGCCATCGGCGATGGATGATTTGGTCGCGTGCACCGACGCGCCACCGAGTTCTTCCGCCGTCACCACTTCGTTGGTCACGGTCTTCACCACGTCGGGACCGGTAACGAACATGTAGCTCGTCCCCTTCACCATGAAGATGAAGTCGGTCATCGCCGGCGAATAAACGTCGCCGCCGGCGCACGGACCCATAATGACGCTGATCTGCGGAATGACGCCGGAGGCCTGCACATTTCGACGGAACACGTAGG
>JAEWIX010000062.1 GCA_023386885.1 Pseudomonadota bacterium
GATTCCGTGCACGGCCGCTTCCCGCACGAAGTGAAGGTCGAGGGCGATAGCATCGTCATCGGCAGCAACAAGATCAAGGTGACCGCCGAGCGCGATCCCTCGAAACTGCCGTGGAAGGACCTCGGCGGCGACATCGCGATGGAATGCACCGGCATCTTCACCGCCAAGGACAAGGCCTCCGCGCACCTCACCGCCGGTGCCAAGCGCGTGCTGGTGTCGGCTCCCGCCGACGGCGCCGACATGACGGTGGTTTACGGCGTCAACCACGACAAGCTAACCCGCGACCACCTCGTGGTCTCGAACGGCTCCTGCACCACCAACTGTCTGGCGCCGGTCGCCAAGGTCATCAACGATCTGGTCGGCATCGAGACCGGCTTCATGACCACGATCCACGCCTACACCGGCGACCAGCCAACGCTCGACACCATGCACAAGGATCTCTATCGCGGCCGCGCGGCGGCGATGTCGATGATCCCGACCTCGACCGGCGCCGCCAAGGCGATCGGTCTGGTGCTGCCGGAGTTGAAGGGCAAGCTCGACGGCGTCGCGATCCGCGTGCCGACGCCGAACGTCTCGGTGGTCGATCTCAAGATCGTCGCCAAGAAGGAGACGACCGCAAAGGACATCAACGAGGCGATGAAGCGCGCCGCGTCGCAGGAGCTGAAGGGCATTCTCGGCACCACCGACCAGCCCAACGTCTCGATCGACTTCAACCACGATCCGCACTCGTCCACCTTCCACCTCGACCAGACCAAGGTGATGAACGGTACGCTGCTGCGCGTGCTGTCGTGGTACGACAACGAATGGGGCTTCTCCAACCGCATGGGCGACACCGCCGTTGCGATGGGCAAGCTGATCTGAGACGACGATCCATCATCCTGAGGTGCGCGCTTGCGCGCCTCGAAGGATGACGGATCACGCGGTCATCCTTCGAGGCTCGCCGCAAGCGGCGGCTCGCACCTCAGGATGACGACCTCTGAGGATAGCCGATGAGCAACTTCCGCACCCTCGACGACGCCGATGTGAAGGGGAAGCGCGTATTGGTACGCGTCGACCTCAACGTGCCGATGGATCAGGGACGCGTCACCGACACCACGCGGCTCGAGCGCATCGCGCCGACGATCACGGAAATTTCCGACAAGGGCGGCAAGGTGATCCTGCTGGCACATTTCGGCCGTCCCAAGGGTCGCGACGCCAAGGATTCACTCAAGCCCGTCGCCGCCGAACTGGCGAAGGTCATCAACCGCCCGGTCGCATTTGCCGACGACTGTATCGGCGAACCGGCCGAGAAGGCCGTCGCCGCGCTGAAGGACGGCGATATTCTTTGTCTCGAGAACACCCGCTTCCACAAGGAAGAGGAAAAGAACGACCCGGCTTTCGTCGCGCAACTCGCGAAGCTCGGCGATCTCTGGGTCAACGACGCCTTCTCCGCCGCGCATCGCGCCCACGCCTCGACCGAGGGCCTCGGCCACAAGCTGCCCGCCTATGCCGGGCGCACCATGCAGGCCGAACTCGATGCGCTGAACAAGGCGCTGGACGCGCCGAAGAAGCCAGTGATCGCCATCATCGGCGGCGCGAAAGTCTCCACCAAGATCGACCTTCTCGAAAATCTGGTGAAGAAGGTCGATGCGCTGGTGATCGGCGGCGGCATGGCCAACACCTTCCTGCACGCGCAGGGCATCGGCATCGGCAAATCGCTCGCGGAGAAAGACCTCGCCGCCACGGCGCTGCGCATTCTCGACAAGGCGGAAGCCGCCAACTGCGCCATCATCCTGCCGGTGGACGCGACCGTCGCATTCCATTTTGAGGCCAACGCGCCGTCGCAGGCCTACGGTCTCGACGCCATCCCCGCCGACGGCATGATCCTCGACGTCGGCCCGCAATCGATCGAGCGCATCCATGCCGCCATCGACGACGCCGCAACCCTGGTGTGGAACGGCCCGGTCGGCGCCTTCGAACTGACGCCGTTCGACCGCGGTACCGTGGTCGCCGCGAAATATGCCGCGCAGCGCACCAAACTCGGCAAGCTGGTGTCGGTGGCCGGCGGCGGCGACACTGTCGCAGCGCTGAACCATGCCGGTGTCGGCGGCGACTTCACTTACGTCTCGACCGCGGGCGGCGCTTTCCTCGAATGGATGGAAGGCAAGCCGTTGCCCGGCGTCGAGGTGTTGCGCGCCAAATAACGCGCCCTACCCTTGCCGCGAAGGACGTCTTCAATGGCGGCCCGCAGCACGGGGCAATACTCGCGGAACCGATTTCACGTTTTTCAGTTTCGACGCTAACGCTCTCATTTCGTACCAGACGCATGCAGGAGACCTCGATGAACCTCGCTGACCTCAACAAAGTCGCTCAGGCCATGGTGGCCCCCGGCAAGGGCATTCTCGCCGCCGACGAATCCTCGGGCACCATCAAGAAGCGCTTCGACGCCATCAATGTCGAATCCACCGAAGACAACCGTCGCGACTATCGCGAGATGCTGTTCCGCTCCAAGGACGCGATGTCGAAGTATATCTCCGGCGTCATTCTCTATGACGAAACCATCTGGCAAAAGGCGAAGGACGGCACGCCGCTGGTCAAGCTGATCGAGCAGGCCGGCGCGATTCCCGGCATCAAGGTCGATGAAGGCACGCAGGCGCTGCCCGGCTGCCCCGGTGAACTGATCACCGTCGGCCTCGACAAGCTCGCCGCTCGCCTCGCCGACTATTACAAGCAGGGCGCGCGCTTCGCGAAGTGGCGCGCGGTGATCGATATCGGACAGGGCATCCCGAGCTACACCGCCGTGCGCACCAACGCCCATGCGCTGGCCCGCTACGCCGCGCTGTGCCAGGCGGCGCAGATCGTGCCGATCGTCGAGCCGGAAGTGCTGATGGACGGCGATCACTCGATCGAGCGTTGCTACGAGGTCACCGAGTTCGTGCTCAAGGAGACCTTCCAGGAACTGTATTACCAGAAGGTCGCGCTCGAAGGCATGATCCTGAAGCCGAACATGGCGATCTCCGGCAAGAAGGCGAAGGATCGCGCCAACGTGCAGCAGGTCGCCGAGAAGACCGTGAAGCTGTTGAAGGAATGCGTGCCGTCGGCGGTGCCGGGCATCGCCTTCCTCTCCGGCGGCCAGAGCGACGAGGAAGCCACCGCGCACCTCGACGCCATGAACAAGATCGGCGGCCTGCCGTGGAATCTGACCTTCTCCTACGGCCGCGCGCTGCAGGCCGCGCCGCAGAAGGCATGGTCCGGCAAGGCCGACAACGTCGGCGCCGGCCAGCAGGCGTTCACGCATCGTGCCCACATGAACGGCCTCGCGTCGAAGGGCGAATGGAAGGCCGATCTGGAAAAGAAGGCGGCGTAAGAGCCGGCGAACAACTCCGAGAGTTGCGTTACGTCATTGCGAGCGAAGCAATCCGGTCGTTCTTCAAGAATCTGAATTGCTTCGTCGCTATCGCTCCTCGCCATGACGACAACGAGCTAGTTTCCGTCATGGCCGGGCTTGTCCCGGCCATCCACGTCTGCTTGTTAAGTCTCAGAAAGAGCGTGGATGCCCGGGACTAGCCCAGGCATGACGACAGTGATAGTGGCGGCACCTCATTCCATGTCGGATGCTTTTTGATCTGACCACTTAAGGCAACCCATGTCCGCGAAATCCGCCCCTGCCCGCCCGATGCCGCGATTGTATCTCGCGACGCCTGTGGTGGAGGACGCTGCGGCACTGGCCGCCATGCTGCCTGATGTTCTCGCCAGCGCCGATGTCGCCGCCGTGCTGCTGCGACTTACCGACAGCGACCCGCGCACCCTGCTCGGCCGCATCAAGACGCTCGCGCCCATCGTGCAGAAAGCCGGCGCGGCGCTGTTGCTCGACGGCCATGCCGATCTGGTCGCGCGCGGCGGCGCGGACGGCGCGCACCTCACCGGGCTCGAAGCGATGCAGGAGACGCTCTCGAGTCTGAAGCCGGATCGCATCGCGGGCGTCGGCGGGCTGCACACCCGCCACGACGCCCTGGTCGCGGGCGAAGGCGGCGCCGCCTACGTGCTGTTCGGCGCGCCGGATGCAAACGGCCAGCGGCCCTCGGCGGC
>JAEWIX010000029.1 GCA_023386885.1 Pseudomonadota bacterium
TCTGCACGACGCTGACCCGCCGGGGGGTTTCACTCTTCAAGGAAGCTGTTAAAAACGCCGGCTTTTCTTTCGAGGCGCGGCCGCGTTCTAACGCTTCGTCGAACGCTTTGCGGCGCCCCGCGCGGCCGATCGCTTGGTCGCCGTTCTGGTGCGCGCCGCGGCATTGCGTTTGCGGGTCGCCGCGGCCTTCTTCGCTGCCGTGGAACGCGTCGTCGTATGACGCTTGCGCGTGGCGGCAGCTTTCTTGGCGGAGGCCGATCGCGCCGCGGCCGGGCGTCGCGCGGCCGCCTTGCCGCCGCGCGGACCGCCGATGCGACCGCCTTTCTTCGCCGCGACCTTGGTATCTTCCACGCCGCGGCCGGAGCCGCTCTTGTTGCCGCCGCCGCTTTCCTTGTTCACGGTGGCCCAAGCGCGCCGCTCGGCTTCCTTCTTCTTGATCCCGCGGTGTTCGTAGCCTTCCTCGATATGCTCGGCCTTGCGCTTCTGCTTGTCGGTGTATGTCGATTTATCGCCGCGTGGCATGATCGTCGTCCATGTTGTTGCGGATTAACTCGCAACGCATGGACGTGCCGACAGTTCCGGCCGGGCGTATTCCGCTGAATGAAGAGCCGTTGGAAATCAGCCGCCGCGCACCGGCGGCATCGATACGGTGCCGCGACGGCAGGCGCGACGATCGATCTCGTCGCAGGCGCGGAATTGCAGGCTCTTGGTCATGCAGATCCGTACTTCGCTCAATCGTGTGCGGTCGCAGGTGACGGCGATGGCCGCCTCGCTCAAGCCCGGATTGGCCTTGATGAACGCGGCCTCGACAGCACCGGGCGCGACCATCTTGGTCCGCGTCAGTTCCAGATACTCCGGCGGAATTTTCACCACGGCGCGCGCCTTGCGGATGGCTTCGAAATAGCCGCGCGGGCCGAGGCCGGAGCAGGTGCCGTGCTTGTCCCATTCGTTGTAGATCAGTCCCGGCGCCGGCATGAGGTCGAGCATCGACGTCATGATGTTGCGCGGCAATCGCGGCGACGGCCGTTCGCAGTAGTCCGGGAAGCCACGTTCATATTGCGGCCACAGGCCATGCACCACGAAGGAAAACGGCCGGCCACCGCATTGCATCTGCTGCGAGCGGCTGGTGTTGCCGCGTTCGCGCGCCGCCTCGCAGAACGACGGCGACCACGATAACGACAGCACATAGAAGTCGAACTGTCCCGGCGCATTCTGGCGCCGATCCTGCGCCGACGCCGGCATGGCCGCGAACAGGAGCGCGGCCGCAACGAGCGGCAGCGCCAACAAACGGTGGAAGCGCGAGAGAAGCGAGGCCTGAACCATGGCGATGCGCCTCAGCGGCGCGCCGCCTTGCAGCGCGGGTTGTAGGCCCAGTTGCGGTCGAGCCCGGTGACGCACCATTCGACACCGGGACCGTAGCCGGCAAAACCGCCGTCCTCGCTGATCGAATAGTCCACCGTGCGCGGCTTGCCGTCGTTGAGCATGGCGCGGGCACTGCAATAGCGGCGCGGAATATTGTCCGAGGTCCAGGGCCGGAAGGCGGTCTCGCGCACGCGGTCGTAACCGGTGATCTGCAACGCCGAATTCCAGAAGGTGCTTTCCTTCTCGGCGAACTGCGAGGAGATGGTGCCGAGCGCCGATTCGCAGGACGGCACGGCCCCATCGTAGCTCGGGCCGAACAGCCCGAAATTCATTTCCAGCGGATTGGCGGCATGTGCGGCGGGCGAAAGCGCCATCACGCCCAGCAGCGCGCCCAGCACGGCGAAGGCACCACGTTTCCCGAAAGGCATGACAAGGCCGGTCATCGCATCATCCATTGCATGATTGTGGCGGGGACGGTGCCGCGATCGCCCCGCGAGGTCAAGTGCCGGGCGGCAACACCGGCGGGACAACTACCGCCTGTTGCCCGGTCCTTTTCTTGGCGCTTTTGGTCGCCTAGATTGGGCCAAAGTGAATCGGAGATGACCATGCGAACGATCGGGATGGCGGCCATCGCGGCGGTGACGGCAATTCTGGCCTGCGGAAGCGCCAGCGCCGATACTGTACCGCCCTTCAAGGGCAACGACACCGGCGGCATCGTTTCCGCGAGCCTGATTGGCCAGACCGATATCCGCGCGCTGGCGGCCAACCATTGCGCGCAATACGGCAAGGTCGTCAAATGGCTGTCGATTCAGCGGACTTACGGCAGCTACAGCTCGTTTGCCTGCCGCTGGACCCCCTATGGCAGCTATCAGCGGCCGTTGCGCGTCCGTTACTGAGGAACCACCGGGATCGACAGGAGGCGTCACCGATGGACCAGCACATGCCGTCGACGATCCTGCCCCCTCGCCCCGCGCGGCTCATCGCCATGGCAACGCTGGCGAGCCTGACCGGGGCCTTCTCGGCCGCGCAGGCCGACGAACTGCCGACGCGCAAGCCGGGCCTGTGGGAGATCCGGCTGATCGACACCGCGACCAAAGCGGCCGGGTTGACGATGCAGCAATGCACTGACGCCGCGACCGACAAGGACCTGACGTCGAATCTTTCACCGATGGCAAAGCAGACCTGCGCGAAAAGCGACGTCCGCAAGACCGCTGCCGGTTACATGACCGACGCGGTGTGCACCGTGAACGGCATGTCGATGACGACGCATTCCGACATCACCGGCGATTTCGATTCGGCCTACAGCATGAACGTGACGTCGAAGGCCAGCGGCACGCCCAACGGCGTTCCACGCGAAACGGCCATGACGGTCGAGGCGAAATGGCTCGGCCCCTGCAAGCCGGGGCAGAAGCCCGGCGATATCGTGATGCCGGGCGGCTTCAAGCTCAACGTCACCGATATGCAGAAGCTAAAGGGCTTGCTGCCGAAGTAACCCCGTAGCGTTTTCGAGCGAGGCGCGTTACCGGTTCCCGCGACGAAAACGCATCATCCCGGAGTCTAAACCACCCCGAAACGTTCGCTGAAATCCGCGATATTGATGAGGCCGCGGCCATGTCGGCCGTCGCCGATCTTGCGGTCGCCATCGAATGCCTCGACCTCGAAACGCACCACCCGGCGCAACACCTCGATGACGCGCGCGGTGGTCCGCACCTGATGCCCGACCGGCGTTGCCGCGAGATGCCGGATATCGACCTCGGTGCCGACCGTCACCCAGCCTGCCGGCAAACAGGGGGCGATCGCGTCACCCGAGGTCAACTCCATTTCGAGGATCATCATCGGCGTGCCATAGACCGCCGGCATCGTCGGAACGACATGCTGCACGGTCAACTCATGCGTGACCGTCAAAAGCCGTTCGGCACTCATGCCGACCTTGATAAAATCGCGTGCATCCATACATCGCTTCTAGAACCGGATCTGACACGCGTCGAGTCCCCTGCCCCGTTTACCCCCACCCCCTACGGTCGGTCATCGCAAGGACTTCCCAACGCGCTTTATATATGATGATAATCATTTA
Source organism: Pseudomonadota bacterium (assembly GCA_023386885.1). Taxonomy (GTDB): domain Bacteria; phylum Pseudomonadota; class Alphaproteobacteria; order Rhizobiales; family Xanthobacteraceae; genus 62-47. The sequence goes on from JAEWIX010000029.1 coordinate 3,437, forward strand.
AAAGCTTCGTGACGAAGGATCGAAACAGGATGACCGAATTCAGCGCCTTGATAGGCAGCATGACGCAGGCAACCGACGGTTGGGCCATCACCGTCAGCGACGACTGGCTGCAAGGGCGAACGGTTTACGGCGGTCTTTCCGCCGCGCTCTGTCTCGAAGCCGCGCATCGCCACTACGGCGATCTGCCGCCGCTGCGCTCGGCGCAGATATCCTTCATCGGTCCGGCATCCGGCGAACTGAAACTGACGCCGGTCGAACTGCGCCGGGGCAAGTCCACGGTGTTCGTCGGCGTCGATCTGTCCGGCGAGAGTGGTCTCGCCACGCGCGCGACATTTTGCTTCGGCGCGGGCCGGACCTCCAGGGTCGGGTTCGCCGCGAAAGCCGCCGCACAAACCGGCAAACCCGAATCCTGCCCGACCTTCTTCGACAATGCGCCACCGCAATTGCGATTCCTGCAGCATATCGAAGGCCGCTATGCCGGCGGCGCTTTTCCGTTCAGCGGCGCGAAAGACCCGATGATGACGCTGTGGCTGCGCCATCGCGACGAATCGCTGAAACCTTCGCTGGTGCCGCTGTTGGCGCTCGCCGATGCGCCGCCGCCTGCCATCGTCGCGACACTGACCGCGCCCGGCCTCATCAGCACCATGACCTGGTCGATCGATCTGTTGACCGATCGCATCGACACCACCGACGGCTGGTGGCTGATCCGCACCGAAGCCGACGCCGCTGCCGACGGTTACACCAGTCAGGTCATGACGGTCTGGAACGCGAGCGGTCAAGCGGTGATGACCAGCCGGCAGAATGTCGCGGTGTTCGGTTGAGACTCGCGCGTCTTGCTATTTGGCTTTCATCGCGGGGTTGCGCTCGGCGTAGGTCTTGCCGCCCTTCATTTTATGGTGAAGCGGCGCTTCGTTGATCTGGATGACCACGGCTTCGGCATCGACGCCAAGATTCTTTACCAGCGCCTGCGTGATGTCGCGCATCATGCCGGCCTTCTGTTCGTCGCTGCGGCCTGCCGCCATGCTGATGGTGATCTCGGGCATTTGAGTCTCCTTGGTCTTGCCGTTCGTCATTGCCGGACATAGCCGTTCGAAGAACGGCGTCGCTTCGCTCGCCTATGATCCGGCAATCCATCATTTGAAGGATGGATACGCGGGTCAAGCCCGCGTATGACGCATCTTGTTAGCCCCACGTCACATCATGACGCGCGAGTACCTCGCGAACCTTCGCGACGAGATCGCTTTCCGCGCAGGAGAACTGCGCCGGCCGGGTCTCGCGCCATTCGGCGTTGGAGGCAATCGCGGCAGCAGCTTTCGCGCCCTCGATCAGATCCTTGATCTGCACCTCGCCGCGCGCCTTTTCATCGGAGCCTTGAATGATGACGCAGGGCGAATTGCGCTTGTCGGCGTATTTGAGCTGGTTGCCCATGTTCTTCGGATTGCCGAGATAAAGTTCGGCGCGGATGTTCGCGTTGCGCAGCTCAGCAACCATCTTCTGGTAATCGGCGACACGTTCGCGGTCGAACACCGTCACCACCACGGGACCGAAATCCGGCTTGGTGTCGATCTTGCCCAGCATGGTCAGCGCCGCCTGTAAGCGTGACACACCGATGGAAAATCCCGTCGCCGGCACCGGTTCGCCGCGAAAGCGCGACACGAGCCCGTCATAACGCCCGCCTCCGCCGACCGAACCGAAGCGCACCGGTCGGCCCTTCTCGTCCTTGGTCTCGAGCAAGAGTTCAACTTCGTAGACTGGGCCGGTGTAATATTCGAGCCCGCGCACGACGGAGGGATCGATGCGAATGCGATCCTCGCTATAGCCAGCTTCTTGAATAAGTTTCAAAATCAATAATAGCTCGCCTATTCCCTCCATACCAATCGGAGCGGCGTTCACGGCTACATTAGCGTTAAGTAGCGCCAGCAAACTTGGATTGGCCGATGGAGGACCAAAAAAAGTTGCCAGACCGATCTCATTGTGAGCGCGAAGAACATCGTCCCAATTTGTAATAATTTGATCTGGCGATCCTTCCAGATATCCGATTCTTCCGTCGCTTTTCTTGTAGTTTACCCGATACGCGTTTGCCGGGGCAAAAATAGATAGCAGGACATCCGCCTGCTGATCCGTTAGCCCGACGCCTTTCATGAAATCGCCGCTCTCATCCTTCCGGCCTGTAGTGAGCAGAAGGCGCACGCCTGGTTCGCCGAACTTGTCAAATTTATCGAGACATCTAAGCGTATCAATTCTCTTGAATGGAGGCACTTCGGCTGCATCCATGACGCCATCAAGAATTTTCCGACTGTTGACCTTCACCACATAGCTGCCGCGCGGAATGCCGAGCGCTTCCATGGCGTCGGCGGCCATCATGCACATCTCGGCATCGGCGGCGGGCGACGCGCTGCCGCCCGTATCCGCATCGAACTGCATGAACAGGCGGAAGCGGCCGGGGCCGGGCTTCTCGTTGCGATAGACATAGCCGGCGCGGTAGCTGCGATAGGGTTTCGGCAGCGCGTCGAAATTCTCCGCGACGTAGCGGGCGAGCGGCGCGGTGAGATCGTAGCGCAGCGAGATCCACTGTTCGTCGTCGTCCTGGAACGAAAACACGCCTTCGTTCGGGCGATCCTGATCCGGCAGGAATTTTCCGAGCGCGTCGGTGTATTCCATCGCCGGGGTTTCCACCGGCTCGAAGCCGTAGCGCTCATAGACCTCGCGGATCACCTCCGTCATGCGCCTCGTAGCGGCAATCTCGGACGCGGTGCGATCGACCAGCCCGCGCGGCAGGCGAGCCTTCAGTTTCTGCGGTTTTTTGGGTTTGTCAGCCATGGCGCGGGTGGTATCAGCCGCGACGCCAACCGGCAAGCATGCCCGTCAATTCACCAGCACGGCGCGGTCGCAGCGCACGCCGGTGACCCAGACGTCGGCTTGCCCAATCCCGACGCCGAGCGTCGCCAGCACCTGCGCCAACAACCGGTCGATCGAGCCGGTGGCGCCTCCGATGATGCCGGTGACCAGGCCGCCAAGACCCGGAATCGGCAGACCCAAGGGGCCGACCTGCACGTTCAGGGACAGGTCGCCGAGCAGGCTCGCGGTCAGCGACTGGGTGAAGTTGGTGGTGGTGACCGTTTTCTTCGTCATCGCCTGAATGTCGGCATAGCTGAAAGTCACCGGCGTCGGCGTGGTGTTGCCGATGCCGGCATGGGCCTTGCCGCTGACCTTGATTGCGCCGAGGTCGACCAGCGTCGCCGGGCCGGGATTGGGCTTGCTGGTGAAATTGTTCATGTCCGCTGTCGAGACATTGCCGATCCACGCATCGACGATGCCGGGCGTCACGCCGAGCCGCACCGTCGAACTGCTGACATCCGGATAACCGCAGCTCACCGCGTCGAGGGTCGCAGTGCCGGACGCCACCTCGACATAGATCGGGAGATTCACGGCCGACACGCTGCCGCTGCCGAGCAGTTTCACCAGCAGCAACACCCGCGTTTGCGCGGTATGCACGCTCGCACCCTGCATGCCGACGGTGATCCAGCTCGATCCTTGCGGTTGCTCGCCCACCGTCGCGGTCAGCGACACGCTGGCGATACCCGGCAAATTGAGGTTCGCACCGGCCGCGACCTGATGCGCACCATTGGCGACGGCCGCCGCCGCGTTCAAAACGTCAAGCGCGGAGAGGTTCACGCCAGCCTGCGGCTTCTGCCCGGTGGAGAGATCGCGATAGGGGCCGAGATCGATCAGCCTGCCCGGCGCGATCTTCGTCGTGACGCCCGCCAGTGCCAGCGACACCTGATGCAACGCGCCGGTCGCGGCGTTGACACCGCCGGCCGCCTGTTGCGCGGTCAGCAGCGCGCTGACCACGTCACCAATTTTCACGTTGCTATCGAGCACGTCGGCATAGGTTCCGGCGGTCAGGTTGGCCTTGGTCGCCAGCGCGGAGAGAAAATCGAGCGCATCGATCTTCGCATCGGCCAGCGCCCGATAGTCCATCACCGAGAGCGACAGCGAGGTGCCCAGCATGCTGCCGAGCACGGCATTGAGCAGCCCGCCGTCGAGCGCCAGCAATCGCGACCCGATGGCGAACGACGCCACCGCCGTGCTCGCCGCCGTCGCCGCGGTCCTGATCGTGAAGTGATCCGAACCCGCGAACAAGCGTCCGAAAAACAAAGGCGTTTGCGTCTGCACCGTCACCCGCGCAGCGTTGGCAGGACCGCTGGCCGGCGTGACGAAGCGTGCCGGCGGTGCGAGCGCTGCGGACGGCGTATAGGTGCCGAGTTCGACCGATATCAGGGCGTCGGCGGGATAAGCGTTATCGACGACGGTAGCACGTGCCGCGCTTTCCGCTTTCGCAAGATTGCTGGCGGCAACGATGGCGGCAAGGTCAGCCGCGCTTTGCGTCTTGCGTCGATCCACGAAGACGGTGCCGACATCGACGCCAAGCGCGGCGCAGACCATGACCAGCATCATGCAGCCGGCACCCATGATGGCGATATTGCCTCTGCGGTCGGCGCAAAAACGGTGCAGCAAGTTCAGCATCCCCTGTCTCCTCGCTCAAAATCCGCCGAAGGGAATCGCCGCCGAGCGCTCGATCCGCGACGGCGGCATCGGGACGAAGGCCGGCAGGGCGTAGATGAAACTCTGCGAGGCGTCGTAGTCGACGGTGATCACGAAGACATTGGCCCCCGCGCCGGATGCGGCGCATGTCACCGTCAGGCGGTCGGCGGCAATCAGAGGATAGGACGCAGCGTTGGTGCTGACATAACCGGCGGCGAGGCTGGTTCGCTCGACGTCATTGAGCCCGGCGACCGAACGCCGTGCGGCTTCGGCGGCGAGTTGCTGAACGCCGTGCACCATCGCCAGATACGAGCCGAAGATGACGATGCCGAACACCAGCATCAGGAACACCGGCAGAAGCATCGCGAATTCGACGGCGGTGGCACCGCCGCGGCATCTGGCGAAACAATGGAATCGATGAGCAAGCCTTGTCATAGGCTTACTCAATCACACAACCATTAAGTGTTATTGAATTGATGTATCTACTTTTGGTAGTATATAGTCTTCCCACGACTCCGGGAAACTGCCTAGCCGCATCGGCCTTGCCATGCCTTGGAGAACCGCTTCCATCACGACAAAAATATCAGCTCTGCGGCATTGCCACGTTTCCACTGGCGGCCAAAACGATCTAGGTTGCGAGCAGCCGTCAAACCCGCCGACAAGCAGCAGAGGGACCCCCATGTTAGACAAGAGCCCAAATCAGCGCAGCGTGAATGTCCCGAACGACCTCGCCGCGTTCTGGATGCCGTTCACCGCGAACCGCGCTTTCAAGAAGGCCCCGCGCCTGCTCGCCGGTGCCAAGGACATGCACTACATCACCACCGATGGCCGCCAGGTCATCGACGCCGCCGCCGGCATGTGGTGCAGCAACGCCGGCCATGGCCGCAAGGAAATCGCCGCCGCAATCGGCAAGCAGGCCGAAGCGCTCGACTACGCGCCGCCGTTCCAGTTCGGCATTCCGCAGGCGTTCGAACTGGCCAGCCGCATCGCTGAACTGGCGCCGAAGGGCTTGGAGCAGGTCTTCTTCTGCAACTCCGGCTCGGAAGCCGCCGATACCGCGCTGAAGATTGCGCTGGCCTACCATCAGATCAACGGACAGGGCGGACGTTGCCGCCTGATCGGCCGCGAGCGCGGCTATCACGGCGTCGGCTTCGGCGGCACCTCGGTCGGCGGCATCGTCGGCAACCGCAAGATGTTCGGCACGCTGCTCACCGGCGTGGATCATTTGCAATCGACCTACAACCGCGACAAGCAGGCCTTCAGCAAGGGCGAACCGGAATGGGGCGCGGACCTTGCCGATGAACTGGAGCGCCTCGTCAACCTGCATGGTGCCAACACCATCGCCGCCGTCATCGTCGAACCGATGGCCGGATCGACCGGCGTGATCCCCGCGCCGAAGGGTTATCTCAAGCGCCTGCGCGAAATTACCCAGAAGCACGGCATCCTGCTGATCTTCGACGAAGTCATTACCGGCTTCGGCCGCCTCGGCTTTGCCTTCGCGGCGGAACGCTACGGTGTGCTGCCCGACATGATCACCTTTGCCAAGGGCGTCACCAACGGCGCGGCGCCGATGGGCGGCGTCATCGTTCGCGATACCATCTATGAGACGTTCATGACGGGCCCGGAGCACGTCATCGAGCTGTGCCACGGCTACACCTACTCGGCGCATCCGCTGGCCTGCGCGGCAGGCTTGGCAACGCTCGACATCTACCGCGACGAAAAGCTGTTCGAGCGCGCCAACAAGCTCGAACCGAAGTTCGCCGACGCGGTGATGAGCCTGCGCAACGAACCGAACGTCGTCGACATCCGCACTGTCGGCCTCACCGCCGGTATTGAACTGTCGCCGAACAAGGAAGGTCCAGGCAAACGCGGCTTCGAAGCGCTGCAAAACGGCTTCCATGACAACGACATCATGGTCCGCGTCGCCGGTGACACTATCGCGCTCACTCCGCCGCTGATCATCAGCGAGGCTCAGGTCGGCGAAGTCATCGAAAAGGTCGCCAAGATCATCCGCGCAGTCGCCTGATCGCGTCACCGGGTTCCGCCGACGTCATGCGTCGCCGGAACCTTAGACCACGGCCGGCCGTCCCAGGTTTACTGGCCGGGACTCGCAACTGTGTTGTGGAGAGATTGCGGGTTCCGAATCACCCGCAAGACGTGTGCTCGAATCAGGTCTAATGGTACGGATGGACTCCGGCCCGATAATCGGACCGGAGCCTGAGGGCCACGGCCGGAGGCGTGCCGGGAAAGATACACGGAGCATGATTCGGGCATCCACGATTTTTGTCGCCATCTGCATGGCGCTGATCGCCGCGTCGCTCGGCCTGGTTCTTTATGCCGTCGCCGGCATCGACAGTTCGCAATCCGCCATCGTCGCGCTCGCAGCGCTAACGTTCATGATCCTCTACAACGCCGTATCGATGCGGCTCGGCGACCGCCCCAAGGTCGGCAACCAGATCGCCGATCTCTCCCAGGGCACCGCCGATCTGGCGCGGCAAGTCGGCGAGTTCGGACGCCGGTTGAGCGCGATCGAGGGCCGCCTGGTCTCGGCCAACTCGGCTTCGCAGGATCGCATGAAGGCGATGCATGACGAAATCAGCGAGTTGGGCGGGCTGGTCAATCAGTTGGCGGAAGCGGTCGCGGCCCACGACGATCAACTCTCCGACGGCATGATCGCGGCGCCGGAACAATCGACCGTTTATCCGCCGGCAGCGGTCCCGCCGCCGGCTCCTCCCAAACCCGCGGCGCCGTCGTTGCACAAGCCCGTTCTCGAAACTGTCGAGGACGATTACCTCGATATCGATACCCCGCAAACGACAGACGATGACGCCCTGCTCGACACCATCAAGGCGGCCGTCGACGCCAACCGCATCGACATCTATCTGCAGCCCATCGTCACGCTGCCCCAGCGCAAGGTGCGTTTCTACGAGGCGGTGACGCGGCTGCGCGACGGCAACGAGACGATCATCGCCGCGGAGAATTTCATCGAACCCGCGGAAGCTGCCGGTTTGATGGGCCGCATCGACCACAGTGTGATCCTGCGCAGCGTCCAGGTGCTGCGCCGCTTGATGGTGCGCAACAAGGACGTCGGCGTGTTCTGCAACATCGCTCCGGCGACGCTCGCCAACCCGTCCAGTTTTGCCCAATGCCTCGATTTTCTCGACGCCAACCGTGCCATCGCGGCCTCATTCGTCCTCGAATTCAAGCAAAGCACGTTCAACCACCTCGGGGCGGTGGAGCGCGAACATCTGGCGGCGCTGGCACAACGCGGCTATCGCTTCTCGATCGACCATGTCACCGATCTGCGCATCGAACCACGTGAGCTGGCCGATCGTGGCGTTCGCTTCATCAAGGTGTCGGCGGCTTTGCTGCTGGACCAGAAGCAGGGAGCGGCCACCGATATCCATGCCGCCGATCTATCGGACCTGCTCGGGCGCTTCGGCATCGACCTGATCGCCGAGCGCATCGAGGGCGAGCGTGCCGTCGTCGATCTGCTGGACTACAATATCCGGTTCGGGCAAGGTTTTCTTTTCGCGGCGCCACGGCCGCTACGGCCCGAGACGGCATCCGCCTCCCAGGACGATTCTTCCGCTCCGGCGTCGCCGGGCAAACCGAAGCAAGAGGTTTCCGTTGCTCCTCAGAAAATCGAGCCTCGACGGGCCGATCCACCGCGCGCCAGCGGCAACGCCGTGCTGGCACGGCGGGCCGTGCGTCCCCACTGATCGGCAACGGCACTTCCAATGACCGCCCTGCGTTTCATCGAACACATGCGCGACCTCGTGGCCGATGTCGACGTCCTCCTGAGCGACATCTGGGGCGTGGTCCACAATGGGCTCGTGGCCTTTCCGGAAGCCTGCGAGGCTCTTCACACCTTTCGGCAGCGCGGCGGCACCGTAGTGCTGATCACCAACGCACCGCGCCCTGCGGATTCCGTCCAGCGTCAATTGCGCAAGCTCGGCGTCGCCGACGAAACCTATGATGCCATCGTCAGTTCGGGCGACCTGACCCGTCACTTCGTGGCGGACCATCCCGGCAAGACCATGTTCTGGCTCGGGCCGGAGCGCGACAACTCGATCTATCGCGGGCTCGAAGCCGTCTTCGCCCCGATCGAAAAAGCCGATTACATCGTCTGCACCGGCCCGTTCGACGATGAAACCGAAACGCCGGAAGACTATCGTGCCATGATGGAGCAGGCCCGCACGCGAAACCTGCCGCTGATCTGCGCCAACCCCGATATTGTGGTTGAGCGCGGCGACCGATTGATTTACTGCGCCGGCGCGATTGCCGAACTGTACCGCGAGTTGGGTGGCGAGGTGATTTTCTACGGCAAGCCGCATCGGCCGATCTACGAGCGCGCCATGGCGCTCGCCGAGGAACGCCGTCAGGCGAAAGTATCCCCACGCCGCGTGCTGGCGATCGGCGATTCCGTCCGCACCGACCTGACCGGCGCCCATGGCTTCGGGATCAACTGCCTGTTTGTCACCCGCGGCATTCACGCCGAGGAATTTCAGGGCGTCGACGCGCTGGACCCGGCTGCCGTCAAGGAATTGTTCGGGCATCCGCCGCTGGCATTGACCCGCGAGCTGCGCTGGTAGAGGGCGTCTTTGAGGAGCCGCTCGGATATCGCAAACGCTTACGCCGCGACGATATCCGGGAAGACGGCCTCGATCTTCGTCTTCAGCGTGGCAGCATTGAACGGCTTGACGATGTAGTTGTTGACCCCTGCCTTCTTCGCCGCGATGACGTTCTCGGTCTTGGACTCCGCCGTAATCATGATGAAAGGCGTGGTCGCGAAGTTGGGGTCGGCCCGGACTTCCTTGAGCAGGTCGTAACCGGTCATCGGCTCCATATTCCAGTCGGAGATCACGAGGCCGTACTTCTTGCCGCGCATCTTGGCGAGGGCCGCCGATCCGTCGCTTGCATCGTCGATGTTCTGGAAGCCCAATTGCTTGAGAAGATTGCGGATAATGCGGATCATGGTGTTGTAATCGTCCACCACCAAAACCGGCATCGATAGATCAACCGCCATTTCTAACTCCCTACCACACATCAGACCCGAACACGGCAAGCGGCAACGGCAAGCATCCGTTTGCCCCGGAATGGCCCCAAGAGTTACCATTCGCGCTTAAACAGCGCGTTAATTGGCAAGCGCGAAAGGTATGGATTGCCTCAACCGGAATGACCAGTTTGCGCTTCAAGCCCCGGCTTGACTTCCGGCCCCGCGGCACGTCACTTCGATCGACAACCTGAGCCAAATCGCGAATTCATCAATGTCTTCCAGCTTTTTCGTCATCCGCGACCAGACACCCACGACCGCCATTCCTAAAGGCGCGGTGGTTGCCATGGGTAATTTCGACGGCGTGCATCTCGGCCATCGCGCCGTCATCGCGGGGGCGACCACGATGGCAAAGCGGCTCGGGCGTCCGGCGCTCGCCATCACATTCGAGCCGCACCCGCGCAGTTTCTTCAGCCCGCATACCCCGCAATTCCGCCTGACCGACGAAACCAGCAAACTCCGTTTGCTGGCGGGGACCGGCCTCGACGGTGCGGTGGTGATGACTTTCGATGCGGAGCGTGCCGGCACCAGCGCGCAGGATTTCATCGAGAAGGATTTGATCGGCCGGCTTGGCATTAGTGGGATTTCGATCGGTTACGACTTCCATTTCGGCAAGGGCCGCGCCGGCTCCCCCGCCCTGTTGCAGAGCGAAGCGCCGCGGCTGGGCATCGAGGCCCACGTCCAACCGCATATCGACATCGACGAACGCCCTGTTTCCTCCACTGCCATTCGCATGGCACTGGCCGAGGGCCAGATCGCCGAGGCCACCGCGATGCTGGACGGCCCGTGGTTCATTACCGGCGAAGTGATCCATGGCGAAAAGCGCGGCCGCGATCTTGGTTATCCAACGGCAAACATTCGCCTCGATCCCCATTGCGGCCTGCGTCACGGCATCTATGCGGCGCGCGTCGGCCTCGACGGCCGGCTGTATGACGGTGTCGCCAGCTTCGGCCGCCGCCCGACCTTCGACAACGGCGCGCCGCTTCTCGAAATCTTCCTGTTCGACTTCAAGGGCGACCTTTACGGCAAGACACTGGACGTCGCCTTCATCGCCTATATCCGCGACGAGTTGAAGTTCGACGGCATCGAAGCACTGATCCGCCAGATGGACGACGACAGCGTCAAGGCGCGCGCCGCGCTCGCCGCCGCGCCGAATGCCTTTCCGAAGCTTGGAGCAATCGGCTGACGAAAACCGAAAAGCAGAAGATGTTGGCCGGAGAGCTATATCGGCCGGACGATCCCGAAATTATCGCGGATCAGGCCGCGACCGCACACTGGCTCGCGCGCTACAATGCAGCGGCGGGATCGTCGCCGGAGGCGTTGCGCGCAATTCTCTCCGAACGGATACCGAAACTCGGGCACGGCGTGACCATCCGGCCGCCGTTCTTCTGCGACTACGGCAGCAACATCCGCTTCGGCGACGGCGTGTTCCTCAACTTCAATTGCGTCATCCTCGATGTCGTCGTGGTGACGATCGGCGATCGCACCCAGATCGGTCCCGCCGTCCAAATTTACGCTGCGGATCATCCGCGCGATGCGGCGACGCGCCGCTCGGGCGTCGAATTCGGCCGCCCAGTCCAGATCGGCACCGATGTCTGGATCGGCGGCGGTGCGATCATCCTGCCGGGCGTTTCCATCGGCGATGGCGCGGTGATCGGTGCCGGCAGCGTCGTCACTCGCAACGTCGAAGCCGGAGCAACCGTGACGGGCAATCCGGCCCGCCGCATCGCCGGCGCAAAGCCGGCGTAAACTCTGCCACCATCACAGCCTTTGCGTTCCCGCCGCCGCCTGCTATGGAAAGCGCCATGTTGGCGCGGTGCACCATAATCATTATTGGCCCGGCTTCCGCCTGAGCCTCGCTCGGCGCAAGACCGGGATTGTTTCGTCATCCGCGCCATTTAGCCAAGCCAGAGTCCCATGTCCGACAAGCCGCAGAAATCCGCCGCCCCGAAATCCGACGGGCCCGACTATTCCAAGACTTTATTCCTGCCGCAGACTGAGTTTCCGATGCGCGCCGGCCTGCCGCAGCGCGAGCCGGATATCCTCAAGCGCTGGAACGAGATCAACCTCTACGGCAAGCTGCGCGAGAGCGCGAAGGGCCGCGCGAAGTTCGTGCTGCATGACGGCCCACCCTACGCCAACGGCAACATCCATATCGGCCACGCACTCAACAAGATCCTCAAGGACGTGGTGACCAAGAGCCAGCAGATGCTTGGCCACGATTCCAACTACGTGCCGGGCTGGGACTGTCATGGCCTTCCGATCGAATGGAAGATCGAGGAGGAGAACTACCGCTCCAAGGGCAAGCAGAAGCCGAACTTCAAGGACTCCGCCGCGATGGTGGCGTTCCGCAAGGAATGCCGCGCCTACGCCAACAAGTGGCTCGACATCCAGCGCGAGGAATTCAAGCGGCTCGGCATCATCGGCGACTGGGACGGCCGCTACGCGACGATGGATTACTTCGCCGAAGCGCAGATCGCGCGCGAGTTGATGAAGTTCGCCGCCAACGGTACGCTCTATCGTGGCAGCAAGCCTGTGATGTGGAGCGTGGTCGAGAAGACCGCGCTCGCCGAAGCCGAAGTCGAATACGAGGATCACACCTCGGATACGGTGTGGGTGAAGTTTCCCGTCACCTCGCCCGCGCATGGCGCACTCGCCAATGCCAACGTGGTGATCTGGACCACGACGCCGTGGACGTTGCCCGGCAACCGCGCCATCAGTTTCTCCTCGAAGATCGGCTACGGCCTCTACAGGGTCACCGACGCGCCGGCCGACAACTGGGCGAAGACCGGCGATCTGCTGATCCTCGCCGACAAGCTCGCGGAAGACGTATTCAAGCAGGCGCGCGTGACGGCTTACGAAAAAGTCCGCGAGATTCCGGCCGACACCATGGATGCGATCGAATGCGCGCATCCGTTCAAGGGTCTTGGCGGCGGCTATCAATTCACCGTGCCGCTGCTCGATGGTGATCACGTCACCGACGACACCGGTACCGGTTTCGTCCACACCGCGCCGAGCCACGGTCGCGAGGACTTCGACATCTGGACCGCAAGCGCGCGCGATCTCGATGCGCGTGGCATCTCGACGACGATCCCCTACACTGTCGACGAGAACAGTGCGCTCACCGCGCAAGCGCCGGGCTTCGAAGGCAAGCGCGTGCTCACCGACAAGGGTGAGAAGGGCGACGCCAACGACGCCGTTATCAAGGCCCTGATCGAACGCGGTCTGCTGCTGGCGCGCGGCCGCCTGAAGCATCAGTATCCGCATTCGTGGCGCTCGAAGAAGCCGGTGATCTTCCGCAACACACCGCAATGGTTCATCGCGATGGACAAGGATATTCTGGACGCTCCGGCCAAGGCCAGAGCTACGGATATCGCGGACCACGGCAAGGCGAAGTCCGGCGACACGCTGCGCGCTCGCGCATTGCAGGCCATCAGCGTGACGCAATGGGTGCCACCGCAAGGCCAGAACCGCATCACCGGTATGATCGCCGGCCGCCCGGACTGGGTGATCTCGCGTCAGCGCGCGTGGGGCGTGCCGATCGCGGTGTTCGTGCGCGAGAAGGGCGACGGCTCCGCCGAAGTGCTGATCGACGATGCCGTCAACGCGCGCATCGGTGACGCATTCGAGAAGGAAGGCGCCGACGCCTGGTACATGGAGGGCGCGCGCGAACGCTTCCTCGGTTCGCGCGCGAATGAAGACTGGCAGAAGGTCGACGACATTCTCGACGTCTGGTTCGACTCCGGTTCGACGCATGCGTTCGTGCTGGAAGATCCGGTGCATTTCCCCGGTCTTGCCGGCATCAAGCGCAAGGTCGATGGCGGCCAGGACTCGGTGATGTATCTCGAAGGCAGCGATCAGCATCGCGGCTGGTTTCACTCGTCGCTGCTGGAAAGCTGCGGCACGCGCGGCCGCGCGCCGTATGACGTCGTTCTGACGCACGGCTTCACGCTCGACGAGAACGGCCGCAAGATGTCGAAGTCGCTCGGCAACACCGTCGAACCACAGAAGGTCATCGCGCAATCCGGCGCTGACATTCTTCGTTTGTGGGTGTGTGCGACTGACTACGCCGACGATCAGCGCATCGGTCCGGAAATTCTCAAGAACACCATCGAGACCTATCGCAAGCTGCGCAACTCGATCCGCTGGATGCTCGGCACCTTGCATCACTTCCATCGCGCGGATGCGATTGCAGTCGCCGACATGCCCGAACTCGAGCGGCTGATGCTGCACGAACTCGCCGAGCAGGACGAAGTGGTGCGCAAGGCTTACGCGGCGTTCGACTACAAGACGGTGATCGCGTCTCTTGCGACCTTCATGAACTCCGAACTGTCGGCATTCTACTTCGATATCCGCAAGGACACGCTGTATTGCGATCCGCCGTCGTCGAATGCGCGCAAGGCGGCGCTGACGGTGATCGATATTCTTTGCGACGCGATCCTGAAGTGGCTGGCGCCGGCGTTGTCGTTCACCGCGGAGGAAGCGTGGCAACTCTACGCGCCGAATGCGGAGCCCTCGGTGCACCTCACTTTGTTCCCGGGAATCTTGCAGCAATACCGTGACGACGCGCTGGCGAAAAAGTGGCAGACAATTCGCGACGTTCGCCGCGTCGTAACCGGCGCGCTGGAGCTGGAACGGGCCGCCAAGCGCATCGGCTCGTCGCTCGAAGCCTCGCCGGTCATCTACGTCGCCGACCGCGCCGTGCTGGCGCCGCTGTTCGAGACCGACCTGGCGGAAGTCTGCATCACCTCGAATTACGAGGTGCGCGAGGGTGAGGCCCCGGCCGACGCGTTCCGCCTGCCCACGGTTGAGGGCGTTGCGGTGGTGGTCGAGAAAGCCGTCGGCACCAAATGCGCCCGTTCGTGGAAAATTTCGTCCGAAGTCGGCGCCGACAAGGAGTATCCCGACGTCACCCCGCGCGACGCCCAGGCGCTCCGCGAGTGGAAGGCGCTGGGGGTAACGGCATAGGCAAGAAAGCTATGACCCCCCTCCGCGCCGGCATCGTTGCAGCCCTCGTCGCGCTGGTGCTCGATCAGGCCAGCAAGCTGTGGCTGCTGTTTGTGTTCGATCTGGGCCGCCGCGGCGCGGTCGCGCTGACGCCGTTCTTCGATCTGGTGTTGGCCTGGAACACCGGCATCAGCTACGGCTGGTTCCAGCAGGACGGCCCCATCGGCGCGGCAGTCCTGCTCGGCTTCAAGGTCGTCGCCGTGATCGCGTTGGCGATCTGGATGGCGCGCTCGACAACCCGGCTGGCCACCATCGGCCTCGGCCTGATCATCGGTGGCGCCATCGGCAACGCCATCGACCGGGCCGCCTATGGCGCGGTGGTCGATTTCGCCTTGTTCCATATCCAATGGGGCGGAAAAACCCTGAACTGGTATGTATTTAACCTTGCGGACGCAGCCATCGTTGTCGGCGTGGCGGCGCTGCTGTATGACTCTTTCCGCGGGCCCGACGCCGTAAAAGCGCCCTGATGCCAGCCGATACGTGCTGCCGGAACGCACAAAACTGACTTTGCCGGTCTAAACGCCTTCAACCAGGACGGACTTGCACTACGGCCTGGACGACGCCTTGAACCAAGATGGTTGGGACATCGCGTCCTGAGACGTCGAACGATGCGGGCCACGACTGGTCACAGATTTGAAGCAGGACTCTCGCGATGCGCAAAGCCGGACTCAGCCGCTCGAACGTCTTCAACCCGACGATTGCACAGACCCGCCTGTCTCGCGCCCTCCGGATCGGCGTCGCCGCCCTTGGCGTCGGCATGGTGATCGGCGCCGGTGTGGCCCATGCCCAGGATGCCGGCGACGACGATCTCTCGTTCGAGGAAAAGATCATCAAGAACATCATGGGCGGCATCGGCGCCATCGGTCCCGACGATCGCGGCATCGAATATCGCGAGCGTTCGCCGCTGGTGATCCCGCCCAAGATCGATCTGCCGCCGCCGCAGTCGGCCTCGGCCGAAGCGCCCGCGAACTGGCCGAAGGATGTCGAAGCCGCCGAACGCAAGCGCATTCGCGAAGCCGAAAAGAATCGCGTGATGGGTCCCAACGGCGCGCGACCGCTGACGCCCGCCGAACTCGAGGTCGGCCGCACCAAGCATGTGGCAGCCACCGAACCCTTGAAGCCGGGCGCCAGCTCGAGTCCGATGTTGAGCCCGTCGCAACTCGGCTACAAGGGCAACATCTTCGGCTCGATGTTTGGCACCAAGACTGAAAGCGCGCCCTTCACCGGCGAGCCGGAGCGCGAGCAGCTGACCCAGCCGCCGCCGGGCTACCAGACGCCGTCGCCGGATTACGCCTACGGCACCGGACCGAAGCAGCCGCTCGGCCAGGGCGGCTACGACATTATGACTGGCAAGGAACGCAAGTAGCGCCGCCGCTTCACGTGGCCTTCACCGGATGTTGTCCGCTGCGACGGCGAGGCCACTTGACGCTGCGCGCTATCCCGCGATGCTGCCAATGCGTGGGATCGTCTGCTCCCGATGTCATCAGAACCGCGGCTTCATGACTTTAATTTAACGCGTCTTCTGCACACGACCTGCTATTCGTTTTGCCTGAAGACGCTTCATCCGCCTTGCTCTCACAAAAGGACAGGCCGCGATCTCATGATGCACCATCGCAGCCGGCACCGTTCATGATCCCAATGCACCACCGCGCCGCGCAATGTTTCGCGGCTGCCGCCATGTTGCTCGCGCTGCTGGCGCCGCAAATCGTCTCCGCCCAGACCGTAACATCGAATCCGCCGACCACCTTCAAGCTCGACAACGGCCTGCAAGTGGTGGTGATTCCCGATCACCGCACGCCGGTGGTGACGCAGATGATCTGGTACAAGGTCGGCTCCGCCGACGAGACGCCGGGCAAGTCCGGGCTCGCGCACTTCCTCGAACACTTGATGTTCAAGGGCACCGCGAAACACCCGGCCGGCGAGTTCTCACAGACCGTGCTGAAGATCGGCGGCAACGAGAACGCCTTCACCTCCACCGACTACACCGGCTATTTCCAGCGCGTGCCGCGCGATCAACTCGGCAAGATGATGGAATTCGAAGCCGACCGCATGACCGGCCTCGTACTCAAGGACGAAAACGTGCTGCCCGAGCGCGACGTCGTGCTCGAGGAATACAACATGCGCGTCGCCAACAATCCCGATGCACGGCTGAACGAACAGATCATGGCCGCGCTCTATCTCAACCATCCCTATGGCCGCCCGGTCATCGGCTGGCACCACGAGATCGAGAAGCTCAACCGCGAGGACGCGCTGGCGTTCTACCGCCGCTTCTACGCGCCGAACAACGCAACGCTGATCATCGCCGGCGATGTCGATCCGTCGGACGTGCGCAAGCTGGCCGAGCGCACCTATGGGTCGATCCCGGCACAGCCGTCGATCGCCACGGTGCGCGTGCGGCCGCAGGAGCCGGCGCCGACCGCGCCGCGCACCGTGACCCTGGCCGATCCGCGCGTCGAGCAGACCATCCTCAAGCGCTATTATCTCGTGCCGTCGGCCGTCACCGGGTCGCCGGAGCAGACCGCCGCGCTGGAAGTGCTGGCGCAACTGCTCGGCTCCGGCAGCAACTCCTATCTCTATCGCGCGCTGGTGGTGGATCAGCCGCTCGCGGTCAGCGCCAACGCCGCCTATCAGGGCACCGCCGTCGATCCGACCCAGTTCATGGTCGCGGTGGCGCCGAAGCCGGACGTCAGCTTCGCGCAGGTCGAAAAGGCCATCGACGAGGTCATCGCGAAATTGAAGCAGGACACCGTTTCGGCGGAGAACCTCGAACGCGCCAAGACCCAACTGGTGGCGCAGGCAATCTATGCGCAGGACAGTCAGGTGACGCTGGCGCGCTGGTACGGCACGGCGCTGACGGTCGGACTGACCGTCGACGACATTCGCAACTGGCCGGATCGCGTGCGCGCGGTCACCGCCGAGCAGGTGCGCGACGCCGCGCGGACGTGGCTCACTGCCAACCGATCCGTGACCGGTTATCTGATCAAGGACACCACACCCCAAAGCACGACCGCCAAGGGGGACAAGGGCGACAAGAGCGAGGGAAAGCGGTCATGACCGTGCAGATTCGTGCCTCGCATGGCATGGCGACGATCGTCGCCGTCCTCGCGCTCGCCTTCGCCGCGTCCTGGCCGTCGGCCTCGCACGCCACGACGAAGATCCAGCATCTGGTGACGCCGGGCGGCATCTCGGCGTGGTTCGTGCAGGACGCCACCGTGCCGGTGATCGCCATGCAATACGCCTTCGGCGGCGGCTCCAGCCAGGATCCCGCCACCAAGCCGGGCGTCGCCACGCTGGTCGCCAGCCTGCTCGACGAAGGCGCCGGCGATCTGAATTCCAGCGCCTTTCACGAACGCCTCGACCGCCGCGCCATCGAACTCAGCTTCAATGCCACGCGCGACCAGTTGCGCGGCTCGCTGAAGATGCTGAAGGACGATCGCAACGAGGCGTTCGGCCTGCTGCGGCTGGCGCTGACCGCGCCGCGTTTCGAGGCTGCCGACATCGAACGGATGCGTGCGCAGATCATCTCCGGCCTGCGCCGCCAGACCACCGATCCCGGCTCGCTCGCGGGCCACAAATTCATGGCGGCGGAATTCGGCGATCATCCCTATGGCCGCCCGAGCAACGGCACGCTGGAGAGCGTTCCCACCATCACGGTGGACGATTTGCGCGATTACACCCGCCGCGTGGTGGCGAAAGACACGCTGAAGATCGCCGTGGTCGGCGATGTCGATGCGGCGACGCTCGCCAAACTGCTCGACGACACCTTCGGCGCGTTGCCGGCGAAAAGCGACCTGACGCCCGTGCCCGACGTGACGGCAGCGGCCCCGCCACAGCGCTATTTCATTCCGCTCGACGTGCCGCAGACCGTGGTGATGTTCGGCGGCCCCGGCATCAAGCGCAACGATCCCGACTTCATGGCCGGCTATATCGTCAGCCACATTCTCGGCGGCGGCGGCTTGTCGTCGCGGCTCTATCGCGAGGTGCGCGAGAAGCGCGGCCTGGCTTATTCGGTGGCGCAATACATGTCGTGGATGCAGCACTCGGCGCTATTCCTCGGCAACACCGCGACCCGCGCCGACCGCGCCAATGCCTCCGTCGACACCATCGACAAGGAAGTGAAGCGGATGGCCGACGACGGCCCGACGCAGGCCGAACTCGACGAGGCGAAGTCCTACCTCAAGGGCTCGCAGATGCTGGCGATGGACACCTCGGTGAAACTCGCCTCCGCGCTGCTGCAATTCCAACTCGACCATCTCGGCATCGATTACATCGAAAAGCGCAACGCCATGATCGACGCAGTGACGCTCGACGATGCCAAGCGCGTCGCCAAACGGCTGTGGGGCAAGGGGCTGGTCACCGTCGTGGTCGGCCGCCCACCGCAGACCGCAGCGCAGCCGGCAGCCGCGACGACGCCCAAGGCGAATTGAGGTTATCTTCGTGATTGGCGCGGCTTCTCGATCTCCGTCATGCCCGGCTTTATGCCGGGCATCTACGTCTTAGGTCTCTGTCAACTCGGAAGACGTGGATGGCCGGGGCACGCCCAGCTATAACGCAACATGACAAACTGAATATCATCAGTGCTGGCACGAACCATTCTTCCAAGCACCGCCGTTGTCCAAACAAGCATCCTGCGCCAAGAATGACGAAATCCATAAATAGGCGACGAGCACAATCATCGCAGCAAGTGCGCTCGCCCACACCGCTTGTTTAAATTTTGTCTGCATAGCAGACATATAGCATATACTGTCAGTTTAGTGTGCCAAAGCGAGATGCGGCGAACACGCAATGCTGCGGCGTCGATTCCATCACTCTCGGTGCACCCATGCTGCGGATTACGCGCGATATCGCGCTCAATGAGGACGATATCGAGATCGGCTTCGTCCGCGCCTCGGGGCCGGGCGGACAGAACGTCAACAAGCTCGCCACCGCCGCGCAACTGCGCTTCGACACCAACCGGCTGACGCTTGCCGAGGACACCCGCGCACGGCTGGTGCGCATCGCCGGACAGCGCATGACCAAGGATGGCGTTATCGTCATCCACGCGCAGCGCTTCCGCACCCAGGAGCGCAACCGCGCCGACGCCATCGACCGGCTGATCGAGATGCTGCGCGAGGCGGCCATCCGCCCGGTGCCGCGCCGCGCTACCAAACCGACGCTCGGCTCCAAGCTGCGCCGCCTCGACGGCAAAAAGCGCCGCGCCGATGTGAAGGCGAAGCGCGGGCGGGCGGGATATGATGATTGAGACCCCGCTCGATGGAGCGCCGTCACCCTGAGGTGCTATTGCATAGCAATGGCCTCGAAGGGCGGCGGCCGCATCCTTCGAGGCTCGCTTCGCTCGCGCCTCAGGATGACGGCCAACTCTCATCCGATGGAAACAGATTGGGACATCCGGCTTTCCACCCATGCATTTGCCGCCGCGAGCGCTTAAGTTAACCGCTGCCGTCCGAATCGAGCCTTGATCGAGTCTTGCCCGCGATGCCCGTCCGCCAGTTGCCCGAAACCATCGTCAACCGCATCGCCGCCGGCGAGGTGGTGGAACGGCCGGCGAGCGTGGTGAAGGAACTGGTGGAGAACGCGCTCGACGCCGGCGCGACCCGCATCGACGTCTTCACCGACGGCGGCGGGCGGCGGCGGATCGGCATCACCGACAACGGCGGCGGCATGACTCATGCCGACCTCGCACTTGCGGTAGATCGCCACGCCACCTCGAAGCTCGACGACGAGGATCTCTTGCGCATTCGCACGCTGGGCTTTCGCGGCGAGGCGCTGCCCTCGATCGGCGCGGTGGCGCGGCTTGCCATCACCACGCGGCATAACAGCGAGCCTCATGCATGGTCGCTCGGCGTCGAGGGCGGCGTGAAATCCGCCATCGTGCCGGCGGCACTGACGCAGGGCACCCGCGTCGAGGTCAGCGACCTGTTTTACGCGACGCCGGCGCGGCTGAAATTCCTCAAGACCGACCGCACCGAGGCGGAAGCGATCCGCGAGGCGGTGCGACGTCTCGCGATGGCGCGGCCCGACGTCGCCTTCACGCTTGCCGGCGAGGAACGCGCGCCGGTGACATGGGCGGCCGCGCTGCCCGGCGCGCCGGGACAGTTGACGCGGCTCGGCGACATCCTCGGCGCGGATTTTCGCGCCGCCGCGATTCCGGTTTCGAGCGAACGCGAAGGCGTGCGCGTCGAAGGCTACGCGGCAACGCCGTCGCTGACCCGCGCCAACGCGCTCGGGCAATACCTGTTCGTCAACGGCCGCCCGGTGCGTGACAAGCTGATCGTCGGCGCGGTGCGCGCGGCTTACGCCGACTATCTGCCGCGCGACCGCCATCCGGTGCTGGCGCTGTTCGTCACACTCGATCCCGAGGGCGTCGACGCCAACGTGCATCCGGCGAAGACCGAAGTGCGCTTCCGCAACACAGGTCTGGTGCGTGCACTGATCGTGCATGCGCTGAAGGACGGGCTGGCGCGCGAGGGCCAGCGCACGGCTGCGAACAGCGACGGCGCGGTGCTCTCATCGTTCCGTCCCGCATTCTCGCCTCGCCCTGCGAACTGGGACTGGCGTCGCTCGCCGGCCTCGCCCGCGTTCGCTTATGACGGCGCGTCGCCGGGATTTGCGGAGCGCACGCAATCTACTTTCGATGTCGGCGCGCCATCCGCCGACGTGCGTTTCGAGGCGGCAACGCCCGCGCCGGATATGCTCGACCGCCCGCTCGGCGCGGCGCGCACGCAGATCCACGAGAACTACATCGTGGCGCAAACCCGCGACGGCCTGATCGTGGTGGACCAGCACGCCGCGCATGAGCGCATCGTCTACGAACGATTGAAAGCGTCGCTCGCGGCGAACGGCGTGCAGCGGCAGATGCTGCTGATTCCGGAAATCGTCGAGCTTGACGAGGCCACGGTGGAGAAACTGTTGGCGCGCACGGATGAACTGGGACAATTCGGTCTCGCCATCGAATCCTTCGGCCTAGGGGCGGTGGCGGTGCGCGAGACGCCGTCGCTGCTCGGCAAGACCAACGCCGCGGGGCTGTTGCGCGACCTCGCCGAGCACATGGCGGAATGGGACGAGGCGCTGCCGCTGGAGCGGCGGCTGCTGCACGTCGCCGCCACCATGGCCTGCCACGGCTCGGTGCGTTCGGGCCGCATCCTCAAGCCGGAGGAAATGAACGCGCTGTTGCGCGAGATGGAAGCGACGCCGAACTCCGGCCAGTGCAACCACGGACGGCCGACGTACGTCGAACTGAAACTCGCGGATATCGAGAAGCTGTTCGGTCGACGGTAGGGGCGCTCCTGCGGTGGCGTCATCCAGAGGTGCGCGCTCTTGCGTGCCTCGAAGGATCGCCGTCACTCTTCGAGGCTCGCTTCGCTCGCACCTGAGGGTGACGGCTTTAACGAGATTGTAAGACGCATCTCACACCGCGCGATCGACCATCACCTCGATGAGTTTCGTGCCGGGGCGGGCGAAGGCATCTGTCAGCTTCGACTTCAACGCGCGCGGATCGTCGATGCGTAGCGCCTCCGCGCCGAGTGCGCGTGCGAGGCCGGTGAAGTCCACCGGCGGATCGACGAAATCCATGCCGACGTAATTGTCGTCCTTGTGAAACGCCAAGAGCCGCTGCTTGATGATGCGATAGCCGCCGTTGTTGACGATCACCACGTTGAGCGGCAGCTTGTTGCGCGCGGCGGTCCACAGCGCCTGGATCGAATACATCGCGCTGCCATCGCCGGAGAAGCACACCACCGGCCGCCCCGGTTGCGCGAGGCTGACGCCAACCGAAGCCGGCACGCCCCAGCCGATGCCGCCGGACGCCAGCGCGTGATAACCGTAGCGGTCGCGATGCGCGCGCAGCGCCGGCATATAACGCGACGAGGTCAGCGCCTCGTCGACGAGGATCGCATTCGCCGGCATCGCGTCGACCACCTGCAACGCCAGCCAGTCCGGATCGATCGGCGTGCGGTCGCCGCGCGCGGTGATTTCCGTGACAAGCTGCGCGCGGCGCGCGGTCCAGTTCTTCGACGCCAGCGCCGCGATGCTCGTTTTCGCGCGTGACGATAACGCCGCGCCGCCGGCCGCGACCAGCGCCGGCGTCAGCGCGCGCAGCGTTTCGCCGACGTCGGCCTTCATCGCGATCTCGGCGGGGAAATTCTTGGCGATGTCCCAATCCACCAGCCCGATCTGCACCAGCGGCATGTTCGCCGGCAGCGGCTCGACTTCGCTATGCACCGACATCCGCAGCGGATCGCCGCCGAGCACGATCGCGAGATCGTAAGCCGACAACAGATCGCGCACCTGGGTCTGCACCCGCGACAGCGCGCCCATGAAGCAGGGATGCTCGGAGAGGAAGTGCGAGCCGTAGGGCGCCGACTGCTGATAGACCGGCGCGCCGAGCGCGTGCGCAAAATCCGCCGCCTCCTGCAACGCATCGCTTTTCACGATCTCATCGCCGACGATGATCACCGGCCGCTCGGCCTTCAACAATCGCTGCGCCAGCGCCCGCACCGCGTCGTCCGACGGCCGCACCCGCGTATCCAGCCGCGTCGAGCCGCCCAGCTCGATGCCGGCTTCGGCGTTGAGGATATCGCCCGGTAGCGAGATGAACACCGGCCCGGTCGGCGGCGTGGTGGCGATCTTGGCGGCGCGGCGCACGATGCGCGGCAGGTCCTCCAGTCGCGTCACCTCGACGGCCCATTTCACCAGCGGCTCGGCCATCCGCACCAGCGGCCCGTAGAGCAGCGGCTCCATCAATCCGTGGCCCTGCTCCTGCTGGCCTGCGGTGAGGATCATCGGCGTGCCGGTGAATTGCGCGTTGTAGAGCGAACCCATGGCGTTGCCGAGCCCCGGCGCGACATGGACGTTGCACGCCACCAGCCGCCCGGAGGCGCGGCTGTAGCCGTCGGCGATGGCGACCACGAGGCTCTCCTGCATCGCCATCACGTAAGTGAGGTCCGGGTGGTCTTTCAGCGCGTGCATGATCGGCAGTTCGGTGGTGCCCGGATTGCCGAACAGATGGGTGATGCCCTCGTCCTTGAGCAAGGCCAGGAAAGCGGAACGGCCGGTGATGCGATTCATGAAAGTCTCCGGAAATTCGACGAGATGTTCGCCGCCGCCGCATCATGACCGATCCGGATTCTCGTACAAGAAAGGTGGCTCATGGCTGCCTTGCAGCGAACGCGACCGTTGCTTCGGCGGCGATCATCCGCCGGTGGCAAATCCCGGATACAGCGTCATGCCGCCGTCGACGAACAACGTCGCGCCGGTCACGTAGTCGGCCGCATCCGATGCCAGCCACACGGCGGCCTGCGCGATATCGTCCGGCTCGCCGATCCGCTTGTAAGGCACCAGCGTCATCAGATCGCGATACGCCTCCGGCGTCTGCCAGGCCGCGGTATTGATCGGCGTCTGAATCGCACCGGGCGCGATGCTGTTGACGCGGATGCGATACGGCGCCAACTCCTGCGCGATGCTCTTCATCAGCAACATCACGCCGCCTTTCGAGGCCGCGTAATTCGCATGTCCCGCCCACGGAATTTCCTGATGCACCGAACTCATGCAGATGATTTTCCCGGCAGCGAGAGAGACGTCGTCGACAACGCCGCGCCGCTTGAATTCGCGCGCGGCGGCGCGGGTGCATAGAAACTGCCCGGTGAGATTGACGCCGATCACGGTGTTCCATTGCTCAAGCGTCATTTGATCGAACGGCGCGTCGCGTTGCAGCCCGGCGTTGCTGACGACGATATGCAGCGTGCCGAAGTGATCGATCGCCCGCGCGAACATCGCGGTCACCTCGTCCTCGCGGCTAACATCGGCCTTCAGCGCGATCGCGCGCCGGCCCATGCCCTCAACGGCATGCGCCACCTCCTCCGCCGCGTCGGGATCGACGACATAGTTGACGACGACGTCGGCGCCGGCCGCCGCCAATCCCAGCGCGACCGCCTTGCCGATGCCGGAATTGGCGCCGGTCACCAGCGCGGGCTGGCCGGTGAGCGTCGTCCGATAGCCGACGTGGGGAATGCGCCGCGCATTCGGTTCGGCCGGCGCGGCGGGGTCTTGAGGCGTTGGATCGGTCACGGTGATGGCCTGCGGATTGATGCGGGTGGGATGGATCAACCGGCGATTGGCCGCGCGGGTTCCCTTCGAGCCGCGGCGGACCGCTTCACCTTTCCGGGAATGCATTCTCGTTTCCGCAAAATGCATCCTGGCCATGCCTTAAAAGATATATCTATAATATTGCTTTTGGTCGCAGACGGGATTAGGTTTGGCGCATGAAGATGAAGGAGAACGCCATGTCATCTGGCTCTTCGATCGGCGCAGCACTCGCATGGCCGTTTCTGCTGCCGGGTAACATCGCCTGCGACGTGCTCGGCCTGCCCCGCTCCGAATACAGCGACCTGATCCGCATGCTGGTGAATTCGCTGGTCTGGACCGTGCTCGGCGTCATCGTCGTCGCGCTGGTGGTCTGACCGCCGCTTTCAAGGCAGCCGCATCGTACAGCACGGCTGGATATGCCGGCGTGAATGCTGTCGCGCGTCTCACATCCTGAACCACAACCCGAGAACGGAGTTGCGACGATGACGTTCGTCGTCACCGACAACTGTATCAAGTGCAAGTACATGGACTGCGTCGAAGTCTGTCCGGTGGACTGCTTCTACGAAGGCGAGAACATGCTGGTGATCCATCCGGACGAATGCATCGATTGCGGCGTCTGCGAGCCGGAATGCCCGGCGGAGGCGATTTCGCCGGATTCGACGCCGGGGCTGGAAAGCTGGCTGCAACTCAACGCCGAATACGCGCCGCAGTGGCCCAACATCACCCAGAAGCGCGACCCGCCGCCGGACGCGAAAGCCTTCGACGGCGTCAAGGACAAGCTGAAGCAGTTCTTCTCGCCAAAGCCGGGGCAAGGGGATTGAAGGGTGCGGTGGCTTGGCCGTGCAACACGAACATCGTGAGAAGTCGTCATGGCCGGGCATAGCCGTTCGAAGAACGGCGTCGCTTCGCTCGCCTATGGTCCCGGCCATCCACGTCTTCCCTTTGATCCGGCCTAAAGACGTGGATGGCCGGAATAAATCCGGCCATGACGACTGAGAGGCCCCTAGCCCATCAGACAACGCCCTAACATTCCCCGTCGAAATGTGGCATAGGCGATGATCCCTTCATCGCACGTTGAGCCGACATGCCCGCACCAAAACCGCCCGCCTTCGAGACCCTCAGCCTCTATGCCGGCCAACATCCGGACCCGGTCACCGGATCGCGCGCGGTCCCGATCTACCAGACCACCTCGTTCATGTTTCAGGACGCCGACCACGCGGCGGCGCTGTTCAATCTGGAACGTCCCGGCCACATCTACAGCCGCATTTCGAACCCGACGGTATCGGTGCTGGAGGAGCGCATCGCGGCGCTGGAGGGCGGCGTCGGCGCGGTCTGCACCGCCAGCGGCATGGCGGCGCTGCATCTGGCCATCGCCACCCTGGTGAGCGCCGGCGAGCATATCGTCGCCTCGTCGTCGCTCTATGGCGGCTCGATCAACATCCTGACGCATACGCTGCCGCGCTTCGGCATCACCACCACCTTCGTCAATCCGCGCGACCATGACGGCATGCGCGCCGCGATCAAGGACAACACACGGCTGGTGATCGGCGAGACCATCGGCAATCCCGGCATGGAAGTGCTGGATATTCCGAAGGTGGCGCAGATCGCCCACGACGCGAAGATTCCGCTGCTTGTCGACAACACCTTCGCCACGCCGTATCTGAGCCGGCCGATCGAACTCGGCGCCGACATCGTGATGAACTCGGCGACCAAATGGCTCGGTGGCCACGGCATCGCTATCGGCGGCGTGCTGGTCGACAGCGGCCGCTTCAACTGGCGCGCGTCGGGTAAATTCCCGGTGCTGACCGAGCCCTATGCCGGCTACCACGGCATCGTGTTCGACGAGCAGTTCGGACCCATCGCCTTCATGATGCGCGCGCGCACCGAGGGCCTGCGCGATTTCGGCGCGTGCCTGTCGCCCACCAACGCGTTCCAGATCCTGCAAGGCATCGAGACGCTCGGCCCGCGCATGGACCGCCACATGGCGAACACCAAGGCGGTGCTGGATTTCCTCACCGCCAACAAGGCGGTGGACTGGGTGCTGCATCCCTCGCTGGAAAACCACCCCGACTACGAACTGGCGAAAACCTTGCTGCCGCGCGGCGCGGGTTCAATCATTTCGTTCGGCATCAAGGGCGGCCGCGCCGCCGGCAAAAAATTCCTCGAAACGCTGCGCATGATCAGCCATCTCGCCAATGTCGGCGACGCCAAGACGCTGGT
This sequence comes from Pseudomonadota bacterium, assembly GCA_023386885.1. Taxonomy (GTDB): domain Bacteria; phylum Pseudomonadota; class Alphaproteobacteria; order Rhizobiales; family Xanthobacteraceae; genus 62-47. Next base: position 30,348 of record JAEWIX010000029.1, read on the forward strand.
GATCCATCCCGGCAGCACCACGCATCAGCAGATGGACGCCGAGCAGCTCAAGGCCGCCGGCATCGGCGAGGAAATGGTGCGGCTGTCGGTCGGCATCGAGGCGGCGCAGGATATCCTCGACGACCTCGGCCAGGCGCTCCGCATCTCGCAGAAGGTTTAAGTCATGCAGCTCAAGGTCAACGGGATCGACACCTTCATCGCCTGCGGCGGCCGCGACTTCGACGCATCGCTGCCGACCGTGGTGATGCTGCACGGCGCGGGCTTCGACTCATCGACATGGTCGCTGCACAGCCGCTGGTTCGCGCATCATGGCTATAATCTTCTCGCGCCGGACCTGCCGGGCCATGGTCATTCCGGCGGCAAGCCGCTCGGCAGCATCGCGGAACTGGCCGACTGGACGGCCGCGTTGATCACCGCTGCTGGCGCGAAGGACGCTTGGCTGATCGGCCACTCGATGGGCTCGCTGATCGCGATCGAGACCGCGGCGCGGCATCCCGACAAGGTGACGAAGCTGAGCCTGCTCGGCACCTCCGCCGCGATGGCGGTCGGACCTGAACTGTTACAGAACGCCAAGGATAACGACTCCGGTGCCATCGACATGATGTCGATCTGGGGCCTCGGCTTCCGCGCCGAACTCGGCGGCTGCCCGCTGCCCGGCCTGTGGATGCACGGCGGCGCGCAGCGCGTCTTGAAGAACGTTGCGCGCGACGTGCTGTTCACCGACCTCTCCGCCTGCAACGCCTATCAGGGCGCACTCGACGCCGCCGCGACGATCAAGGTGCCGGTGACCTTGATCCTAGGCGAACGCGACATGATGACACCGCTGAAATCCGGCAAGGCACTGGCCGGCGCGCTTTCCGATGCGCGCACCGTGGTGCTGCCCGGCGCCGGCCACATGATGATGCTGGAGCAGCCCGAACAGACGCTGGCGGCGTTGCGGAGCTAACCGCGACGTCATGGCCGGATTTATTCCGGCCATCCACGTCTTTCATACCGAACCGCTGTTAAAACGTGGATGGCCGGGACAAGCCCGGCCATGACGAATTGAAATGCTGACGTCAAAAATGAAGCGCGAGCACACTCACACCTTCAGCGTGTCACCGCCCTTGAGGTGCAGGATCTCGCGCGCCTCATCCGGTGACGCCACTTCGAGTCCCAGCCCCTCGATGATCTTGCGCACCGCGCGGACCTGCTCGGCGTTGGACTCCGCCAAACGTCCCGGCCCGCCCCACAACGAATCTTCGAGGCCGACGCGGACGTTGCCGCCCATCGCCGCCGCCATCGCCGCGATCGGCAATTGATTGCGGCCGGCGCCCAGAACCGACCAGCGATACTTGTCGCCGAACAGCCGGTCCGCGGTGCGCTTCATGTGCAGCACTTCGTCCGGATGCGCGCCGATGCCGCCTTGCAGGCCGAACACCGTCTGCACGAACAGCGGCGGCTTCACCAGCCCTTCCATCAGGAAGTAATTCAGGTTGTGCAGATGCGCGGTGTCGTAGCATTCGAACTCGAAGCGCGTGCCGGATTCCGACAGCGTGCGCAGCACGAATTCGATATCCTTGAAGGTATTTCGGAACACGATGTCCTTGTTCTCGAGGTGCTTGCGCTCCCAGTCATGCTTGAAATCCTTGAAGCGATTGAGCATCCCGAACAGGCCGAAATTCATCGAACCCATGTTGAGCGAGGCGACTTCCGGCTGATACACGGCGGCCGGGCGCACGCGTTCTTCTACCATCATGGTCGGCGAGCCGCCGGTGGTGAGGTTCACCACGCAGTTGGAGCGCTGCTTGATGATCTTGAGGAACGGCGCGAAGGCTTCCGGCGACTGGTCCGGCTGTCCGGTTTCGACATTGCGCGCGTGCAGATGCACGATGGCAGCGCCCGCCTCCGCCGCGCCGATGGCGGCGTCCGCGATCTCCTGCGGCGTCACCGGCAGGGCCTTCGACATCGACGGCGTATGGATCGCGCCGGTGACGGCGCAGGTGATGATGACTTTACGACTCATGACAGACTTCCTTGCTTGATCGAAATACGATGTGCCGCGCTCATGCTTCGCTCGCGGCTTGTTTCTGTTTGTGCGCGGCCAAGGCCGCGAGGCGTTCATTGCGACGTCGCGTCAGCGATGCGAGGCGATCGGGCGTCGCCTGATGCGGCCATGCCGCGATCACCCGATCGACGTTCGGACTTTCATACACCGAAGGACCGGCCGCGCCTTGCGCGAGTTCCTTGTAGAAGCCGGTATATCGCGCGCAGTAATCGGCGATTCCGCCCGGCGCGTTGAGCTCGATGGTCTCCATCGGACCGAGAAACGACCAGCGCAGGCCGAGGCCGTTCTTGACGGTGTGATCGAGATCTTCCGCCGAGACATAGCCCTCGCCCACCAGACGAAACGCTTCCGCCAGCAGCGCGCCCTGCAAGCGATTGAGCACAAAGCCGTTGATCTCGCGATTGACCGTCACCGGCACCTGACCAATGGCGCGATAAATCTCGCGCGCGCGGGCGATGGTCTCGGGCGAAGTCCACGGCGCACCGCACAATTCGACCAGCGGCACCAGATGCGGCGGATTGACGGGATGGCCGACAAGGCAGCGCGCACGGCCCGGCAGGTTTTCCGTAAAGCGCGAGGCGACGATGGCGGAGGTGGAGGATGCGAGGATCGCGCCCGGCGGCGCGAGGCGATCCAGCTCCGTGAAGATCGCGATCTTGTCGTCGATCTTTTCCGGGCCATTCTCCTGAACGAAGGCGACGCCGGCGACGGCATCCGCGAGATCGCGCGCCACCGTCAGCCGCTGCGCCGCGCCCTCGGGATCGTCGCATAGCCCGTGCCGCGCCAGCCCGCGCAACTCATCCGTGATGCGTCGTTTCGCTGCTTCGAGCGTCGGCGCATGCGGATCGGTCAGCCGCACCTGCCATCCGGCGCGCGCGAAAATCGCGGCCCAGGCGCAGCCGATCAGGCCCGTTCCGACGATGGCGACAGTTTTCGGCTCCGACATTTTCTATCCGTTTAAAGCCACAGCACCTTGCGGCGCAGGTCGAGATCGTCGCGCAGTGCGCGCGACGGCCCCTGATGAATCACCCTGCCGCGTTCCAGCGCGACGGTGGTGTCCGACAGGGCCAGCGCGAGGTCAAGATGATGGTCGACGATAATGATCGCGACTTCCTTGCGCAATCGGTCGAAGGTTTCGAACAGTTGTTCGACCACCGCCGGCGCCAGCCCCTCGAACGGCTCGTCCAGCAGCAGCACGCGGACGTCGCCGGACAGAGCGCGCGCCACCGCCACCATCTGCTGCTCGCCGCCGGAGAGATAATCCGCCGGGCTGTCGAGCCGCTCGCGGATGCGCGGGAAATAGTCGTAGATGCGTTCGCGGGTCCAGTGGATGCCGTGGCCGGTCTGGCGCTTGAGGCCGCCGAGTTCGAGATTCTGCTCGACGCTCATGCCGGCGAACAGCCCGCGCCCCTGCGGCACGTAGCCGATGCCGAGCCGCGCGCATTCGGCGGACGGACGGCCCGCCAACTCATGATCCGCGAGCTTGATCGAACCGTTCGCGGCCGGTGCGATGCCGATCAACGTCTTCAACAGCGTCGATTTGCCGGCGCCGTTGCGGCCGAGCAGCGCGATGATCTCGTTGTGATGCAGCGTGAAGTTCACGTCGTTGAGAATGTGGCTCTTGCCGTAGAAGGTATCGACGTTCGACACTTCCAAAAGCGGTTCGACGGTCGCCGCCGCCTCGCGCGGCTTCGCCGCCACCGCCGCCGCACCCGAGCCAATATAAACCTCCTGCACCTTGGCGCTGCCGCGTGCGTCTTCCACCGTGCCATCAAGCAGCACGCGGCCTTCGTTCATCACAGTGACACGGTCGGCCAGTTGAAACACCCGGTCGATGTCGTGCTCGACCAGCAGCACCGGGAGATCCGACGAGATGCGCTTGATGATGGCGCCGATGCGTTCGCGCTCGGCGGCGGCGAGCCCTGCCAACGGCTCATCGAGCAGCAGCACGCGCGGCGCGGTGGCGAGCGCAACGCCCATGTCGAGTAACCGCTGCCCGCCGTAGGACAGTGCGCCCGCTTCCGCGCGCTCAATGCCGGCGAGGCCGAGATAGCGGATCACGTCATCCGTCTCGCGATTGATGTCCGCAATCGACAGCGCGTTGGTCCACGGATCGAAGCGGCGCGGATGACGACCCTGCACCGCGAGGCGAATGTTCTCGCCGACGCTCAACGCCGGAAACAGGTTGGTGATCTGGAACGAGCGGCCGATGCCGGCGCTGGCGATGGCTTCCGGCGTGCGGCCCGCGATCGGTTTGCCGAGCAAGGTCACAGCACCGTTGTCCGGTGCGAACATGCCGGACAGCAGATTGAACGCCGAGGTCTTCCCCGCGCCGTTCGGACCGATCAACGCATGCAGCGTGCGATCCGCGACCGCAATATCGACACCCTGCACCGCCTTGATGCCGCCGAAGCTCTTGACGATGTTATCGGCGGCGAGCACCGCGCCGTCGACATGCGCGGCGGGACGCAGGAAGTCCGGCAACGGCAGCGCCTCGATCTTGCGCGCCGACATCGCGGCGTCCTCCACCACCTTCTTGCGGAACGGCGCGGTGGCGCGTTCCCACACGCCGACGAGGCCGGTGGGCGAAAACACCACGAAGGTCACGAAGATCAGGCCGAGCCAGAACAGCCAGTTCTCGGTATAGATCGAAAGGAATTCACGGAACAGCACATAGAACAGCGCGCCGATCGCCGGGCCGATGAAACTGCGCATGCCGCCGATCACCACCATCGCCAGCAGTTCACCGGAGAAGGCGACGTTGATCGGATCGGCCGAGGTCATGCGGTTCTTGTACAGCAGCAGGATGCCGGCGAGGCCGGTGATCGAGGCGGACAACACGAAGGCCGCGAGCTTGTAGCGATTGACCGGATAGCCGAGGAAGCGCGCACGCTGCTCGTTCTCGCGGATCGCCACCAGCACCGTGCCGACGGTCGAATTGTGGAAACGCCACAGCACGATCAGCACCACGAAGGCGATCGCCGCCACCAGCCAGTAGTAATTGGTGGAGGATTCGAAATCGATGCCGAACCAGTTTGGCCGCGTGATGCCGCCGAGCCCGTTCTCGCCCCCGGTCACCTCGGTCCAGCGGAACGCGACGACATAGAGCATCGCCGCCAGCGCCAAGGTCAGCAGCGCGAAGTAAACGCCGCGCCGGCGCAGGAACAGATAACCGAAGGGTGCTGCGATCAGCGCCACGATGACGATGCCGCCGATCACGGGACCGATGAACGAGCCCGGCATCAGGTCGCGCTGAAGCAGCGCCGCTGCATAAGCCGCGAGCCCGAACCATGCGCCGTGGCCGAACGAGACGAGGCCGGTATAACCAACGAGGATGTTGAGCGCCATGCAGGCCATGGCGAACACCACCACTTCGGTGGCGGACGTCATGGTGAGGCCGAGCGCCAGCAGCACCGGCGGCAACACGATGAGGCTGACGAAAGCGGCAATGAGCGGCGCGGGAAACAACTGTCGCATGGTCTATTGCTCCAGCCGCGTCATGCGTTCGCCGAACAAGCCGCGCGGCCGGAACAGCAACACCAGCAGCATCAGAAGGTAGATCGCGGCGGTGGAGGCCGCCGAATAGCCGATGCCGACCATTATACCCTTCACCAGCCCGACCAGCAGCGCCGCGACGACGACGCCCCAGAACGAGCCGAGCCCGCCGATCACCACCACGACGAAGGCCGGTGTGATGATCTCGTTGCCCATCGCGGGATGCACCGCGTAGATCGGCGCCAGCAGCACGCCGGCCAAGCCCGCGAGCCCGATGCCGAGCGCGGCCACCGCCGCCATGTAAGGCTGCAACGAAATGCCGAGTGCGCCGACCATGTCCGGGTTCTGCACGCCGGCACGCACCACGCGGCCAAACGGTGTCTTCTGCAACAGGAACCAGAGTCCGGCGACGCAGGCGATGGCGATGCCGATCAGCACCACGCGATAGAACGAATAGATGAAGTTGCCGACGATCACCTGCCCGCGCAACGCTTGCGGAATCGAATACGACAAGGGTGGCGCGCCGAAGATCATGCGCAGCGACTGCTCCGCGACCATCGCGAGGCCGAAGGTGAGCAGCAGCGACAGGATCGGGTCGGAGCGATAGAAGCGGCGAAACAATGTTCGCTCAATCACGATGCCGAGCAGCGCCACCAGCACCGGCGACAGCACCAGCGCGCCGCCGAAGCCGAGATAAGGCGAGATCACCAAGGTGAGATATGCACCGATGGCGAAGAACGCGCCGTGCGCCAGGTTGACGATGCCGCCGAGCGAGAAGATCAGCGACAGCCCGAGCGCGATCAGAAGATAATAGACGCCGTCGAGCAAACCGTTGAGGATCTGCTGCATCAGGAGCATGGACACGGCAAGGCCCTCGGCTGCGGCGGGAGAATGACGATGCACGCCGGAGGCGGCGCATGCAATGAAGGAAAGGGACTGGATGGACGAAAATCCAGCCAGTCCCTTAAGTCACCCGATCAAGCCGGGAACGTGCAGCTGTTTTCTTCCTTGGTCGCTGCAATCACTTCGAGACTCTCGTTCGGGCCCGGCACCGCTGCGCCCGAGGTGAAGATGTCCCACTGGTTCTTGACCTTGTCGGCGGGCAGCGCCGTCACCGTGTACATCTCGTGCATCAACTGGTGATCGGAGGCGCGGAAGTAGCCCTCGCGCGTCTTGAGAAGATCGAACTTCGCCCCCTTCTCGAAGTGCTCGATGATCTTCGGCGATTCCAGCGACTTCAGATCGTTGATGGTCTGCGCCACGATCTTCATGGCGATGTAGTCGCCCCACGCCTGGTTCTCCGGCGGCTTGTTGTATTTCTTGGTGAAGGCGCCGACGAACGCCTTGGTGCCCGCGGTGTCGATCAGGTGATGCCACACCACCGGCCAGGTGCCGACGAAGTTGCCCTTGCCCGCCGCCCACGCCAGCGCGGTGTCGAAGCCGAAGCCGCCAACCGGGAATTTCAGGCCGAATTCGGCATATTGCTTGAGGAAGTTGGTGATCTGGTTGCCGGCGAGGTTGATCACCACGAGATCCGGCTTGGCGTCGCGGATCTTCAGGAGATACGACGAGAAGTCGGCGGCGTCGGTCGGCACCAGATCGTCGCCGGCGAAGTCGCCGCCGTTGGCCTGCATGAAGCGCTTCGACACTTTCAGAAGGTCGTGGCCGAAGGCGTAGTCCGCCGTCAGCGAGTACCACTTCTTGCCCTTCACCAGCCCGTCGCGCAGGAAGGCGCGGCCCGCCGTCTTCACATACATCGAATTCTGCGACTCGACGTGGAACATGTAGCGCTTGCAGTCCGAGCCACGCAGCGCGTCGGAGTTGCCGCCGGTGTTGATGAACAGCGTCTTGTTGCGCTGGGCCACCTGCGCGATGGTGAGACACGACGCCGACGAAATCTCGCCGATGATGCAGGCGACCTTGTCGCGCTCGATCATGCGCTCCGCCTTGGTGGAGGCGGTCTGCGGATTGACCGAGTCCTCTTTCAGCAACTCGACCTTGCGGCCCATCACGCCGCCCTTGGCGTTGATCTCCTCGACCGCGAGGTCGATGGCCATCACGGCATATTCGCCGAGCGGCCCGAGGAAACCGGTGCGCGGCGTCAGATGGCCGACGCGGATGACGTCGGACGATTGCGCCAGCAGCACCGACGGCGCGGCGACGGTGGACGCCAGTGCCAGCCCGCCTGCCGATTGCAACAGGCGCCGGCGCGTAAACTGCGGATGATCAGCCATGAATGTTCCCTTCCCTGTGGTAGCCGCGCATCGGCGGCGTCCTCGTCCCAGCGGCGCGCACCATTCTTCTTGAGCGATGGGCTTCTTGCCGTGATCTGTGATCACGGTTAGACTGACAAAAGTCGGCTTGCTTGTCGAGTCCCGTTCTCGCATTTTGCGGCGTTTCCGCGTAACGGCGAGAACTTCAACGGGAGAGAGACCGCCTTGGATATGCCCGCAGCGCTGGTGCTGGAGGAGCCGCTGGAGCGGCTGACGCTCGGCGAGCAGGCCTACGCGCGGCTGGCCGATCTCTTGATCTCCGGCCGTCTGGCGCCGGGCGAAAAGCTCTCGTTGCGCGGCTCGGCCGAAGTGCTCGGCGTCTCGATCATGCCGGTGCGCGCCGCGGTGTCGCGGCTGGTCGCCGACCGGGCGCTGGAAGTCACGCCTAACCGCGCCATCCGCGTGCCGATGATGTCGGCAACGCTGTTCCGCGACATCACCGCCAATCGCGTCGCCATCGAAGGCCGCGCCGCGGCGCTGGCCGCCGAACGCCGCAGCGATGCCGACATTCTGGCCATCGCCGCCGCCGAAGCCGAGATGCGCGCCGAGAGCACCGCGGACATTCCCGACCTGCCCCGCGCGGTCGAAGCCAACAAGCGGTTTCATTTCGCGGTCTATCAGGCGGCGAAATCGCCAACGCTGATCGGCATCATTCAGGCGCTGTGGCTCAAGGTCGGTCCGGTCATCAATCTCGATCTGCGCGAAAATCCCGAGCGCATCCACACCGGCGGCGCAGTGCGCTTTCACGCCGAGCTGCTGGACGCGATCATCAAGCGCGATCCCGACAAGGCGCGCGCGGCGCTCGCCGCCGACATTCAGGGCGCGTCGGATTTCATCCTCTCGCGCGGCAATCTGCCAGACTGAAGCGTTTTCGGAGTTATCATGGACCTCGACATCAAGGGTTTGCGCGTCCTCGTCACCGCCGGCGCGAACGGCATCGGCCTCGGCATTGTCGAGGCCTTTGCGCGCGAAGGCGCGCGCGTCCATGTCTGCGACGTCGATGAGGCAGGGCTCGCGGCCTTGCGCAAGAGCGATCCCGCGATCTCGACCAGCCCTTGCGACGTCGCAGACCGCGCGGCGGTGGCGACGTTGTTCGACGATGCCAAGCGCGCACTCGGCGGCCTCGACGTGCTGGTGAACAATGCCGGCATCGCCGGTCCCACTGCCAAAGTGGACGAGATGCATCCCGAGGACTGGGATCGCTGCCTCGCCATCTGCCTCACCGGCCAGTTCAACTGCGCGCGGCTCGCGGTGCCGCTGCTGCGGCAGAGCAGGAACGCCTCGATCGTCAACATCTCGTCGGCGGCCGGGCGGCTCGGTTTCGCCATGCGTAGTCCCTATGCGGCGGCGAAATGGGGCGTGATCGGTTTCACCAAATCGCTGTCGATCGAACTCGGACCGGACAACATCCGCGTCAACGCCATCCTGCCCGGTCTCGTCGCCGGCGACCGCCAGCGCCGCGTGCTGGAGGCCAAGGCGCAGCAGCGCGGCCTCTCCTACGCCGAGATGGAGAAGATCGCGTTCTCCTATACGTCGATCAAGGACTACGTCACACCGCAGCAACTCGCGGACCAGATCGTGTTCATGTGCAGCCCGCGCGGCAAGACCATTTCCGGGCAGGCGATCTCGATCTGCGGCGACACCCAGATGCTGGGATAGTCTTCGTAGCGGCACAACGACATCATGCCAGTGCTTAGCCGTTCAAAGAACGGCGTCGCTACGCTCACCTATGTCACGGGCATCCACGCCCCAGAGCCTTTCCCGTTCCGATAGAATCGGAACGGGGCTCTAGATTCTTGTTTGGACGCGTTTTCTTCACGCGAACCGGTATCCACTTCGCTCGAAAACGCTCTAACAGCGTTGTCGTGACGCAAGACGTGGATGGCCGGAACAAGTCCGGCCATGACGACGTCAGCAGTATCGATCGACTTACACCCGCTCGATGATGATCGCCGGAGCCATGCCGCCGGCGGCGCACATCGTCACCAGGCCGCGCTTGAGGTCGCGCCGCTCCAGTTCGTCGAGCACCGTGCCGATCAGGATCGAGCCGGTGGCGCCGATCGGATGGCCGAGCGCGATCGAACCGCCGTTGACGTTGACCTTGTCGCGATCGAGCTTGAGGTCGCGGATATATTTCTCCGCCACCACCGCGAAGGCTTCGTTGATCTCGAACAGGTCGATGTCGTCGATGGTCAGCCCGGCCTTGGCCAGCACCTTGCGGGTGGCGGGCACCGGCGCGTTCAGCATCAGGGTCGGCGAGTCGCCCATGTTAGCCATCGCCACCACGCGCGCGCGCGGCTTGAGGCCGTGCTTCTTGGCGTAGTCAGGCGAGGCGAGCAGCAGCGCCGCCGCGCCATCGACCACGCCGGACGAGTTGCCGGCGTGATGGATGAACTCGATGTCGAGGTCGGGATACTTCGCCAGAATAAGCTGGCGATAGGTGGTGCCTTTTTCGTCGAGCGCGTAATCCGCCAGCGCCGGGAACGCCGGCTTGAGGCCCGACAGCGCCTCCATGGTGGTCTGCGGCCGCGGATATTCCTCGCGGTCCAGCGCCAGCGTGCCGTCCTCGCGATAGACCGGCACCAGGCTCTTGTCGAAACGCTTGTCGGCGATGGCTTCGCCCGCGCGCTGCTGGCTCATCAGCGCCAGTTCATCGACGTCGCGGCGCGAGATGCCTTCCAGCGTGGCGATGGCGTCGGCGCAGACGCCCTGATGCGATTGCGGATGCTTCGCGCGCAGCCGCAGGTTGCCGGCGTCCATCATCAGCGGGCCTTCGCCGCGCCGGCCGTCCATCGACATCATCTCGGTGCCGCCGGCGATCACGAGGTCTTCCGCGCCGGACATGATCTGCGCCGCCGCCATGTTGACCGAGGTGATGCCCGAACCGCAGAAGCGATCCAACGTCACGCCGCTGGCACGGGTGTCGTAGCCGGCGTCAAGCGCCGCCATGCGGCCGAGGTCGCCGCTCTGCTGGCCGCGCTGCGAACTGGTGCCCCAGATGATGTCCTCGACGTCGGCGGTATTGATGCCGGTGCGCTCCGCCAGCGCCTTCAGCACGGTGGCGCCGAGCTGCTGCGGATGGATGCCCGCGAGCGCACCCTTGCCGGCCTTGCCGATGCCGCGCGGTGTCCTGCAGGCGTCGATAATCAGCGCTTCACCCATGTCTTGCTCCTGAAATTGATCGTGAATCCCGGCGCGCGGAATGCAGTTCCGCGCGCTTGTCAGGGACTAACGTAGACCGCTTTCCGCCGCCGGAGCAATCGCCGTTTGCGGCACGGCATCGATGCGCGACATTGCGCGCCCGCAACGATTCCGGGCGGCGGAACGTGTACGATCCGCGAGATCGATCCGCCCTTTCGAGGAGCCCGCACCATGTCATCCGCTGCAAGCAAGGTCGCAGCCATCGTCGGCGCCGACGGCACCCCGACGCAGGCGCTGCTCAGTCAGGCGGTCGCGGCGTGGCAGGCCGCCGGCGTCAAGGTCGGCGGCGTCATCGCCGAGACCCACGGCATCCCCGACCGCACCTGCGGCGCGGGGCTGCTGCGCGACATCGCAACCGGCCAGCCGTACAAAATCTATTTCCTGACCGCGCCGAGCAACACCTCGTGCCATCTCGATCCTTTCGGCGTCGAAGCCGCCGGTGACGGACTGCTTGAGCAACTCAAGGACAGCGACGTCATCGTGCTGAGCAAGTTCGGCAAGCTGGAGGCGATGCATCAGGGCCTCGCCTCGGTGTTCGACGCCGCGGTGGCCGCCGGCAAGCCAGTGCTGACCACGGTGTCGGAAAAGCAGCGCGACGCCTGGCGCGCCTACGCGCCGGACGCCGCGACATTGCCGCCCGACGTCCACGCGTTGCAGGCATGGTGGCAAAGCCTGCAACGGCGCTAGGCGATAACGGCTACGGGCAGGTCTGCAGCGCGCAGTTCACCATCCACGGCGTGCCGTACTTGTCGATGCACATGCCGAAGAAACGCGCGAAGAAGGTCGGGCCCGCCGGCATCGGCACATTGCCGCCCTCGGCCAGCACCTTGAAGATGCGCTCGGCCTCCGCCGGATCGTCGTAGTTCAGCGACACCGCGTAACCCTGCGGCTTCTCGAAATGCTCGCGCGGCGAGTCGCTCGCCATCAGGCTGAAGTCGCCGATCCGCATGAAGGCATGCATCACCTTGCCCTTCATGCTGTCGCCCATCGCGCATTGCGCGTCGTCGGGCGCTTCCTCGGTGTGCATCATCGCCTCGATCTTGCCGCCGAGCGTCTTTTCATAAAACTTGAACGCCTCTTTGCAGTTGCCGTTGAAGAACAGATAGGGATTCAGCATCATGGGTCTTCTCCTGAGTTGAGGTCTGGAAGCCGCTGGCGCCGCCGCGCTTCAACACCCGCGCGGTGACGACAGTATGACGAAGGTTGGATCAGCCCGGCGATCGGAACGGAATCAACGCGCGCAGCCTTGCATCCCGCAGGTACAGACCGCCCCACGCCATCACGCCGAGGTAAAGCCCGAACAGCAAATGGGTGAACAGCGGATTGCCGATGCGCAGATGTGTCGCCATCGCGCCGCCGAGATAACCGGTCAGCAGGATCGCACCGAGGATCGACGTCCGCGGGATGGCGTAGAGGATTGTGCACAATAGCGTCAGTACGCCCAGCAACCGGGCCTGATCGACACTGCCGCTATAGCCAAGCTCGATCATGGTGTCGGTGACGACCTGCAGCGGAACGAGCTTGATTGCGCCGTCGAACACCAGAAACGCAATCAACAGCCCGCTGAGGACACGCCCGATCCAGACCGAGACGGTCGGGGCCGGGGCGGCATGATCGACGATCGACATGGTATTAACTCCTGCGGATGGATCGACTGGAATTATCTCAAGGACGACGCGCCTGAGGCGATTCCGACAACCGGTCGCAAAAATTTATCCCTGGGTTGATGCCTGCGACACGGGCGCCCGGCTTTCCGCCATCAGCCGGTCGATGTGCATCCGGATATGCGCGGCTTCCGCCGTCGTCCCGGCGAGTGCAATGGCCTGATCGAAGGCGCAGCGCGCCTCGCTCGCGCGGCCGAGTTGCAACAACAGCGCCCCGCGCACGCCGTGAAAGTTGAAGTATCCCGCGAGCCGCTTGGCCAACGGCTCGACAAGATCGAGCGCCGCCTGCGGCCCTTGCACTTTCGACACCGCCACCGCGCGATTGAGCGTCACCACCGGTGACGGCTGCTGCACTTCCAGCGTGCGATAGAGCAATTCGATCTGGGTCCAATCGGTCTCGCCCGGATGCGCCGCGCCGGAATGCAGCGCCGCGATCGCCGCCTGCACCTGATACGGCCCGGAGCGGCGATGCCGCATCGCCTTGTCGATCAGCGCCATGCCTTCCGCGATCATCGGCCTGTTCCACCGGCCGCGATCCTGATCGTCGAGCAGCACGATGCCGCCATCGGCATCGTAGCGCGCACCTGCACGCGCGTGCTGCAACAACAATAGCGACAACAGCCCCATGATTTCCGGCTCGGCGGGAAACAGGCGCAGCAACAGCCGCGCGAGGCGTATTGCTTCGTCGCACAAGGGCGCGCGCTCGCTGATGGAATCGCCGCTGGCCGAATAGCCTTCGTTGAAGACGAGATAGAGCATCGCCGCCACCGCCGCGAGACGTTCGCTGCGCTCCACCGCGCCCGGCGTTTCGAACGGCACGTCCGCTTTCGCCACCGCCGATTTCGCGCGGGTGATGCGCTGCTCCATCGCGGCTTCGCTGACCAGAAATGCGCGCGCGATCTGCTTCACCGTGAGGCCGGAGACGATGCGCAGCGCCAGCGCGATCTGCTGCGTCGCCGGCAGTTGCGGATGGCAGCAGATGAACAACAGCCGCAAAATGTCATCGCGATAATGCGAGCCGTCGAGCCGCTCGGCGACCTCGCCCTCGGCGTCATCGGTGTCGGAGATGGCGTCTTCCGGCGGCAACTCCGCGAGCTTGTTGCGGCGACGCGCATCGTCGATACCGGAATTGCGCCCGACCATGATCAGCCATGCGGTGGGGTCGCGCGGCGGGCCGTTCTGCGGCCAGGCTTTCAGCGCGCGAAGGCAGGCGTTCTGATACGCCTCCTCGGCGAGATCGAGATCGCGGAAATAACGTAGCAGCGCGCCGACCGCCTGCGGCCGCGCCGAGATCAGCGCGGCATCGATCCAGGCAAGATCAGACGCGATGTTGCTCACGATGCGACACTCCCGGGACGGAACACGCCGACAGGACGAATTTCATAGGAGCCGCCGGGATTGGCGCGGCCGAGATCGCGCGCCACTTCCAGCGCATCGTCGAGGCCCTTGGCCTCGATGACGTAGAAGCCGAGCAACTGCTCCTTGGTTTCCGCGAACGGCCCGTCGAGCACCAGTGGCGGATCGCCCTCCTTGCGTAGCGTGGTCGCCGCCGTGGTCGGCAACAGCCGCGCCACCGGGCCGAGCCGACCCTCCCGCGTCAGTCTGTCCTGCACTACGGCGAGTTTCTCCATCACCGCGTCGTCGTGCTCCTTGCTCCAGGAGCCGACCATGGCTTCGTCGTGATAGCAGAGGATGGCGTAGAGCATGTGGCATGTTCCCGTGTGGTGACCGAAAGGCGCGAGTATGCCGGGCGAGTGCGGGATGGCTCAACAAAAAGTTGGCACAATCTGTTTCCGCGACGTCATCCTGAGGTGCGAGCGAAGCGAGCCTCGAAGGATGACTGCGCCGTCGCCCTTCGAGGCTCGGCGCAACAGCGCCTTGCACCTCAGGGTGACGGCAACGCCGATATCCTCACCCGTTCGCCGCCGCTTCCACCGTGGCGATGTCGATTTTCGTCATCGTCATCATCGACGCCATGGCGCGCTGGGCGCGGGCGGGATCGGGATCCTGCAGCAGCTCGATCACACGCGCCGGCGCCGTCTGCCATGACACGCCGAACTTGTCCTTGAGCCAGCCGCACTGGCTCGGCTGACCGCCATCGGCCGTCAGCGCGTCCCAATAATAATCCACCTCATCCTGCGACTGGCAGTCGATGCTGAGCGAAATCGCCTCGTTGAATTTGAAGTGCGGTCCGCCGTTCAGCGCGATGAAACTCACGCCCTCGATCTCGAATGTCGCGGTCAGCACCGTGCCCGCCGGCATCGGCGCGCCCTCGCCGTACCGCAGGATTTCACCCGCCTTGCCGTTCTTGAATACCGACAGATAGAAGTTCATCGCCTGCTCGGCTTCCTTGTCGAACCACAGGCAGGGCGAGATCTTGTTCAAGATTTTGGGCATTGCGGAACTCCCGGGTTGCGCCTCTTCGCCGGCGCGCGGGATGCCCGCGCGGGTCGGCTTCCTTTTCAAGACGCACGAGGACGGCGCGATCCGACATGGGGTGAAAGATTTTCCGGACGAAAGACGTGGATGGCCGGGACAAGCCCGGCCATGACGCCTCACTATTAAACGTTTCGATAGATTGGAATGCGCCTACCCTTTGCCCGCCCCGCACATCAAATCGATGGCGCCGCGCACGATCGCTTCCAGATCCTTGCGCGGGGTACGGGCGCGGGCGCGAATGGCGATGGTGTGGATGGTGGCCGACGCCATCTGCGCCAGCGCTTCGGGATCGGCGGACGGCGGCAACTCGCCGGTCTCCTGCGCGCGGCGGAAGAGGAGTGCGAACGCCTTGTCGAGTTCGTGGAACCCGCTCAGCACCATGACGCGGATGTCGGGATCGGCGACCGCCTCAGAGGCCGCCGTCATCACCGTGAAGCAGCCGCGCGGCCCCTCCTCACCCGAGAGATAGATGTCGAGCGCAATCGCATAGATGCGTTGCAGCCGCTTGCGCAGCGGCAGATCGCCCTTGAACGCCTCCTGCATCGCGGCACGCGCATCGGCGCGATAGCGCTCATAGGTCTTGATATAGAGCGCGCGCTTGTCGCCGAACGCACCGTAAAGACTCGGCCGGTTCATGCCGGTGGCGGCGCTGAGATCGTCCAGCGAGGTGCCGGCGAAGCCGTCCTTGCGAAACAGGTCGAGCGCCCTGGCCAGCGCGACATCCGGCTCATAGGCGCGCGGCCGACCGCGGCGCTTCGCCGGCGCGGCTTCGGCGGACGGTGGCGGCGGCGCGGCGGATTTCCTTTTTTGTACCATTTCGCAAATTAATCCTTGACCCCGGATATATTATGCGAGACGGTATAAAAATCAACGCGCGTTGGTTGCTTCATCCCTGTCCCGAGCTCAAGGAGCCATTCTCATGGATCTCTATTTCTCGCCGCTTGCCTGCTCGATGGCGACCCGCATCGCGTTCTACGAAGCCGGCGCGGACGCCGCCTATCTCGAAGTCGATCCCAAATCCAAACGTGTGCAGCACGACGACTCCGATTTCCTTGCGGTCAATCCGCTCGGCCTGGTGCCGACCTTGCGCACCGACGACGGCGTGATTTTGACGGAAAACGCCGCGATCCTGCAATACGTCGCCGACCGCTTGCCCGATGCCGGCATTTCCGCGCGCAACGCCGCCGAGCGTTCACGCTTGCAGCAATGGTTGTGCTTCATCGGCACCGAACTGCACAAGGCGCTGTTCGTGCCGCTGCTCGACAAGAAAGCATCAGGCGAGGTGAAGGCCTACGCGGTCGAGAAGGGCCTGTCGCGGCTCGACTATCTCAACGCCTATCTCGAAGGCCGCGACACGCTGCTCGATCACTTCAGCGTCGCCGACGCCTACCTCGTCACCATCATCAACTGGAGCATGGCGACACCGCAGATCGACCTCGCCAAGTGGCCGAACGTCAAGGCTTACTACGAGCGGCATCGCGCGCGGCCGAGCGTGACCAAGGCGATCGACGAGGAGTTCACGCTCTACAAGGCCGAACAGGCGCGCCATAAAGCGGCAGCGTAAGCATCTTCGCTTCGCGAGGAAACGTCACCCTGAGGTGCGCGTACTTGCGCGCCTCGAAGGGTGACGTTCGTTCGCCTCATCCTTCGAGGCTCGCGGCTTCTCCGCTCGCACCTCAGGATGACGCCATCTCTCGCGCAACTACGCCTGATCGGCCTTCATCGCGACGCGCAGCGCCTTCGGAATCGGCCGGGCGCGGCCGCCGGAGATAAATGCGACCTTGACGTCCGCTTCCAGCAGCAGGATCGCGCCGCGCTTGATCTCCTGATGCAGCATGATCGACGCGCCGCGCACCTCGAGGGGCCGAGTGACGACGTCGAGCAAATCGTCCATGTGCGCGGGCCGGATGAATTCGAGCTGCATCGCCCGCACCACGAAGGCGAAGCCGGGCGCTTCCGTCTCGGCTTCCGCGAACAGCGCGCGCTGGTCGGCGCCGAGCAACCGCAGATAGTTGGTGCGCCCGCGTTCCATGAAGCGCAGGTAATTGGCATGATAAACGATGCCGGAAAAGTCGGTGTCTTCGTAATAGACCCGCACCTGCATGTGATGGCGACCATCGCGGATCTCGCCGTCGAGATGCCCGGTGATCGGCGCGGTTGCGATCTCGGGCGCGCTCATTGCTCGTCGTCCTTGCCGAACAGGCCGAACTGCGACGCATCGCGCGAGGGCTCCGCGAGGCCGAGATGCTTGAACGCGTGCGAGGTCAGCAACCGCCCGCGCGGCGTGCGTTGCAGGTAGCCGCACTGGATCAGATACGGTTCGATGATGTCCTCGATGGCGTCGCGCGGCTCCGACAGCGCCGCCGCCATGGTTTCCACGCCCACCGGCCCGCCGCCGTAGTTCAACGCGATGGTGGTGAGATAGCGGCGGTCCATCGCATCGAGACCCGCCGCATCGACTTCCAGCGCGCCGAGCGCATGATCGGCAATCTTGCGATCGACCGCAGCCGCGTCGGCGGCTTCCGCGAAATCGCGCACCCGGCGCAGCAGGCGGCCGGCGATGCGCGGCGTGCCGCGCGCGCGCCGCGCGATTTCATTGGCGCCATCCGCCGTCATGCCCATGCCGAGCACCCGTGCGCCGCGGCTGACGATGTGTTCCAGTTCCGCCACGGTGTAGAAATTCAGCCGCACCGGAATGCCGAAGCGGTCGCGCAACGGATTCGTGAGCAGTCCCGCGCGCGTCGTGGCGCCAACCAGCGTAAACTTTGCCAGATCGATTTTCACTGAACGCGCCGCCGGCCCCTCGCCGATGATGAGGTCGAGCTGAAAATCCTCCATCGCCGGATAGAGCACCTCCTCCACCGCCGGATTGAGGCGATGGATCTCATCGATGAACAGCACGTCGCGCTCTTCGAGATTGGTCAGCAGCGCCGCAAGATCGCCGGCCTTGGCGATCACCGGGCCCGAGGTGGCGCGGAAGCCGACGCCGAGTTCCCGCGCCACGATCTGCGCCAGCGTGGTCTTGCCGAGGCCGGGAGGGCCGACGAACAGCACGTGATCCAATGCCTCTTTCCGCTTGCGGGCGGCGTCGATGAACACCTGCAAATTGGCGCGTGCCTGCGCTTGCCCGACAAAGTCGGCCAGCAGTTGCGGACGCAGCGAGGTATCGCCGATGTCATCGGCGCGGCGCTCGGGCGTCACGAGGCGGGAGGGATCGCTCATGATCACCCTTTAGCCGCGCGGGACGGAAGATGCCAGCCGCGAACGATCGCCCAGCACGCCATGGTAGCGGCGAAGCAGGTGACCACCATCACCGGGACGTGCTCCGGCTGCTCGCTATCCGTCAGCATCGACGGCAGCGAGTGGCCCGACATCACCAGAAAGCCGATCCCGAGGCCAACGCCGATCAGCGCCGCCACCGGCCAGATCACGGGTCCGAAGAACGCCTGCCGGACACCGAAAATAAGGCCGCCTGCGGCCGCCGGTCCCGCGCCGAGGAAGTAGCTCAGCGGCGCCGCGTAGATCAGCGCGAACAGCCCGATCCACGACAAGCCGATCAGATCGACATTCGACCCCATGCCAATCACGGCGATCGACAGCATGAAGGTCAGCGCGCCGACCGGCGGACCGAACACGACGAAGATCGTCACGATGGCGGCGAGACATCGCAGCCGCTTGCCGAGCGTCGGCTCCGCCGGCATCGCGACGGGCAGCGGCGGCGGCACGATGGGCGATGCGCCGGGCCCGCGAACGGCGCCCCCGGTTTCTCAGATTCTTCACCTCC
>JAEWIX010000066.1 GCA_023386885.1 Pseudomonadota bacterium
GCCGGCGGTACCGCCGGCGCCACCATCGAGACACGACCGTCGGCGGGCGACACCACGAGCCCTTCCCGCACCGGCGTCACCCGCACCGGATCGCGGAAGAACAGCGCGCACCAGACGGTCAGCAACGTGCCGATCCAACCGAGCGGCGTCCATATCCAGAACAGGATCAGGCTCGCCAGCGCAAAGCCGCCGATGAAGGGATAGCCTTCCGGATGGATCGGTGGAATCTGCGCACGGATGGAATGGGCAATCGACATCAGTTCTCTCGAATCCGGTTTCGCTCAGGGGACCATAGCACGCGCCGCCGCTATTCCGCAGCCGCGGTCACCATATCGTCATTGTCATCATCGTCGTCGGCTCGCGGCGGCCGTCGATTCGGCGCCACGTCCTCGTCGGCCACCTGCGCCAGCCGCTCGCGTGCCTGCTCGGCTTCGCGCTGCCGGTTCCACATGCTGGCATAGAGCCCGTCCTGAGCCAGCAGATCGGCGTGGGTGCCGCGCTCGACGATGCGACCACGATCCAGCACGATGATCTCGTCGGCGCCGACGATGGTGGAGAGG
Organism: Pseudomonadota bacterium; assembly: GCA_023386885.1. GTDB lineage: Bacteria > Pseudomonadota > Alphaproteobacteria > Rhizobiales > Xanthobacteraceae > 62-47. The sequence continues at coordinate 561 of JAEWIX010000066.1, forward strand.
CGATGCGCGATCACCAGCGAGGTGCGGCCGCGCGACACGCCTTCCAGCGCGTCCTGGATTTCCCGTTCAGTGTGGCTATCGAGCGCCGAGGTCGCCTCATCCAGCACCAGGATCGGCGGGCCCTTGAGGATGGTCCGTGCGATAGCCACGCGCTGCTTCTCGCCGCCGGAGAGTTTCAGGCCGCGTTCGCCGACTTCGGTCTCATACCCCTGCGGCGAGCGGCGGATGAAGGCATCGATCTGCGCCAGCCGTGCCGCCTCCTCCACCTCGGCATCGGTCGCTTCCCAGCGCCCGTAACGGATGTTGTAGCGGATGGTGTCGTTGAACAGCACGGTATCCTGCGGCACCATGCCGATGGATCCGCGCAGCGAACGCTGCGTCACCTCGCGGATGTCCTGCCCGTCGATCAGGATGCGGCCGCCGGATACTTCATAGAGCCGGAACAACAGCCGCGAGATGGTCGACTTGCCCGCGCCCGAGGGGCCGACGATGGCCACCGTCTTGCCGGCCGGCACCTCGAAGCTGAGCCCTTGCAGAATCTTCCGTTCCGGATCGTAGGCGAAATGCACGTCGTCGAACTGCACGCGGCCGCTGGTGACCACCAGCGCCTTCGCACCCAACACATCCTTCACCTCGGGGTTGCGCGCGAGCATGCCGAACATCTTCTCGATGTCGATCACCGCCTGCTTGATCTCGCGATAGACCATGCCCATGAAATTCAGCGGTTGGTACAACTGGATCATCATGGCGTTGACCATGACAAAATCGCCGACGGTGTTGGTGCCGTTGCGCACGCCGATGGCGCACATCAGCATCGTCGCCGTCAGGCCGATGGTAAAGATGACATTCTGCCCGATATTGAGCACCGCAAGCGACGTATAGGTCTTCACGCTGGCGCGTTCGTAACGCTCCATCGAGCGGTCGTAACGCGTGGCCTCGCGTTCCTCGGCACTGAAATACTTCACTGTCTCGTAGTTGAGCAGCGAGTCGATGGCCTTGGTGTTCGCCTCGGTGTCGGAATCGTTCATGCGGCGGCGGATATCGATGCGCCACTCAGTCGCGACGTATGTGAACCACATGTAGATCACGACGGTGATCAGCGTCACCAGTACGTAACGCCAGTCGAACTGCCACAGCAGCACCGCCGTCAGCAGCGTCACCTCGACGATGGTGGGGACCAATTGCAGGATCACCATCCGCACGATGACTTCGATGCCGAGGCGGCCGCGCTCCAGCACCCGCGTGAGCCCGCCGGTACGGCGTTCGAGATGGAAGCGCAACGACAGTTCGTGCATGTGCACGAAGGTCAGGTAGGCGAGCCGCCGCACCGCGTGCATCGCCACCTTGGCGAAGATGCCGTCGCGCCATTGCGTCAATAGCGCCATCAGGATGCGGCCGGCGCCGTAGGTCGCGGTCATCAGCAGCGGCGACGCGATCAGCCACAGCAGCCAGTTCGACGGCTGCACCGGCGCGGTATCGGCGCCGGTTAGGGCGTCGATCGCCCATTTGAACGTGAACGGCACCGATAACGTGGCAAGTTTGGCCAGCAGCAGCAGCACTAGCGACCACACCACCCGCCGCTTCAGGTCGGCGCGATCTCCCGGCCAGATGTGCGGCCACAGGTTCACCAGGGTCCGGGTCAGCGATGCCCGCGCGCCCGAATCCACCCCCGCCTGCGACGACGGTTCAACATTGGGCGGAAGGTCAATCGAAGCCATTCATCTGCCTGAAGCGAACGGCGGCAGCCCTCGCCGCCGCCGTTCGCAAAAAGAGTTGCAATTGCCGTGTCATATAGAGGGTTTGAATGCCGGCCGCACCCTCACCGGAAAATTCTTTTACCGCTCCTGCCGGTTGACGCGGTTTTGAATGCGCGTTAGCCGGCGCGGTCCCGTTAGCAGCCGCCCCCCCTGTCTTGACGCTGTCACCGGCCGATGCCACATGAATCGCATGACTGATATCAAAACCGTCTGCGTTTATTGCGGCTCAGGCCCCGGTACCAATCCCCAGTTCGTCGAAGCAGCGCAAGCTTTCGGGAGGGCTCTTGCCGAAAGCGGCGTCGGTCTGGTTTACGGCGGCGGTTCTGTCGGCCTGATGGGCGCTGTCGCCTCGGCCACGCTGGAGAATGGCGGCCGTGTTACCGGCATCATTCCGGACTTTCTGGTCAAACGCGAACACGCCATGACCGACGCCCAAGAAATGATCGTCACCCACGACATGCACGAGCGCAAGCGGCTGATGTTCGAGCGCTCGGATGCGTTCGTCGCGTTGCCCGGCGGCATCGGCACGCTGGAAGAACTGGTCGAGCAACTGACGTGGCAACAGCTCGGCCGCCACAGCAAGCCGATCCTGCTCGCCAACATCGACGGCTTCTGGGAGCCGCTGATGGATTTGCTGGCGCATATGCGGGCCACCGCCTTTATCCGCCCGACACTATCGGTCGACATTCTCAAGGCCGAGCGCGTCGAAGATATACTGCCGAAGCTGCGCGCCGCAGCCGCACAGGTGCCGGAGGCCGACAAGCAACTCACACCGAGCGTCGCGCGACGGCTGTAGATACGCGAGTCTATTCCTGCGGAAATGTCACCGCTTCGATACGGTTGCCGTCGGCATCGATAACGAACGCCGCGTAGTAACGCACACGATCGTGCGGGCGTAGCGAAGGCGCACTTTCCGACATCGCGCCGGCCGCCACCGCTGCCGCATGAAAAGCGTCGATCTCGGCAGTCGTTCTGGCGCGCAACGCGAGATGCGCACCGCTATCCGCTGGCAATCGAGTCATATCAGCGCGCAGATTGATCCAGATTTCCGGATAGCTCTTGCCGAAGCCCACCATTCTCTCGCGCGTCACCAGCTTCACGAGGCCGAGCGGCGCAAACACGCGTTCATAGAAGGCGACGGCGCGCGCAAGATCGCTGACTGCAAGCGAAACGTGATCGATCATTGCCGCCCCCCGTTAAACCGGTGCGTTCGACTTCACCAGCTTGTAGACTACCGAATCCATCAGGGCCTGAAACGACGCATCGATCACGTTCGATGATACGCCGATGGTGGTCCAGCGATCTCCCTGCTCGTCCTCGCTCTCGATCAGCACCCGCGTGATCGCCTCGGTGCCACCGTTAAGGATACGCACGCGATAATCCGTGAGCTTCAGCCCCTCGATATATTTCTGATATTTGCCGATATCCTTGCGCAGCGCGACGTCGAGCGCGTTGACAGGGCCGTTGCCTTCCGCCGCCGAGATCGTCGTCTCGCCGCCGACATCGACCTTCACCACCGCCATCGCCACCGTGACCCGGCGACCCATGGCGTTGTAACGCTGCTCGACATTGACGTCGAACTGCTCGACGCGGAAATATTCCGGCACCTTGCCGAGCGTGCGCCGCGCCAGCAGGTCGAACGACGCATTGGCGGATTCGTAAGCATAGCCGGCTGCCTCCCGCGATTTCATCTCGTCGATCAGGCGATTGAGTTTCGGATCGTTCTTGTCGAACGGAATGCCGGCCTTTTCCAGTTCTGCGATCACGTTGGAGCGGCCGGCCTGATCCGACACCAGCACCTGACGATGATTGCCGACCGCTTCCGGCACGACATGCTCGTAGGTGGTCGGGTCCTTGAGAATGGCCGAAGCGTGGATTCCGGTCTTGGTGACGAAGGCACTGGCGCCGACATAGGGCGCGTGACGATCGGGCATGCGATTGAGGATTTCGTCGAGCGCACGCGAGACATGGGTCAACGTCGCCAGCTTCTCGTCGGTGACGCCGATCTCGAAAGCATCGGCGAATTGCGGCTTCAGCTTCAGCGTCGGAATGATCGAGCAAAGATTGGCGTTGCCGCAGCGTTCACCGAGACCGTTCAGCGTGCCCTGAATCTGCCGCGCGCCGCCGCGCACCGCCGCGAGCGAATTGGCAACGGCTTGCTCGGTATCGTTGTGCGCATGAATACCGACGTGGCCGCCCGGAATGTGCTTCACTACTTCGCGCACCACCGCCTCGATGCGATCCGGCATCGTACCGCCGTTGGTGTCGCACAGCACCACCCAGCGCGCGCCGGACTCGTAAGCGGCCTTGGCACACGCGAGCGCGAATTCGGGATCTTCCCTGTAACCATCGAAGAAGTGCTCGCAATCGAGCATCACTTCGCGGCCGGCGTTCTTCGCCGCGGTCACGCTGTCGCGGATCGAAGCAAGATTTTCCTCCCTCGTCGTCTCCAATGCGACGCGCACCTGATACGCCGACGATTTCGCGACAAAGCAGATCGCGTCCGCGCGCGCTTCAAGCAGCGCGGCGACGCCGGGATCGTTGGAGACCGAGCGCCCCGCGCGCCGCGTCATGCCGAACGCAGTAAAGCGCGCGTTCTGAAAATTCGGCTTCTCGGCAAAAAATTCGGTGTCGGACGGATTGGCGCCGGGATAGCCGCCTTCGACGTAATCGATGCCAAGTTCGTCGAGCAATCCCGCGATCAGCTGCTTGTCGTGGATCGAGAAATCGACGCCATTGGTTTGCGCGCCGTCGCGCAGCGTGGTGTCGAACAGATAGAGACGTTCGCGGCTCATGGATTGGATTCCGAATTCGGCGCGGGGGTCGCGGCCAGGGTTTTCTGCATCGTGGTGTTCGCCAGCCATTCGCCGTCAATCGAAATGCTGTTGCGACGTTGCGCGACATAGCCGCGCTTAAGGAACAGTGGCTCGGCGGTGTCGCTGGCATCGACAGTCAATTTCGTTGCTCCCCGCGCTCCGGCGAGCTTCTCCAATGCATCGCACAGCATCGCGGCGACGCCCTGCCGCGCCGCGCTCGGATGCACGAACAGCATGTCGATGTGATCCGCGCCCTTCAGCGACGCGAAGCCGACCGGCGCGCCGTTAATGGTCGCCACCAGCGTCAATTGCCCGGCGAGCTTCTTACCGAAGGCCTCTTCATCATCGGCGCGGCTCGCCCAAGCCGCGCGCTGCGCCTCGCTGTAATCGTCTTCGGCCAATTCCTCGATGCTGGCGGCAAAAATCGCGACCAGCACCGGCACGTCGGCGGGAAGCAACGGCCGCAGCGCGGGCTTTGTCATCGCCTGCCCCATCACCACACTCCGAACAGTTTCAACGCAATCGCGACGGCGGCCGCGATCACCACCCATTTCAGCACGATGTAATACGTGCGGTGCTTGGCGAATGGCGTGTCGGACTTGCTCATCGCGCCACCTCCCATGTCGTCACCGGCTTGCCGTCGGCACCCTTGCCGTCCTTCAACACGATGCCTTTCACGGCGAGTTCGTCGCGAATGCGATCGGACTCGGCCCAGTTCTTTGCTACGCGCGCGGCGGCACGTGCGGCGATGTAGCCGTCGATCTCGTCGCGGCTCGGCAGATCGCTTGCGTCCAGCCCGTAGTTCGCGATCTCATCCGCCGTCTCACCATTCCAGACTCCGAGGAAGCGCAGCGTGCCGCCCAGATTTGCCGCCGCTTCGGCACTTCCGCTTCTGGCCTCGCGATGAAACGCATGGAGCATCGCAACGACACCTGGCGTGTTCAGATCGTCGGCTAAAATGTCCAGGGATTCTTGCGGCAAAACCGTGGCGGATGGTTTGGCACCCGCCGCGACGCCGATCCAGTCAGCCAACGCCTTTCGCACCTCGGCCAGCCGCTCGGCGGTCCAGTCGATTGGCTGACGGTAGTGCGTCATCAGCATCGCCAGACGCAGGACTGCGCCATGCCACTTGGTCGCGCCGAACGTCGTCGTCGCCAGTAACTCGCGGATGGTGACGAAGTTACCGAGCGACTTCGACATCTTCTCGCCTTCGACCTGCAAAAAGCCGTTGTGCATCCAGACATTGGCCATGCGGTCGTGATGGAAAGCGCAGCAGGTCTGCGCCAGTTCGTTTTCGTGATGCGGAAACACCAGATCGATGCCGCCGCCGTGAATGTCGAACTGCTCGCCGAGATGCTTCCACGCCATCGCCGAGCATTCGAGATGCCAACCCGGCCGCCCTTCGACGGCGATGCCACCCGGCGACGGCCATGACGGCTCGCCCGGCTTCGAGGGTTTCCACAGCACGAAGTCCATGGCGTCGCGCTTGTAGGGCGCGACATCGACCCGCGCGCCGGCCACCATCTCGTCGAGCGAACGCCGCGCCAGCCGTCCGTAGTTCTCCATCGAGGCGACAGCGAATAGCACGTGGTCCTGCTCGACATAGGCGTGACCGCCTTCGATCAGTTTCTCGATGATCGCGCGCATCTCGGGAATGTGCTCGGTGGCGCGCGGCTCGACGCTCGGGCGCAGGCAGCCCAGCGCATCGACGTCGGCATGAAACTGCTTCTCGGTTTCCTCGGTGACCTTGCGGATCGCCTCGTTCAGCGGCAGATCGGGAAAATCCCGCGCCGCGCGCGCGTTGATCTTGTCGTCGACATCGGTGATGTTACGGACATAAGTGACGTGGTCCGCGCCGTAGACGTGCCGCAGCAGCCGGAACAGCACGTCGAACACGATCACCGGCCGCGCGTTGCCGATGTGCGCGAAGTCGTAGACCGTCGGCCCGCAGACGTACATCCGCACGTGGGCCGGATCGAGCGGCCGGAACGACTGCTTCTCCTTCGTCAAGGTGTTGTAGAGGCGAAGTTCCATCGGTCATCAATCCAGAAACGAGAAGCCAGGGCATGAAGCCATAGGCATACGGTCCCCCGGGCCGGGCGTCCGCTCATGAATCGATGAGAATAGACAGCCTCAGCCAGCGAAAACGCTAGCTAATAATCGAGCGGCAAATGCCACAATCGGTGAGGAGGCTATACATGGGCGCACCATGTGCCAGACCGGGGGATGGCGTCAAGTCCCTGCCCTGACGCCGTTTCCAAGATTTTGGCGGCCGAGTCTTCAAGGTTAATCATTTTTAACCTTTCGGGCGTACCGATGACGAGACGCTGTCATTCCGGTGCCCCATGAAATCGACCTCTGTTCTGGTTGCTCTGGCTGCTTTCGCGGCCCTCTCCGCTGCCGTGCCGGCTCGCGCCGACAACCGGGTCTTTATCATCGCCAACCAATCCGACGGCTACGGCATCGATGAATGCCTCGCCAACGGTCAGAAATGCGGCGTTCATGCCGCCCGCGCCTACTGCCAGTCGCGGGAATTCACCGAGGCGACCGCGTTCCGTCGGGTCGACCCCCACGAGGTGACTGGCGCCATTCCGGCCTCGACCGGCGGCCGCCGCCGGGGTTCCGGCGGCGCCGAATTCATCGCCATCACCTGCCACCGCTAAAGGCAGACGCCCACTGCACGAATTCGTCATGGGATCGCAGCCGCGATCGCCACACTCACGCCTTGGAACGACGTGACAGTGGTTCAGGTCGTCGCTAAACCGGACCAGCCCCCGGCCGCGATACCCTGTATCGCGG
>JAEWIX010000069.1 GCA_023386885.1 Pseudomonadota bacterium
CCCCGGCAACACCCCGGCCGCGGCCCGCATGGCCGGTCCTGTTGGGCAGGGTGACCGGCTTTGAACCGATGGACGATCGGGCCGCGGGTTCCCGGCTTTTTCCGCACACCTGACACATTGACGTGAAGCCGCGAAGTGAACTGAACCTTTCCCCGCGCGTTGTGACCCATGTTCGTGCCCCTTCGGGGAGCGGTTGGCGAAGCGATGAGGCGGGTGATGTCTCAGATGTTTTCAGTCCAGAGGGCGATTGTTGCCGCGGCGTTGACGGTCGCTGCCGCGCCTTTTGCAATGGGTGGTGAACTGCCGGCCTGGCTGGTGCGATCGCCCACGATAGCTGCTGCGACAGCCCCGGCATCGATCGGCACTCCGGCCGACGCCGTGGAGCGTTCCGGCAAATCCGATCGCGCGGCCGTCACCCGGACTGGCGTTGCCTCGCAAACCTTCTCGATCCAGCCCACCGGTATGGACGGCACTTCGGTGCTGGTGCGGATCGTCAGTCAGAAGCCGGATCGCCGGGTGAACGATAAGCCCGCGACGCTCTTGCAGCCGCGCAGCAAGGCTGCCAAGCCGCGCACCGCTTGCGAGCCGGTGGTGAGCGTACTGACCGAAGTGGCCAAGCAATTGGCGCCGGGCCGCTGCATCACCTGATGCGTTGGCATCGCGAACGCGCGGTCGATGCCGCGCGTGAGATTTCCGAATGATAATTGTTTAGGCGTCGTCGGAGCCGTCCGCTCCGCTGTCGCGTCGTGCCGCCATCAAACCCAAAGCCAGACCGCCCAGCGCGATCACCGGAAGCATCCGTTTCACGCCGATGATGCGCGCCAATTGAATCCCGGTCGCGAGCAGCGCAGGGTCGGTCAGGATGCTTTGGGAGGCGCGCTTGGCGGCTTCGGCGCGTTTTGCCTCCGCGCGCCGCTTTTGCTCGCCATGGACGGCCAACACCACGAGCGCCACCACGAGAAAAAGCGCCGCGCCCGCGAGACACGCGTAGATCGATCCGTACTCTCGCGAGATATAGATGAATCCGGCGGCACACAGAAAAACCAGCGCAATTACCAGTGCGATGATGTTGACGACGACGAGAGCGGAGAGGCGCAATGTCGTCGTGGTATTCGTCTTGAAATCATCGATCCATCTTTGAAACATGCCGCGCCCCGATATCGTTTACGCAATAAAAAGACCGCGTTGGACGGCGTGGTCAGCCGAAGACCGGGGACGTCCGGCGTCCCCGCTCGGTGTGTTGGTGAGATTCAACGGCGCCACGTCACGCCGATCAGAAAACCGAGGCCGACCGCCATCGCGATGGCTGCGACGGGCCGCTCGCGGATCGCGTCCTCCAGCGTTTCCTCGATGGAGGCGGCGGCATCCTGCGCGGCTTCCATGGCAGCGCTGCCACGCTCCTGCGCATCCGACAGTGCAGCGTCGACATTGCGCCGCGCCTGCCGGTAACCGCGGCGCGCCTGCTTGGTCGCTTCGCCCGAAACGGCATTGAGCGTATCGGCGATCCGTTCGGACAACTGGGTGATATCCTTTTTGACCGCGGCCAGATCCTTTTCGAAGCGCTCGGACAGGCTCTTGTCGGCTTCGCTCGCCATTCCACTCTCCTCGGGTGACACGAATGCAGGACAACGCCGCGCGATCATCCAAAGTTCCATGAACTGCGTCGCCTGCGGCGCTTGGCCGTCGGTGCGGTTATGCGAGATCGCGTCCCGGACGCCGCCCCGAAAATCACCTCAGATGCGACCGAGCAGCAAAAGGATGATCACGATGATCAGGATCGTCCCGACGATGCCTGACGGTCCGTAGCCCCACGATCGGCTGTAGCCCCAGCTGGGAACGACGCCGAGCAGGATCAGGATGAGAAGGATGATGAGGATGCTGCCGAGTGACATGTGAACGCCCTCGCAAAGCGGCGGAAGCTCCATCGGTCAGGGACTCAAGGCCGGCCGCATCCGCTAACACGGACGCAGTCCCAAAGTTCCATCCGGCGGTTCGTGCCTCCGGCAGGAACCGAGGGGCTGGGTGTGCGTTGGCTGGCGGTCGGACGACGCGATGATCTTCGCAGATGAACTTTCGCAAGTGATCCGCGTCTTACTGTCCTGTCCGATGCCGTTTAAGCGTCAGCCTTTTCGAATGGCAACCTTGGAGTGCGTCATGGTCACACCTGCAAAGAGATCGATGGGTCGTGGTGCGGTCTTGGCTGCGGCAGTCGTGGCATCGGGATGGGGGGCGGCACCGGCGCACGCCAATGATTTCTTCTCGATGCTGTTCGGCGGCATGACGGGTCAATCGTCATCGCCTCCATCGTTCTTCCCGTTCGGCAACGGAGAGCCGAGCGCCCCGCCCGTGCACCGTCAACGCTCGGCCTCCAGCGGCGGACGGCAGGCGTTTTGCGTGCGCACCTGTGACGGCCGTTACTTCCCGCTGGCGTCGCCAACGGGGCAGAGCCGCACGGCGTCATGCAACGAACTCTGTCCCGCCAGCGAGACCAAGGTGTTTTACGGCTCGAACATCGATCACGCGGCCGGCGAGAACGGCAAGAGCTATTCGTCGATGCCGAACGCCTTCCGCTATCGCGATGAAATCGTCTCCGGCTGCACCTGCAACGGCAAGGATACGTTCGGTCTGGCCAAGATCGACATCAAGGACGATCCGACCTTGCGCAAGGGCGATATCGTCGCCGGCGAGGACGGGCTGATGGTGGCGCACAAGGCGGACAAGCGCGGCGCATCGCTGAATTTCTCGCCGGCATCGCCAGCGATCGTCGCGCGCTACGCGCGAGCACCGATCATGGCGTCGGAATAGCCGTTACTGTGGTGTGTCCGACGGGTTCCTGATCCCGGAACTTTTCGCGCGCGTCCGCGTTTGATCGATACTCGTTTCCACGTGCGATCAAGTCCATCGCAAGGTCCCCCAATTTATTACTTGAGGATATCCAATGCTGATCGGCATCCTGGTTACCTTCCTTGTCGTCATCCTCGTTCTGTATCTCATCAACATGCTTCCGCTCGACGGCCGGGCCAAGCAGATTGCCCGCGTGGTGGTGATCATCATCGGCATCGTGTCGTTGCTGAAATATCTCGCGGTGTTCTAGCAAGACACCTCAACAAAAAAAGCCCCGGCGTGAGCCGGGGCTTTCGTTTGTCAGGCATTGCTACCAATCAGCCCGCCGCTTTGGCTTCACGACGGCGCGCGGTCAGGATGAACTCGGTGTAGCCGTTGGGCTGCTCGCGGCCCTTGAACACCAGATCGCACGCGGCCTGGAAGGCGACGCCGTCGAAGGTCGGCGCCATCGGCTTGTAGAGCGCGTCGCCCGCGTTTTGCTTGTCGACCACCACCGCCATGCGCTTGAGCGAATCCATCACCTGATCCTTGGTGACGACGCCGTGCTGCAGCCAGTTGGCGAGATGCTGACTCGAGATGCGCAAGGTCGCGCGATCTTCCATCAGGCCGACGTCATGAATGTCCGGCACCTTGGAGCAGCCGACACCCTGGTCGATCCAGCGCACGACGTAACCCAGAATGCCCTGACAGTTGTTGTCGATCTCCTGCCGCACGTCGTCCGGCGCCCAGTTCGACTGCGACACCGGAATGGTGAGAATGTCGGAGAGCTTTGCGCGCTGGCCGCCCTTCTTCAGTTCGGCCTGACGCGCGTGCACGTCGACCTGATGATAGTGCAGCGCGTGCAGCGTCGCGGCGGTCGGCGAGGGCACCCACGCGGTGGTCGCGCCGGCCTTCGGATGGCCGATCTTCTGCGCCAGCATGTCGGCCATCTTGTCGGGCGCGGCCCACATGCCCTTGCCGACTTGCGCGTGACCGGGCAGACCGTCGAGCAGGCCCATGTCGACGTTCCAGTCTTCATAGGCCTTGATCCACGGCTGCGCCTTCATGTCGTTCTTGCGGATCATCGGGCCGGCTTCCATCGAGGTGTGGATCTCGTCGCCGGTGCGATCGAGGAAGCCGGTGTTGATGAACATGATGCGGGCAGACGCATTCTGGATGCAGGCCTTGAGGTTCACCGTGGTGCGGCGTTCCTCGTCCATGATGCCGATCTTCATAGTGTTGGCGGGCAGGCCGAGCATCGCTTCGACGCGGCCGAACACGTCGCAGGCGAACTTCACTTCGTCCGGGCCGTGCATCTTCGGCTTGACGATGTAGATCGAGCCGGTGCGGCTGTTGCGCACCTTGCCGTTGCTCTTGAGGTCGTGCATCCCCATCAGGCCGGTGACGGCGGCGTCGAGCAGGTTCTCCGGAATTTCGTTGCCGTCGACGTCGAGCACGGCGTCGGTGAACATGTGATGGCCGACGTTGCGCATCAGCAGCAGGCTGCGGCCGTGCAACTTCACGTCCTTGCCGTCGGGGCCGGTGTAGACGCGGTCGGCGTTGAGCGCGCGCGTCATGGTCTTGCCGCCCTTCTCGAAGGTGTCTTCGAGCGTGCCCTTCATCAGGCCGAGCGTGTTGCGATAGACCAGCACCTTGTCTTCGGCATCGACGGCGGCGACCGAGTCTTCCATGTCGAGAATGGTGGAGACCGCGGCTTCCATGATCATGTCGGCGACGCCGGCGGCGTCATCCTTGCCGATCGGAGAGTTGCGGTCGATGACGATCTCGATGTGCAGCCCGTTGTTGACCAGCAGCACGGCATTCGGCTTGGCGGCGTCGCCGCGATAACCGGCGAACTGCTTCGGGTTCTTCAGCGCGACGTCGCCTTTGGCGGTCTTCGCCACCAGCGCGCCGCCCACGACGCTGTAGCCGGTGACCTCAGTGTGGCTGCCGGAGGCCAGCGGCGCGGCTTCGTCGAGGAACGCCTTGGCCTTGGCGATCACCTTGTCGCCGCGCGCCTTGCTATAGCCCTTGCCGGCTTCGCTCGGATCGTGCGGGATGGCGTCGGTGCCGTAGAAGGCGTCGTACAGGCTACCCCAGCGCGCGTTGGCGGCGTTGAGCGCGTAACGGGCGTTGGTCAGCGGCACCACGAGCTGCGGGCCGCAGATCTTGCCGATTTCCTCGTCGACATTGGCGGTCTCGACCTGTTGCGTCGCCGGTTCGGCGCGCAGGTAGCCGATCTCCTTGAGGAAGGCCGTGTAGGCGTTGATATCGAACGCCTTGCCCTTGTGGGCGCGATGCCAGTCGTCGATCTTGGCTTGCAGCGTATCGCGCACCGCGAGCAACTCGCGGTTTTTCGGCCCGAGATCGCGGACGATGCCGGCGAGCCCCGCCCAGAACGCATCGGCGGATACACCCGTGCCGGGTGCGGCTTCCTTGGCGATGAAATCGTGAAGGACGGGGGCGATCTTCAGTCCGTGGGCGTCGATACGGTTCATAATGGGATTTCTCACGAGAACGGCGGCAAAAGGCGGATATTTGGCGCAAAACGCCGCAAAAAGCCCGTGCCGAGGCGGGTTAAGCGCCCCTTTTAGCGCTCCCCCGCTCCCGTGAGAAGGCCCCTCCGAAGGTCCAAACCGCCGGTAGCGGTATCAGCCTCCGGGGTCGGAATTGTCGCGTCTCAGGATGCCGCGAGGTCGGCGATGGTGTCGAGCAGCACGCCGGTGCGCGACAGCATTCGGGTAATGTCGGCGGTTGCGTCCGCGATGGCGCGGCGTGACGTGTCGATGGTGAGTTCGCTTGCACTGGGGGCCTGATAATCATTGCCGATGCCGGTGAAGCCGCTGAGATTGCCGGCGCGGGCTTTCGCATAGTGGCCCTTGGGGTCGCGGCTTTCGCAGATGTCGGCCGGTGTCGCGATGTAGATCTCGCGGAACAGATCGCCGGCGATGCGCCGCGCCGCCGCGCGGTCTTCCGTCGAGGGCGACACCGCCGCGACGATGGCGATGTGGCCGTTGCGCGCGAGATGCGCCGCGACCTCCGCCAGGCGGCGGATGTTCTCGCTGCGATCCTTTGCCGAGAAGCCGAGATCGCCATTGAGGCCGGCGCGCAGCGTGTCGCCGTCGAGCAGCACCGGCGAGCCGCCGCTCTGGAACAAACGACGCTCCAGCGCGCGCGCCAACGTCGATTTGCCGGCGCCGGGCAGGCCGGTGAACCACAGCACCGCGCCACGATGATGATAACGCGCCGCGCGCTCCTCCGGCTGCAACGCGGATTCCACCGGGACGATATCGATCGGCGCAGCGCGTTGCGCGGCGTCGATGCCGATCACCAGTCCGCCGCCGGCGATGCGACCGTCGACCTCAATGACGAGGCGGCCGGTATGCGGATTGTCGGTGTGAATATCCGCCGCCACCGGCTGCGCCAGCGCGATGTCGATTTCGCCGACATGATTGCGTGCGATTGCGGCGCTTGCGGCATTGGAGAGTTCACCGGGATCGACGGCCTTGTCGATGGCGGCGACGGTGGCGCGGCTCTCCTTGGTGCCGAGCCGCACCAGAATGGCGGCGCCGGCCGTCAGCGGCTCATCGTGCAGCCAGAAAATGCGCGCGCGCAGACGCCTGGTGGCGCGCGGCGCGCTGTTGGCGTGGCCGATGATGTCGCCGCGCTCCAGAAACAGTTCGCGGTCCAGCGTAATGCCAACGGCATGGCCGGCATGATGACGTTCTCTGAGCGATGTCGCGGGCCAGCTTTCAACCGAACGAATTTTCGCGATCTTGCCGGCCGGCATGATGATGATTTCGTCGCCGCTGGTGAGATGACCGGACTCGATGCGGCCGGCGACGATGCGGCGGTCGTCGAATTTGTAGATCGCCTGTACCGGCAAGCGCAGCGGCAGTTGTTCCAGCGCGCGCGCCGGCTCGAATTGATCGATGGCGCCGATCGCGGTCGGCCCGTCGTGCCAATCGAGTCGCTGTGAGGCCGCGCCGACGCCGTCGCCTTCGCGCGCCGAGATCGGGATGATTGCGGTCGGCGTCACGCCGAGACCGTTGAGGTGCGCCGAGATTTCATCGCTGATGGCCTGGAAGCGCTGTTGGTCGAAGCCGACGCGGTCCATTTTGTTGACGATCACCGCAACCTGCTTCACGCCGAGCAGATGCAGCAGGTAGCCGTGGCGGCGGGTCTGGTCGCGCACGCCCTCGAACGCATCGATCAGCAGCAGCGCCGCGTCGGCCTGTGCCGCGCCTGTAATCATGTTGCGCAAAAATTCGGCATGGCCGGGGGCGTCGATCAGCACCACGTCGCGATGCGGGGTGCGGAACCCGATCTGCGTGGTGTCGATGGTGATGCCTTGATCGCGTTCGGTTTGCAGCGAATCGAGCAGGAACGACCATTCAAACGGCATGCCGCGCCGCTCGCTGACCGCTTTCAGCGTTTCGAACTTGCCGTCCGGCAGGCTGCCGGTTTCATGCAGCAGCCGGCCGATCAACGTCGATTTGCCGTGATCGACGTGGCCGACGATGACGATGCGCACCAGCGGGCGCGACGATGTTGCGGCGGGTGCGACGGGACGTTTGGCGACGATCATGTTCATGGCAGGACTCTGAAAGTTCTCGGATGTCGTGAGAGTTAGAGATAGCCGGCGACGCGCAGCCGCTCGAACGCATCTTCGGTTTCGTGATCCAGCGCACGGCCGGAGCGCTCCGGCACTTTCGTCTCAGCCAGTTCGATGAGGATTTCGGCGATGCTGGACGCGTTGGATTCCACCGGGAAGGTGATGTCGGCGTCGCCGAGCGAACGATAGCGCTTGCCGTCCTTGGCGAGATACAACGGAATGATCGGGATGTTCTCGCGCTGGGTGTAGGCCCAGATATCCGCCTCGGTCCAATGCAAGATCGGATGAATGCGCAGATGCGCGCCGGGCGGCGGCGAGGCATTGAAGTGATCCCAGAACTCCGGCGGCTGATCGCGCACGTCCCAGCCGCCCTCAGTCCCGCGCGGCGAGAACACGCGCTCTTTCGCGCGGGTCGCTTCCTCATCGCGGCGGATACCGGCGATCAAGCCGTCGAAGCCGTATTTGGCGAGCGCCATCTTGAGGCCCTCGGTCTTGCGCGCGGCGGAGCGTGCCGCCGGCGGCAAGGTCGGATCGACCGCGTCGATCGGCGGGCACGGCTCGATGCGCAGATCGAGTTCCCACTCTTTGCCGTAGCGATCGCGGAACGCGTACATCTCCGGAAATTTCTTGCCGGTGTCGACGTGCAGCGCCGGGAACGGCACGCGGCCGAAGAACGCCTTGCGCGCCAGCCAGATCATCACATTGGAATCTTTGCCAAGCGACCATAGCAGCGCCAGCTTCTTCAGCCGCGCGAAGGCCTCGCGGAAAATGTAGATGCTCTGCGCTTCAAGCTGATCGAGCCTATCCATCGACGGGCCCGCCAGACCGCCACCCGGGTCTGGCGCGAGTTGTGCATTGCTGGAAACGAGAGCCGGGGACGACAGCGGTTTCCGGCTCGGCGGAACAGGAGAAGGACGTTGCATGCGTGGCGCCTGAAATTCTTAGCAAGGAATTCTGTTTTGCCAGGGCGCTGTAGAAGTAAAATTTTTCTGTTTACGTCCTGTATAAGAGGAATATACAGAAAATAATTCTAGTCAACCCTGAAGTTCGCGGGTTGGGAGTTTGTGATGAAGTGGCTTCCGGTTTTTCTCGATGTGCGGCGCGGTCCTGTGCTGCTGGTGGGTGGCGGCGAACTGGCGCGCGCCAAGCTGCGCATTTTATTGGCAGCGCAGGCGCAGGTGCGCTGGCACGCGACCGACGGCGATCATGATCTCGCGGGGCTCGATCCGGTCGCTGCCGAGTGCATCACGTTCGATACGCAAGACCCGACGCAGATTGATCTTGGCGGTGTGATCGCGGTGTTGTGCGCTGGCGCGGGCGATGTCGGGCTTGCGGTCGCGGCGCGCGCGCGTGCGCTGGGCGTGCCCGTCAATGTGATGGACGATCTCGCGCATTCGAGTTTCATCTTCCCCGCGATCGTGGATCGCGGCGATGTGGTGGTGGCGATCGGCACCGGCGGCGCGTCGCCGGTGGTGGCGCGTCGCGTGCGCGAACGCATCGAGGCGTTGCTGCCGTCGCGGATCGGCGATCTCGCGGCATTCATCGGCGGTTGGCGCAAGGCGATCCACGCGCGCTTGCCGGAATTCGCGTCGCGCCGTCGCTTCTGGGAGCGCGTCGTCGATGGTCCGATCGGCGCGGCGGTGCTGGCAGGGCGTCGCGACGAAGCGGAGGTTGCATTGCGTGCGATTGCCGATCCATCCGCATTTGCCGGCGTGACACGAAACGGCGTCGAAGGTCACGTCACCTTGGTCGGTGCCGGACCGGGCGATCCTGACTTACTTACGGTGAAGGCGTTACGTGCGTTGCAGGATGCCGATGTGGTGTTCTACGACGAACTGGTCTCGCCCGAAATTCTCGATCGCATTCGTCGCGATGCCGCGCGTGTGCCGGTCGGGCGCAGGATCGGCAAGCCGGGCATCGGGCAGGACGCGGTCAATCGCCTGCTGATCGAAGCGGCGCGCGAAGGCCGCCGTGCGGTGCGATTGAAGGGTGGTGATGGCTATGTGTTCGGGCGCGGTGGCGAGGAGGTCAACGCGCTGCGTGCCGCTGGTGTTGCCTATACGGTGGTGCCCGGCATCACCGCCGCGCTCGGCGCTGCCGCCGAGTTCGAGGTGCCGCTGACCTATCGCCACGAAGCGCGGCGTGTGACGTTTCTCACCGCGCACAAGGCGGCCGATGCCGCCGATGTCGATTGGTCGGCGCTGACCGATCTGGAAATGACGGTCGTGGTCTACATGGGCATGACCGCCGCGCCCGCGGTGCGCGCCGGCCTGCTTGCGGCCGGACGTTCGCCGCTCACGCCGGTCGGCGTGTTCGCGCGGGTGACGCGGCCGGATTCGCGCGCCGCTGTCGGCGTGCTCGACGATCTGCCGGACCTCGCCATGCAGGTCGATGGCGGTCCCGCAATTCTGGTGATTGGCGATGTCGTCGCGCATTCCGCGCCGTGGCGCGCATCGGCACTGGCGCACAAGCATCCCAACCTTTTGATGGCGGCCGAATGACGATATTGTCGGAACAAACCGTTGCTGACACCGTGTCGCGGCTCGACCGCGAACTGTCTGATGCCTCGCCCGCTCAAATCGTCGCGGCGGCGCTGCGCGCCATCGGCCGTGAGCAACTCGCGGTGGTGTCGTCGTTCGGCACCGAATCCGCCGCGCTCTTGAAGGTGGTGGCGGATGTCGATCCGGCGATCCCGGTTGTGTTTCTCGACACCGGCTGGCTGTTCGCGGAAACGTTGGCCTATCGCGATACGCTGATCGCGACGCTGGGCTTGCGCGACGTGCGCTCGATCCAGCCGCTTGCGGACGATCTTGCGCGGCACGATCCGGACAGCGAGTTGTGGTTCGCCGATCCTGATGCCTGTTGCCGCATCCGCAAGGTGGAACCGCTGAAGCGTGCGTTGTCGCCGTTCAAGGCGTGGATCAATGGGCGCAAGCGATTCCAGGGTGGCGCGCGCGCGATCATTCCTGTCGTCGAGGACGACGGCGCGCGTTTGAAGTTCAATCCGTTCGCCAATGTTTCGGTCGAAGACATTGCGGCGATCTATGCGCTGGCGAAGTTGCCGGCGCATCCGCTGGCGGCATCCGGCTTCCGTTCGATCGGTTGTATGCCGTGTACCTCGCGCGCGACCGCCGATGAAGATTCGCGCGCCGGCCGCTGGCGTGGTCGGGGCAAGACGGAATGCGGCATCCACACCACGAAGACTTCGTAGCAAATTGCCGCTGCGACGCCACAAACATTGAAATGCGGTTTCGTTGACTTAAAGCTCGCAATTCAACAGCTTTGTCGAAACGTTCGGCGTGGCAATTTTGCCCCGGACAAGTGGAGATCGACAATGCATCGTCGTGCATTTCTGGCCGCTGCTTCGTTGTTATTTGCAAGTCCGTCGTCGTTATGGGTGACGCCGTCTCGCGCGGCGGATGTGTCGTTGTTGAACGTGTCGTATGATCCGACACGCGAACTCTATGTCGATTTCAACAAGGCGTTCATCGCCGCTTATCAAAAGGAAACCGGCAAGAGCGTCGAGATCAAGCAGTCGCATGGCGGCTCGGGATCGCAGGCGCGTTCGGTGATCGACGGCCTGCAGGCCGACATCGTGACGCTGGCGCTGGCCTATGACATCGACGCCATCGCCAACAAGGGATTGATCGCAACTGATTGGCAGAAGCGCCTGCCGCAGAACTCCTCGCCCTACACCTCGACGATTGTATTTCTCGTTCGCAAGGGCAATCCGAAGAAGATCAAGGACTGGGACGATCTGGTGAAGCCGGGCGTTAGCGTCATCACACCGAATCCGAAGACCTCTGGCGGCGCGCGCTGGAACTATCTCGCCGCGTGGGGTTACGCGCAAAAGAAGTTCGGCAGCGAAGACAAGGTCAAGAAATTCGTCGGTGACATCTACAAGAACGTGCCGGTGCTGGACACCGGCGCGCGCGGATCGACGGTGACATTTGTCGAGCGCGGCGTCGGCGACGTGCTGCTGGCGTGGGAGAACGAAGCCTTTCTGGCGCTGAAGGAATTCGGCAACGACAAGTTCGAGATCGTGGTGCCGTCGATTTCCATTCTCGCGGAACCGCCGGTCACCGTCGTCGACAAAGTCGTCGACAAGAAAGGAACCCGTGCGGTCGCCGAGGCTTATCTGAAATACTGGTACACCAAGGAAGCGCAGGATATCGCCGGCCGCAACTACTACCGCCCGACCGATCCGGAGATCGCCAAAAAGTATGCCGAGGCGTTTCCCAAGGTCGAGCTGTTCAAGATCGACGATGTGTTCGGCGGCTGGACCAAGGCACAGAAGACCCACTTCGCGGACGGCGGCGTGTTCGATCAGATCTACAAGGATTGATCGTGGTGCGGGGAAGCGGTGTCGTGACAGGAGGATCGGGACGACGAAACACCTTGCCGGGGTTCGGCCTCACCATGGGGCTGACGCTGACATGGCTGTCGGTCATCATCCTGATCCCGCTGGCGGGACTGTTCCTGAAAACCTTCGAACTGAGCTTCGCTGAGTTCGCCAACATCGTCACCAGCCGCCGCACGCTGAACGCGCTGAAGATTTCGTTCGGCCTCGCTTTCGTCGCAGCGCTGGTCAATCTGGTGATGGGCAGCATCGTGGTCTGGGCGCTGGTGCGCTACCGCTTTCCTGGCCGTCGCATCTTCGATGCCATCGTCGATATTCCTTTCGCGTTGCCGACGGCGGTTGCCGGCATTGCGTTGACCTCGCTGTTTGCAACGAACGGCTGGCTTGGTGCACCGCTCGCCGAGCTCGGCATCAAGGTGGCGTTCACGCCGCTCGGCATCTTCATCGCAATGATCTTCATCGGCATCCCGTTCGTGGTGCGCACGGTGCAGCCGGTGCTGATCGATCTCGATCCGGAAATCGAGGAGGCCGCGGCGAGCCTCGGCGCCAACCGCTGGCAAACCATCTGGCGGGTGATCTTGCCGAGCCTGATACCTGCGCTGCTGACCGGTTTCGCGCTGGCGTTCGCCCGCGCCGTCGGCGAATACGGCTCGGTGATCTTCATCGCCGGCAACCTGCCGAACGTCTCGGAAATCGCACCGCTGTTGATCGTGATCCGGCTGTCGGAATTCCGCTATGCCGATGCGACGGCCATCGCCGTCGTCATGCTGATCGCGGCGTTCCTGATCATTCTCGTCGTCAATCGCCTGCAGCATTGGGCGCAGACGCGCATCCCGGTTCACTAGGAGAGCCGCGATGTCCGACAGCGCGATTCAATTCTATTCGGAAAGGACCACGGTGCGTAGCGAGCCGTGGCTGGCGCGCAGCATAGTCATCGGCTTGACGATGCTGTTTCTCACCGTGTTCGTGGTGCTGCCGCTGGTCATCGTGTTCGCGCAGGCTTTCTCCAGAGGTGTGAGTGCTTATCTCGCAGCGCTGGCCGAACCCGAAGCCTTGTCGGCCATCAAGCTGACGCTGGCGGTGGCGGCGATTTCGGTCGGCCTCAATCTGGTGTTCGGGCTGATTGCCGCATGGGCGATCGCCAAGTTCGAGTTTCCCGGAAAAACGATTCTCGTCACCCTGATCGATCTGCCGTTCTCCGTCAGTCCGGTGATTTCCGGTCTGGTGTTCGTGCTGCTGTTCGGCGCGCAGGGGTATTTCGGCGCGTGGCTGCAAAGTCATAACATCCAGATCCTGTTCGCGGTGCCGGGCATCGCGCTGGCGACGACCTTCGTGACGTTTCCGTTTGTCTCCCGTGCCTTGATACCGTTGATGCAGGAGCAGGGCACGCTGGAGGAGGAAGCCGCACTCTCGCTCGGTGCGTCAGGGCTGCAGACTTTCTTCCGCGTCACGCTGCCGAATATCAAATGGGGCGTGTTGTATGGCGTGCTGCTTTGCAACGCGCGTGCCATGGGCGAGTTCGGCGCGGTGTCGGTGGTGTCCGGACACATCCGGGGTGAAACCAACACGATGCCGTTGTTGGTCGAAATCCTGTATAATGAGTATCAGTTCGTGGCGGCGTTTGCCGTCGCTTCACTGCTGGCGTTGCTGGCGCTGATCACGCTCGTGGTGAAGACCATCCTGGAGCGGCATCTCGACGAAGGACGACAAGCGCGTGACAATTGAACTGAGAAACATCGTCAAGACTTTCGGCGCGTTCGCCGCGCTCGACGGCGTCGATCTGAAAATCGCCGATGGCGAGTTGCTGGCGTTGCTCGGCCCATCCGGATCGGGCAAGACGACCTTGCTGCGGATCATCGCCGGGCTCGACTGGCCGGACGGCGGCGAAGTGTCGTTCGATGGCGAGGACGCGCTGGCGCGGGGCGCCGGCGAGCGCCAGGTCGGCTTCGTATTCCAGCACTATGCGCTGTTTCGTCACATGACGGTGTTCGAGAACGTCGCGTTCGGCCTGCGCGTGCAGCCGCGCGCGGTTCGCAAGGACGAAGCTGGCATTCGTGCGCGCGTCAAGGACCTGCTCGATCTGGTGCAACTCGATTGGCTTGCCAACCGATATCCGAACCAGTTGTCCGGTGGCCAGCGGCAACGCATCGCGCTGGCGCGAGCGCTGGCGACCGAGCCGCGCATCCTGCTGCTGGATGAGCCGTTCGGCGCGCTCGATGCGAAGGTGCGCAAGGAACTGCGGCGTTGGCTGCGCTCGCTACACGAGGAGATCAACGTCACCTCGGTGTTCGTCACCCACGATCAGGAGGAGGCGCTGGAAGTCGCCAACCGCGTTGTGGTGATGGACAAGGGCAAGATCGAGCAGATCGGCACGCCGGGTGAAGTCTATGACTATCCGGCGACCGCGTTCGTGCACGGTTTCATTGGGGAGTCCGTCGTGCTGCCGGTCAACGTCGCCGAAGGGCGGGTCTGGATCGGGAATCAGGCGCTGAAGATCGACGCGCCGAATGTCGGCGGGCCATCGAAACTGTATGTGCGCCGTCATGATATGCAGGTCGGGTCGGAAAGCATCGGTCTGCGTGGCGCGGTGCGCCATGTGCGGTCGTTCGGTGCGATCCAGCGCGCCGATATCGCCATCGAGGCGGGCGGCAACGAGACGATGATCGAGATCGATACCCCGCGCGATCACGAACTCAGGACCGGCGAAACGGTCGAACTGCATCCGCGTCGGTTCCGCATCTTCGCGGACTGAATTGTCAGAGGCGTCACCCTGAGGGCTGTCGCGCAATGCCCCGACTGACGAGATCCGGGGTTGCCCCCTGAAAAGCTGAAATCGTTCACCATTCAGCCACGGTTGATGTGCAACAACGGCTCTACCAGTTGGGGGAGTCGGTGCATGAAGCGTGTCGTGGTGGTGTTGAGCGGCCTCCTGGTGCTGGCCGGCTGCGGCACGGCCGTGGAGCAATCCTCCGAGCAACCGGCCTTCTATCTCAGCATGGCGCATGGCGGGGCCAAGGTTGATGCCGGCGTCGCCGCATCGATGATCTCCGGCTACCGGCGTAACAACGGCCTCGGCGCGGTCACGGTTGATCCCGAACTGATGAAGGCGGCCGAGACGCAGGCGATGGCCATGGCCAAACGCAACAAGCTCGATCACGATGTCGCGGGCCGGCTCGGCAAGCGCCTCAATGCCGCCGGCTACCCTGCGGCGGTGGCTGTCGAAAACATCTCGGCGGGCTATCATACCTTGGCCGAGGCGTTCTCCGGCTGGCGCGATTCGCCGCCGCATCGCGCCAACATGCTGCACAAGGGCGTGACCCGTCTCGGCATCGCGGCGACCTATGCGCCGGGCACGAAATACAAGGTGTTCTGGGCGTTGATCCTGGCCGCGCCCGACGAGAAGCCGGTCGCCGCGCGATAACTCAAGGGCGATGACCAGAGTGTGACGGCGCGGGCGATTTCGTCGATTGACGGCGCGGGTTTGAGCCGCCACGGTGCCGCCTGAATTTCCGATCATCCCGACGTCATCCATGCCCATGTCGCATATCTCAAAATCCGCTATTCCGGCGCAGGCGCGGCGCGTGCTGGTGTTGCAGGGCGGCGGCGCGCTCGGCGCCTATCAGGCCGGCGCCTATCAGGCGCTGTGCCGGCACGATTTCGAGCCGCAATGGATCGCCGGCATTTCCATCGGCGCGATCAACGCGGCGATCATTGCCGGCAATCCGCGCGAGAAGCGGGTCGAGCGGCTGGAGGAATTCTGGCATCTCGTCTCTGCGCCGGTGCCGTGGCAATGGGAGTTGCCGAACGACTATGCGCGCTCGCTGTTCAATGAAGGCAGCGCCGCCGCCATCGCCACCTTCGGCGTGCCCGGCTTCTTCGTGCCGCGAGTCCCGCCGACGCAATTCTGGCCCACTTCGAATCCGGAAGGCTTGAGCTTCTACGATACGTCGCCGCTGCGCGAAACGCTGGAACGGCTGGTGGATTTCGATCGCATCAATTCCGGGGTGATGCGGCTCAGCGTCGGCGCGGTCAATATCGCGACCGGTAACTTCGCCTATTTCGACAACGAGTTTCAGACAATCGTTCCCGAGCACATCATGGCGTCGGGCGCGCTGCCGCCGGGCTTCCCTGCCGTCCTGATCGACGGTGAGCACTACTGGGACGGTGGCGTCGCTTCGAACACGCCACTCGACTACGTGCTCGATCAGGAAAACAAAACCGATCTCCTGATCTTTCAGGCGGACCTGTTCAGCGCGCGTGGACAATTGCCGACCACGATGCAGGAAGCAGCCGAGCGCGAGAAGGACATCCGCTATTCCAGCCGCACCCGCCTCAACACCGACCAGAACAAGAAGATTCATAACGCGCGCAAGGCGGTGCGCGATCTGATTTCGAAATTGCCGGACAATCTCAAGGACGACCCTTCGGTCAAATACCTCAAGGAAGCGGCCAAGGAGAACACCGTCACGGTAGTGCATCTGATCTATCGCCAGAAGAATTATCACGGCTCGTCGAAGGATTACGATTTCTCCCGCCTCAACATGCTGGAGCATTGGTCGTCCGGCGAGCAGGACGTCGACAAGTCGATGCGTCACAAGGATTGGCTGGAGCGGCCGCAGAACGGCGAGACCATGGTGACTTACGATCTCACCGCCGAGGAAGATCGCATCGCCGCGCAGTGTCCGCCGGACATCACGGATTCAAACAGGAGTACATGACATGGGAATTTTGACAGGCAAGACCGCGGTGATCACCGGTTCGACCAGCGGTATCGGTTTGGCTTACGCGCGGGCGATGGCGAAGGCCGGCGCCAACATCGTGCTCAACGGCATGGGTAAGCCGGAAAACATCGAGAAGGAGCGCGCTGGCATCGAGGCAGACTTCAAGGTCAAGGCGGTGCATTCGCCGGCGGACATGACCAAGCCGGCGGAGATCGCCGGCATGGTCGCGCTCGGCGAGACAACCTTCGGCTCGGTCGACGTGCTGGTGAACAATGCCGGCATCCAGTTCGTCGCGCCGATCGAGGACTTTCCCATCGAGAAATGGGACGCGATCATCGCCATCAACCTGTCGTCGGCGTTTCACGGTATTCGCGCCGCGGTGCCGGGTATGAAGAAGCGCGGCTGGGGCCGCATCATCAACACCGCGTCGGCGCATTCGCTGGTGGCTTCGCCCTTCAAGTCGGCTTACGTGTCGGCCAAGCACGGCATCGCCGGTCTGACCAAGACGGTGGCGCTGGAAGTGGCGACGCACAAGATCACCTGCAACTGCATCAGTCCCGGTTATGTCTGGACACCGCTGGTGGAGAAGCAGATTCCCGACACCATGAAGGCGCGCAACATGACCAAGGAGCAGGTCATCAACGACGTGCTGCTCGACGCGCAGCCGACCAAGGAATTCGTCACGGTGGAGCAGGTCGCGGCGCTCGCGGTCTATCTGTGCAGCGACGACGCCAGCCAGATCACCGGCGCTAACCTGTCGATGGATGGCGGCTGGACCGCGGCGTAGGCTTTAATCAGATGAAGCGTGTGCGATGGCGTTATTCTGAGGTGTAGGCGGCGAGTGCCGCGAACCTCGAAGGATCGCCGTCGCCCACCTATCTCGGGTTTACCCGAGATAGGGTTGAAAGGACGCAAGTTGGCAAGCCAACTTGCTATGGCTATCGCTCCGCTCGCGCCTCAGGGCTCAGACTGAGGTGTCCCGCTTGCCGAACGCCAGCACATGCAGGCCGAGGCGGCGGCGGACGATCCAGAACAGCAACACCGTTTCGAATGTCATCGCGGTCGAGGTCGCGGCGGCGGCGCCGTAGCCGCCGAAATGCGGGATCAGCGCAACGCACAGCCCGAGGTTCACCAGGAATGACAGCGCATAGGCCAGCGCGCAGATGTTCTGGTGCCCGACCATGTTGAGCAGCCGTTCCACCGGACCGATCGCTGCACGCACCACGAGCCCGATGGCGGCGACGAACATGATGCCGTAGCCGTCGACGAATTGCGGGCCGAACAGCCATAGCAGCGGCTTGCCCATCGCGAGCAGCGCAGCGGTGGCGGCGAGCGAGGGCCAGAACGTCCATTTGATCGAATAGGCGACATAAGCGGCGAGCCGCTTGTGGTCGCCGGCGGCGTGATATTCGGTGAAGCGGTGCGCGGTGGTCGCCGACATCGCGTAGTGGATGAACGTCACCAGCGCCAGCGTCTTCACCACGGCAAAATAGATGCCGACCTCTTCGGACGAGCGGAATTGCTGCAGCATCAGCACGTCCGTATAGGTCAACAGCAGATAGAAGCCCTCGACCAGCAGGATCGGCAGCGAGGTCGCAAGCCAGCCGCGCGGATCGTAGACCTTGGGGCCGGGCTCCACCGTCGCCTTGATGCGGCGGTTGAGCACGATCATCTGCCCGGTCATCGCGACCCACACCGCCGCCGCGCTCGCGAGCATCGCGGCGGTCGCATCGAGGCCGACGCCGAGGACGAATGCACCAGCGGTGAAGCCGATGATCAGCGCCTGGCGGATGATGAACTGCGGCATCAGGCCGAGCCGCATCCAGTCATAGGAGCGCGCGATGCCATCCTGCGTGTTGGCGACGACGAACGCCGGCAGCGTCAGGCATCCGATGTAAAGCGGCATGACGCTGGCGGGATCGAGCAGGGGCGACAACAAATTGACCAGACCTGCGAGCAGCAGGGCGGCAGCGCTTGACGTCGCCAGCGTCAGCCAGCGGCCGCCGGAGAGAAAGCCGCGCAGCAGCGCGGTCTCGTTGCGCGCGCGATATTCGGGGATGATCTTCTGCGCCGAGACGGCGATGCCGAAATCGAGCAGGCTGCCGAGCAGCAGCACCCAGATCCAGACATAGACATAGATGCCGTAATCGGAGCCACCCATCCAGCGCGCCAGCAGAATCTGCGCGAGATAGGCCAGCGCCGCGCTGACGACACGGATGACGAAGATGGTGCCGGCGAGACGGTTGGTGACCGAGGTTTCGGACGATCCTCCGAGCACGGCGCGGCATTGCGCGAGAATTCTGGCGCGCCATGTCGTGGGATCGGACGGTGTCTCCATGACAGCCAAGGCGGATATCCTCAAAGCGCGCGCGGCAGCCGGGCGATGAGGAACAGGCCTAGCAACCATTCGTTAAGATTCGGTTGGGCGCAGGGCGGAGGTTATCACCAGCCCTACGGACCGCGTCTTAACTTGGGATGCTATTTGGGACGCTATTGCAGATTGACGTTGAATTCGTAGGCGCGATGGCCGCCGACCAGCGTGAACTTCAGCGCGGCGCCGTCCGGTTTGGCACCCGAGGGCAGCCCGTCGAGAGCGAAAGCGAAGCGCTTGAAGTCGGGCGCATCATGATCGATCAACTTCGGCAACGGCAACGACCAGTCCGGCGTCGGGCCTTCGACATAGAGGTGCAGGTTGTCGGCGTCGTTCGCCGCGACGTCGACGATGACGTTGGTCGGGCCGTCGCGATGAACGTCGCGGATGGTCAGCGGATTGGGGTCGCCGATGTTCGCGGGCTTCGGCACCAGGTCGAGCGCGCCGGACAGCGCGTTGTCCTCGGTGCTGGCGACGCTGACGAACGGCAGTTCGGCGCTGGCTTCCACCGGCACGCACAGCTTGTCGCATACCGCGTAGCTGATCGCCATGCGCAGCACCATCGGCTTGTCGGTCGCCTTCAGCGCGATGCGCAGCGGCAGCACCACCTGATCCTTGTAGCCGAGTGAGGTGCCGCCCGCGCCGTCAGGAAACGGACGCGGCGCCGGCCACAGCACCGTGACGGCTTCGACATTGTCCGATTTGGAAAAATCGAACCGCGGCGGCACGCCGGAATCGCCCGGCGTCCGCCAGTAGGTTTTCCAGCCCGGTTGCAGGCGAAACGCGACGCCACCGAGCACCACCGCGCCGCTGCGCGAGCCGGCCAGCAGACGAACCGCGGAATGGGAATCCTCCGCCCACGGCGATGCATCCTGTGCGTGCGCGCCGGTGAGCGTTGCGCAGGCAAGAAGCAATGAGGCGAAGCCAATCACCGGCCGAGTGGGAACTATTGCGATCATATGACGTCTTTACAGGGATGCGGTTAGCTAAACCATTGAATTGCGTGTGATCCATCCGCCGATGCGCTTGATTGACAGGAGCGGCGCCCAATATCAGGATATCAAGCGAGGCGAGGTCCGACAGCCATGAACCCTGCGAGCAAAACATCGAATATCGGCCAGCGCAAGGCAACAGGAACTGAGGTGGAAAGCGGCAGCGGTTATCTCGATGGCCAGTTGCTGGTCGCCATGCCGGTGATGGAAGACGAGCGTTTCGCGCGATCGGTGATCTATCTGTGCGCACACTCTTCCGAAGGCGCGATGGGAATTATCGTCAATCGTCCCGCCGGCAGCATCGATTTCCCCGAACTGTTGGTGCAACTGCAAATCATTCCCGAAGCGGATCAGATCAAACTGCCGGAAACCGCCGAATCGATGAAGGTGTTGAAGGGCGGGCCGGTTGAAACCGGCCGCGGCTTCGTGCTGCATTCCAGCGATTTCTTCATCGAGGATGCGACGCTGCCGATCGATGACGATATCTGCCTCACCGCGACGCTGGACATCCTCAAGGCGATCGCATCGGGCAAGGGTCCGCGTCACGCGCTTCTCGCGCTGGGCTATGCCGGCTGGGCGCCGGGGCAACTCGAAAGTGAAATCCAGGACAATGGCTGGCTGCATTGCCCGGCCGATTCCGACCTGGTGTTCGGTACCGATGCCGAGGACAAGTATAGCCGCGCGCTGCGCAAGATCGGCATCGATCCCGGTACGTTGTCGAACGCGGCGGGGCATGCGTGAGCGCGCGGCCGACCGGCGCACGGCGTTGTCCTGATTGCGAGAGAGTGTGCGGTTGTCGGACTATCGAATGACATCAACGAGCTAAACACCCTCTAGGTGCGCTGCTTATAGTAGATGTCCTTCTTGGCGATCTTTCCGCCCTCGAACTCCCAAAGATCGCAACCCATCGCATCGATGGCGGTGCCGTCGGGGGCCGTGCCGCGCACGCGCCACTCGCTCAATGCCTTGTTTCCAAAAATCCAGCTCTTGCCGTCGGTCCACTGGATGTCCGGCGAGTCGGCAAACCGTTTCTGGAGCGAGGCTTTGATAGCCTCAGGGCCACGCAAGATTGTTCCTTCGGGTTCTTTCCCCGCCGGCCCGAGCATCACGCCATCGAGTGCGAAGTAACTAGCGATAGTCTCCGCATCGTGGTTGTTGAAAGCTGCGATGATCTCGTTGAGAAGTTGCGTGGTCAATTCTCTCGACATGATTTCTAGTCTCGATGCTCAATGCGCCGCTTCGAGGCGCTCTTCCGTCAGCAGCCGCATCGCGGCTTCGGTATCCATCGGCTCGCCGAAGGCAAAGCCCTGCGCGTATTCGCAGCCGAGTTGATAAAGCTCGACCGCGTCTGAATCGGTCTCCGCGCCCTCCGCCACCACGTCCATGCCGAGATCGTGCGCCAAGGCGATGATCGATTTCAGGATCACCGGCCGGGTGCCCCGGCTGGTGGTGCGGACGAAGGACTGGTCGATCTTGATGGTGTCGAACGGGAAGCGTTGCAGATAGGCCAGCGACGAATGGCCGGTGCCGAAATCATCCAGTGATAAGCCAACGCCGAGTTCGCGAATCCGTTGCAGCATCTGGGCTGCGTGCTCTGGATTTTCCATCACCAGCGATTCGGTCAATTCCAGCTTCAGCGTGCCGCGCGTGATCGAGGAGTGCGACAGCACCGTTCGAATGTCGTGGATCAGATCGTGCCGCAGCAACTGCCGCGACGAGACGTTGACGCTGACGAAAATTGGCGCGCGGGAAGCGCGTGTCGCGCGCTGCCATATGCTGAGCTGGCGCGCGGCCTGATCCATCACGAACATGCCGAGATCGACGATCAAGCCGCTTTGTTCGGCGATGCCGATGAATTCGATCGGCGACATGCGGCCGAGCTTCGGATGGTCCCAGCGCGCCAAGGCCTCGAAACCGGCGATGGCGCGATCCTCCAGCCGCACGATCGGCTGATAGAGGATGGTAATTTCCTCACGCTCGATGGCGCGGCGCAATTCGGATTCCAGCGTCAGGCGGTCGGTCTTGCGCGCCCGCATCGCCGCTTTGTAGACGTCGATGCGATCCCCGCCGATGCGCTTGGAGTGATACATCGCGAGCTCGGCATCCTTCACCAGTTCGTCATTCGTCGCGGTCTGCGGATCGCTGAGCGCGAGGCCGATCGAGGCGGTGAGGAAAATCTCGCGGTCGTTGAAGGCGATCGGCGCACGGATGGTCTTGCGGATGGTTTCGGCGAAGGCGGTGATGCGCGGCGATTCCTGTTCCGACATCAGGATCAGGCCGAACTGATCGCCGCCGAGGCGCGCCAGCGTGTCCTGCGGTTTGAGAATGCGCGTCAGTCGCCGCGCCAATGTCAGCAGGATGGAATCGCCGACCGCGACGCCGACGGAATCGTTCACCTGCTTGAAGCGGTCGATATCGATCACCATCACGGTCGGCCGCATGGCCGGCACAGACTTCGACAGGTTGCTCAGGCTGGCGAGGCGGTCGAGGAACAGCTTTCGGTTCGGCAGCCCGGTGAGGTTGTCGTTCACCGAGTCGTGCAGCAGCCGTTCCTCGGCGTTCTTGACGTCGGTGACGTCGGTGAGTGTGCCGATCACGCGCAGCACTTCGCCGTCGGAGCCGACGACGGGGCGCGCTTTCAGCGAGAACCACATGAAATGCCCGTCCGCGGTGCGCAGTCGGAAGTCCTGCACCAGACGGCCGCGTCGTTGATCGAGCACACTGTCGAGCGCGGCGCGGAAACGATCCTGATCGAGCGGGTGCAGCACTTCGAGCCACACGGCGGCAGCATCTTCCAGCGTGCCGCGTTTCAGGCCGAGCAGTGTTTCGGTTTCGGGGCTGGTGAACACCTTGTCGGCGGCGACGTCCCAATCCCAGATCAGATCGCCGGAGCCGGTCAGCGCCAGCGCGCGGCGTTCGACATCGGAGACGATGCCGCCGGCAGCACCGCCGGCGAAAGCGTGCTGCATCACCGTGAAGCCGATCAGCATCACGATCAGCACCAGACCGCCGAGCAGCGCCGGGCCGACGATGTCGTTGGTGACGCTGCCTTCCACCGTCATGCCGGCGGCGATCACCCACACCACCAGCAGGAACCATGTCGGGATCAGCAGCACCGCGCGGTCGAAGCCGTGGGTCGAGAGGTAGACGATCAGCGCGAAGCCGAACACCGCGATCATCGCCAGCGAGATGCGCGCGATACCGGAGGCGACAGCTGGATCGAACAGCGCGAGCGCCACCAGCGAGCCGAGGAAGGCGAGCCAGCCGAGTGTGATGTGCGAATAGCGCACGTGCCAACGGTTGAGGTTGAGATAGGCGAACAGGAACACCAGCAGCGTCGCTGCAAGCATTGCTTCGCCCGACGCGCGCCAGATCCGTTCGGCGCCGGCGGACATATCCAGCACTTTGCCCCAGAAGCCGAAATCGACGCCGATATAGACCAGCACCGCCCACGCCAGCGCGGCGGCAGCAGGGAACATGATGCTGCCCTTCACCACGAACAGGATCGTCAGCACCAGCGCCAGGAGGCCGGAGATGCCGATGACGATGCCCTGATAGAGCGTGAAGGAATTGACCTTGTCCTTGTAGGCGTCGGGCTCCCACAGATAGAGCTGCGGCAGCTTGTCGGTGCGCAGTTCGGCAACGAAGGTGATCACCGCGCCGGGATCGAGCGTGATGCGGAACACGTCGGCGGTCGGGTTCTCCTGCCGTTCGGGACGGTCGCCGGTCGACGGCGTGATCGTGGCGATGCGTGACAGGCCGAGGTCGGGCCACAGCAGGCCGGACGAGACGATGCGATAATGCGGCGCGACGATCAGGCGATCGAGCTGATCGTCGGTATTGTTGGCGAGCGCGAACACCACCCAGTTCTGTCCGCCTTCGCGCGCGCGCACTTCGACGCGGCGCACGATGCCGTCGGTGCCGGGCGCGGTGGACACCTGAATCCGATCGGTGTCGCTATGCTGATGTTCGAGGACCGCGGTGAGATCGATGGCGGCTGCGTCGCTGCGGACGCTGACCGCGTCGACGGCATAGGCGGGCAACATCGAAACCCAAAGCGTGAGGCCGAGCGCCAGCAGCGCAAGAAACCTGATCGGACGCAATCTCGAGTCTCCACGTTGAACGGCGCCACGCGACAAATGACAGCGTTGCGCGAGGCAACGAAACGGACACAGAAGACGCTCACGCAGGCCGATCAAACCCCGATCTATCGGCCTCTTCCCCCAGTGGCGATAAATGCCATGGATGCATGGGAATTCAAAGGCTTTCCGGTCCGGGTTCCATAGTCACACCGTCAACACAATTTTGCCAACATGTTGGCTGGTTTCCATCCGTCGATGCGCGTCGGCCGCGCCGCTCAGCGGAAACGTGCTGTCGATCAAGGGTTTCACCTTGCCGGCGCGGATCAGCGGCATCACGTTCGCCTCGATGGCGCTGACCATCGCGGCTTTGTCGGCAAGACTGCGCGGCCGCAGCGTCGATCCGGTGTGGACAAGCCGCTTGGTCATCAACTTGGCGAAGTTCACGGTCGCCTTGGGTCCGCCGAGGAACGCGATCTGGACGATGCGCCCGTCCATGGCGGCTGCGTCGTAATTCTTCTCGATGTAATCGCCGCCGACCATGTCTATGATCAGGTTCGGCCCATTACCGCCGGTGAGGTCGCGGCTGACGGCCACGAAATCCTGCGTCTTGTAGTTGATGGCGTGGTCCGCGCCGAGCTTGAGACAGGCATCGGCCTTGTCCTGCGAGCCGACAGTGACGATGACCTTGGCGCCGAACGCTTTCGCCAGTTGGATCGCCATGGTGCCGATGCCGGACGAGCCGCCGTGGATCAGCATGGTTTCGCCGGCCTGCAATTTCCCGCGCTCGAACACATTGTGCCACACCGTCATCAGGGTTTCCGGCGTGGCGCCGGCCTCGATAATCGATAGCGCATCGGGAACCGAAATGGCCTGCGCGTCCGGCGCGATGCAATAT
The DNA here is from genome assembly GCA_023386885.1 of Pseudomonadota bacterium. GTDB lineage: Bacteria > Pseudomonadota > Alphaproteobacteria > Rhizobiales > Xanthobacteraceae > 62-47. Next base: position 24,860 of record JAEWIX010000069.1, read on the forward strand.
TCGGCATAGCCGCCGCCCGCCACCAGCGACATTACCTTGTCGCCGATCTTGTGCCGCGTGGTACCGGGGCCGACCGCGACCACTTCACCGGCGATCTCGAGGCCGGGCAGGTCGCTCGCGCCGGGCGGCGGCGGATAACTGCCGGAGCGCTGCGCCACGTCGGGCCGATTGACGCCGGCGGCGGCGACCTTGACCAGCAGTTCGCCTGCGCCGGGCGCGGGGACTGGACGGGTTTCCGGCAGCAGCACTTCCGGGCCGCCCGGCTTGCTGATGCCGATGACGGTCATTTGCGCGGGCAGCTTTTCCATGAGATTTGTCCTCGTCGGGTGATGAAGGTCCGGTTCCGCTTATAGCGTTTTCGCGCGATGGGGATACCGCTTCGCGCAAAGAAAACGCGGCAAGCCGGATCGAACGAGGAGGAAGCGATGGCGAGCGAGGACGACGACAAGCCGCGCAAGAAGGTCAGTCACGAGATCGGGCAGGATCTCTCGCTGTTGTCGGTCGATGAACTCGGCGAGCGCATCGCGTTGCTTGAGGCCGAGATCGAGCGGCTGACGCAGGCGATGGCGAAGAAGCGCGCCTCGAAGGACGCCGCCAACAGTTTCTTCAAATCATAGGTCATTGACCCATTGCGGGACACCGTGCGCGGCGCGGGCGAATCCGGCGTCGTTCAATGGCCGACATGGCAAACGAACCCTAAACAAATTGATTCATTTACGATCGGTTAAGGCTTCTGGATTATGAGTGGGATTGTCCTCGTTTGGACACCGAGTGGCTCCTGTCCACTCTGTTTGACGCCTCCCTGTTAAACCACTTCAAGCCGCCGGTCTTCGGCGGCTTTTTTTTGTGTCAAACGCTGCAAGAAACGCGGCAAGTTCCAGTTCGCCCGGTTGGAAACCATATTTCCCGATTGCTTGCGCAGTGGCTGGACTCCCGTCCCGTCGGGAGTAATGATTTGTTCACTATAAGCCGACCGCGCGTTGGATCATTCGGTGAGACACCGGTGAAGTGACAGAACGAATCGCCACTGCACGCTAAGCAGCGGGTGTGGCGAATGGCCTGACATCTCAACGGCAGCGGAGCGGTACGATGAGCGTAATCAGTAGCGTGAGGCGTTAAGCGATGTCGGATCGTTCCCAAAGCGAAGCGGGTCTCGTCCAGTTCAGCGAGCGACTGACCAATTCGGCGGCGTTCGGCACGCTGTTTCGCGAGGGCATGGACCTGGTGGAAGAAACTGCCGCCTATCTCGACGGTCCCGGTCGCCTTGAAGCCAAGGCGCTCGATCGTCCGGTCGGTTTGACCTACGCCACCGAAAGCATGCGCCTGACGACGCGGTTGATGCAGCTTGCCTCCTGGCTGCTGCTGCATCGCGCCGTGAAAGAGGGCGAGATGTCGCTGACGCAGGCCAACCGCGAAAAGACCAAGGTGAAGCTTACCGCGGCAGAGCCCGGCGCGGACGACATGCTGGTCAAGCTGCCGCAGCAGTTGCAGGATCTGATCGCGCGCTCGGTGACGTTGCAGGGCAAGGTGCGCCGCCTCGATGCCAGCATTCATTCGCCGCTGACGGAGCGCCCCACGACCATTGGCAATCCCCTGGCGCCGCAACTCAACCGGCTGCGCGCGGCCTTCGAACGCCAGACCGGCTGAGCGCACTCCGCTCCACCCGACAAATCCCATGCAAAAAGGCCCCGGCGCGAACCGGGGCCTTTTTATATGTCATGGGTGCCAGCCCCGCGTCAGCGGGTGGCGAGGCGAACGCCTCAGTCCTTCTTGAGGAAGCCCGAGAATTTCTTCTGGAAGCGCGAAACGCGGCCGCCGCGGTCGAGCAGCTGCTGGGTGCCGCCGGTCCAGGCCGGGTGCGACTTCGGGTCGATATCGAGGTTCAGCTTGTCGCCTTCCTTGCCCCAGGTGGAGCGCGTCTGGTATTCGGTCCCGTCGGTCATAACGACCGTAATGTTATGATAATCCGGGTGAATTTCGGCTTTCATGGCATACCTCTGGCGCGCCCGGCGCCTTCATTGCGATTGATCAAAGTACGGGATTTGCGGCGCTCTATAACGCAGACGGGGTGCTGAGACAAGCGCCCGGACGGATTTGCCAGCAGACCCGGCTCGGCCTATCTGGAGCTGTTATAAAGGCGTGTGGCTGGGGACTGCGAGGCGAGATGAGCCCGGTATTGCGGCGGAACGATCAAGGGCCGGGGACTGTGGCGGCGCTGCCGCTCGACTCGACGCCGGCGGAAACGGTCGCCGAGGCCGACTTCGTGGAACAACACGTTCAGGCCGACGCGCAAGCGCCGGCCGACGATCGACGCAAGGGACTGCGTCCCCTGTTGGCGCTGGCGCCATATGTCGCGCGTTATCGCGGCCGCGCTTTCCTTGCGCTGGTGGCGCTGGTGGTCGCGGCCCTGACGACGCTGGTGGTGCCGATCGCGGTGCGCCGCATGATCGACTTCGGCTTCAGTCCCGAAGGCATCGCGATGATCAACAGTTACTTCAGCGTGATGCTCGCGGTGGTCGCGGTGCTGGCCGGCGCCAGCGCGCTGCGCTTCTATCTGGTGACGACATTGGGCGACCGCATCGTCGCCGATCTGCGCGGCGATGTGTTCGCGCATCTCACTTCGCTGTCGCCGCGCTTTTTCGATTCCGCGCGCAGCGGCGAACTGATCTCGCGGCTCACCGCCGACACCACGCAGATCAAATCGGCCGTTGGCTCGTCGGTGTCGATCGCGTTGCGCAACTTCGTGCTGTTCGTCGGCGCGGCGTCGATGATGGTTGTCACCAGTCCCCGTCTGTCGGGTTTCGTGCTGGCGGCGATTCCGCTGATCGTGCTGCCGCTGGTGGCGTTCGGCCGCTGGGTGCGGCGGCTGTCGCGCAACGCGCAGGACACGCTGGCGGAGGCCACGGCCTATGCGTCGGAACTGGTGAACGCGATCCGCACCGTGCAGGCCTTCACCAACGAGCGGCTGGCATCGACGCGGTTCAGCGGTGAGGTCGAAACCGCATATGAGGCGGCGCGGCGCTCGACGCAGGCGCGCGCGACGCTGACCGCCATCGTCATCTTCATCGTGTTCGCCAGCGTGGTGATGATCCTGTGGATCGGCTCGCACGACGTGCTGGTGGGCGAGATGACCGCCGGCCGGCTCGGCCAGTTCGTGCTCTATGCCGCGTTCGCGGCGGCGGGCCTCGGTCAGCTCAGCGAGGTGTGGGGCGAAGTGTCGTCGGCATCCGGCGCGGCCGAGCGGTTGTTCGAGATCCTCAACGTCAAGCCGGCCATCGTCGCGCCGAAGGTGGCGCGGCTGTTGCCGGAGCCTGCGCGCGGCGACGTCGCGTTCGACAACGTACGCTTCGCCTATCCGACGCGGCCGCAGGCCAATGTCGTCGACGGCATTTCGTTGTCGGTGCGCGCCGGCGAGAAGGTCGCCATCGTCGGTCCGTCCGGTGCCGGCAAGAGCACGCTGTTTCATCTGCTGTTGCGGTTCTACGATCCGGCGTCCGGCGAGATTTCGTACGACGGCGTACCGATCAAAACGGTGTCGCCGCAAGCGGTGCGGCAGCGCATCGCGCTGGTGCCGCAGGAGTCCGTGGTGTTCGCGGCGAGCGCGCGCGACAACATCCGCTTCGGCCGTCTCGATGCCAGCGACGCCGAGGTCGAGCGCGCCGCCGACCTCGCCCACGCCAGCGAATTCATCAGACGGCTGCCGAACGGTTTCGACACGCCGCTCGGCGAACGCGGGGTGACGCTGTCCGGCGGCCAGCGCCAGCGCATTGCGATCGCGCGCGCGATCCTGCGCGATGCGCCGCTGCTGTTGTTGGACGAAGCGACGTCGTCGCTCGATGCCGAATCCGAGACGCTGGTGCAGACCGCGCTGGAAGAACTGATGCGCCATCGCACCACGCTGGTGATCGCGCATCGTCTGGCGACAGTCTTGTCATGCGACCGCATTCTGGTGATGGATCAGGGCCGCATCGTCGAGCAGGGCACGCATGTGTCGCTGGTTGCGGCGAACGGACTGTATGCGCGACTGGCGCGATTGCAGTTCGAAGGGGCGTAATCGCTTTTCGGCTATCTCTTCCCGGAAGTGGGGGAAGATCACGGCTTCCATTCCATCCGCAGCACGGCACGTCCCGACGTCGGATTCACGTCCTCGCCGGCGTGGGCAAAGCCGTTACGCGCGTAGAAGCGGATGGCGCGGGCGTTGTCCTTGTTCACCAATAGCGTCACGCCGTCCGGTGACAGCCGCTTGGCTTCGTCCACCAGCGCGGTGGCAAGTGGCGAGCCCCACTGCTCGGGCGCGACCACAAGCTGATCCAGATAGCCCTTTGCGTCGATGGTGACGAAGCCTCGCAGCGTGTTGTCCGCTTCGGCGATGACAATCTGTGCGGCGGGGATGAGTTCGTTGCGCCAGCGTTCGCGCCACCACTGAACGCGCGCGGCGAAGTCGATCGACGGATAGGCCAGTTGCCACGTCCGCTGCCACAGCGCGATGGCAGCCTCCTCGTCGCTTGCGCGATAGGGGCGCAGTTGGAAATCGCCCATCTGCCGTTACCGCTCCGTCAGCTTCAATTCGATGCGGCGGTTGCGCTTGTAGGCCTCTTCCGTGGTGCCGGTGTCGAGCGGCTGGAATTCACCGAAGCCCGCCGCGACGAGGCGCTGCGGCGGCACGCCGAGCGACGCCAGATATTGCACCACCGAGATCGCGCGCGCCGCCGACAGTTCCCAGTTCGACTTGAACTGCGGGCTATTGATCGGCCGCACGTCGGTGTGGCCGTCGACGCGCAGCACCCAGGCGATCTCGCTGGGGATTTTCTTGTCGAGGTCCTTCAGCGCGTCGGCGAGCTTGTCGAGTTCGGCCTTGCCTTCCGGCAGCAGCACCGCCTGTCCGGTATCGAAGAACACTTCGGACTGGAACACGAAACGGTCGCCGACCACGCGGATGTCGGGCCGGTTGCCGAGAATGGCGCGCAGCCGTCCGAAGAATTCCGAACGATAGCGCGACAGTTCCTGCACCCGCTGCGCCAGCGCCACATTGAGCCGCTGGCCGAGATCGGTGATACGGGTCTGCGATTCCTTGTCGCGCTTCTCCGACGCATCGAGGGCTGCTTCCAGCGCCGCGAGTTGCCGCCGCAGCGCGCTGATCTGCTGGTTCAGCACTTCGACCTGCGCCAGCGCGCGCGCCGACAGTTGCTTCTCGGAATCGAGCGCCTTGTTCAATTCGTTGGCGCGGCCGGCCGCGTCGTTGCCTGCGCCTGCGAGCCCCTCGTAAAGGCCCTTGGCGCGGTCGCGTTCCGCTTCCGCGGTGGCTAGGCCCGCGCGGGTCTGCGCGAGCTGATCGGTGAGATCGAGATGCGCGACCTTTTCCAGCGACAGCAGTTCGTTGAGCTGCGCGATCTTGGCGTTGAGCAGTTCCAGCGCCTTGTCCTTGCCGGAAACTTCCTGCGACAGATAGAACTGCACGACGAGAAACACCGACAGCAGGAACACGATGGCGAGCACCAGCGTCGATAGCGCGTCGACGAAGCCCGGCCAGTAGTTGAAGCCGGAATCGGTGCGGCGGCGGATCAGCGCCATCACAGATCTCCGCTCAGATGCCTTTCGGGTTGCGCCGCAATCCGCTCCAGCAGTTTCTTGATCTCACGGTTCTGCTCGCCCTGGCCGTCGGCCCATTCGCGGATCATCTGCTGTTCGCCGCGCATGTGCTGCACCAGTCCCTGAATGGCATCGGCGAGGTTGGCCATCGCCGCGGTGGTGCCGCGTCCCGCGCCCATCTCCTCGACGGTCGACCGCAGCCGCTCGACCGCGGCCTGCATCTCGTTGCCGCCGGTCGGCGCGTGGCCGGTCTCGCCGGTAAATTCCCGCACGGTGGAGGCCAGCCAGTCTTCGAGGTCGGTATAGAAGCGATTCTGCGCCTGACTGGATTGCAGGTCGAGAAAGCCGAGGATCAACGAGCCGGCGAGACCGAACAGCGACGACGAGAACGAAATGCCCATGCCGCCCAGCGGCGCGGCGAGCCCTTCCTTGAGCGTATCGAACATCGATCCGGAATCGCCGCCGACCTTCAAGCCGTCGATGATGTGGCTCACCGAGCCGACGGTTTCGATCAGGCCCCAGAAGGTGCCGAGCAGACCGAGGAACACCAGAAGGCCGGTCATGTAGCGCGAGATATCGCGCGCCTCGTCGAGACGCGTCGCGATCGAGTCGAGCAGGTGGCGCATGGTCTGCTGCGAGATCGACATTCGCCCGGTGCGTTCGCGGCCGAGGATGGCGGCCATCGGCGCCAGCAGCACCGGCCGGCGGTCGAGCGCGAGGCCTGGATCGGCGATGCGGAAGCTGTTGACCCACGCGACTTCCGGATAAAGCCGGATCACCTGCCGGAACGACAGGATGGTGCCGATCAGCAGCACCGCGAGGATGAGGGCGTTGAGGCCGGGATTGGCCATGAACGCCGTCATGATCTGCTTGTACAGCACCACCGCGACCAGCGCGCACAGCACCAGGAACACCAGCATGCGCACCAGAAAGATGCGCGGCGACGACAGCTTGGTCAGTTCGAGTTCGAGGGAGCTGCGGGATGCGGAGCCTTGCGCCATGGTGCTTTCATCAGGTTCGAGAAACGCATTCGTCGGTCGCAATATGGCACAGCGAGCGCGTGAGGGAAGCACGTCGGATCGCTAAACCACCGATCAGGGGGTGCGAGCCTGCCACACGCGCGAAAATCCGCCCGCGCGCTCCACACGGAAGCGCACCATCATGACAAAGGCTTGAACCAAAGCTCGAATTCGGGCTCGAATTCGGGCTCGAATTTGCGCCGATTTATGTGAGTTCGCGCAGCCAACGGGCAAAAATGCGCTCCGCCTGCACCGGAATGCGCGCCGCAACCTGTGCTGTTGCAGTGCGAAGGGCCGGGATCGCAATTTTCGCCGCGCCGAGTTCGACGGTGTGGCCCACATACCATTCCTCCAGCCGCGCCGGATCGGCCTCGATGTGGAATTGCAGCGCGAGCGCGTTCGGGCCGAACGCGAAAGCCTGATTCGCGTAAGCAGGCGTGGAGGCGAGCCGCGTGGCGCCGGCCGGCAGGTCGAAGGTGTCGCCATGCCAGTGCAGCACCGTCGCATCCGGCTCACCGAGCGGGGCGAGACAGGATGCCATGCCGTCGTCGGTCAATTGCAGCGGCGCCCAGCCGATTTCCTTGACGGGACCGGCATAGACGCGGGCGCCGAGCGCCGCCGCCATCAACTGACTGCCGAGGCAGATGCCGAGCGTCGGCCGGTTGGCGGCGAGCCGCTTTTCCAGCAGCGCGATCTCCTGCGCGAGGAACGGATAATCTCCGATATCACCGACGCCGATCGGGCCGCCCAGCACGACGAGCAGATCGGCGTCGGCGATCCGTTGCTGCGTGAGATCGGTGGTTGAGGCCTCGAGGATTTCGAAATCCCATCCGTCGTGCGCGAGCGCCGGCGCAAGCAGGCCGAGGTCTTCAAAAGCCACGTGCCGCAAAACCATCGCGCGGCGCTGCCGGTCGGTCATGGATGTTTCGCCTGAGATGCCGGCATCGAATGCCGTCGCCGTTCGCCGGTTCGGTGTGCGCCAGCCGTTGAGAAAGGATGTCGATTGCGCATCAATTATACAATCTCCGCGCAGGTCGACAACGCAATAACATCGTGGTTGTTTTGTCGGGCTCGCCGGGTAATCTTTACGACGTTCTGATTGGATGTCGTTTCGCGTGGCAGATTTTAGAATCAGGACGTTCGAATCATGTTCGCCACGAAGCCGGGCAACCTCATGTGTGACCGAGATGCCTAAATCTGCCGCCAAACCATCGGCTGCAAAGCCGTTGCCCTCGCTCAGCGTTCGCATCGATTTCGATGACGACAGCCGACTTGGTCCGGGCAAGATCCAGTTGCTGGAAAGCATTGCCGCGTGCGGTTCGATCTCCGCCGCCGGCCGCGCCATGGACATGTCCTACAAGCGCGCCTGGGACCTGGTGGATGACATCAACAGGATGTGCGGACAGGCTGCAGTCGCGCGGCAGACCGGCGGTAAGCACGGCGGCGGCGCGACACTGACGGCGTTCGGCGCCTCGCTGGTCGAACGCTACCGGCGCATCGAGCGCGCGGCCGCCACGGCGGCGCGCAAGGATCTGGTGTCGCTGCGCTCCGATATCGGGCGGGGCGGCAAAACGGCGACGTAACCCCGCCTTCGCGGTCGGATCGGTCCGCCGCACCCGGCGCTAGTGCGTGGGGAATGGCGAGCGTCGCGCGCAATCGCAGACGAACGCTTCGCTGAGTGCATCCTGTTGCTGCCGCTGCATCGTGAAGCAGACGCCGAAGCCGTCGGGTGTGCGCAAGGTGACGATGCTGGTGCCGGGGTCCGGCGATTGTTCCACCGCCCAGGAGCCGAGCGGAAACGTGAAGCGCAGGCTGTCGTCGCGAAACTGGCGGCGAAGCGCCTGTTCGATCAGCGCCGGCAGTGTCATCGCCAGCGCGCCGGCCTGCTCGAGCGGAAGCCTGACGGCGACGGGCTGACCGGTGGCATCGGTGAAACCGAGTGAAATCATCTTGCCGTCCGGCGCGATCTCGCAGGTCGTCAGCGCCCGGCTATGGATCTCCGTCTCCGTCATGGTGTCATTGTCGTTCTTCGCGTCTCTCACGACAGGCCCTCTATCGCGCCAACCTTTATCGCGTCGCGGCGTCAGGTCCAGCGCCGTCTGCTGCATTTATAGCGAATCCAGATCGCCAATGATGGCGCGTGCGAATGACGTCGCGAATACGTAATATACATTAAAATATAGCGATGCAACGCCGCTTCAAATCCGTGGTGTAGCGCGGTAGATTGACGCGGTCGCCGGCACCGATGGTCAAGCGAGAGGCATCGCGGCGTGTCGTCGGCGGTTCACCGGGCGGTGAGGTGGTTTCATGTTCGATGCGCAATGCGACGTTGCCGCGCTGGTCTATGAGGCGCATCAGCAGCCGGACGGCGTGCTGCTCGATTTCGTTGCGGCGCTGAAGGCCGAAGGGCAACGGCCGGTCGGTCTGGTGCAGTTCGGCCATCACAACGCCGGCGCTGCGGAACTGTCGGCCATGATGATTCACAGCGGCGAGCGGGTCGATCTGTTTCAGGAGGCGGCCGCCTACACCCAGGGTCGCAGGCTCGATCTCGACAAACTTGCAGCGGCGCGCACCGCGATGATGGCGACCATCGACCGGGGCGCCGATCTGCTCATCGTCAATCGCTTCGGACGGCAGGAGCAGCAGGGGCGCGGCCTGGCGCGGCTGATCGAATATGCGCTCAAGGCCGATGTGCCGGCGGTGGTTCCCGTTCCCGCCTTTCGGTTCGATGACTGGATCGCCTATATCGAGGGCATGTGCGTGAAGCTGCCCTGCGACAGCGCGTCGCTGCGGACGTGGTGGAATGGATTGGCCGAGCGCGACCGCACGCGGCACGTCCAGCACAATGCATGCGAAGTACTCAAGTAGATCGCTGCGACGACATATCCGATCGAATCGCGCGCCGTTAACGCATTACAGTTTCGTCATGTTGATGCGGATGTTTGGTATTCGCGTACTCACAGCAGCGAATGCGAAGTGTCGCGCTCATGATCGCGCGACTTGCTGGAATCGTTTCAAATTCATTCGGACATCATCACTGCCGACTCACAATTAAGTGAGTCATACAAAGTTGCTGCGACTTCAACGCTGTAACGCGCTGTGGCATTGCGCCGCCGCAAAATTTGTTGCGTCGCGCTCCCGCTGCGTTACTTTTGCGAAATCAAATGACGTCAGAGTCCGAATAGACAACGCCGCGCGGCGATGCTGTCGCGGCTTGCTTTTGATTCATGTCTGACGAATGGGATAGCGAGGCAATGAAACTGACAATGCGACGAGGAATGCGATCTGGATTCGGACTGGTGTTGTTGCTCGCGGTGAGCCCCGTGCTGACCGGCTGCGACGAGCCGGCGTCCGCCGTCGCCGCGCAACCGGTTCAGACGCCTGAAGTCAGTTTCGTCACTGTCAGGCAGCAGCCGTTCGCCGTGGTCCGCGAGTTGCCCGGCCGCATCGCGCCGACGCGCATCGCCGATGTCCGCCCGCAGGTGTCGGGCATCATCCTTGAACGCTTGTTCCATCAGGGCACCGACGTGAAGGCCGGCGATCCGCTGTACAAGATTGATCCGAAGCCGTTCGAGGTCGACCTGATGGCGCAGAAGGCGGCGCTGGCGAAGGCCGAGGCCGTACTCGATCAGGCCGCGCGTCATGCCAAACGCATCGAAACGCTCACGCATCAGCATGTCGCCTCCGAGGCGCAGCATGAAACCGCGATCGCGGCGAAGCGGCAGGCGGAGGCGGATGTGGCCGCGCGCAAGGCCGATGTCGCCCGCTCCAAGCTCAATCTCGGTTACGCTACCATTCGTGCGCCGATCAACGGCCGCATCGGCGCGGCGCTGGTCAGCGAAGGTGCGCTGGTTGTGCCGAACGACACCACCAATCTGGCCTCGATCCAGCAGCTCGATCCGATCTATGCCGACTTCACCCAGTCGGTCAGCGATCTCAACAAGCTGCGGCGGGCGTTCGCGCGCGGTGATCTCGAACAGATCGAGCCGGGTGCCGCCAAGATCCGCCTCGTCGTCGACGACGGCACCTATTCGCACACCGGCAAGCTGTTGTTCTCGGAAGCCAAGGTGAATGCCGAGACTGGGCAGGTGACGTTGCGCGGCGAGTTCCCGAATCCGAACGGCGAGTTGCTGCCGGGCATGTATGTCCGCGTGCTGATCGAGCAGGGCATCGACAACGACGCCATCGCGGTTCCGGAGCAGGCGGTGCAGCGCAGCCACGACGGCGGCAGCGAGGTGTTCGTGGTGCGCCCCGACAATCGTATTGCCGTGCAGTCGGTGCGCACCGGCGCGGTTCACGGCGGCAAATGGGTGATCACCGATGGCCTCAAAGCCGGCGACCGCGTCGTGGTCGAGGGCTTTCAGAAGTTCGCCGCCGGCGACGAGGTGAAGCCGCTGCCGCTGCGTGAGGTCGCGACCGGCTCGGTTGCATCGGACGACAGCAAGGTGACGCCGGTCTCGGTCAGCGATTGAACCGCTGATGCCGTCATTTTTTATCGATAGGCCGATTTTCGCCTGGGTGATCGCGCTTTTCATCTGTCTGATTGGCGCGATCTCGATTCCGTTTCTCGCTGTGGCGCAGTATCCGATCATCGCGCCGCCCTCGATTTCGATCTCGACCGCCTATCCTGGCTCCTCCCCGCAGAACCTCTACAACAGCGTCACGCGTCTGATCGAGGAACAGCTCAACGGCGCCTCGGGCATCCTCAGTTTCGAATCCACCAGCGACTCCCTGGGTCAGGTCGAGATCACTGCGTATTTCGTTCCCGGCACCGACCTCGGCATGGCGTCGGTGGATGTGCAGAACCGCATCAAGCGCATCGAGGCGCGTCTGCCGGATGTCGTGCTGAAGGAAGGCATTCTGGTCGAGGAAGCGTCCAGCGACACGCTGCAGATCGTCACGCTGCGCTCGACCGACAACAGTCTCGATGAGGTCGGCCTCGGCGATTTCATCATGCGCAACATCATCGGTGAGATCCGGCGCCTTCCAGGCGTCGGCCGCGCCACGCTGTTTTCCACCGAACGCTCGCTGCGCGTCTGGGTCGATCCCGACAAGCTCGTCGGCTACAATCTCACCTCGGAGGACGTCACCAAGGCGATTGCGGCGCAGAACGCGCAAGTGGCCTCGGGCAGCATCGGCGCGCCACCGAGCCGGGCCGGGCAGAAAACCGCGGCGCTGGTCCTGGTGAAGGGGCAACTCACCACGCCTGAGGAATTCGGCTCCATCGTGCTGCGCGCCAACCGCGACGGCTCCACGGTGCGGCTGCGCGACGTGGCGCGGGTCGAGGTCGGCGGCATGGATTACCGGTTCACCACCCGCCTCAACGGCAAGCCGACCGCGGGCCTCTCGGTGATGCTTGCGCCGGGCTCCAATGCGCTCGCGACCGCGAGCGCGGTGAGAGCCAAGATGGAGGAGTTGTCGAAGTTCTTCCCGGCGACCATTGCCTACGATATCCCCTACGACATCACGCCGGTGGTGGAGGCCTCGATCGAAAAGGTCGTGCATACGCTGATCGAGGCGGTGGTGCTGGTGTTTCTCGTGATGTTCCTGTTCCTGCAGAACATCCGCTACACCATCATCCCGACCATCGTGGTGCCGGTGGCGCTGCTCGGCACCTGTTCAGTCCTGCTGGCCACAGGCTACTCCATCAACATGCTGACGATGTTCGGCATGGTGCTGGCGATCGGCATTCTGGTCGACGACGCCATCGTCGTGGTCGAGAATGTCGAACGCATCATGGCCGAAGAGGGGCTGCCGCCGAAGGAGGCCGCGCGCAAGGCGATGTCTCAGATCACGAGCGCCATCATCGGCATCACGCTGGTGCTGATGGCGGTGTTCGTGCCGATGGCGTTCTTTCCGGGCTCTGTCGGCATCATCTATCGCCAGTTCTCGGTGACGATGGTGACGGCGATCGGCTTCTCCGCGCTGATGGCGCTGTCACTGACGCCGGCCCTGTGTGCCACCCTGCTCAAGCCGGTACAGGCCGGGCATTCCCATGCGCGGCGCGGCTTCTTCGGCCTGTTCAATCGCGGGCTCGAACACACGCGCAACCGCTACACCCGCGTCGTCGGCTGGTCGCTGAAGCGCACCGGTCGGCTGATGATCATCTACGCGATCTTGCTGGTCGGCCTCGGTTGGGCCTTCGTGCGGATGCCTGCCGGCTTCGTGCCGGTGGACGATCAAGGCTTCATCACGACCGACGTGCAGACGCCGTCGGATTCGTCCCATGGCCGGACCGAAGCTGCGGTCGAGGCGGTCGAGAAATATCTGGCCAAACGGTCCGGCATTGAGGATGTCACGTTCCTCACCGGTTTCGCTTATTCGGGGCAGGGCATGAACACTGCGCAGGCGTTCATCACCCTGAAGGACTGGTCGGAACGACCTAAGAAGGATTCCGCCGCCAATATCGTGGCTGACACCAACCGCGATCTGTCTGTTTCGCTCCGCGACGCCAAGATCACCGCGCTGCAGCCGCCGCCGATCGACAACCTCGGCAATTCCTCCGGCTTCAGCTTCCGTCTGCAGGATCGCGGTCAGAAGGGCTACGCGGCACTGATGGAGGCGACCGATCAGTTGATCAAGGAGGCCAATGCCAGTCCGATCTTGAGGAATGTCTATGTCGAAGGCTTGCCGCCGGCGCCGCAGATCAATCTCGTGGTCGATCGCGAAAAGGCCAGCGCCCTCGGCGTCACGTTCGAGGCCATCAACGAGACCATGACGACCAATCTCGGCTCGACCTACGTCAACGACTTCCCCAACCGCGGACGGATGCAGCGCGTGATCGTGCAGGCAGACCGTAACGGCCGCACCACTGCGGACGACATCCTCAACTACAACGTCAAGAACAGCAGCGGGCGACTGGTCCCGTTCTCGTCGTTCGCCTCGATCGACTGGTCGAAGGGACCGACGCAGATCGTCGGCTTCAATTACTATCCGGCCATGCGCATCACCGGAGAGGCGCGGCCGGGCTTCACAACCGGCGCCGCCATCGCCGAGATGGAGCGGCTTGCGGGCCGTCTGCCGCGCGGCTTCGGCTACGAATGGACCGGTCAGTCGTTGCAGGAGAAGCTGTCCGGCTCGCAGGCGCCGATCCTGCTGGCATTGTCGATCCTCGTGGTGTTCCTGTGTCTCGCGGCGCTCTACGAGAGCTGGACCATTCCGCTGGCGGTGCTGTTGACGATTCCGCTCGGCATGGTCGGCGCGGTGATCGCCTCGACGCTGCGCGATCTGCCGAACGGCGTTTATTTCACCGTCGGATTGGTGACAATCATCGGCCTCGCGGCGAAGGACGCCATTCTCATCATCGAGTTTGCCAAGGATTTGCGCGCCGAGGGCAAGTCATTGATCACAGCGACGCTGGAGGCCTGTCAGTTGCGCTTCCGTCCTATCGTGATGACCGGCCTTGCCTTCGTCAGTGGCGTGCTGCCGATGGTGGTGGCGAGCGGCGCCGGCGCGCAGAGTCAGCAGGCGCTCGGCACCGGCGTGATGGGCGGCATGATCGCGGTGGTGATCCTCGCGCTGCTGCTGGTGCCAGTGTTCTTCGTTGTCGTGCAGCGGCTGTTCTCGCGCGCCGCGCGTGAGGAAGGCCGCGCAGAAGCGGCGCCGGAGATTTACGGGCCACCCGCGCCGGCGCACGCTTCCGCAGCGGAGTAAGTTCTCGGCTCGAACTGAATCGTCGTCCTGAGATGCGAGCAAAGCGAGCCTCGAAGGATGACGGCACGTCCTTTCCTTCTCCTGCAAGGGAAGGAAGAAGATCGCGTGCGCTTACTTCTTCAGTGGTCGCAGAATCTTCGTCAGTTCGGCATGGATGATCTCGTTGCCGCAGACGACGTCGCCGGAGACCAGCGGATCGCCCGGCGTCTGGATGTCGCTGACCACGCCGCCGGCTTCGCGGATCATGATCATGCCCGCCGCCATGTCCCACGGCTTGAGGTTGCGCTCCCAGTAGCCGTCGAGACGGCCCGCCGCGACGTACGCGAGATCGAGTGATGCCGCGCCGAAGCGGCGCAGGCCCGCGACGCGCGGCTGCAATGCCGTCATCTCGTCCCGCGACAGCGGCAGGTCGCCGCGCCCGATATGCGGCAGCCCGCAGGCGATGACGCAATCGTGCAACTGCTTGCGCGCGGCAACGCGCAGCCGGGTGTCGTTGAGGAACGCACCCTTGCCGCGCTCGGCGATGAACAGGTCGTCGGTCGCCGGATTGTAGATCACGCCCGCGATCATCGTGCCTTCGCGTTGCAGGCCGATGGAGATGGCGAATTGCGGAATCCCGTGCAGGAAGTTGGTGGTGCCGTCGAGCGGATCGACGATCCATGTGTGCGTCTTGTCGGCGCCCTCGCGGGTGCCGCCTTCCTCGCCGATGAAGCCGTAGCCGGGTCGCGCCTTCGAAAGGTCGCTGTAGAGCATTTCCTCGGCGCGCTTGTCGGCGGCGGTGACGAAGTTCGCCGGGCCTTTCAGCGACACTTGAAGATTTTCGACTTCACCGAGGTCGCGGCTCAGGCTGCGGCCGGCACGGCGCGCGGCCTTGACCATGACGTTGATGAGGGCGGAATGCAGCATGAGCGTCTCGATTCATTGCGTCCCCGGTGGGACGCCTCGTGAGGGGATTGGGTGCCTTGCGGGGCGCGCCGCGTCAAGGGCGGTTCTTTGGCTCGATTTTTGGGGCGATCATTTGGCGCCGACCCATTTTTTGGCGGCGGCTTCGACCTTGGCGCGCTCTTCCGGCGTGAGCCGTGCCAAGGCCTCGTCGAGCAGCGGATCGCCCTTGCCGGCGGTTTTCGCCACCAGATGCCATTTCAGCCCTTCGATCATGTCGACCGGCGCGCCCTTGCCCTGCGTCAGCACCAGCGCGAGCCGGTTCTGGGCGATGGGGTTGTTCTGCCGCGCCGCCTTGCGCAGCAACGAGACTGCCGCGACCTCGTTCTTGGTGGTGCCGGTGCCGTTGAACAGCGCGATGGCGTATTCGACTTCGGCGGCGACATTGCCGGCCATGGCGGCGGCTTGCAGCAGCCGCACCGACTTGTCGATGTCCTTCGGAACGCCGGTGCCTTCCTTGTAGAAACTCGCCAGCGCGTATTGCGCCTCGTCGTTGCCGGCGTCGGCCGAGATCCGCAGCAGTTCGGCGGCGCGCTTGAAGTCCTGCGGGAAGGTCTGGCCGTCGACATAGAGCAGCGCCAGATTATAGGCCGCTTTGGGCTCGCCGAGTTTCGCCGCCGACGCCAGCAGTCCGGCGCCGCCCTCGCGATCGGCCGGGCCGCCCTGTCCGCCGATCTTCAGCATCGCCAGCGCGAACATGGCCTCGCGGTCGCCCTGGTCGGCGGCGCGCTTGTACCATTCGATGGCCTTGCGGTAATCGCGCTTGACCGCCTGACCGTTGGCGTAGAGTTCGCCCAGCATGGTCATCGCGGCGGTATCGTTCTTTTCCTGCGCGCGCTTCATCGCGAGGTTGAACGCCGTGCGGTAAAAGCCGCGTTGATAGGCGCCGTAGACCAGATCGACATTCGGCGGCTCGTTCAGCACGGCGTCGAGATCGTTGTTCTCGGCGGTGGCGGCCTTCGCCGCATCGGGGGCCGCGGGCTTTTCCGTGGTGGTCGATTTGCGCACCGGCGCGGGGGCTGATTTGGCCTCCGGCTTCGGAGCAGGTTTAGGTGCTGCCTTCGGCGCGGGTTTTGGGGCAGCTCTCGGTGCGGGGTGCGGTTCGGGTGCGGGCTGGGCCTGCGGCTGCGGAATCGCAGCCGGCGGCACCAGCGAGATCTGCGCCTGCGCGCTGGTGGCAACCAGCACGGAACCCAGCAGAATCGTGACGCCGCGCAGCAGTCTCATGCCCGCGTCAACTCTGCCCGGTGAGAGGATGTCTCGCTGCCGCCGCATATCCTTCCTTCAGCGCTGCGGCCACATCCGCAAGCGCCGCGGCCGATCCCGCTTGATCGGACCAAATCATGTCAGCGACAAGGACAAAATCCGCGCCGGCGGCGGCGAAGGCGCGCGCCTCAATGCGGCTCGCGGCATAGCCGACGCAGGGCGGCTCGAACAATTCGGCCCACCAGTTCAGCCGTTCGGCGACGGCGTCCGCCGAGGGCCGCTGGCCGTTTGCATCCGGCTCGCCGAACAGCACGTAGTCGGCGCCGCCTTCGCCCGCGACCATGGCGTCGTGGCGGGTGTGCAGCCCCCCGCCGCCCGCGAAGCGATCCGGCTTA
>JAEWIX010000014.1 GCA_023386885.1 Pseudomonadota bacterium
AAAAAACAATTTTGGCAGCAATAGGCCATGGTAAAGCATTCACAAGTTGCCTCTGATACGACGCCGATGGAGTTACTTTCAATCTAGCTTCGATCCTGTGGATGCAGAGTAAAAATGCGGGCAACACCGGCTTTCCACAAGCCTAGTGTCCTCAATTGCAGCATTCACTCATTCGCCGGCCTGTGGAAAGCCCTTTACGTTGGCTGCAACTTATGGAAACGGTCATTATGTAGCATCTTTCTATAAAAGCCTTATGAGATTACTTTTCCTCCTTGTTTGCGTTTGTATTTCGAGACGTTATTTTACTTCATGCTCTCACCCTGATAACAAGAAGTCTGCTTACCCAATAGCACAACAGAAATTGAACGACACATCAGAGTTTGCTGTTATTGCCTTTGACCCGAACCATGATTGGCCCTTCAAACACTCCTACAAGCCAGCGACTTTATCAGTAGACGAAATAAAACGATTGGACAGTATATTGAAAGAATGCGTTCAAAACCATAATCAGAGTTTAGCACCTGATTTGAAAGAAAGCTACAGTATTGACTTTCCAAAGTTCCATTATAAGCGGCAGTACATAGCAGTACTAAATGACAATGGAGAGAAGGAAGTATGGATAAATGGCTTTTGCGACACATGGGACAAGGCGTGGAAGACCGAAATTCTTCTTGTGAAAGATGGAGGAAATTGCTACTTCAACTTAAAAATTAATTTGGTGACGGGGACATGCTTTGAAGTGTCGGTAAACGGCTATGCTTGACAAGCTGCAGCCAACATCGTATTTGCAAAAAAGCGGCTGACAAACTACCTTTCAACCTCATAACAATAATCAACAAAAGTACGTAAATGAGGCAGCAGGAACATTATTTCCGCTTCTTCGCAAATACGTTCTACGTTGTACGTCACCCTATTTGTACAGACCGTAAAAGTTGAACCACGGTTAGAATTTACGATGCTACCCCACGCAATTTTTAGCACACTGCAAGGCCCACAGAACCTAAGCACAAACGCCAATCTTGCAAAGAGTTTAAAATGCGGCACACATTCCAGCCACCCCCGGCTTGGCTGAATGTACTCAGCTTTAATTTTAATATCAATTAAATAACCACCTCAACAAGGTAAGTTTCAATTTCATACTGGCTTTTTCAGCCGAACCTTCTTATGACTGAACTAAACTGATAACTTCGTGTGTGCAATCTAACATCACACAAGTAAAGTTTAAGCCAGGGCTGCCCTTGGAAATTGAAGTTCTTCCGATTGCAGACACCGTCTTAAAGCATCATAAGTCCATTACAACACCACACCGCACAGAGTTCTATCACATCTTTTGGGTACAAAAGGGTGCTGCTGAATACTTAATAGATTTTGAGCCTGTGAAAGTGAAAGCAGATACGTTTTTGTTCATCAATAAGGATAGGGTAAAGGCAATTGATGCCGCCAGCAAACACGACGGCAAGGTGTTGGTGTTTACCGATAACTTCTTTGCTAAAACAGAAGATGATACAAAATACCTGACCAATACTATACTTTTCAACGACCTCCTGGACATTTCAATAATTGACGTTAAATCATCTCCTTCCCTGCTGATTGCCTTTCATGCCATTGAAGCAGAGTTAAGCAGAAACAACGATGCTTATCATTATAGCCTTTTACACAATTTGCTTCACAACCTGCTGTTACTTGCAGAAAGGGAAAGAAGGGCACAAGGCTTTACGGAGATGGCGAAAGGCGTAGACCTTGATTACACAGTATTGTTCAAAGACCTGCTTGCGGCACAGTTTAGAACCCTGAAATCAGTAAGCGGCTATGCTTCTCAAATGAATGTATCTGAAAAGCGTTTGTACCATGCAACGACAACAACAATGGGTAAAACGCCAAAGGTTATCATTGATGAAAAGGTAATGCTTGAAGCTAAACGTCTCCTCATTCATACTAACCTTTCCATCAAAGAAATTGGCTATGACCTGGGTTTTGAAGAGCCGACCAACTTTATTAAATACTTCCGCAAGCATACAGCTAAAACACCAATCGAGTTCCGGGAAAGCTATTATAAAAGTTAGTTCCGAAAAATATCACCAAAAGGCAGTTTTTTACCTTTTCCAGCCAGTTTATTCGTATGACCTTTGCTTTCCAATAAAAAGGAAATAATTATGAAAATTGGCGTTACAGGTGCAACAGGACAACTGGGTCAAATTGTAGTATCTAAATTGAAAGAGAAAACTGCCGCTGACAATATTGTTGCTTTAGTTCGTTCTAAACAAAAGGCATCTAACCTTGGCGTAGAAGTCCGTGAGGCGGATTATGATAAACCAGAAACACTTGCCACTGCACTTCAGGGCATAGACACTTTATTGCTCATTTCAGCTAATGAAATAGGAAAACGTGCCACTCAACACAAGAATATCATTGAAGCGGCAAAGAAAGCAGGTGTAAAATGGATTGTTTATACAAGTCTGCTTCATGCAGATACGTCATCCATTAATCTTGCCGGCGAACACCTTGCAACTGAAGCAGCATTAAAGGAAAGCGGTATTCCATTCACTTTGCTGCGCAATGGCTGGTACACCGAAAATTATACAGGCTCTATACCTGGAGCACTGGGTGGCGGAGCTTTTTTGGGCAGTGCGGGAGATGGTAAAATTTCTTCTGCAGCCCGTAAAGATTATGCAGAAGCAGCAGCTGTTGTCCTAACAGGTGAAGGACACCAGGGCAAAGTATATGAGCTTGCAGG
>JAEWIX010000028.1 GCA_023386885.1 Pseudomonadota bacterium
TTTATTCCCCGGGGGGGGGCGGCGCGGGGGGGGGGCCCGCGCCACGCATCCGGGCCCGCACGCGCTCACGGTAGAAGGCGTAGAGGCCCGACGCCACGATCATCGACGCGCCGACGATCATCGGACCATCGGGCACTTCGCTGAACAGGATATAACCGAGCAGGATCGCCCACAGCAGCGCGGTATAGCGGAACGGCGCCACCGCCGAGATGTCGCCGGCGCGCATCGCCATGATGACGCACTGATAGCCGGTCAACACGAACACTGCCGCCAGCGCCAGCAGGCCGACCACGCGCGCGGACGGTTGCACCCATCCGCCGAGCGGCACCAGCACGAGCGCACCCACGACCGTCACCACAATGGTCGTCAACAGCGTGATGAACAGCGACGGGATTTCCGCCGGAATGCGATTGGTAGCGAGATCGCGCAGTGTGCAGAACAGCACCGAGATCAGCGCCAGCAGCGCGAACTGGTTGAAGCCATCGAGCCCCGGACGAACGATCACCAGCACGCCGGCGAAGCCTATGCCGATCGCCGTCCAACGCCGCCAGCCGACCGGTTCGCTAAGCACCACCGCCGCGCCCAGCGTGATGGCCAGCGGCAATGCCTGCATGATCGCGGAGATATTCGCGAGCGGCAGATGTACGATCGCGGCGAGAAACGCGACGGTGCCGCCGACCTCACCCATCACGCGCAACGCCACCGGCTTCACCATCAGCGTCCGCACCGGGCGTATGGCGCCCCGTGAAATCGTCAACGCCGCAATCAGCACGATGGCGAACACGCCGCGTACCAGCATGATCTCGCCGAAGTTGATCTCCGACGACACCGCTTTGGTGATCGCATCGTTCATGGTGAAGCTTGCCATGGCAATCGCCATGAACAGGCTGCCGCGAAGATTGGGGGAAAGGGCCACGGCGAGGCTCGGGTCTGGCGCGTAGAGCTGCGCGCCAACGGGCACATTAGAAAAGGGATGTGGATAGAATCGAGGTGCGATCCGGATCGGACCGCACCTCGGAATGTTGCGTTATTTCGCGCCGGCTTTCTGCGCGTATTCCCAGGCTGCCTTGGCGAGAGGAACGGTTCGCTTCGCCGATTCCATCGCCTTGGCGCTGGCGGCGGTGCCGTCGCGAATCCGGCCGGCGATACCCTGCGTGATACCCGCAAGGCGGAACAGGTTGTAGGCGAAGTACCAGTTCAGCTCCGGCACCTCGTCGCCCGTCACCTTGCAATAGATCGAGGCGGCTTCCTCCATGGTCGGAATGTTGAGCGCCTTGAGATCGATGTTGGCGAGCCCCGGCATAGTCCACTGCATCAACAGATACGTGAAATCCGCCATCGGATCGCCGAGCGTCGACAACTCCCAATCCAGCACCGCCTGCACGCGCGGCTCGGTGGCATGGAAGATCATGTTGTCGAGGCGATAGTCGCCATGCACGATGGAGACGCGACGCTGCTCCGGCATGGTGCTCGGCAGCCATTCGATCAGCCGCTCGACTTCCGGAATGTGCTGCGTCTCCGACGCGCGATACTGCTTGGTCCAGCGATCGACCTGCCGCGCAAAATAATTGCCCGACTTGCCGAAGTCACCGAGACCGATGGCCTCGGGATTGTATCGATGCAGATTTGCCAGCGTCTCGATCTTGCTGGTGAAGATCGCGCGGCGCGCGTCCGCCGGCTGGCTCGGCAACGCCGGATCCCAGAACACCCGGCCCTCTTCCATCGACATGATGTAGAACGCCGCGCCGATCACCGAATCGTCGGTGCATAGCGCATACGCGCGCGCAACGGGAAAGCCTTGCTTGCTGAGCGCCGCGATCACGCGGAACTCGCGATCCACCGCATGCGCGGACGGCAATAGTTTGCCGAACGGCTTGCGCCGCATCACGTAGGAACGGCCGGGCGTATCGAGCCGATACGTCGGATTGGATTGGCCGCCCTTGAATTGCAGGACCGTCAACGGTCCCGCGTAACCTTCGACATGCTCCTTCATCCAGTTCTCGAGGCGGATTTCATCGATCCGATGCCGCTCCTCGATAGGCTTGGTGCCGGAGAACTCTTCGTCTTTTCTAACGCCGTCTGCCAAAGTGGCGCTCCGTTTGGTTTCATCCCACGGGATTTCGTTCCAGCGGGAGCGCCACGATGGGGACCCGCTACTTCGAAGCCGCCTGATTGGCATACTTCCGAAGTTCAAGTCTGGCAATGGCGCGATTGTGCACCTCGTCCGGGCCGTCCGCCAACCGCAGGGTGCGGACATGGGCGTAGGAGTTGGCAAGGCCGGCATCGTCGGACACACCGGCAGCACCGAATGCCTGGATCGCGTGATCGATGATCTTCAACGCCATGTTCGGCGCGGCGACCTTGATCATCGCGATCTCGAGCTGCGCGGTCTTGTTGCCGACCTTGTCCATCATGTCAGCGGCCTTGAGGCAGAGCAGCCGGTTCATCTCGATGTCGGTGCGCGCTTCCGCGATGCGCTGTTCCCACACCGATTGCTCGATGATCTTCTTGCCGAAGGCGGTGCGCGACGACAGCCGCTTCACCATCTTCTCCAGCGCTTCCTCAGCCTTACCGATGGTGCGCATGCAGTGATGGATGCGGCCCGGACCGAGACGGCCTTGCGCGATCTCGAAACCGCGGCCTTCGCCGAGCAGAAGATTGCTCGCCGGAACGCGGACGTTCTCGAACAGCACCTGCGCGTGGCCGTGCGGCGCGTCGTCGTAACCGAACACCGGCAACATCTTCTCGATGGTGATGCCCTTGGTGTCCATCGGCACCAGGATCTGTGACTGCTGCTGGTGGCGGGCGGCATTGAAATCGGTCTTGCCCATCAGGATGCCGATCTTGCAGCGCGGGTCGCCGGCGCCGGACGACCCCCACTTGCGGCCGTTGATGACGTAGTGATCGCCATCGCGCTTGATGCTGGTTTCGATGTTGGTCGCGTCGCTTGAGGCAACCGCCGGCTCCGTCATCAGGAACACCGAGCGAATCTTGCCGTCCATCAGCGGACGCAGCCACTGTCGCTTGTGCTCCTTGGTGCCGTAGCGCATCAGCACTTCCATGTTGCCGGTGTCCGGCGCGGAGCAGTTGAACACTTCCGACGACCAGCTCACGCGGCCCATCTCTTCGGCGAGCGAGGCATATTCGAGATTGGTCAGTCCAGCGCCACGGAATTCGTCGTCC
Organism: Pseudomonadota bacterium; assembly: GCA_023386885.1. Lineage (GTDB taxonomy): Bacteria > Pseudomonadota > Alphaproteobacteria > Rhizobiales > Xanthobacteraceae > 62-47. The sequence goes on from JAEWIX010000028.1 coordinate 3,184, forward strand.
TCATGCTCGGACGGCGGCATGAACATATTCCACAACCCCTCCGCACGGGCCTTCTCTTTCAATTCCTCGAGAATGGGAATTTCCTTCCAGCGGTCGCCGGTCTCGTCCTGCTTCCGATAGATCGGTTCGGCCGGGCGCACATGCTTGGTCATGAACGAGCGCACGCGGTCGAGCCATTCGCGCTGGCGATCAGACATATTGAAGTCCATCGGTGGATCCTCGCGGTTATCTTGAAAATGAGGGATCACGCTACCGCCCCACCCTCCACGTACACACGCGACATTGCCGCGCGTGTGCCGCGAGTTAGCGAAGCAACAGCGACCGCGAAACGCCCGATGCGGATACGCATTGACAATTCGCGACTATGAAACGATAGTTTCATACAACTGTTTGAATTGCAATCGCCAGATCGAATTGGGGCATGCTCGCCCCGCATGGCCCACCCGACAAAGCGAAGCGCGGCACCCATGGCGACAGACCGAACCCGGGCGGCAATCCTCAATGCCGCCGAACAACTCTATGCCGAACGCGGGTTCTCCGAGGTGACGCTGCGCGACATCGTCGCAGCGGCCGGCGTCAATCTCGCCGCGGTCAACTATCACTTCGGCTCCAAAGACGAACTCATCGCCGAATTATTCGTGACGCGGAGTATCGCCACCAATCGCGAGCGGTTGAATGAATTGAAGGCGGCCGAGGAAGAAGGCTCCGGCCGCGCGCCCATCGAGGCGGTGATCCGCGCCCTGGTCGGGCCGACCTTACGCGGCTGCCTCGGCCCGGACCGCCAGCGCGCAACGGCCGCGCGCTTCATGATCCGCGCCTCGATCGAAGCGGTCCCACCGATCCGAAAAATCCGCAATCGCGAGATCAGCCATCTGCGGCGGTTCGCGGCCGCGATGCAGCGCTCCCTGCCCGACGTCGCCGAGGTGGACATCTATTGGGGCCTGCACTTCGCGCTGGCGATGGCGCACCAGACCATCCGCGACAGCGAACGGCTGACCAAACTCTCCAACGGTCTATGCGACCTCGACGATGTCGAGGGGATCATCGCCCGCGTCGTCACCGCCGCGAGCCTGGCGCTGACGACGAAAAGAGCTGGAACGGCAACAGCCAAGGCGCAACGGGCCTGAGCGGTTGTGGACGGCTTATTGAAGCTGGGAATGGCTAAAGGCGACTGGAGCGGGTGAAGGGAATCGAACCCTCGTATTCAGCTTGGAAGGCTGCTGCTCTACCATTGAGCTACACCCGCGCTGGCGCGATGCACTATCACGCTCGCCGCAAAGGCTCAACCGGCAACACCGGATTCCCGTCGGTGCCGGGTGACTTGCGCGAGTCTGTCAGGTCAATCGTCGGCGAATTCGGAGAACATTGCCCGCGTCAGCCGCCAGCCGCGCGGCTTGGCCCGCTTCGGCACCTCGCCTGGCTCGTGCTTCATGATGACGGGCTTGCTTTCCTTGGCGCGATACGGCGGCGGCCAGTTGGCCAGCCGGGTCTGCCCGGTCTCGGCCGGTCGCAGATAGGAGCGCGCGGATCGCTGTCCGATGCCGGCATTGGAATCGCGGGTTTTGGCCACGGCGCAACCTCCTGTCGCGACAGGCTTCCGTAAAGACCTTGACGAGAGGTTAAATGCTTTGGGCAAATTCGCCGGTTGCGGCGCCCTGCCGCACCCGTTGCGGCCGATTGGGAGAACTGTTGCCGCCATCGGCGGCCCATCAAACGGTCAGGAAAAGAACGCCTCAGGCGCGGCCGTTATGGCCCGACCGGTAGCCGTCGATGGCATGGGCGAGGAAAATACCAGCACTCAGAAAACCGAAAATCACAGTTACAGTCTCGAACATCGTCGTCGTCCTTGGCCCAGCCACCTCACGTAACGGCATGCAACCCCGCACAGTCAAAAGGAAAACCGGAGTAATCACGATTCAGCGAGGTGCTGATGATTTTCGGCAACAGGTTTATGGCGGGACGGTGCGCAAAGGAGGCCATTGCCATGGCCAGACATCCGCGCCGCGTCGCATTCAGTCCGATCAAAGGATCCGTATCAGCCATACTGCGGCTTCCCCGGACAGTGAGTCTCGATCGAATGCGCGTCTCCAGAGGCCGGGCGACATGATCAGGTCTACGGCACAATCGATGCCGTCACGGTTTCACCCGCGGCGTCGACCCTTGCGGTTGTTTGCGCCATCAGCTCCGTCTCCGGTACGAGCTGGCGGTACGCCAGACTGATGCGGACAATTCCATAAAATTTTGAGGATGGTTCGGAAAGAAAGGATGGTGGGGGAAGAAGGACTCGAACCTTCGAAGCCATACGGCGGCTGATTTACAGTCAGCTCCCTTTGCCACTCGGGACACTCCCCCGCTCCTCGTCAACACGAGGTCGCCGCCCGAACCGGGGCTGGAAGACCGTTGATGACGATAAAACGAACGCCCTGTTACAGGGCGCTGGCTGGGCGGGGTTATGGCGGAAACGCCATGGCAAAGTCAACCAAGGGCGGCAGGAATATATTGGCGACCGGTTCCCACGGTGCAAATTGCCATTATCCGGGGCCCGTGAGAGAACGCCGCATGACCGATGATCGAAAACCGCGATTCCAGCGGCCGCCGCGCAAAACCCGGCAACGAGGACCTGAACGTCGCGGAAACTGGCGCGACGGCGGCCACCATGGCGACGATGCCGTGATCCTCTACGGCTGGCACACGGTGACGGCAGCGCTCGCCAACCCGCGCCGACACATTCGCAAGCTGCTGCTGACCGAGAACGCCGCTCGCCGGCTGGCCGAGGAGACGATCGAAACCCGCGTCACGCCGGAGATCGTCCGTCCGCAGCAGATCGACCATCTTCTGGGCCCGGACGCGGTCCATCAGGGACTGTTTGCGGAAGCCGACGCCCTGTCCTCGCCGAGCATCGAGACCCTGCCGCAGGACGGGATCGTGCTGGTGCTTGACCAGATCACCGACCCGCACAATGTCGGCGCCATCATGCGTTCGGCGGCGGCCTTCGCGGTGAAGGCGATCGTCACCACGGCACGGCACAGCCCGGAGGCCACCGGCGTCCTGGCCAAATCCGCCTCCGGCGCGCTCGAACTGGTGCCGCTGGTGCTGGTGCAAAATCTTGCCCGCGCCCTGACCGAACTCAACCAGCGCGGCTTTCTCACGGTCGGCCTCGACAGTGCCGGCAGCGAGAATCTGGCTGCCGTCCCGCTACGACAGCCGCTAGCGCTGGTGCTCGGCGCCGAGGGTAAAGGCCTGCGGCAGCTAACCCGCGAGACCTGCAATGTCATGACCCGGCTCGACATGCCCGGCGACATCAAGAGCCTCAATGTCTCGAATGCCGCGGCGCTCTCGCTCTACATCTGCGCCAGCCGGCTCGGCCTGATGGCTTGATAACCTCGATCAGTACAAGACAAAACCCGCCCGCGGCCTGACCGCGAGCGGGTCAATTTGTGACCGGCGAGAAGATCAGTGCCGGTGCGCGCGCGGGCCGTGATGGAAGCCGCTGCGATACGAATAGCTGCCGCTGTCGCGGAAGCGCGGCGCACGATTGGCGTGCGTGCTCACCATACGCGACGCACCGTGACGAACGGCGTAACCGTGACGCGGCGCATGACCATAGCGAACGCTCGGGCGCGCCGCATGACGATAACCGTAGCGGAGATGCGCCGGACGCGCATGACGCCAGCGATAGCTGGTGATCGCCGGACCGCGCGAAACGACGCCACCGTAGGAATAATGATTGATCGGGTTGGCATAGGGCCCGCCGGTGTAGCCATAGTGACCGCGGTAACCGTGGTGGCCGCGCCAGCCGGTGACGACGCGCTCCTGATAGTAGGGACGCGGCGCGAACTGGCCGGGACCATCGTAAACCGGTCCCTGATTGACCCAGTAATATCGCGGCGACGGATCAGCCAGCCGCTGATAGCGGCCGTAACCGGCGTAACCGTAGCCGGCATGATAGCTCGACCCGCACGGGCTGACATATGCCTGTCCGCACGGCGAGCACGGACTGGTAAACAGCCCTCCTCCGCCGCCGCAAGCCATTGCCGGCGCGGCACTGACGGTGACCACGGCGAACGCGGCCACCAATCCTGAAAACATCTGACGCATAACTCTCTCCTGTTGGTCTTTTTTGAGTGTTCGTTGGTCTTTTATTGTTTGATCATTCATGGGCGCGGAAGCAGACCACGCCGATGCCAGTGTCGCTCGTCTCGCTCGCGCGGCGCTTCGATCACCATTGGCGGATAGGCCGGAACGGCAGCCTGCGCCGGTGGCGCCGATTGCGCCGACCATGAGCGGCTGTAACTTTCCGCGCGGGGCGGCAGCTTGCGGTTTGCCGGCGGCTCACGTTCCAGTCGACCATATCCCGGCATCTTGCCCGCGCTCGGATAATAGTGTCCGACCTCTGGCTCCGCTCCGATCCTGCGACCGCCGTAGATGGTCGGCTGCATGTGGACGTTCTTCGCGAGACCCCAGTCGCTTTCGACCACGGCGTAGGATGCATCGATACCGTTGATGATGATCGGGACGCCGATACGTCCCGGAATCACGATCGAAAAGCCGTCATTGGCCGAAGCGGCCAACGGCATGCCGACGAGCATCACCAGTGCGCAGACCGCACGCATCGCAAATATCCTCAAACAGATGCCTCACCGTAGCGGAACAACGTGCGTCAGGGGTTAAGGCGGCACGGTATTTTGCCGGTAAGCCTAACGCGTAAGGCTTTGCCATCGCCGAATTGCAACCAATGGAGCGACAAATTCTTAACGTGGCCGCCCCCGCACCGGTGCGGACACACCGACGGACGCGGCCATTCGGGCTTGTCGCGGTGGAATTGCGCTGCTAGCAGTCACCCCGATAGCCGGCGTAGCACAGCGGTAGTGCAGCGGTTTTGTAAACCGAAGGTCGGGAGTTCGATCCTCTCCGCCGGCACCATATTGCCTCGGTCCCTGTGACGTCGAGACAACGCTGACAATTCATTCCGCATCACGTTATGATCGACGCAAGCCGCACTTTGCGGCTGATCGGCACAACCGGCCGGACCAACCGGCCCTCACGGAGTTCATCGCCGTGGTCCAGGTTTGCGCACGAAAGATTGCATGGCGGGAGGTCGGACAGGTGGCGGAGCCCGGCCGGTATCTTTTCAAGTTCGGCTGGCTGACGATTACCGCCGATGACATCGCCATCTGGCAGGTTCACCCTCACGCGTCGTTTACGCTGGTCGCGGTCACGCCGCTCGGCGAAACGCCGGATGAGTTCCGGCTCGGCGCCTTCGATCTCGGCGAAACATGATCGCATCTCAGCGACATGCAGTTGCCGTCATTCGAACGAAAGGCCCGCTCAACCGGCCGGCCTTTCACTGAATGCCTGGGGATCGTTAGTAATTCGTCGGTGCCGGTCCACCCCAACCGAAGCGGTAGTTCAAACCAGCCTTGACCGTGTGTTCGTCGTTACGGAAGCTCGCGCCGACAATATCGGGAGGACCGCCGGTGAAGGTGGTATTGCCGAAGTTGTAGTACTGATACTCGACCTTGGCCGACCAACTCGGCGCAAACATGTATTCGAGACCGGCGCCGATGGTGTAGCCGTCCTGATGATTTCCGGTGGCGCTAAAGGGCTGCGAAACACCCGCAATGCTTACATCGAGATTCCGGTCCCTGAACGCATAACCGCCCTTGGCGTAGAGCAACACCGGCCCCGTGGTGAAGCCCAACCGACCGGTGACCGATCCCAGGCCGCGACTATCGAGCGACGCCAGCGTTCCGCCCGGGAACACCACGCCGCCTCCCGCAGAGGCGAGCCAGCTATAGTTCGCTTCAAGGCCCATCACCCAGTTGTTTGCAAACTGGTAGTCGAAACCGCCCTGAACACCACCCATGAATCGGGCATCGCTGCCTTGCAGGCTGTTGTCACCGGAGAACGTGCCGCCGAGATGGCCACCGATGTAGAATCCGGTCCAATTGTAGACAATTGCCGGCGCGGTGACGGGCGGCGGCGCCTTTGTATATGGCCGCGGCGGCAAATCGGCCGCATTCGCCACCCCACTCATAGCCGATGCGGCCAACGCGAACGATGTCGCCGTTGCGATTACAAACGTCTTCATGGCAGGTCCCCTGGTTGCGACCACGACCCTGTTGAAACAACGTGGCGTCAATTTGGTTGCGTGATGGCATTCAAATAGCAACGTTGGTACGTAACTGTGTCAGGTCGCCACAACGGGTTCCCACGGAACCGATGTGTCTCTACACTCGCATGCAGCCATCAACGTTCGCAGGTGCGTTATCGTGCGCCAGGACGGGGCCAGGGAGACGACATGTTCGCTAAAGACCTGATGAACGACTATCCACCGACGCCGGACAAGCAAGTGACCTTGGGGAACTGGCGTCAGTCGCCGTTCAATAGCTGGAGCTACCGTAACGTTCGGCGGCTGCTGCCTACCGCAAATATCGCGGCGACGCATCCGGGCAAGCCGTTTGAAACGGGCCTCGAAAGCATTGCGGACATCGAATTCGTCGGCGTCGGCGGGGAGCCCACGACCCTGGCGAAGGCGCTACGCGCCACCCACACCGACGCGCTCGTCATGTTGCGGCGCGGACGCATCGCCGCGGAGTGGTACGCCAACGGCATGGATGCGCGGACGCCGCATATCGTGTTTTCCGTCAGCAAATCGATCTGCGGTTCGCTTGGCGGCATTCTCACCGATCGCAACCTGCTCGATCCCGACGATCTCATCACGGATTACGTTCCCGAACTCGAACTATCGGTTTATGGCAACGCAACCGTGCGCCATCTGCTCGACATGACGGTCGGCATCCAGTTCGTCGAGGACTACGACGACCCCGACGGTGATGTGATACGCTATCGCTACGCGGTCGGCTGGGATATTCCGCCGCCGGGCCGTGAAACGATGGACGTGCGACGCTTTCTGGCGACGATGCGGCCCGACGGCAAGCCGCATGGCGACACATTCCATTACGTCTCGACCAATACCGACGTGCTCGGCTGGGTCTATGAGCGGGCCTGCGATCAGCCGCTCTCGGACATTCTAAGTGAGTATCTCTGGGGGCCGCTCGGCGCCGAACACGATGCCTACGTCACCGTTGACTCACACGGCGCGATGCGCGCCGCCGGTGGCATCTGCGTCGCCCCGCGCGACCTCGCCCGCTTCGGTGAGATGATGCGCCGGCGCGGCGTCGGCGCCGATGGCCGGCAGGTGGTGCCGGGCTGGTGGATCGACGACATCAACGAGCACGATACCAGCGCGGCCTGGGCACGTGGCGATTTCGCCGAGTTGTTCCCCGGCGCCAGCTATCGCAGCAAATGGTATCAGATCGATCGAAACGAGGGCGTGCTTTGCGCGCTCGGCATTCACGGCCAGTGGATCTATATCCATCCCGAGGCCGAACTGGTGATCGTGCGGCTCGCTTCGGAGGCAATTCCGCTCGATCCCGATCACGCGTTGTCGTGGCGGCGCGGATTCGACGCTATCGCAGACGCATTTCTGTGAAATGAATTAGCGGACCCGGGCTTCGCCTTCGATATCGTCGAATTCGAAGCCCGGACCTGCGACACGATTAGTGGCGATGACCGCGGTGCATCACGATCGGCTTGTGCGCGTGATGCTTCCGCAGATGGCGGTGATGGCGCACCGTGCGATGCTTGTGCATATGCATGCGCGCCTGCGCATTCAGCACCTTCGCATTCACGTAGTAGCTACCGATGGCGACGGATTTCGTGGTCACGACATGCGACGGACCGGCGGCCATCGCCGGCGCGGCAAGCACGGACACTGCAAACAGCGCGGCGGAAATCGTCTTGAACATGGCTATCTCCTGTTCGATCACGACGTTGGCCGGTCGGAATGGCCGGGCTCCTCGATCGTGGGAGCAAGCTTGATCTCCTTCGGCTGAACCCTGCCTGAAGTCCGCCAGCGGACTCCGTTCATCTGGATGAATTGTTTGTCATCATATCGCGGCACAACGATCCCGACATCCGATCTCCATCCGCAAAACAGATGACAATACAGGGGCAACGTGATGGAATATTTCCCTCGCCGGGATGTTTGACCCAAGGCCCTCTTGCATCAACCCGGACGAACAGGAGCAACCATGAGCCAATCTGTGATGAAATGGATGGCCGCCGCGGTTCTGACATCGGCACTGGCCATGCCGTCGGTCGTTTCGCCGGCCTTTGCGGCCGGATCCGACGAACCTTCTGCCCCGCCGGCCACCAAGTCGGCGCCGAAAGACTCCAAGAAAGCCAAGAAGAAACACTCCAGCATTGACGATCCGGCGTTCCTTCAAGGCTACCGTCATGCCTATGCAACGATCTATGACAATCACGATTACACTCGCGCGATCGAACAGCTGAAGGCACTCCGCCACGACGACCGTGCCGACGTCGCCAACCTGATCGGCTATTCCTATCGCAAGCTCGGCAACTATCAGCTCGCCCGAACCTGGTATGAACGCGCCTTGCATGCCGATCCGAACCACGTCCGCACCTGGCAGTATTACGGACTGTGGCAGATCGAACAGGGCAACCGCGAGCAGGCGCAGTACCATCTCCATCGCATCGCCGAATTGTGTGGCACCGGTTGCGCCGAGTACCGGTCGCTGGCAGCCGCACTCGACAAGACGCCGGGGAGCGGCCTGGTCTATTGAGTCCGCCTGAAGATCGATTGTGAGAACCGGCGCGATCATTCGATTGTGCCGGTTCTTTGCTGGATCGCTGTCCTGCTGACTCAGCAGGACGTTGCAGTGCTCGACAAATCCGGCCAAGGTCGTATAGACGACCCCAAGCGTCGCTCTTTCCTCGCGCCGCGCCTCACATAGGCCCAATGCTGATGACGACGCCCAAGCGATACGACAAGATCGCCTTTGTCGCGGGAACGAGCGCGGAAGCCCAGCAGGCTCTCGCTAGCCTGGTGAAGACCTATGGCAATCATCCGCCCTCGAAGGCAGATGTCGTTGTAGCGCTCGGCGGCGACGGATTGATGTTGCAGACGTTGCATCAACTGATGCGTTCGGGAAAGCCGATCTATGGCATGCATCGCGGCACCGTCGGCTTCCTGATGAACGAGTATCGCTCGGAAGATTTGTATGCCCGCATCGCCGCTGCGCGCGACACCGTGATCCATCCACTATTGATGCGGGCGACCGACACGAACGGCAACGTGCATCTGCATCATGCCATCAACGAGGTTTCGGTCTTCCGCCAGACTCACCAGGCTGCGCGGTTGCGTATCCTCATCGACGAACGCGAACGCATGGCCGAACTGGTCGCCGACGGCATCATGGTGGCGACCCCCGCAGGCTCGACCGCTTACAACCTCTCGGCGCAAGGACCGATCCTGCCGATCAACGCGGCATTGCTGGCGCTGACGCCGATCAGCCCGTTCCGGCCGCGGCGCTGGCGCGGCGCCCTGCTCCCGGATTCGGCCTTCGTCGTGATCGAGGTGCTCGAAAGCGACAAGCGGCCGGTCGCCGCCGTCGCCGATCACGATGAGGCCCGCTACGCGGTGCGGGTCGAAATCCTGTCGGATAAGACGATCTCGATGCGGATGCTGTTCGATCCCGGCCACAGCCTCGAAGAACGTATCCTGAGCGAACAGTTCGGCTATTGACCGCTTGCTCTCGAGCAGGCGTCTGGCAACTATTCCTTAACGGCCACGGCATATAGTTAACGCGGCGTATACCGGCCTTCGCCGGCACCGCACCCAGAGCCGTTTGATGTACCGGATCGATTTCAACAAGCTCCGCTTTCTCGTCTGCGACGACAATCCGCACATGCGCCGGATTCTGCGCACGCTGCTGCATTCGTTCGGCGCGCGTGAAGTGTACGAATCCGAGGATGGCGCGACCGCGTTGGAAATGTTCAGCCATTACGTGCCCGATATCGTCATCACCGATTGGGCGATGCCCATCTTCGACGGCCTCGAACTGGCGCAGATGATCCGACAACCGGATGGCAACGGCAACCCTTATGCGCCGATCATCATGCTGACGGGACACTCGGAAAAGCGCCGCGTCACACTGGCACGCGATGCCGGCGTCACCGAATTCCTGGCCAAGCCGATTTCGGCCAAAGGCCTGTATCAACGCATCATGAACGTCGTCACCAATCCGCGTCCGTTCATCAAGACGAAAAACTACTTCGGACCGGATCGGCGACGTAACACCAACACCTCCTATGTTGGCCCCGAACGCCGAACCGGGAGTAAAGCCGACATCATGCAACAGCCATCCTTGATGGATAAAGCACGGATGCCCGGGTAACCCGCTCAAGGGATTGAATGATGGCCAAACCAAAGCCGCCCGCGCCGCAAGTCAAGGCTTACGCCGATCATCACGTCATCACGCAGCCCAATCCGCTGCGCCATGCGGTGCGGTATGCCGACGACAAGGAAACGGACGATCCCGTTGCGCGCGCCGAACAAGCGCTGGCCGACCTGTCCGGCGAATTCGATAATTGGATGACGGTCGAATGCACCCGGCTCGCCGCCGCTCATGCCGCCGCCGTCAAGAACGGCTTTACGCCATCGGTGCGTGACGAGTTGTTTCGCGCCGCGCACGATATCAAGGGCGATGCGGCGACGTTTGGTTACGCGGCCGCCGGCGCGGCCGCCGACAGCCTCTGCCGCATCATCGAACACGCGCCCGACATCGCATCGGTGCCGGTCGATCTGATCGCACATCATGTGCAAGCGATACAGGCGATTGTCCGGGAGCAAACCAGCATTGACCGGATTGGCGTCGCCGAAGCGCTGAGCAAGTATCTGCGCAGCGTCGCCGACGATTATTTGAAGGCCGTCAATCACGATCGCCCCGAGCATCTCGAGGCCATCCTCGCGCCGAGCATCGTGCCGGGCGACTAAATCTATATCGATTGTATCTGTGGCTTACGCCGCGATGCACTGGTGTTCCGGCGCAATATCAACAGCGTCCGCCACCAGTTGATCGCAGAAGACGCGCGCTTCCTCGCGCGCGGATTCGGTGGCGAAGCGGCGCAGCAGAATCAACAGCGGCTCGGACACATCCGGATCCGACTCGCACCGCGTCAGAACCCGTTCCACCATGCGACGGCGGAGCCGCGCGGCGCCATCGATCGTTCCGACAAATCCGATTTCATTCGTCGCATCCAACGCGGCACGGAATGCCGGGAACGTCGACGATGGCAATCCGGCGCGCGTCAACAACGCATCGAGACTGGCGCCGCCGCGATCGTAGAGCAGCGCCGCAACCCGATTTGACGGCAGCCCCGACAACTCGACCAATGCCCGATCGAACAGTTCGAGATTGCCCGACAACAAGGCGCGCAGAATCAATCCGGCAGTGAGCTGCCTTGTCTCGCGTAGATGCCCGACCAGTTGCCCCATCTCGTCACCACGCGCTCGGGTCGCGAGATTGATCGCTGAACGATCGCATGCCTCGCCCACAATCCGTTCGGCCCGGTCCGAACTGAGCCATCGCCGCGCGACCACGAATTGCGCCAGCGTACCGGAGAGTTTGGCGATCAATGCCAGCCGCGTCGCGGGCGGCAGATCGTCCAGCGCCAGCATGGATTCACGAATGGCGGCGAGATGACCATGACGTTCGACGATCCGGTCCCAGGAGAAGGGCGCGAGCACCGCTTGGGGATTTTCGATCAGCTCGAGCGCAGCGGCCGGCGATCCCACCTCGGCGACGGCCGCGCAGACCGACGCGGGTAAATTCATTCGTCGCGCGATCGCACATTGCGTCTCGGAATTTCCAGTCGCGACCAGGTCGACCAGATCCGCATCGAGGAGCAGTGGTGAATATTCGAGGATCGGCAACGCCACCGAAGGCTGGTCGAGCGACAATGCCTGCACGATGGCCGCCGGTGCGTCGGCGCTACCGGCGAACACCTCCGCCATGGCCTGCCGCACCAGGGGCGACGCATCGTCGAGCAGCATCAACAATGCGCCTTCCGCGGCTGCACGGTCATCTTCCGAAAGATTGGAAATCAACCAGGCGCGCGCCAGAGATCGCGTGGCCTCCGCGCGCTCACCGGCGGGCGCGGTACGAACCCAGGAAATGAACTGCCGAACGATCATGCTTGTTCAGGCCTACGCAACATCAAGACACCAGACGGCGATGCCACCGTCATACAAAATAAACCATGACGCTTAACAAAGGGTTCACCATAACCCGCTGCGCTGATTGAGGATTTGTTAAGGAACGCGGACCGTTCGCGCTCAGTGCCAAGGCACATGCGAACACGCCTTGACGATCTATCCGCTGAAGACCCCGGCGCGATCGCTGAACAGGTCGAATGGCCGTGGCGGGCGGACCTCCGGGGTCGCGCGCAATGCGTCCGAGACTGCGGACGATGACTGGCCGTTGGCCCAGAGCTGCTGCACGGCCGGCGACACCGGCTGCGATCGCTCGCCGGTCTGGAACAACGTCCGAAACGACAGATCCTGCGACGGCTGCACGGCGGGCACCTGCTTCACGGCGCGGGCATCGGGAAAGCTGGAGAGATAAGCAGCGTTATCGACGGGCGCCGACATGGCAGACGTGGCAGGCCTCGCATCGACCGACGCCACAGCGGTGCGCCCCGTGCTCGAGCGGGCGGCGTTTGCATAGCGTGACGACAGCACCGCATAGACTTCCGAGACAGTCCGCGCCCTGCCGCTTCGATCATAGAAGATCGGGCGATTGGCCGCCGCCGCATTCGGAAAGAGTTGCGCACCGCTCACACCGGGATTGTTCTCGGCGTTGGTGATCAGCTTGGCGGCTCCGCCGACACCCATGAAGTGGGCCATGTAAAGTTCGCTATCGGTCGGCCGACGACCGATCGCGCCCACCAGCTTGAAGCCGTTGGAATGCGTCAATACGCCGGCCATCGCAGCGCTGGCCGCTGGATCATTGCGGAGGTCGAGAATCGCCTTTCGCATCGTCGGATCGCTAACCGAGTAGTCTCCCGAGGATGAACGGGTAATGGCATCGGCATACTGTCCGTAGCCCAGCGCGGCGCCGGCTTCCTTAACGGTCCCGAGCCAGGTCTGGTCGATGAACTGAAACAATCCCCGCGCCGACGAGGTCGTCGCAACCGCAGTTGGATTGAAGTTGGATTCCATTTTGGCGGTGGCCAGCAGATATTCGAAGCTCGTGCCGGTGGCCGCCGCCGCCTGCTGGATCGCACCGGTCACGCGGTTTCGCGAGGCGTTCGCGGCCATCGTAGTGGCGCTCGCGGCATCGACCGACATGACCTGCTGCCCTGCTCCCCGCGATACGATCGCTCCGATGGCGACGTGAGCGCGCCGTCCGGCGCCTCCTCGACAACAGCAGCTGTTCTCCCAAACTGCAAACCGTCGCCAGCCACGATCAACCCTGGGCGATCATGGTTAACAGCGCGTTAAGCGCGACCGACGGGGGTCAGGACGACTTGCCGTAAACCTCTGCGGGATCGAACACCTTGTCGGCATCGACCAGCGTCAGCTTGCCGTCTCCGCCCTGGATGGCGGCACGATAAAAGCACGAGCGTCGACCCGTGTGGCAGGCGGCGCCGCCGGCCTGCTCGACGCGAATCCAGATGGCGTCCTGATCGCAATCAATCCGTAGTTCCACGACGCGCTGAATGTTGCCGGAGCTTTCGCCCTTGCGCCACAAGGCGCCGCGTGAGCGGCTGTAGTACCAGGCCTCACCGCTTGCGATGGTCCGGCGCAACGCCTCGTCATTCATGTGCGCCACCATCAGCACGTCGCCTGTCGCAGCGTCGGTGGTGACACACGTCACCAGGCCGGCAGCGTCGAATTTCGGACGCAGCAGCAGCCCTTCTTCAAGGTCTTGGGTGGCGGCGGACGTGGACACGGTCAGGCCTCAACGTAGAAAACAAGAAAACTGATGTATTTCATCTATATATAATACAATCATCATACTTCAGATGATTTAGATGACGACATTGATCCGATTGCGTCATTCCTATTGGGCGCGCGAACGTCAACCGTCTGTGCATTGATTCCAGACGACTTTCGCTCGATGGCCGGCGTTACCGCTGCGGGCCGCGTACCACCGACATGAATCGCGCCTGCTCGGCGTGGTTGTCACGGAAGATCCCAGTGAACCGCGTCGTCAGAGTCGAAGCGCCATGCTTGCGGACGCCACGCACCGACATGCAGGTATGCTCGGCTTCGATCATTACTGCCACGCCACGGGGCTTCAGCACCTCATCGATCGCTGCCGCCACCTGAGCCGTCAGATGCTCCTGGGTCTGCAGCCGATGACCGAAGATATCGACCAACCGGGCCAGCTTGGACAGGCCCACCACGCGCTCAACCGGCACGTAAGCGATATGCGCATGTCCATAGAACGGCATCATGTGATGCTCGCAGTGCGAGGTGAAGGGAATGTCCCGCACCAGCACGAAATCGTCATAACCAGCCGTCTCGCCAAACGTCCGGTTGAGGACTTCGGCCGGGCACTGCTGATAGCCCTGAAACAGTTCGTCGAACGCTTCGACGACACGACGCGGCGTATCCACCAGACCCTCGCGGCCGGGATTCTCACCGATATAAGAGAGCAAGGTCTTCACCGCCTGCTCGGCATCGTCGCGCGAGGGCCGAAGTTGGTCGGGACGAACCGCGGCCTCGAGATAATCGGACGGGTCCAACTGAGCCGGGCGGCCCTCCGAGGGTCGCAATTCCACGGCCTTGGCTTCGGCGGCCCCGGTCGTTGAAGACTTGTCGTCGGCGGCTTTGCCCGCGCGCAGCGGCTTGATCAATGCGTCCATCCTTACTCCGTTCGACCGGCCCAAAGGG
>JAEWIX010000034.1 GCA_023386885.1 Pseudomonadota bacterium
CTTGAAAGCGGGCCACCACACAAGTCTTTCGTCACAACGAACACAGGGGTTATGGGTCCCCGCCTGCGCGGGGACGACGCTATTCCTTGGCAATTGCACCCGGCCCAAAACAATGCATCCCCTGCAACCAAGCCCCGCACCGGGCGGGTTCATTTCGCCACGATTCCATGCAAGGATGGCGACCGAACGTTTCCGTTCTTTCCAATCCCGCAAGTTTGTGAGGTTTCCGCCATGGTCAATCGCATGCAATTTTATATCGACGGCGCCTGGGTCGATCCCGCCGTCAAGAAATCGACGCCGGTGGTGAATCCGGCCACCGAGGAGGCCATGTACGAGGTCGCGCTGGGCTCCAAGGCCGACGTGGACAAGGCCGTGGCGGCCGCCAAGCGCGCGTTTGAGACGTTCTCGCAGACGACCCGCGAGGAGCGCGTGGCGCTGCTGGAAAAGATCATCGCCGTCTACAAGACGCGCCTGAAGGATATCGGCGCGTCGGTGTCCGACGAGATGGGAGCACCGCTGCCGATGGCCGAGAAGTTGCAGGCCGGTGCCGGCCTCGGCCACCTGATGACCACGCTCGAGGTGCTGAAAAAGTATGAATTCGAGGAGGCGGTCGGCTCCGCCGTCGTGGTGCGCGAGCCGATCGGCGTGGTCGGCATGATCACCCCCTGGAACTGGCCGCTGAACCAGATCGCCTGCAAGGTCGCCCCGGCGCTGGCCGCGGGCTGCACCATGATCCTCAAGCCGTCGGAATACACGCCGACCTCGGCGCTCATTTTCGCGGAAATCCTTCATGAAGCCGGCGTGCCGAAGGGCGTCTTCAACCTCGTCAACGGCCTTGGCCCGGATGTCGGCGCCGCGATGAGCGAGCATCCGGACATCGACATGATTTCGTTCACCGGTTCGACCCGCGCCGGCATCGACGTCGCCAAGCGTTCGGCGCCGACGGTGAAGCGCGTCAGCCAGGAACTCGGCGGCAAGTCGCCGAACGTCATCCTCGAGGATGCCGATCTGGTGAAGGCGGTGGGCGGTGGCGTGGCCCATATGTTCAATAACTCGGGCCAGTCGTGCAACGCACCGTCGCGCATGATCGTGCCGCTGTCGAAGATGAAGGAAGTCGCCGCCATCGCCAAGGGCGTCGCCGACAAGACCAAGGCGGGCGATCCGCGCGCCGAGGGCACCACCATCGGGCCGGTCGTCAATCGCAACCAGTGGAACAAGATCCAGGATCTGATCCAGAAGGGCATCGACGAAGGTGCCACCTTGGTCGCCGGCGGTCCCGGTCTGCCGGAAGGCGTCAACAAGGGCTTCTACGTCCGCCCGACGATCTTCGCCGACGTCACCGACAAGATGACCATCGCCAACGAGGAAATCTTCGGGCCGGTGCTGGTGATCATGGGCGCCAAGGACGAAGCCGAGGCGGTGAAGATCGCCAACGACACGCCGTATGGTCTCGCCGGGTATGTCTCGGCCGGTACCGTCGAGCGCGCGCGCAAGGTGGGCCGCCAGATCCGCGCCGGTAACGTCAACCTGCAAGGCATGCCGAATGACCGCACCGCGCCGTTCGGCGGCTACAAGCAGTCGGGCAACGGCCGCGAGTGGGGCAAGTTCGGCCTTGAGGATTTCCTCGAGGTGAAGGCCATCGCCGGCTTCAACGCGGCGTAAGCGACGGACTTAACAACAGCGCCGGGGCGGGAGATCATCCCGCTCCGGCGTTTTTGTTTTTGATGATGCCTCCTTGCGAGGAGCGAAGCGACGAAGCGCGTTGGCCCGGCGGCATGATCCTGAGGTGCGAGGGCGTAAGCCCGAGCCTCGAAGGATCGCCGTCGCCCTTCGAGGTTCGCCGCGAGCGCGGCTCACACCTCAGGGGGACGGCGACAGTTCAAGGGCGACCTATTTGGACTTGGTGAGAAACTTGTCCACGGCCTTGCGGAAATCGTCGTGCCGCATGCAGCCGATGATGTTCTCGACCTCGGCGTCGAGCTGCTGCGCGACGGAAGTAAACCGCGACTGATGAATCAGCGCCTTGGTGGCAGCGATGGCAGCGGGCGCGTTCTGCGCAATGCGCTGCGCCAGTTCACGCGTTGCTGTTTTTAGTTCCGCAGCCGGCACCAGCTTGGCGACCAGCCCCCAGTCGTAGGCCTGCTGCGCCGAGAAGCTGCCGTCAGCCAAAAATATCTGCAACGCGCGCCGCGCGCCGACGATCTCGGTGACGCCGATGGTGCCGCCACCGTCCGGCGAGACACCGAGCTTGTGATAGGCCGCGGTGAATTTCGCATCGTCGGCGGCGATGCACATGTCCGCCATGAAGGCGAGCGACAGGCCGGCGCCCGCTGCCGAGCCGTGCACGCTGGAAAGGACTACCTTCGGCATTCGCCGCAGCGCCGTGGTGAAAGCATGGAAATGCTTGAGCAGTTCGCGGATTACCGGCTCGAGATTGTGCATGTTGGCGCCGAACACCTGAATGTCGCCGCCGCCGCAGAACGCGCGGCCCGCGCCCTCGACCACCAGCACGCGGATATTCTGGTCCGCTTCGACCTGAAGCGCCAATTGTTCGAGCCGTTGCGCGATGGCGAGATTGATCGAGTTGAAGGCATTCGGCCGATTGAGCGTCAGGGTTGCAACGGGGCCGTCGATGGCAAGCAGGGCAGGCTGGTCGGAATCCGGAGTGGACATGCGGGAAAACCTTTCGCGTGAAAAAGCGGGCCGATCGTGGCGGCATTTAACGCCATTCACGCCGCTGATGACAAGCGGGCGGGATCGTGCATCATGCCGCCGGACTTGGCCGCCTGCGGGCGGCGGTCCAGATGGGTGGGACGTAAGATAATGACAAAAGAAACGGTTCTGATCGTCGGTGCGGGACACGCCGGATTTCAGGTCGCGGTGTCGCTGCGGCAATCGGGCTATACCGGACCCGTGCGCCTGATCAATGACGAGGCGCTGTTGCCCTATCAACGCCCGCCGTTGTCGAAGGCCTATCTCAAGGGGGCGGGCGGCGCCGAGAGCGTGCTGTTCCGGCCTGCGAAGTTTTATGCCGATCAGACGATCGAGCTGGTCGATGGTCACGTCGTTGCGATCGATCGCGCTCACCATGTCGTGCGACTCGACTCGGGCGCGGAGTTGTCATACGGCCATCTCGTGCTTGCGACCGGCGCGCGCAATCGTCTGCTCGATGTGCCGAACGCAAACCTCGACGGCGTGATGTATCTGCGCAACTTCGCCGAGAGCGAAGCGCTGCGCACTCATATCAAAGCCGGGCAGCGACTGGTGGTGATCGGCGCGGGATTCATTGGCTTGGAGTTTGCGTCCACCGCGCGCGCGAAAGGGCTCGAGGTCGATGTGCTCGAACTGGCGCCGCGCGTGATGGCGCGTGCGGTGACGCAGGAGATCTCTGCTTATTTCGAACGCAAGCACCGCGAGGCCGGCATCCGTATTCACTTCGGGGTGCGCGCGACGGAAATCGAGGGCGCGAACGGCAAGGTGACGGGCGTGTCGTTGAGCGACGGGCGGCAGATGCCTGCCGACCTCGTGGTGGTTGGCGTCGGTGTGTTGCCGAATGTCGAACTCGCGGCGGAGGCCGGTCTGCCGGTTGCCGCCGGCATCGTCGTCGACGCGCAGCTTCTCACCGCCGATCCGGATATTTCCGCCATCGGCGATTGCGCGCTGTTCGAGAGCCCGCGCTTCGGCGCGCCGTTGCGGCTGGAGTCGGTGCAGAACGCTACCGATCATGCGCGCTGTGTCGCCGCGCGTCTCACCGGCAAGCCGGAAACCTATGATGGCCTGCCATGGTTCTGGAGCGATCAGGGCACCGATAAATTGCAGATGGCGGGACTCACGGCCGGCTTCGACCATGCCGTGCTGCGCGGCGATCCCGCGCAGAGCGCGTTCTCAGTGTTCTGCTACAAGGGCGACCGGATGATCGGCGTCGAATCGGTCAACCGCGCCGGCGATCACGTCTTCGGCCGCCGCATGCTCGCCGCCGGCCGCTCGATTACGCCGCAGCAGGCGGCGGATATGAGTTTCGATCTGAAGCAGGCGATGGCGTAGTTGCTCTCCTCGCAATGACGAAGAATTTCCTTTCGTCATGGCCGGGCTCGTCCCGGCCATCCACGTCTTTTGATTTGAGACGCAGGAAGACGTGGATGCCCGTGACAAGCACGGGCATGACGGTGAGTTTTAGCATCCTGCCTAAGGCCGCACCGCGCGTAGCTTGCTCGTCGGCTTCTGAAACTCCTCGCGTACCACGGTGATATCCGCGAGCGTCGGCAGGCCGGCCTCGTTGCCGAGATGCTGGATCTTGTGCGTCGACGCCGCCTGCGCGAAGGCGAAGTGTTCCTGCCAGCTTTTCGATGGATCGCTGAGATAGGAATAGACGTAAGCGCCGTGGAACACGTCGCCGGCGCCGTTGGTGTCGATGACGCGCGCGGCCGGCACTTTCAGCGCCGGCACTTCGCGCACCACGCCGGTTTCGTCGTACCAGACCAGCCCGCGCTCGCCGAGCGTCACCCCGCCGATGCGGCAGCCGCGCGATTTCAGGTAATCCAGCATTGCGCGCGGGCTCAATTCCATCTGTTCGCAAAGCCGCTCCGCGACCATTGCCACGTCGATGAATTCCAGCAGTTCGTGCGTGTTGTCGCGCAACCCGCCGCCGTCCAGCGAGGTGAGGATGCCGGCCTCGCGGCACAGCTTTGCGTAGTGCAGCGCGGCCTCGTGCTGGTGGCCGTCGACATGCAGCGCGCGGCAGCCGGAGAGGTTCAGCATCGGAAACGGATGCAGATGTTCGTCGTCGCGGCAACGCACGATCGCGCGCTTGCCGTCCTTCGGCATGATGAACGACAGCGACGACGTTCGCACTTTGCGGGCGTGCAACGGAATGCCGTACTTCACCGCCATGTCCTGAAACATGCGGCCGAGCCAGTCGTCGGCGACGGTGGTGAGCAGGTCCGGCACGATGCCGAGCCGCGCGCAACAGAACGCCGCCGTCACCGCGTTGCCGCCGAACGATACGGCATAGTTGGTGGCGACATGCTTCTCGTCGCCGGTCGGCATGTGATCGGTGAGAAACGTTACGTCGATGTAGGTTTGTCCGATGAAAAGCGCCTGCATCGTTCGGTCCATCTTTTGTGTGCGGTCTTTCGCGTCCATTAGCGCCGCTTATCACGCTCTATTGCAACTATTAATTCGCGCTTGCACGCAACCCTGCGTTACAACTGTTGCATCATTGCGGCGACGCTTGCGTGCCTGTGTTGAACGATTGTCGACAGCGCCGGGTTCCCGCGATCGAGCGATGGAGGTTGATGATGTCGGTCTATTCCGGTGCGGTTTTCGATATGGCGGTGCGGCAGTTCGCGGTGATTGCCGATCATCTGGCCATTCCGCATGACGAACGCGACCGGCTGCTGTTGCCGAAGCGTGCCATCACCGTATCCTGTCCGATCCACCGCGACGACGGCACCATCGCGGTGTTCGAGGGCTATCGCGTGCAGCATCATCTGACGATGGGTCCGACCAAGGGCGGCACCCGGTTCGCACCCAGCGTCGATATCGGCGAGGTGGCGGCGCTGGCGATCTGGATGAGCTGGAAATGCGCGCTGGTGGGTTTGCCTTATGGCGGCGCGAAGGGCGGCATCCGTGTCGATCCGTCGTCGATCTCGAAGCGCGAATTGGAGGGGCTATCGCGCCGTTACATGCAGGAGATGATCCCGTTCGTCGGCCCGCATACTGATGTGATGGCGCCGGACATGGGGACCAACGAGCAGGTGATGGCATGGTTCATGGACACCTACTCGATGTATCAGGGTCGCACCGTCACCGAGATCGTCACCGGCAAGCCGGTGAGTTCGGGCGGCACGCTCGGGCGGCGTGAGGCGACCGGACGCGGCGTTGCCTATCTCGCCAAGCGCGTGCTGGGCGATTTGCAGATCGTATCCGCCAAAGCGACAGCGGTGGTCCAGGGGTTCGGCAATGTCGGCTCCCACGCCGCCGCCGAGTTGCATCGCTTCGGCGTCAAGGTGATCGCGGTGAGCGACCACACCGGCGCGCTGCACAGCGCCACCGGACTGGATATTCCGGCGCTGCTCCGCCACGCCGCCGCGCATGGCAGCATCGC
Source organism: Pseudomonadota bacterium (assembly GCA_023386885.1). GTDB lineage: Bacteria > Pseudomonadota > Alphaproteobacteria > Rhizobiales > Xanthobacteraceae > 62-47. Next base: position 6,107 of record JAEWIX010000034.1, read on the forward strand.
CGGCTTCTCCCGCGAACTGCAATGCGATCCCGTCGAGATGCTGACGTTGCCGTGCGATGTGCTGGTGCCGGCGGCGATGGAGCGGGTGATCGACGCCGATATTGCTTCGAAGCTGCGATGCCGCGTGCTGGCGGAAGGCGCCAACGGCCCGACGACGCCGGATGCCGATCTCGTATTGGCCCAGCGGCAGGATGAGATTTTCGTGCTTCCCGACATCCTGTGCAATTCCGGTGGCGTGGTGGTCAGCTATTTCGAATGGGTGCAGGACCTCCAGCAACTGTTCTGGGAGGAGGAGGAAGTGACCCGGCGCGAATATCACATTCTGGATCGCGCCTTCGACCAGATGGTGGCGCGCGCCCGCAAGGACCAAATTTCCCACCGCACCGCTGCGATGGCGATCGGCGTGGAGCGGGTCCGTGCCGCGAAGCAGACGCGGGGGCTGTTTCCGTAAGGTTGCGGCCTGGCCGTCATTCTGCAAAAACTGGCGGCACAGGAGCAATCGTTTGACATCGTCCCCGCCCGACATCTCCGACAATACCGTTCCCGATGCCGTCGTCGCGTTTTTGTACGATGCGGGTCTCGTGTCATCGGGCGTCACGCCGTGCTTCACGCCGCTGACCGGCGGCGTGGCGTCGGACATCTGGAAGGTGGAGGCGGGCGATCGCACTTTCGCGGTAAAGCGCGCGTTGCAGAAGCTGCGTGTTGCGCGCGACTGGCAGGTGCCGGTGACGCGTAACGTCAGCGAGGTCGATTGGCTGCGCGCGGCGGCGAAGGTGGTGCCGGATGCAGTGCCGCAGGTGCTGGCGCACGATGCGGCGATCGGCGCGTTCGCGATGGCTTATCTCGATCCGGCGCATCATCCGGTGTGGAAGGCGGAGCTTGCGGCGGGACGCGCGGACCCAACCTTCGCCGCGCGTGTCGGTGACACCGTCGCGGCGATCCACGCCGTCACCGCGCATTCGGATCCGTTGGCGAAGCAGTTCGCCAACGACGCGTTGTTCCATGCCATCCGGCTCGAACCCTATCTTGAAGCCACCGCGCCCGTGCATCCCGATATTGCCGATACGCTGATGCGGTTGTCGCGCGAGACGCTGGCGACGAAGGTGGCGCTGGTACATGGCGACGTCAGCCCGAAGAACATTCTGGTCGGCCCGAACGGACCGGTGTTTCTCGACGCCGAATGCGCCTGGTATGGCGACCCCGCCTTTGATCTCGCGTTCTGCCTCAATCACATGCTGCTGAAATGCCTGTGGGTGCCGCGTGCCCGCACCGCCTTCCTTGCCTGTTTCGATGCGCTGGCGGCGGCTTATCTCGCTCGGGTAACCTGGGAGCCCGTCGCTGATCTCGAGCGCCGCGCGGCGCGACTGTTGCCGGCGCTGTTCCTCGCGCGCGTCGATGGCAAGTCGCCGGTGGAATACGTCACGGATGAGAACGACAAGGCGCGGGTGCGTCGCGTCGCGGTGCCGCTGATCGCATCGCCGCCGTCGCGATTGGCCGATGTGCGCGATGCCTGGGCAAAAACGTTTTCGAGCAAAATGGATACCGGTTCGCGTCAAGAAAACGCGTCAAGATAAAGACTCTTTGGAGCTTGCTGAATGAGCGATACACGGATTTCGAGCGTGCGCGGACGGCGGGTGTGGGACTCGCGCGGCCGTCCCACCGTGGAAGTCGATGTCACGTTGAAAGGCGGCGCGTTCGGCCGCGCCATCGCGCCGGCCGGCGCATCGATGGGCAGCGGCGAGGCGGTGGACCTGCGCGACGGTGGCGCAAAGCTCGGCGGCTACGATGTCGGCCGCGCGGTGAACGCGGTCAACAACGAAATCGCTGCGGCGCTTGCGGGCATGGATGCTTCCGATCAATCGTCAATCGATCAGGCGATGATCGCGCTGGATGGCACCGCCAATAAAGGCCGGCTCGGCGGCAACGCCATCGTCGCCACCTCGATGGCGGTGTTGCACGCGGCGGCTGCGACCAATGGCGTGCCGCTATGGCAGCAGCTTGCGCAAGGCCGCAAGGTGCGCATTCCGCTGCCGGAGATTCAGATTTTCGGCGGTGGCGCGCACGCGGCGCGGCGGGTCGATATTCAGGATTTCATGGTGATGTGTCCGGGTGCGGCGTCCTTTGCGCAGGCATTGGAATGGACCGCCGAGGTCTATCTTGCTGCCGGCAGTATCATGAAGCAGGCCGGCAAGCTGCAAGGCGTCGCCGACGAGGGCGGTTACTGGCCGGCATTCCGCAGTAACGAGGAGGCGCTCGATACGCTTGTGGCGTCGATCCTCAAAGCGGGCTTCAAAGGCGGGTACGATGTTGCGATCTCGCTCGACGTTGCCGCGTCGGAGTTCGGCAAGGGTGGCACCTACACGCTGGCACTCGACGATCGCAAGCTCGACACCGGCGCGATGATCGACATGCTCGGTCGCTGGTGCGAAGCCTATCCCATCGTGTCTATCGAGGATCCGGTGGCGGAAGACGATGCCGAGGGTTTCGTCGCGTTCACGCGCGCTTACGGCGATCGCTGTCAGGTGATCGGTGACGATTTCCTCGTTACCAATTCCGCGCGCGTACGCAAGGCGGCGGCCGACGCCGCCGCGACGGCAGTGCTGATCAAGCCCAATCAGGTAGGCACCGTTACCGAAACGCGCGCGGCGCTGGACGCCGGCAAGACGGCGGGTTTCGGCACCATCGTCTCGGCGCGCTCCGGTGAGACCGAAGACGTGACCATTGTGCACCTGTCGATCGGCTGGGATGCCGGGCAACTCAAGGTCGGTTCGTTCTCGCGCTCCGAACGCATGGCGAAGTGGAACGAGTGTCTGCGTATCGAGGAAGCATTGGGCCGCGATGCGGTGTTCGCCGGGCGCGGTGCGCTCGGATTTCGGCAATAGCTCGGGAGTTTTCGGATGATTGTCGGATTGGATCACGTCGTCGTTCTCGTCCGCGACATCGATGCAGCGGCATCGGCCTATGCGGCGCTGCTCGGCCGCAAGCCGGCGTGGCGCAGCGCCGACGAAGCCTCGGCATCGGTGCTGTTCACGCTTGACAATATGTCGGTGGAATTGCTGGCGCCGGTGGCGGGCGCGGCCGGCGATCATATCCGTGCGACCATCGATGCCAACGGCGAGGGATTGGCGAGCCTTTGCCTGCGCGTTGAAGATATCGCCAACTGGCACCGGCGGCTGGATCGTCTTGGCTTGAAGCCGGAAGCAATCGGCGACGGCGGCAGCCGCAATCTCATTGATGGTGCGTCGCTGTCATGGAAGCGCACACGCGCGGCGACCGATGCGGCGCATGGTGTGCGGCTGTTTTTTCTCGAGATGAACGGCCAACGCCCGGCTTCGGAGATCAGTGCTGATGCGCCGATCACCGGGCTCGATCATGTCGTGGTCGAGACCGCCGATCCCGAGCGCGCCGCGGCGCTGTACGGCGCGCGGCTCAAGCTCGACATGCGGCTCGATCGTTCGCACGCGGATTGGGGGCATCTGATGTTCTTCCGCTGCGGCGATCTCATCGTCGAAACGGTGAAGCGCGCAGGCAAGGATTATTCCGACGGCCGCGACCGGCTGTGGGGTCTCAGCTTCCGCGTCGACGACATCGCGGCGGCGCGCCGGCGGATGCAGGCCGCGGGTATCGAGGTGTCGGAGCCGCGTGCGGGCCGCAAGCCGGGCACGCAGGTCGCGACCGTGCGGAGCGGCACCTGCGGCGTGCCGACGATTTTGCTTCAGCCGCCGGCGCGCGCGTAACGGGGCAAATCAAACGACCCCAGCGTCGTCCCCGCGCAGGCGGGGACCCAGAACCCCTGGCGTTGGTTGTTATAAAAGAAACTCGCCTTGGTTGATGGAGCCGAATCGCTGCGGCGTCTGGGTCCCCGCCTGCGCGGGGACGACGCTTTTCATGTTGTGAGTCTGCTCCCGAGGCAATTCCA
>JAEWIX010000061.1 GCA_023386885.1 Pseudomonadota bacterium
ATCTTAACTGCCGCCAAGAACTGGAAACGCCATGAGTCAAGACCACCACACCGAAGACTACGCCGACATCCGCGACGCCGTCGCAAAGCTCTGCGCCCAGTTCCCCGGCGAATACTGGCGCAAGCTCGATCGCCAGATGGCGTATCCGAAAGAGTTCGTCGACGCGCTGACGGAGGCGGGCTACCTCTCGGTGTTGATCCCCGAGGAATATGGCGGCTCCGGGCTGAAGCTCTCGGCCGCGGCGGCGATCCTGGAAGAGATCCAGCGCGCCGGCTGCAATGGCGGCGGCTGCCATGCCCAGATGTACACGATGGGCACCGTGCTGCGGCACGGCAGCGATGCCCAGAAGGCGAAGTATCTGCCCGGCATTGCCAGCGGCAAATTGCGGCTGCAGGCGTTCGGCGTCACCGAGCCGACCAGCGGCACCGACACTTCCTCGCTGAAGACCGTCGCCCGGCGCGACGGCGACCACTACGTCGTCAACGGCCAGAAGATCTGGACCAGCCGCGCCGAACATTCCGACCTGATGATCCTGCTGGCGCGCACCACGCCGAAGGATCAGGTGCAGAAGCGCACCGAAGGCCTCTCGGTATTCATCGTCGACATGCGCGCGGCGAGAGGTAACGGTCTCACCATTCGGCCGATCCGCACCATGATGAACCACGCCACCACCGAAGTGTTCTTCGACAACATGAAGGTGCCGGCGGAAAATCTCATCGGCGAGGAAGGCAAGGGCTTCCGCTACATTCTGTCCGGAATGAATGCCGAGCGCATCCTGATCGCCGCCGAATGTATCGGCGACGCCAAGTGGTTCATCGCCAAGGCCACCAACTACGCCAAGGATCGCGTGGTGTTCGGCCGTCCGATCGGTCAGAACCAGGGCATCCAGTTCCCCATCGCCAAGGCCTACGCATCGATGCGCGCCGCCGAACTGATGGTTCGCGAAGCCACGCGCCGTTACGAGGCGGGCATGGATTGCGGCGCCGAAGCCAACATGGCGAAGATGCTTGCCGCCGACGCCTCATTCGAAGCGGCCAACGCCGCGATCCAGACCCACGGCGGCTTCGGCTTCGCCGAGGAATACGACATCGAGCGTAAATTCCGCGAGACACGGCTTTATTCGGTCGCACCGATCTCCACCAACCTGATCCTGTCGCATCTCGCTGAGCACGTGCTCGGCATGCCGCGTTCGTATTGAGCCGCGTCATGACACTTCCGCTTGAAGGCCTCACCGTCATCGCCGTCGAACAGGCGGTGGCGGCGCCGTTCTGTAGCTCGCGTCTGGCCGACGCCGGCGCGCACGTCATCAAGATCGAACGTCCGGAAGGCGACTTTGCCCGCGGCTACGACGCCTTCGCCAAGGGCCAGAGCAGCTACTTCGTCTGGCTCAATCGCGGCAAGGACTCCGTCGTCGTTGATCTGGCGACCGAAGCTGGACGCAAGGAACTGGAGGCGCTGATCGCCGGTGCCGACGTGCTGTTGCAGAACCTCAAGCCCGGCGCGATGGACAAGCTGGGTTTTTCGCGCGAGCGGCTGCGCAAGAATTATCCGCGCCTCGTCATCTGCACCATCTCCGGCTACGGCGACGACGGCCCCTATGCCAACCGCAAGGCCTACGATCTGCTGATCCAGGCTGAGAGCGGTCTCGCCTCGATCACCGGCGGACCGGAAAGCGCCTCGCGCGTCGGCCTCTCCATCGTCGATATCGCCACCGGCGCGACGGCGCATGCGGCAATCCTCGAAGCACTGATCGGGCGTTCCGTTTCCGGCAAGGGCGCGGACATCCGCATCTCGATGTTCGACGTGATGGCGGACTGGCTCACCGTCCCGCTGATCAGCGCCGAGGCCGGCAAGTCACCGAAGCGCATCGGCCTCGCGCACCCGTCTATTGCCCCTTACGGCGTCTTCACCTCGAAGGACGGCAAGGACATCCTGATCTCGATCCAGAACGAGCGCGAGTGGAAAAAACTCTGCGCTGACGTGATGGAGCAACCGGCGCTGCCCGACGATCCGCGCCTTGCCAACATGGTCGAACGTGTCCGCAATCGCGAACTGACCGACCGCCTCGTCGGCGAAGCGTTCGCATCGATGACGCGCGACACGCTGCTGCAACGGCTCGATAAAGCAGATATCGCATTCGCCGAAGTCAACACCATGGACGACCTCTCGAAGCATCCGCACCTGCGGCGGATCGAGGTGGATTCGCCGAACGGTAAACTCACCTATCCGGCGCCCGCCGCCATCGTGATGAATGAGCCGCGCCGCTACGGCGCGGTGCCCGCCATCGGCCAGCACAGCAATGCCCGCGCGGAGAAAAAGGCATGACCGACAAACTCGATATCGATCATCTGCGGCAATGGATCGGCCGCACCGAGGAAGCCAGCGACATCATCTCTGCGCAACTGGTGAAGGGCCTGCGCGCGACGCTGTTTCTCGACATCGGCGAACCGAAGGTGGGCGATGCCGCGCCGTTCACTACGCACTGGTGCCTCGCGCAACCGGTTTATCCGATGTCGATGCTGGGACCGGACGGCCATCCGACTCGCGGCGGCTTCCTGCCACCGGTGCCGCTGCCGCGCCGCATGTGGGCCGGCGGCGAATTGCAATTCATCGAACCCCTGCGCGTCGGCGACGAAGCGACGCGCGCCTCGCGCATCGCCGACGTCACGGTGAAAACTGGCAGCACCGGCACGCTGTGCTTCGTCTCGGTCGAGCACACCATCACCACCGCGCGCGGCGTTGCGATCCGCGAGCGGCAGGACATCGTCTATCGTGACATGCCGGCCGGCGGCAAGAATGCCGCGCCCGCCAAACCCGCGGCCGCCCCGCCGACCGCGAAGCATCGCCAGACTCACGTATCCGATCCGGTGCTACTGTTCCGCTATTCGGCGCTGACCTTCAACGGCCACCGCATTCACTACGATCGCGACTACGTCACCAAGGTCGAAGGCTATCCGGGCTTGATCTTCCACGGCCCGATGCAGGCGGCGCTGCTGGTGGAGTTCGCCGCGCATCTGCACGGCGGCATCGCGCCAAAGAAATTCAGCTATCGCGGCTTGCAGCCGTTGTTCGAGGGCGGCGAGTTCAGCGTCAACGCCAACGAGATCGCGGAAGGTCTCGACATCTGGGTCGCTAACGCGGACGGCGCACCCACCATGCGCGGTACCGCGAGCTGGTGAATTAGCGCGCGGAAATAGCACTTTCCGCGCCCTTTCATCGCAAGCGTCGCCATCGAATGGAGGCGCGCATCAAATTGATACGCATTCCCGACGTGAAGCGGTATCCATCGCGCGCGAAAACGCGATAGATTGGCGGACCATCGAACCGATGCCGCCAAGGATCGCCAAGGATCGTCACGTGCCCCGCAAGACTTCCGACAATCGCAGCAGCACCACCACCGTCAAGCAAGCCACTTTCGAATTGCTTCGTGCCTTCGGCATCAAGCGCGTATTCGGCAATCCCGGCTCGACCGAACTGCCGTTCCTGAGCGACTGGCCCGACGACATCGACTACGTGCTCGGTCTTCAGGAAGCCTCGGTTGTGGGCATGGCCGATGGCTACGCGCAGGCGACGCGCAACGCGGCGTTCGTCAACCTGCATTCGGCCGCCGGGGTCGGCAATGCTCTCGGCAACATCTACACCGCGCATCGTAACCAGACGCCGATGGTGATCACCGCCGGCCAGCAGGCGCGCAGCATCCTGCCGCTGCACGCCTTCCTCTATGCCGAGCGCGCCTCGGAATTTCCGCGTCCTTACGTGAAGTACAGCGTCGAGCCGGCGCGCGCCGAGGATGTGCCGGCGGCAATCGCCCGCGCCTACTACATCGCGATGCAGCCGCCATGCGGACCGACCTTCGTATCTGTCCCGATCGACGACTGGACGCAGTCAACGCAGCCGGTCGCCGCGCGCCGCATCACGCGCGAGATCGGCCCGGATCAGGCTGATATTCAAGCTCTCGTCGAAGCGCTCGCGAAAAGCAAACGGCCCGCGCTCGTGGTGGGGCCCGCGGTCGATCGCGCCGGCGCCGTCGATCTGTTGGTTGAGGTCGCCGAGAAAAGCCGCGCGGCCGTGTGGGTCAGCCCATTCTCCGCGCGGTGCAGCTTTCCGGAACGGCATCCGCAATTCGCAGGCTTCCTGCACGCCTCGCCGGCGCAACTCTCCGACGCGCTACGCGATCACGACCTCGTCGTGGTCATCGGCGCACCGGTATTCACCTTCCATGTCGAAGGTCACGCTGCGATCTTCGACGGCAGCACCACGATCTTTCAGATCACCGACGATCCGACCGCGGCTTCGGTCGCGCCGCTCGGCACCAGCATCATCGCCACCATGCGCCCGGCGCTGACGGCGCTGCGCGATGCCTTGCCCGCGAGCAAGCGAACGCTTCCCGCTGGCCGCGTGCTGCCGCCGGCACCCAAGGCGGCCGATCCAATCCCGGTCGAATATCTCATGCATGCGCTGTCGGTGACGATGCCGAAGGGCACGGCGCTCGCCGAGGAGGTGCCGTCGCATCGCCCGACAATGCAGAAATTCCTGCCGATGCCGGGACAGGACAGCTTCTACACCATGTCGAGCGGCGGATTGGGGCACGCGCTGCCCGCTTCCGTCGGCATGGCATTCGGCCGACCGGACCGTCGCACGGTTTGCCTGATCGGCGACGGCTCGGCGATGTATTCGCTGCAAGCGCTGTGGACCGCCGTGCAACGCAAGCTACCGCTCACCGTGGTCGTCATCAACAATTCCGGCTACGGCGCGATGCGTTCGTTCAGCCAGGTAATGCAGGTGCGCAAGGTGCCGGGGCTCGACCTGCCCGGCCTCGATTTCGTCCGGCTCGCGGAGGGCATGGGCTGCACGGCGGTGCGCGTGGAGACATGCGCGGAACTGATGCCGGCGCTGAAACGAGCCTTCACGGAATCTGGAACGAATCTGATCGAAGTGATCGTGGATTCCGCCGTCCCGATCCTGTATGGACAAAAGCATTGATGCTCAGTCCGGAACGGCGACCTTGCCGTTCCGCGCCTTCCGCCCCGCGCAGATCGCTGATGATCGACGAGGCCAGACGTGGGCCCCGATCCGACGCGATTGGATCGATGCCCGGATGATGCAACTGGATGATCGATAGCGTTTTCGAGCGAAGTGGGAACCGGTTCGCGTGAAGAAAACGCGTCAAATTAAAGACGGGAGTCTTTTGCCGTTTTCATGAAACGGTAAAGCCTCCCCATTCCGGGAGCACATGATGACGGCAAATACCCTGAAATCCGCGACGCCGCGGTCGCACAGTTCGCACTACGGCGTGTTTTCGACCAAATGGGTCGACGACAAGCTGGTCATTACCCCGCACCCGCAAGACCCGCATCCCAACCGCATCATCCAGAATTTCTCCGATGCGCTGCGCCACAAAGCGCGCGTGGCGCAGCCGATGGTTCGGCGCGGCTGGCTGGAGAACGGCCCTGGCAAGGACAAGCGGCGCGGCCGCGATGAATTCGTCGCGCTGCCATGGGACGAGGTGCTCGATCGCCTCGCCGCCGAACTGGTGCGCGTGCGCGATACGCATGGTCCCAAAGCGATCTACGGCGGCTCCTACGGCTGGGCCAGCGCCGGGCGCTTCCATCACGCCCAGAGCCAGATGCATCGCTTTCTCAATATCGCGATGGGCGGCTACATCCGTTCCGTGAACACCTACAGTTCCGGCGCGGCGTCGGTGATCCTGCCGCACGTGCTCGGCCGCTACGACGACATGTCCCGCCGCAACGTGAGTTGGGAGGATATCGCCGCTCACACCGACGTGCTGCTCGCGTTCGGCGGCATGGCGCTGAAGAATTCCGCTATCGCGTCCGGCGGCGTTAGCCGCCACAGCGAGCGCGATCACATGCGGGCGGCGCACGCACGCGGCGCGCGCTTCGTGCTCATCAGTCCGATCAACGATGACCTTCCCGAGGAGATCAAGGCGGAGTGGCTGGCGCTGCGGCCCGGCACCGACACCGCGCTGATGCTCGGCATCGCGCACACGCTGGTCGCCAACGGCTGGCATGACCGCGCGTTTCTTGCGAGCCACTGTACGGGTTGGCCCAAGTTCGAGGATTACCTGATGGGGCGCAGCGACGGCGTCCCCAAGGATGCGGCGTGGGCCTCGGCGATCAGCGGCATTCCGGCAAACGAGATCGAACGGCAAGCGAAACTGTTGCCCGGCAAGCGCGTGCTTGTGGTGGTGTCACATTCGCTGCAACGCGCGGAACACGGCGAGCAGCCGGTGTGGATGGCGGCGGTGCTGGGTGCCATGCTCGGCCAGCTCGGCCTGCCCGGCGGCGGCTATAACTACGCACTCGGCGCTATTGCCAATTACGGGCGCACCTTCAACGCCGTGCCGGTCGCGGCCTTCCCACAAGGCACCAACCCGGTGAAGGAGTTCATTCCGGTCGCGCGCATTTCCGACATGCTGCTCAATCCCAGCGCGCCGTTCGACTACGATGGCCAGCGCCTGACCTATCCGGATATCAAGCTGGTCTACTGGGCCGGCGGCAATCCATTCCATCACCATCAGGATATCAACCGGCTGCGGCAGGCTGTCGCCAACATCGAAACCTTCGTGGTGCATGAGATCGGCTGGACGGCCACCGCGCGCCACGCCGATATCGTGTTGCCCTCAACGATGACGCTGGAGCGCAACGACATCGGCGCCACGCAGGTCGATCCGTTGATGGTTGCAATGAAACAGGCGGCCGAGCCTTACGGAGAAGCTCGCGACGACTACGCGATCTTCTCTGCGCTTGCCGAACGCGCCGGCCACGGCGAAGCCTTCACCGAGGGACGCACGCCGGAGCAATGGCTGCGTCATCTCTACCGCACCACGCAGGACGCGCTGGCGGTGGAGGGCCTCGATGCGCCGGACTTCGATACGTTCTGGGAGCGTGGTGAACTGATGCTGCCGCAACTCGTCCACGACGGCGGCCCGCTGCGCGCCTTCCGCGACGATCCGGAAGGCAAGCCGCTGCCGACGCCATCCGGCAAGATCGAGATTTTTTCCGAGACCATCGCCGGCTTCGGTTACGCCGATTGTCTTGGCCATCCTGCATGGATTCCGCCGGTCGATGTCGTCGACGACAAACATCCGCTACAACTGGTGGCCAACCAGCCTTCGACGCGGCTGCACAGTCAGTTCGATTTCGGCGGCCACTCGACCGAGATGAAGCACCGCGGCCGCGAGGTGGCACGCATGCATCCGCGCGATGCCGCGCCGCGCGGCATCGAAGACGGCGACATCATCAAGCTGTCGAACGAGCGCGGTGCCTGTTTGGCCGCGGTGCGGCTCAGCGATCAGGTGCGCGAGGGCGTGGTGCAGCTTCCCACCGGCGCGTGGTATGACCCACAGGACCCGGCTGACGACAAGCCGCTCTGCGTCCACGGCAATCCCAACGTGCTGACACGCGACATCGGGACTTCGAGCCTAGCGCAAGGCTGCTGCGGACAGTTGACGACGGTGCAGGTGGAGCGCTTCAGCGGCAACCTGCCGCCGATCCAGGCCTTCGATCCGCCGGTCGCGGCGGAACGGTCGCGCAAATAGCCAAGCGCTACAGAATATCCGTCATGCCCGGCCTTGTGCCGGGCATCCACGTCCTTACTTCGGCTCACGGGAAGACGTGGATGGCCGGGACAAGCCCGGCCATGACGGAAAAAACAACGCGGCATTAAGCACCTGCGTTGTTGGGTGGCGGTCTAGATCATCACGCCTTCCCAAGATCCTCGCGCATCTTGGCCTGGATCTTCGCCATGCCGCCGATCCAGCGATCGTAGCTGTCGGTCTTCTTGCGCATGTAGCCCAGCACCTGCGCGTGCGGCAGGATCAGGAAGGTTTCCTGCTGGATTCCGTTCAGCGCATCCTGCGCCACTTGCTCCGCGCTCAGGTTGCCGTCGCCGGATTGCGGCCCCTTCGGCAATCCGCGCAGCATGTTGGTGTCGACGCCCTGCGGGCACAGGATTGAGACGCGAATACCATGCGCCTTGTGCGCGATGGCGAGGCTCTCGGCGAAACCGACGGCTGCGTGTTTCGTCGTCGAATACGCCGCGCTGCCGACCTGCGACAGCAAGCCCGCTGCCGAAATGGTGTTGAGGAAATAGCCGCCGCCTCGCGCGCGCATGCGCGGCACCAGATGCCGCGCGGCATAAACGTGCGCCATCACATGGATCGCCCAGCTTCGCGCCCACGGTTCGTCCGAACTGCCCCCGACATTCTCCGCCATCGGGTCGAAGCCGCCACCGATGCCGGCATTGGAGCAAAACAGGCCGATCGGCCCGAACAGCTTCTCGGTCTCTTCGATGAGGTGGCGAATATCCTTCTCCTGCGCCACGTCGCACTTGAACGCCGCGCCGCCAACGCCCTTGGCCACGGCTTCCGCGCGGGCATGATCGAGATCGGCAACCACCACCTTGGCGGCGCCGGCGCGATGGAAGGTTTCACAGAGGGCCTGGCCGATGCCGTTGGCTCCTCCCGTCACGACAACGACTTTACCGGCGACATCCATGGCAGCACTCCAAAAACGGTTAGGTCAGGACTAGGTCCAGAACAGCCGTATAGTGACATGCCGCACCAAGCAAGACGAAGCCGTGCCATATCGCATTCTGAAAGCGCAGGCGTTGCCAGGCATGGAAGATCACGCCCAGCGTGTAGAGCGCGCCGCCGGCCACCACGAACCAGAGGGTGAATTTCGGCAGCGACGTGAACACCGCGTCATAGGCCGCGAGTCCGCTCCAGCCCATTGCGAGGTACAGAAAGATCGACAGCCGGTCGAAGCGGCCCGGCAGAAACAGCTTCAGGGCAACGCCGACGATGGCGACACCCCACACCCCGCCGAGCAACAGCATCGCCAACACGCGATCGTGCATCTGCATCATGAACGGCGTGTAGGTCGCAGCGATCAGCACGTAGATCGCCGAATGGTCGAACCGCCGCAGCCACCATTTGCGCGGAGAGACCGGCCACATGTTGTAGGCAGCGGAGAAGCCCAGCATCGTCAACAGCCCCGCCGCGTAGATCGAGACCGAGACGATCTGAGGCGTCGAGGCGAATACACCGGTCAGCACGATCAAGGCCGTTGCCGCGATCAGGCCGAAGCCGACGCCGAGGCCATGCACGATGCCGTCGGCGATGATCTCGGCGCGATCGTAGTTCCAGCGGACGGCCCCGACAGCGGCAGCGGCGGAATGCGAGGCAAATTGCTTCAACTGAAAGACCGTCATCCGAAACTCGACATACGTGACATTGCAATGCCTGACGCCATCAAGCATAGCCGCCGCAGTTTAACCAACGATGACGCCTGCTTGACCGGAAAATGGGTCGGAAACATGGACCCACAACCAGTGCTTGATTTTGGCCGCGCAATCGCCATCTTCGCAAGAAGCAACACCCACGATTTTGAAGTACCCCGCAACGCCTCTGTCTCCGATCGGATCATTCGACCCGCGCATGGCTTCCGGTATTTCCGACATCATCGAAGAAGCCCGCTTGTCGGCGCAGGCGCTGCTCGAATATGGCAGCCATCTATTCAATCCGACGATCCGGCTCGGCGTCACCGGGCTGTCGCGCGCCGGCAAGACGGTGTTCATCACCGCGCTGATCCACGGCCTGTTGCGTGGCGGGCGCTTCCCGGTGTTCGAGCCGCTGTCCGGCGGGCGCATTGCCCGCACCGAACTGGAGCCGCAACCCGACGATGCGGTGCCACGCTTCAACTACGAGGGCCACGTCCACACCCTGATCGACGAGCGGCGCTGGCCGGCTTCGACCTCCGACATCAGCGAGTTGCGGCTCGCGCTCTCCTACCAGCGGCAGAACGGCGCGGAGCGCAAACTCACCATCGATATCGTCGACTATCCCGGCGAGTGGCTGCTCGACCTACCGCTGCTCGATAAGAGCTACGAGCAATGGTCGGCGGAAAGCCTCGCGCTGTCGCGGCAAGGCCCGCGCACCGCGCTGGCGGCGGCATGGCACACGCATCTTGCGACGCTCGACCCCAACGGCCGCGAGGACGAACAGGCGACGCTGACCGCCGCGAAACTGTTCACCGACTACCTCCGCGCCTGCCGCGACGAACGCTTCGCCATGAGCCTGTTGCCGCCCGGCCGCTTCCTGATGCCGGGCAGCCTCGCCGGCTCGCCGGCGCTGACCTTCGCGCCGCTCGACGTGCCAGTGGACGGCATCGCGCCGGACCGCTCGCTTTGGACGATGATGCGGCGACGTTACGAGTCCTACAAATCCATCGTGGTACGGCCATTCTTTCGCGATCACTTCGCGCGGCTGGATCGGCAGATCGTGCTGGTCGATGCGCTGGCCGCATTCAATGCCGGGCCCGCGGCGCTGCATGATCTCGAAGCCGCACTTGCCGGCATCCTCGATTGCTTCAATGTCGGACGCGACACCTTGTGGAGTGCGCTGTTCCGGCCGCGCATCGACCGCATCCTGTTCGCCGCCACCAAGGCCGATCACCTGCATCGCACCAGCCACGACCGCCTGGAGGCTATTATGCGGCGAATGCTGGACCGCGCCGCCAACCGCGCGCAACTCGCCGGCGCGACCATCGACGTGGTGGCGCTGGCGGCGGTGCGTGCAACACGCGAGGCCGACGTGCAGCGCGGCCGCGACCGGCTGCCCTCGATTCTCGGCACGCCCATCAAGGGTGAGCGCGCCGGCGGCGAAACCTTCGACGGCGAGACCGAGGTTGCCACCTTTCCCGGCGACCTGCCGACCGATCTTGATAATCTGTTCACGGACGGGCCGTCATTTCGCGGCCTCACCGCCGCTTCGCCGGAGGAGACGGACTATCGTTTCCTCCGCTTTCGGCCGCCGCTCGTGCAGCATGCCTCTGGCGAAACGCCGGCGCTGCCCCATATCCGCCTCGACCGCGCACTCCAATTCCTGATCGGAGACAGGTTACAATGAGCGGGTTTCTGCGATGAACGAACGAACACAGCGCCGTCCGGCCGCATTCCGGCTCGACGACCCGCGCGTCGTCGTCAAGGATGGCGACGGCGACAGCGGCCTGTTCACGCGCGGCGCGATCGAGATTACGCCAGACCCGGACCCTGCCCTGCTGCCGATCGCGCTGGACGAGACACCCTTGCCGCCCAAGCGCCGCTCGTGGTGGGGAAACGTGTTCTGGAGCGCGGTCGGCGGACTGGTGCTGCTGGGCACCG
Source organism: Pseudomonadota bacterium (assembly GCA_023386885.1). Lineage (GTDB taxonomy): Bacteria > Pseudomonadota > Alphaproteobacteria > Rhizobiales > Xanthobacteraceae > 62-47. The sequence continues at coordinate 11,185 of JAEWIX010000061.1, forward strand.
GGCTCGGCGTCACCAACCTGATCGAGGATCTGTTCGTCCGCAGCGAAGGGCTCGGCTGGTTCGGCGCGGCGCTCGCCGTCGCCGCGCTGCTGGCGCTGATCGTTATCGTCACGCGCGAAGCGTTCGGGCTGGCGCGGCTGGCGACCATCGAGAAATTGCACGAGCGCGCGGCCGCGACCTTCGTCAGCGACAGCCGCCCCGAAGCCGATGCCATCGTCGACGACCTGCTTAAACTCGCGCAAGACAATCCGGCGCTGGCGCGCGCCCGCGCCACCTTGGCGAGCCATCGCGACGACATCATCGATGGCGCCGATATGCTCAAACTCGCCGAGCGCGAGTTGATGACACCGCTCGACCGCGAGGCGCGGCGGCTGGTGTCGGTGGCGGCGCAGCGCGTGTCCATCGTCACTGCGATCAGCCCGCGCGCACTGATCGACATAGCCTTCGTGCTGACCGCCGCGTTGCGGCTGGTGCGTCAACTGGCGCTGCTTTATGGGGGACGGCCAGGCACACTCGGCATGATCCGCCTGATGCGTCATACGATTTCCCACCTCGCCATCACCGGAGGTATGGCGGCGAGCGACAGTCTGATCCAGCAGATGCTCGGCCATGGCGTCGCGGCGAAACTCTCGCAGCGATTGGGCGAAGGCATTCTGAACGGCCTGCTCACCGCGCGGCTCGGGCTCGCCGCCATCGACGTGACGCGACCGCTGCCGTTCAACGCTCTACCGCGACCGGCGCTCGGCGATCTCGCCAAGGACCTGCTATCGAAGCGCGAGGACGATGTGCCAACTGAGCCGGCACGGATCAGCGAGCGTTGACGCCGGTATCCGCCAGCAAATGCCAGCGATAGAACGGCGTATCGGGCGGAGGCGACAACTCGGGCGTCCATCCGGTCAACTTACCGACGTCATAGGTGTCCATCGCGATGCCGCGCCAGCTTCGAACCACATTCGTTAGCGGCTCGCGTTTCGCTGAGGTCAGCGCCCATAGCGGATTGTCGATATCCGATTGGCGCACGACGTACAGGCCAGTGCGGCCGCGAATGCGATCCATGCCGGGGTCCTTGAAGCCGATGAAGCGCGCGCGTTCGTTGATTTCGATTACCGGGACGCGATCCTTCAATTCCCAGCGCAGCATCGCGTAGGTGCGATAGTCGGTGGTCGCGATCCACGTCGCGCCAATCGCCTTCATCTCTGTTTCAGCGCGCGCGGCGACCTGCTCGTAACCCGCCTCCGCACCGCCCGGATCGAGACGACCGAGCCACGGTTTGTCGCTCACAACGTAGTAGAAGAACGTCGCAACCACGATGGCAATGCCGGACACCACGGCAGCCGTGGCCCAGGCGGCGGTCGATTTCGCCAGCCGCGATTTGTGCGTGCGCAGCCACCAGACATTGATCGCGGTCGCAGCAAAGCCGATCGGCCACATGAACATCGGCCAGGTATCGCCGATGCGCAACGTCAGCGAGCGCCACAGGAAGTAGCCGAACGGCAACGCCACGGCCGTCGACAACAGGATCACCACACCGTCGCGCCGCCGGTAACCGCGCCATAGCGTGAATCCCACACCCGACAGCACCACCGGGAACAGGATCGGACCGACGAGGCTGAACTGCAGGCCGAGAAACTCACCGAAACGCGCCAGCGACAGCGGCGGCGTGACGGTGGCGCGGACGAACTGGAACTTGAACGATGCCCAATCGTGCATGTGGTTCCAGATCAGCACCGGCGAGAACAGCGTAGCGGCGATCAGCACCGCCAGCCATGGATAGGGGCTGAGCAGCCAGCGCCGCCGCCAATCCGGCACCACGACGAAAGCGGCGACGGCAGGCAGCAGCATCAACGCGGTGAGTTTCGACAGCAGGGCCAGCCCGCCGAACACGCCGGCCAGCAGCCACCAGCGGCCGTCATCGGTTTCCGCGACGCGAACCAGCGACCACATCATCGCCACCGCGAACACGATCAGCGCGGTGTCTGGCGCGACTTTCGCCATCAGCAATCCGTAATAGACGGCGGCCTCCGGCAGCAGCATCGCCAGCACCACGGCTCGCCAGTCGCGCGTGATCCGGCGCACGATGTCAGCCAGCAGGAGTTGCGTGACGAGCATCGCGACGATGCCGCCGAGACGAACGCCGAGCGTGGTGTCGCCCAAGATCGCCGTGCCGAAGCGGATGAACCACGCGATCATCGGTGGATGGTCGAGGAACGACAGCACGCTCTCTTTCGACCAGGTCCAGTAATAGGCTTCGTCCGTGCGCAGATCGATGGTGCTGGCGTAGATCACCCTCAGCGCCGTCATCAATCCGACCAACAGCACCACGCCGTAAAGCTGACGGCGGCTAACGCCCGACGCGGCCTGACGATCGCGGTCCATGGAAGCGGTGGTCATCGGAGGGCCGTTCCGGCACACATGTCATCCGGCCCTTTCGGGAATGATCTGCTTTCGCAGGCTTGCCGAGCCTGAGCCGCTTTGTTTCCGTTTCCGCCAGCCCTGTCAATCGCATCGCGGTCAGCCGCCCCATTGACAGCGGCCCATGGCGTGACGGACGAAGTCCTACTAGTATTGCGGCGCTTTCGGCATCTTCTTCAATTGACGACCGACCCCTGACAACCCTCGAACGGCATGCCCACGCCCGCCATCGCCCCACTCGTGAAGTTCAGCCGCGGCATCGGCGTGCGTCAGGTTCGCCTCACCTGCGGGCTGGTCCTGTTCGCCTATCTGGTCAGCCATTTCCTCAATCACGCGCTCGGCATTGTTTCGCCCGAAGCGTTGGCGATCGGCGCGATCTATCACACCACCTTCTGGCAATACCTGCCGATCGCGGTGATCTTCTATTCCGCCGCCATTGTTCATATGAGCCTCGGCATCTGGTCGCTTTACGAGCGGCGGGAATTTCGTTGGCGCAGCATCGAGCCGCTCCAGTTGGTGTTGGGCCTGTGTATCCCGGTGATGATCATCTCGCACATCATCGGAATCCGCCTGAGCCAAACCTTGTTCGACACCGAGAAGCTCTATCCGCAGGTCCTCTACGTCAACTGGGTTGCCTCTTCGGGCCGGCTCTGGCTGATGCTGGCGGTTATCAACGTCGCCTGGGTCCATGGCTGTATCGGCCTTTATCTGTGGCTGCGGCTGAAGCCGCTATTCAAGGCAACGGCGCCGTTCTGGCTCGCCTGCGCCGTGCTGCTGCCCGCGCTCGCGATGCTCGGCTTTTATCAAGGCGGCCGCACTGTCGCGCAGCAAAGCCAGTCGCAGCAATGGCAGGCCGATAATCTGATGCCACCCCACATCGATACGGCACCGCATCAGCAGTTCCTCGATCAGGTTGTCACTTACTTCCTGACCGGATATCTCGCCCTGCTCGGTCTGATGATTGTCGGCCGTGGGGCCCGGCTGCTGAACGAGCGGCGCGGCGGGCTCATCAAGCTGTCGTATGACGATGGCAGGACCATCCGAGTGCCGCACGGCCTGACCGTGCTCGAAGCCAGTATCCGCAACAAGGTGCCGCACGCCAGCGTCTGTGGTGGCCGCGCACGATGTTCCACTTGCCGCATCCGCATCACTAGCGACCCTGATGGATTGCCGCCGCCCTCAAAACGCGAGACGTTCGTGCTCGATCGCGTCGGCGCCGCCGACGATCCGACCATCCGCCTCGCCTGCCAGTTGCGGCCGGCCGCCGACCTGTCTTTCGCCCGCATGTTCGTGCCACACGTTTCTGCGACCGATCAGCGCCGCCCCAATCCGCTGCGGACCGGTCAGGAACGCTACCTCGTCAGCATGTTCATCGACATGCGTGACTCGACCAAGCTGGCGGAGAAACTGTTGCCGTTCGATACGGTGTATGTCGTCAATCAGTTTCTCAACGTGGTGTCACAGGCGGTGACCGCATCCGGCGGCCAACCCAATCAACTCTATGGAGACGGCCAACTGGCGCTGTTCGGACTGACCACCGACCCGCAGACGGCCTGCCGTCAAGCGCTGCGAGCCGCCGCGCGCCTCGCCGCCAATGTCGACGATCTCAATCAAGTCCTGGTGCACGACGGCCGCGAGCCGATCCGGTTCGGCGTCGGCATCCACGGTGGCGTGGTGATCGTCGGCGATATCGGGAACAGTGACCATATGGTCTTTACTGCGCTGGGCGACGCGGTGAACGTTGCTGCGCGTCTGCAGGACATGACCAAGGCTCTCGGCTGCGAAACCATCCTGTCCGAGGAGGTTCACCAGAGAGCCTCGCTGCCGCCCGACGCCCTGCCGGCGCAGGATGCATCCATTCGCGGCCGCGCGGAGACGATGCGAATCCGCACCGTGACCAAATCAGCGTGGCTGGCGCGGCTTCTGGACAACAAGCCGGCTCCAGCGGCCCTTGCGTCACGTGGATGACTGCGCGGTATCCCGCTTATCTTTTTGTTTGCACGTGATGTTTTCTGATCCGGGCACTTCGGAGACGTTTGTGCTGCGGTCCGGCTCCGCCATGAAAATTCAGGCTCAATGCAAGCTGTCTCAGGGTGACGGCAGCCGCCGAGGTCCGCCCCCGACGACCGAACGGATCGACACGCTCACGCTCCGGCATTGCCTGTTTGGCGCCAAATGACCCGCTCAAGCGCCGGGTGCGTTTGGGACTATCAAGATCGATATATTCCGCGTATCCTCTCCGCCGTCGGAGAAGCCGGTTTCCGGGGACCGACTGCTTGTTATCGTTTTATCCTGCGGAGACGACCTAATGGCTAAAGGCACTGTGAAGTGGTTCAACCCGACCAAGGGCTACGGATTCATCCAGCCCAGCACTGGCGGGAAGGACGTGTTTGTTCATATTTCGGCGGTTGAGAAGGCGGGCCTATCGACGCTCAATGAAGGACAGACGGTCGAATACGAAGAAGTGGCAAATCGCGGCAAGACCTCGGCGGAGAATCTGAAGGTCTGATTGCTGCGTGTCTCTTTGCGCTTAGCGCATCATGAAGGTCTGGTTCAATCGCCATTGAGCCAGACCTTTTTCGTATCGATCATGTTTCGTATCGATCATACGTCTCGAACATTGCGAGACGATCGACGACAAACCAATGTGCGATCAATCTTGTTTGACCCAGGCGGCAACCGGCATCACGTCCGGCTTTTGACCGTACCCGCGCGGCCACAGATCGACCACCCATTCGCTGCGTGTCGCGCGCTCGACCAGCACGGCGGTGTTATGCGGGGTCTGCAACGCCACCACGTTGCCGCGATAATGCGGATCGCCGACGGTGTGGAACTTCAACAGATTCCAGCTCTGCAGGATCAGCAGAAGGCTGGTGGTGTTGCGGGTCGTGTCCCAGCAATCGAAATTATGCGCGTCGTTGCGCGCACGAAAATCAGCACGCGCGACACGTTTGTCGGTTCCGAGAAGAGGACCGAGGCGGCGATCGAACCAGACCACCGCCTTCTGTACCGCGGCCCGTTCCGCAACTGCCGACGATCGCCCGCCGGCCATGATATGCGTCAACGCCCGACGATCGCCGGCCGAGAAACTAAGCGTCTCACGGCGGCGACACACAAAGCCGTAGCATACGGTCATGCTGTTGGCAGACGGCGGGAAGATCGACACGGAACTGTAGAGTTGAGCAACCGGCGCGCTGAGCGACGCCGCGTACGATGGCGCGCTATGACAGATGACTATTGCCGCAACCCATACGCCGAGCAATGCCACCCGCACCGCCTTGTGCACAGCAACAGCGGAATGTCGCGACCTCCTCTGATCCGTTACATACGTCATCACCAAATCCTTGGGCCCCTTGGCCCCAGCCGACTCCACAACGCTAACGAACGGCTTCAAATATGCCAATACGATCCCTGTCGATGCGCGCATCTTCGATCCGGAGCGTGGCGCGGCTGCAATAGCCGGCCTTATATACGCCCGACCGTCCCACAATTTCCGGGACGCGAACAATGCCGTCGCCTCATCAGAACGGTTGCACGGGCGGCACAACGCGGATCAAATGCCACCTCGAATCCGCCGCGATGAGCGGAGCCGCCGGACCCGATCCGGCATGAAAACGACGGTGCAGTGCGACCATGGAAAACGGTATCTTCGACGGCCTCAAGGTTCTGGATTGTGCAAGCTTCATCGCGGCGCCCGCCGCAGCAACGGTGCTGTCGGACTTCGGCGCCGACGTCATCAAGATCGAACCGCCGGGTGCTGGCGATCCCTATCGCAATCTGCCCAACCTTCCCGGTTATCCCATCAGCAACCAAAACTATGCCTGGATGCTGGACGGACGGAACAAGAAAAGCCTCGCGCTCGATCTCTCCAAGCCAGATGGCCGTGCCGTATTGTATCGGCTGGTGAAGGAAGCCGATGTCTTCATCACCAACTTCCCGCCGGCGGTCCGCAAGCGGCTCGGCATCACCTATGATGATATCGCTCCGCTCAACGCGCGGCTGATCTACGCCTCCTTCACCGGCTACGGCGAGACCGGCGAAGAGGCGAACAAGCCCGGCTTCGACAGCAACGCGTGGTGGGCTCGCTCCGGCCTGATGGACCTGGTGCGCGCCGACGAGGAGACCACGCCGGCGCGCTCGGTGGCGGGCATGGGCGACCACCCCTGTGCCATGGCGCTGTATAGCGGCATCGTCACCGCGCTCTACAAGCGCGAAAAGACCGGCCAAGGTTCACACGTCAAATCCAACCTGATGGCCAATGGCGTCTGGGCCAGCGGCGTGCTGGCGCAGGCCAAGCTGTGCGGCGCCCAGTTCCAGCCGCGACGGCCACGCGAAAACGCACTGAACGCCGTGACCAATCACTACCGATGCCGCGACGGTCGCTGGCTGATCCTGTCGCTGCTGAACGAGGACAAGCAGTGGCCGGCGCTGGCTCGCTGTCTCGGCCGGGAAGATCTCATCGCGGATCCACGCTTCGCAACTAAAGCAGATCGCCACGCGCGGTCGCTGGAACTGATCAAGATATTCGACGGCATCTTCGCCACGCGCGACCTTGCTGAATGGCGCGCCGCGCTGGACGGCAATGGCCTGGTGTTCGGCGTCGTCGGCATTCTCGACGACATTCCGCAGGACCGGCAGATGCGCGAGAACGATGTGCTGATCCCGTTCGAAGGCGAAACTACGTTGACCATCAACAGCCCGATCTGGATCGATGGCAGCAACAAGCGTCAGCCACAGCTTCCGCCCAACGTTGGCGAGCACAGCGACGAGGTTTTGCGGCAGGCAGGCTACGCCGAAGACGACATCCGACGGCTCCGGGGCTCCGGTGTGATTGGATAGAGCTGATCGAGCAAATCGGAGGCTCTTTGAACGCACCTATCAACGCATCCAGAGCCAACCCAACAGGATTATGACGACGGCGGCAATCACCGCCCAGGCGCTGAGGCGAATGTTGCTCCCGACCTGTCGTGCGTCTTCATTTTGCGCGATCTGACGGTCGCGTTGCTTTGAGTCCCGCTCGACGTCGTTCATCGTCGTGTTCTCCCGCAGACGAACCAACGAAGCACATGCCCATGCGTTCCGAGTGGTTCGCACCGCCGATCACCTGACACGACAGCCCCTTCGCGCAGGTCCATGACTGGAAGCTGCGATCCGCTGCACCACGCACACGCGCATCGTAGCAATGCGCACCCCAGCCGTCGTAGTACTCGGTCCCAAGAAGCGTCGCATCGCCGCGCAATTGCGGCCGGCTGGAAAAGCCGCGCGAAAAGTCCGGCGCGCGTCCGTCACGGAAGGCTTTCAGAATATCGCGCCGGCGCGGCTGATCGCCAATGAAGTGCGGCGAAGCTGGTACATTCGCAGCGGTGGTTGACGCGGGTGACATCCAATCAGCGCCGGGAAAATGAAAACCGCCGATGCCTCGGGTTTGATGGCAGCCCGCGCAGGTGATGTCGTTCAATCGCCGCTCGAATCCGGCGACCGAGCGAATGTTCTCGAACGTAACACTGTTGTTCGCTGCCTTCTTCAGCGCGGCGACGACGTCGCGGATGCTAAAAGCCGCCTGCTTATCGGCGCTCGACGATTGCACCAGCCCGAATTCCGGTTGCAGGTTCGATTTGACGAAACCCACCGGCGTCGATGCGATCACCGAGCGCGCGAGAAATTTCTCCGGTACGAGAAGCGTACCCCTGTCAAACGCGTTCAGATGTTCGGGCTGGGACAGCCACGCCGCGAATTCAGCTTTGAGGTTGGCATCCGCGAGAATGCGGTCTCGGTCGATCTGGTTTTCAAGCGGTGCCTCATTGAATTTTCGAGCCGCCTGATCGTACCGGAAAACCTTCATCAGATAGTCGGTTCTGAACGCGCGCGATTCCGACTTCGGCTGATGCCCAACCTGTAAATTCAACTCGATCCGGATCAGTTGCGATGGTTGAAGCAATGCAAGCGGCCCACCCTCTTCGGTTAAACGGCGGACGAGCGTGGCTCCTGTCAGCGCATCGTCCCGCATCTCCAGCCATCGCCGCGCGATGTCGGCGCAAGCGGCAGTGCGCGACGGAGCAGCATCGACTGGATTTTTTGCGGCCAGCACGACGTTCAACGTCATCGGAAGGCGAGCCGGTTCGTCCACGCGCGGTTCGGTTCGCACCAGCCGGTAGATCAGCCGTATTTCTCCGCAGGTCTCGGGCGAAACGAAGGCGCGATCCATCCGATTGACGATTCCTGCAAGTGCGAAGCGCGTTCGCGCCGAATAGAGCAGATCACGATCGAACAATTGCAGACGAGCTCGATCATCGACGTCGCGCGATTGGCGCACGACATTTGTGCGATGACGCGACGCATAGGCTTCGATATCGCGCTCGATCGCCCGCCGCACCGGTAGCATGGCCGGGAGCGCAAAAAGCTCGTCGTTCAGTAAACTCACGTTCGCCGGTCCATCGGCCTGAAGCATCCGGCGCAAGCCGAAACCGGTGGCGGCCTGTGGCAGGTCCAGTTCACGTAACGCAGCCGCATCGGTGATGGCGGTACCGCCGGTCAATGCATCACCGCTAGCGGATTGGAAAGCGCCGCTCAACAAAAGAGCGACGAAAGCCCATCTGACGCAATACAAGATGTTTGGCGGCGACTTCATCGCCCAGCGCCTTCCATGACCGTGTTGGAAGGCAGTCTAGAACCTTTCAGGTTCTGACAACATCAGAACCGGCGCTCTACGAATACGATTGACGCATATCAACGCGCGACGATCAGGCCCTTGCTGGTCACCACTACCCAACGCCCATCCTGCTTGCGAATGGCATCGACGCGGCCGAGGCCCGGCAGCGGATCGCCGGCATACACTTCGTAAAGACCTTCCCGCCCCTCGATCAACGCACCGCCGTTGGCGATGTCACGAATGCGCCAGCCCGATACGGTCGGCAACCGATGCGTTTCGGCAGTCCTATTCGGCGCGGCGACCGGTGTTGGAATCGACGCCGTCGTCTCCTTCACGGTCTCTTTGGCAGCGGCCGGCGTTGCGGCCGCCACGCGGAGTTTCTCGACCGTCTCGCTGAGCTTGGCGAGTTTGGCGGCAGGCTCAGCCTGTGCCTTCTCGACCTTCTCGACCCGGTCTGTGATCTTTGCCAATTGCGAGGCGTCGGCCTTGGCGGAACGCTCGGCGCTCGCTTTCAATGCGGCGACCTCGGCGTTGAGCTTGCCGATCGTCTCGTTGAGCGCCTGCACCTGTTGCTCGGCAGCCGAATTCGCCTTGTCGCCGGATCGATTTCCAAGCGCGGTGGATGCCAGCGATCCGCCAATCACGCCAGCTACCGCTGCCAACGCAAACACCGCAGCCAATGCGGCAAGGCGGCGCTTGCCGAACAGGCCGGACTTCGTCGCCCCCTGCGCCGCGGCGGCTTCCTCACCGGCCGCATTCCAGTGGCCGTCGCGCGCGGGGGGCAGCACCATGATATGGCTGCCAGTCGTCTTCGCGGCCGGCTGCTCGGCAGCGGCGGGCTTGTCCTCACCCTTGGCCGCGCTCTTGGCTTGCCCGTCGAGCGCTACCGACTTGTCCTGTCCCGTGGCTGCGTCCGACGCTGCCGCGGCGGGCTCGGCAGGTTTGGCGTTGCCGGACTCGGAATTGGCGGTAGCGTCATTGATGGTGGGCTCAATGCGATCGTCTCGATTCTGATCGGCCATGTGTTCGCTCACGGGTCTGAAATCCTCGACAGATTGACAATTTGGTAACCATGATTGCTTGCCAAATGGTTACGAACGACTGTGCCGTAATTATGGATGGCGTTACCTGACTGTGACCTGAACGCCCGTCCACTGAATGCCGCCAAACTCGGAGGCGGTCTAACCCCTTCATACGACGGGATTTCTTTTGATAGCCGTTTCCCCTCCGCGTGGAACGCGATAACATCCGCCTCGGAAAGCGGCACGAATGACCAAACGCAACTGCCATTGCGCTTGATCACGAGGCAGCCGAGCCAATCCGCAAGCCGAAGTTACAAGTCACGGCATCGGTCCACGCATCGCGTGCCGGGCCGTCAGGGGGAAACATGAAACTCTACGATTCCATCGGACCCAATCCACGCCTCGTGCGCATGTTCATCGCCGAAAAGGGTTTGAACATTCCGACCCAGACCGTCGATCTGCGCGGTGGCGAGAACCGTCAGTCGGCGCATCTGGCGCGCAACCCGCACGGCCAGATGCCAACGCTCGAACTCGACACTGGCGGCTATCTCGCCGAGGTCACCGTGATCTGCGAGTACCTCGAAGAGAAGCATCCGGCGCCGGCAATGATCGGCACCACGGCCGAGGAGCGCGCCGAATGCCGGATGTGGACACGGCGTATCGATCTCAACATCTGCGAACCGCTGACCAACGGTTTTCGATTCAGCGAAGGGCTGAAGCTATTCCAGAACCGCATCGTCTGCGTGCCGGAAGCAGCCCCCGGCTTGAAGAAGATCGCCGCCGACCGTCTCCGTTGGCTTGACGGCCAGATGCAAGGCAAAGAATACGTCTGCGGCTCGCGCTTCACGCTCGCGGACATGATGCTGTATTGCTGGCTCGACTTCGGCGCGCAGGTCGCCCAGCCTTTGGACGAGGCCAACACCAATATCGCCGCGTGGTTCAAGCGCGTGGCCGAGCGGCCTTCGACCAAGGCGTAACGCTATCACGATACGATCTTGCGCGAATCTATGTCGCGCAAGATCGCGCAGCGGACAACTACAGCACCAGCGGCGTATCCGGCAGTTCGTTGCGACCGTCGCGGCTTTTCGGGAAATGTGTCACGAGATGCTGCGTCACCGCCTGAATGCCGGCGATGACGCCCTGCTCGAAATGGCCTTTGCCGAATTCGGCCTCCATCGCTGAGCAAATCTGTTGCCAGGCGGCATGGCCGACCGCAGCATTGATGCCGCGATCCGCGACGATCTCGACATTGCGATCCGCCAGCAAAACGTAGATCAACACACCGCTGTTGTGCGCGGTATCCCAAACGCGCAGGCGCGAAAACAAATCCAGCGCCCGCTCACGAGGTGATTGGTCGCGAAACAGCGGACGGCCATCCAGCGCGCCCTCGACGACAAATCGAATCTGCCCGGCGTGTGTTGCCTCGCTCGCCTTGATGGCCAGTTCGATCGCATCCAGGGACGCTTTCGGAAACGCCCGATTGACCCGCGAGCGATTAGCGAGAAGATGTTTGCCGATCCGTGCGATGCCCATCGTCACCATCTCCCCGATGCGCCGCCGCCACCGAAACTGCCGCCCCCACCGCTGAAGCCGCCACCGCTCGATCCGCCGGACCAGCC
>JAEWIX010000023.1 GCA_023386885.1 Pseudomonadota bacterium
CCAACGACGTCACCAACCCGGCGGCGGAAGAGGACAAGACCTCGCCGATCTACGGCATGCCGGTGTTGCAGGTGTGGAAAGCCGGCACCGTGATGTTCATCAAGCGCTCGCTGGCGTCCGGCTATGCAGGCATCGACAATCCGCTGTTCTATCGCGACAACACCATGATGCTGCTCGGCGATGCCAAGAAGATGACCGAGAACATCGTCAAGGCGATGTAGGACTTCGGGACAGCCTTTCTTTGATAAGATGTGATAGGTGCGCCCACATGGGGTGTCGTGCCTCTCGCCGTTGGCAACTCGTCGAAATGCGCGGAAGAGGGACAGCTACATCGATTGCCCTCACTTCGTCTGGTAATTATTCGACCGTGTATCGGGCGGTCAATGAATGTCCATAGAGGCTGCCCAAGAACACGACGTGAGTTTGTGGTGTCAGTTCGGCGTCGGCCCTACCGACCACTATGTTGGGGTTGCTTGACTCGAGTTGTACGGTAGCCGTCCTGCCACCCTGTTGGATGGTAGCATGGCCTCTTATGTTCTTGGTCGGGTTCAAGCGCTCTTACAAGTGACCTGAGAATCTGGAGATCAGATCGCACTCAAACCCATCCAGCCCTTATAAAGCCGACAAAAAGACTAGGCACGTTGCAAAGGCGCCTGCCGAGACCGTCGCGATTGCACGTCCGATTCGAAATACGATACCCAGGATAAGGAATGACCGGGCGCGTTGCTTACCCTCTAATCGGATGTGCCTCGACTTTGTCCGTTGGCATACTCTTAGATCGCTCTTGGCCGACTATGCTTCATTCCAGTCTGGGCAACTGCGCCTGAGCGAGGTTTCACCGACAAATCCTCGTCTTCGTCGGCGGTTTCGAGCCGCTGGAGGATTGGACAATCTGGTCGGTGGTCACCCCGGCAAGATTTGATGAGTACCTTCAGCGTATGGACCATGTCCTGAAGATCTTCGATCTTCCTTTCCAATTCGTGGACATGGCCTTTTGCAAGGCGCTTGACCTCGGCGCTCTGTCTGGTCTCGTCGCGCCATAGACCGAGCAGATCACTGATCTCGTTGACGGAGAACCCGAGATCGCGCGCCCGGCGAATGAAGCTCAGCATATGCACATCGGAATGGGAATAATCGCGATAACCCGCGGCGGTTCGGTCAGCTTCCGGAATGAGCCCGGTCTGTTCGTAGTAGCGGATCATCTTGGCAGAAACGCCCGATGCCTTTGATGCCTGTCCGATGTTCACGAGCATTCTCCCGTAGTTGGATCAGCAGCCGACCTTCATCATAAGATCGGCTGCCACGATTTGTCAGTTCGGCACCTTGAAGCGGCGGAGCCTAAGCGCGTTGCCGAGCACGAAGATGCTCGACAGCGCCATGGCGCCGGCGGCAAACACCGGCGACAAGAGGATGCCGAGTGCGGGGAACAGTGCGCCTGCCGCGACCGGGATCAGAGCCGTGTTGTAGGCGAAGGCCCAGAACAGGTTCTGACGGATGTTGCCGATCGTCGCCTTGGACAGGGCGATGGCGTTCGGCACGCCCTGCAAGCTTCCCGACATCAGGACGACGTCCGCCGCTTCGATGGCGATGTCGGTGCCCGTGCCGATGGCAAGACCGACGTCAGCCTCGGCCAGAGCCGGAGCGTCGTTGATGCCGTCGCCGACGAAGGCGATCTTGCCGTACTGGCCTTTAAGGCGGCGAATCGCCTCGACCTTGCCATCCGGCAACACTTCGGCCACGACCTCGTCGATGCCCAACCGGGCCGCAATGGCCTTGGCGGTGCGGGCATTGTCGCCCGTGATCATCGCGACCTTCAGGCCGAGATCGTGCATTGCCTTGATCGCGGCGGGCGTCGTGTCCTTGATGGGGTCCGCCACGGCGATAATGGCCGCAAGTTTGCCGTCGATCGCCGCGTACAATGGCGACTTGCCCTCGTTGCCCAGACGCTCGGCGACCGCAGCGAAGCCAGCCACGCCATGCCCAAGCTCGATCATGTAACGATCGGCGCCGATCTCGATGCGCTTGCCGTCAACCCGGGCCTTCACGCCGAAGCCCGTCATGGATTCAAAGTTCGAAACCGTTGGCATCTCGATGCCCTCGTTGATGGCTGCATCGACGATTCCGCGGGCGATCGGGTGCTCCGACTTGGCTTCGACGGCCGCGACCAGGCCAAGCACGTTCGTCCGGTCAAACCCGATGGCCAATTCCAGATCGGTCAACGCTGGTTTGCCCTCGGTCAGGGTACCCGTCTTGTCGACGGCTACGACCTTCGCATCCTTGAGCAACTGCAAGGCTTCGCCCTTGCGGAACAGCACCCCCAGTTCGGCGCCGCGTCCGGTGCCCACCATGATCGAAGTCGGCGTCGCAAGACCCATGGCGCACGGACAAGCAATGATCAGGACTGCGACGGCATTGACCAGCGCGAAGGTCAGCGCGGGCGACGGACCGAAAGTGAGCCAGGCCGTGAAGGTCAGGGCCGCGACTGCGAAGACAGCGGGCACGAACCACATGGTCACCTTGTCGACCATCGCCTGGATCGGCATCTTGGAGCCCTGCGCCTCTTCGACCATACGGATGATCTGCGACAGCACCGTGTTGCCGCCGACAGCCGTTGCGCGAAACGCGAACGCACCCTTCTGGTTGACCGTGCCACCGATCACCTCACTGCCCACGGTCTTCGAAACCGGGATCGGCTCGCCCGTGATCATCGATTCATCAACATAGCTTTCGCCTTCGACCACTTCGCCATCGACGGGGATACGCTCGCCAGGACGAACCTCGACGATGTCACCATCGACAACCGAGCCGATCGGCAGATCAACCGATTTGCCGTCGCGGCGCATACGCGCGGTCTTGGCCTGAAGGCCGACCAGGCGCTTGATTGCCTCGGACGTGCGCCCCTTGGCGCGAGCCTCGAGCAGACGGCCGAGCAGGATCAGCGTCACGATGACCGCGGCCGCCTCAAAGTAGACGTTCACCGTTCCGGCGGGCAGGAAACCCGACGCGAAGGTCGCTACCAGCGAATAGCCGTAAGCGGCGAGCGAACCGACGGCGACCAGCGAATTCATGTCGGGGGCAAGACGCCACAGTGCCGGAAGCCCCTTGTCATAGAAGCGAATGCCGGGAATGAAGAGGACGAGCGTCGTCAGTGCGAACTGGATGTACCAGCTCCATTGCATGCCGATCGTCGATTCGATCAGACCATGCACGCCCGGAATGAGATGAGATCCCATTTCCAGGATGAAGACGGGTGCCGTCAGCACGGCGGCGACGGTGAAGTCGCGGGTCAGTTCGCGGCGCTCGGTTTCCTTCTTCTCCGCGCGCTCGGCGTTTTCGTCTTCGTCCGCGCCGCTGGCCGCGGTGCCGATCAGCCTTGCCTCGTAGCCGACCTCTTCGATCGCTGCGATCAAGAGGGCCGCGTCAGTCGATCCCTGGATCGTTGCCCGTTCGGTTGCCAGATTGACGACGGCCTGCATGACTCCCGGAACAGCCTTCAAAGCGCGCTCAACGCGGCCGACGCAGGATGCGCAAGTCATCCCTTCCACAGAGAGTTCGATGGGGCCGACGGCAGGGGTCGACTTTACGGGCACCGAATAGCCGACGTTTTCCACGGCAGCGATGAGTTTGGTGCGATCGACGCTCGCACTGGTCCTGATGCTCGCCTTCTCGGTGGCGAGGTTGACCGCCACCGTCTCCACGCCGGGAACGGCCTTCAGGGCCTTTTCGACGCGCCCAACGCAGGATGCGCAGGTCATGCCCTCGATGGGGAGTGATATCGCTGAAGATAGGTCTGTTGCTCGAACGGTGGCATTCATAGCCGCCTCCCTCTTTGTTCAAAATTCGCGTTCGAGAGAAAGGTGGGGCTTCCAACCATGGGAAGGTCAATAGCAGAGTTTTCGGCCGGCGGCACTTGACCTTCCAATCGTTGGAAGCCCCACCTTGAGAGCCATGAGATCAAACCAAGGAGAATTCTCATGGACCTCAGAATCGAAAACATGACCTGCGGCGGTTGCGCCCGATCCGTCACCAAGGCGATCCAGTCGGTCGATCCCGTCGCCAAGGTCGAGACCAATCCCGCCGCCCGTTCGGTCAAGGTTGAAACGACCGCGACGCAGGCCGCTCTTTTGCAGGTTCTCGAAGACGCCGGATTCCCGGCGGCAGCAAACTGATCGGGAGCGAGGTCATGAACGCACTTCGTCGAACCGGCCTTGCATTGCTCGTCGCAATGACGTTCTCGACGCCAGTTTGGGCGGGAGCCGGAACCGCCGGACACCAACATAGCGAGGAATATTCGGCGGGCGAGCCCGGTGACGCCAAGAGAACTGCGCAGGTCGTCCAGGTCACGATGGACGAAGCGGACGGCAAGATGATTTTCACGCCAAACAAGCTCGAAGTCAGAAAGGGTGAGCAGGTCAGGTTCATCCTGCGCAACAATGGCGAACTCGACCATGAGTTCATCCTGGCGAGTACAGCGGACAATCTCAAGCACGCCGACGCCATGAAGAAGAATCCGGACATGGAGCACGACGATCCGAACGGGAAACGCTTGGCCCCCAAGAAAGCGGGTGAGCTCGTTTGGAAATTCACGAAGCCTGGCACGTTCGAATATTCGTGCCTCATTCCCGGTCATCGCGAAGCGGGAATGATCGGGACTGCCGTCGTCAAGTGAGAAATTGACGTCCGTCAGGCAAGAAGAGGCGACTGGATGTTCACGCACGTCGCCAACGAACAAGGAGACAGCGAGCGCACGAAGTGTCTTGCTCGCGGTCCAAGAACTTCACCGCTGTCTTCGCCAGCGGGGGTGATCGCGAGAGGCCTCATCCTCCGCGACGCGAGCAACAACTCTCGCCGTCGACAGCAAGAACGTGAGCTTTCCGGTGAAAGCCGCAACAACTGAAAAGGAATGGATACGATGGTACGCAAACTGATGACCAGTTTCCTGGCAATCTCGCTCGCCTTGTCGTCGGCGGTCGCCGTGGCGCAAGCGAACATGGTGAAAGGTGAGGTCAGGAAGATCGATGAAGCCGCCGGCAAGATCACCTTGAAGCACGGACCGATTAAAAGCCTCGATATGGATGACTATATGACAATGGTGTTCCGCGTTCAGGACCCGGCGATGCTCAAGAAGGTCAAGGTCGGCGACAAGGTGCAGTTCCAGGCCGAGCGGGCGACAGCCGGAATCACCGTCACGACGATTGAAAAACAGAAGTAGGCCTCAACGCCCAGCGTCGTCGGATCTTGTCCGGCGTCGCCGGACTTTCTCACAACGCATTTCCGGTAAGAGCCTTGAGAATGAGCGGAACCAACCCGCCATGACCACGGATGTCATACAATCCGATCGGCCAGCTTTGGCGATTGCCATCGAACCTGAGCGAACCCGGGAGCCAGGAGTGCCGTCTGTCGGACGAGACCTGCGGCTGGACCTGTTTCGCGGACTTGCGAACTGGGCGATCTTTCTGGATCACATACCAAACAACGCGATCGCGTGGTTGACGACGCGAAACTATGAATTCAGCGACGCCGCGGACGTTTTCGTGTTCATTTCCGGTATACCGCCGCTTTTGTGTACGCTCGCCGGATGGCTGCGCAGGGACGCATCGCGGGGACGGCGTTGCTGATGCGCCGTGTATGGCAGCTCTACGTAGCGTACATCCTGTTGTTCGTGTTCTACGCTGCCACCATCGGATATTTGGCACAGAACTACGACCATTCACACCTGCTGGATGAGTTCAACGTGGCCGGGCTGATAGAACAGCCTGTGGCCGCTCTCATGCAGGGACTCATGCTCAAGTTCAAGCCGCTCAATCTGGACGTGCTGCCTTTATACATCGTCCTGATGGCGGGCTTTGCTCCCTTGCTGATGCTGATGATGCGTGCACCGGACGCCGCGATGGCCTTGGCGATCTCCGTCTATTTTCTGGCGCGTCACTTTAGCTGGAATTTTCCTGCGTATCCCTCAGGGGGCTGGTACTTCAACCCGTTTACATGGCAGCTATTGTTCACGATGGGTGCGTGGGCCGCGTTAGGTGGCGCAGCTCGCGTGCGTGTCCTGACCCGCACCCGGATAATCTTCATCGCGAGTGTGGCTTTCGCTATTTTTGCACTTCTCATAACAATCGCCGACCATCTTAGCCTGTCGACGTCGTTGTTGCCTCCTGGGACACTGGGTCTCCTTAACGAGAAAACCAACCTCGCGCCGTACCGAATCCTTCATTTTATGGCGCTGGCCGTGATCGTCGTTCGCTTCATCCCACAAGACTGGCAAGGTCTTCGCTCGAATCTCCTCCGCCCGGTGCTCGTGTGCGGCCAGAGGTCATTGGAGGTATTCTGCATCGGCATCTTCTTGTCGTTTGTCGGGCATTTCATTCTGGAGATGTGCTCGGACCATCTGATCGCTCAAATTGGTGTGAGCATTTTTAGCGTTGTGCTGATGACGGCCATCGCGTTCTATCGAACATGGTCGCGAACGCTCGACGTGCGCGCCTCCAATATGATCCATTGAATGAGTGCAAGCGAACGCCAAATTGTGCCGATCGCTGCACTCTCGTTACGTCCCCGACGAACAATGGAAGGGAACAGCGCGGTGTGCAGCCGTGTTGATCATTGAATGCAGCGATCGGACGTGCCTTCAGAATGAGGCGGTGGACCGCATTGATCTTGCCGACCGGCAGCATAGCAATTTTTGTCAGATGATCCTTGACCTTCCGATCGTTGGAAGCCCCACTTTGAGTGACATGGGATCAAAACCAAGGAGACTTCTCATGGGCCTCAGAATCGAAAGCATGACCTGCGGCGGTTGCGCCCGATCCGTCACCAAGGCGATCCAAGCGGTCGATCCCGCCGCCAAGGTCGAGATTAATCCCACCGTACGCTTGGTCAAGGTCGAAACCACCGCGACGCCGGCCGTCGTTTTGCAGGTTCTCGAAGCCGCCGGATTCCCGGCGGCAGCGAACTGATCGGGAGCGAGATTATGAACAAGCTCACTCCGATCTTCATTTCGGGTGCGATCGTGGTCAGCGCGGGCCTCGCTATCGCCCAGAACCAGTTAAAGACAGGCAATGCCATGCAGGGTCACAACATGCCGGGCCACGCGATGCCGGTCTCGGACAATCCCTCCACGAATGCCTATGTCATTGCCAACGATCGCATGCAAAAGGATATGATGGTCGAATTTAGCGGCGACGCCGATATCGACTTCATGCGCGGCATGATCCCGCACCATCAAGGCGCAATCGACATGGCGAAGGTGGCGCTTCAGTACGGCAAGGACCGAAGGTTCGCAAGCTCGCCGAAGAAGTGATCAAGGCCCAGGAGGGCGAAATCGCAATGATGCAGAAATGGCTCGCCGAGCGAGGCAAGTAGAGACCGGAGACGGAATCTTCGACGCCAGTTCGAGGAAACAGGAAATGCATGGCGGGTCTGAGCGATGTTTATCGCCAACGGCCCGCCATTAGTACCACTATAGAGGAAAAGGAATAGGAATGAGCCAGTCGATGTATGAAATCCCTGCCGAGATGAAGAACCGTCGACGTGCGTAGGCAGGAGATGTCGATTTCGCAGCGATATACGTCGCGCATGACTCCTTCGAGGCAGACATCAAATATCTGCTTGAACTGGCGCGTGCGGGGGGAAGGCTTTTCGTCGGACGCATTGCGGACGTGGGAGCGCTTCAGTCAGCAACTCCACAACCATTCCACGGCCGAAGACAACGCGCTCTGGCCGCGCGTGCGAAAGCTCGCACACGTCGACGACCATGAGTTGCTGGATTGGATGGAAGCGGAGCATGCCTTGATCGCGGTCAGTCTGGCGCAAGTCGGATCTGTTTTTGAGGAATGCAACGGTGTGTAATTGTTCAATGAGCTGGAATTTCTCCATTCCAGGCTCGCACCGCATACCCATAACGAAGAAGCCATCGCACTCCCCGTCGTGGCGCGGACCATCGGCGAGACCGGCTGGAAGGCCTATGGGGATGAGATTCGCAACCGTGCTGCACGCGACGAATCTCGTTTTTTTGCGCTTCGTAATGACACGTTGCGCCATATGACCGGCCCTTACGCGACAAACTGCCTAAACTATTTCCGGATGCGGATAACAATGTCGTCCGCATCCGAAAAACGGATGATCCCCCCCTGCATATTCGCGTGTACGTTTTCTTTCCCAAATCCCTGCGCAAAGTCGTCCACCACGGCGTCCACCTATCTCATCGCCTTGTCGTGTGCCCTGTGACGACTACGGACGGACGTGATCTTAGCTTCGATGCCGAGCGTGATCGGCCGCCTCAAAGACCTCTTGCGGAAAAATTCTCTCCGGGCCTTGACCTTCCCATTGTTGGAAGCCTCACCTTCAGCCTAACCATGGAATAGCCGCTCCCGAGAACCATCAGTGCGGGCTACATAGAGGCGAACAAGACCGTGAGTAAGAAAAGCCACGTCAGTTATATGGCGACCGCCAATGTGCTCGACCCGCTGCCGGCTCCGATCCGCGATCGCTTCAGGATTGTGCGGTTTCCGAAGCCGACCGTAGCCGACCTGACAGCCTTGCTTCCTTATCTTCTCGCCAGCCTAGCCACGGAGCGCGGCCTTGCTCCGGAATGGATCGGGCCGCTCGATCATGAGGATACAGAATGGTTTGTAAGAACTTGCGGCCGTCATGCAAGTTCCAACAAATACGCGCCGCACGGCGCGTGGAGCGGTGTCTGAACTTGATCCGGTCGGTCTTGCCAGTTCGGCGCGTGGCGTGATGATCGCAGAAGCGGACCTGATCATTCTCGTCAGGATGCGCGCGGGTGAACTGGAGGCCTGGTTCGAGGCGCCGGATTGGCCGCGCGGCTCTGTCAAATATATCCAGATCAACGAGACGACTCAGGAACTCTGGTACGGCCTTCCGAGCGAGGTGCTTGCTGCCGGTTCGAGCAAGCTCGTGCTGCGGCAGATTCTGGATCTCTGTGTGGATGAGCTAAAAGGCAAGCCCGTCGAACGTCCGGAATGGATGGCGAGGCTTCGTGCCGTTCGCGAAAAGGCCGCCAAGCGTCGCTAGGAACTCGCAGCAAAGTATGCCGACCAAACGCCTATTTATACGTTCGAATTGACGGACGTGCTTGCAAACATGGTCGACGCAGACGCGACGGTGATCTACGACTCGTACTCTGGTTCTCTCTACCTTACCGACGCCGTTCAGGCGAAGTGCGCCGGACAAATTCTCGACGCTGGCCCCGTGTCGCGCTTGGCCAAGGCGTCGGCATGACAATCGGAGCTGCTGTTGCACGTCCTGGCAAACAGGTCGTCACGCTTGTCGGTGATGGTGGCATCGGTATTTCGGGACCTGACATCGAGACGATGATTCACTACGGGCTGCCTGGGGTTATTGTAGTTCTCAATAACAGGTCGTGGGGTGGAAATTCGCTGCAGGGCGATGATATCCATCCCAATATCGATTGGTCCGTTGGTAAGAATAACCGTTGGGACCTGGCATTCCAGGCTCTCGGCGCGCACGGCGAGTATGTTGAACGCTCGGCCGATTTGAAACCTGCGCTCAAACGAGCTCTGGAGTCTGGAAAACCCGCAGTGGTGAATGTCGTTGCCGATTGCGATGGCGTCGAATACTCGCAAGCTTGGCTACGTCTAAAGTCGGGTGACATGTACTCTCGTGGCCTCGACGAGATTAGCCGGGAGATCAAGAGTCACTTTAATGTTTCTCCGCTCAACGCCTTGCGTATCCGGAAGTCAGCGGAGGATAACGGAACTCAAATTCCACTGTCCTTTATTGCAGAGTTGACGAACAATGACATCGACGATCTCAGGAGAGTAGCGGACGAGCGGCGATATATCGTTCGCGAATGAAGGCGTGTTACCTCCCTTATGCCGGCGAATACAAATTCGCCGGCATAAACCCAAAGTTTGGCAAAACAGTCAGACTCTAACGTGTCATTGAGCATCTAAATTGCAGGTGTGAATACTGATCGAACTTTGACCCCTCGGTCTACGCACTCGCGAGTTTAAATTATTGATTTCATTAGTGTGACTACTGTGACCTCGGCGCCGATCGGCGTGCAATCCCCGCGCCGAAACACAGATTGCGGCCTGTACTGGGTCGAGCGCCTGATGCGCGTGCAGGCCTTGCGGGCCAGACCGCGACGACGGCGTCTGCCAAGAGACGAAGGCGATCGTCCGATTGCAATCCGCCATCGAATCTGCTGGATCGGCAGTTCGCAGCCGAACCAGAAGTGGATCGCCGACTTCACTACATCTGGACGGCGGAGGGCAGGCTCGATGTGTCGGCGGTTGCCGATCTGTTTTTGCGACGTGTGGTCGCTTGGTCGATGAGACGGTTCAGTTGGTCGCGGATGCGCTGCTGATACTGATCTGGCGCCGTGGCAAGCCAAACGCGTTGCTGCTGCACCATTCCGATCAGGGGGAGCCGATAAAGCAGCGAGCAGTTCCAGCGGCTGACGGCTGACAGCGGCATCGTGTGCCCGTGAGCCGATCTGGCGACGTCTGGGACGATGCGATCATGGAGAGCTTCTTCTCCTCGTTCAAGACCGAACGCGCCGCGCGCAAGAACTATCGAACGAAAAACGAGGCCAAGCCAGATGTGTTCGATTACATCGAGCGGTTCTACAACACGATCTGACGTCATTCGACGATCGGATCCGTCAGCCCGGTTGAGTTCAAACGAAAGCTGGGACCAGCTTAACTGGTTGTCGCGCTTTCCGAGCCAGATGCGACCCATGTCTACTGGCTGCTTGAGCGGCGTCCGGAAGCCGCGGCCAAAATCGGGGCGGGCGTCAAGGAATTCAGCACGCGCAAGGCGATGTTCGACACGCGATGCTTTGAAATCCGGCGCATCGATGGCAGCACGACCGAATTTTCCGTCAAGCCCTGCCTCGACGGCAACGCGCCCTCGGCCTTTGCCGAGACCTTGCGCGCCATGCGCACCGAAGTGGTCGAAGACATCAAGCAGATGAAATGGGAATTCTTCCGTGCCTCCACCCATCCCGATGGCAAAGCCCCCTGTGCCTTGACCGGCCGGATGTTGTCGCTGGAGGAAGCGATGATCGATCATGCGCCGCCGAAAACCTTCAAGGTGCTGGCGGAACGATTCCTGGATGAGAACAGGATTGTTCCGAGCGAAGCGCTGCTGACACCCGCAAAGGACAATCAGTATACTCCGCACCTTGCTGATCGCGACCTTGCCGAGAAATGGCGGGAATTCTATCGCGCGAACGCGGCCCCACGGATCGTGGCTCGCTGATTGATCCCTAGCCCGCCAACACCGGCCCGCCCGGGCGTGCCCGCGGGAACAGCGTTTGCCGGACGTCGTGAAGAATATCGTTCTCGAACGGCGACAAGTCGGCGTGCTGCAGGTCGATTCGACCAAGACGGAGTAGGACCTCGTCGAGCGACGATGCTGGCAGCAAGGATCTTTGAAGCCGCTGCGCTGTTTGCAGCGGGATGCCGTATTCGTCGAGCGCGAAGAGGACCGAGGGCATAAATAGATTTTCAGCCTGTTCAGCGAAAAAGGCGTAGTTTCCTGTATGCAAGCCCGCGCCGCCCAGCACATCGCGCTGTACCGCGTCGATCGCCATGAGATCGCGTGGAAAGCGCTGGCAAATCACATTGCGCACAAGACGCAAGGCGGTTTCGACCGCATCGCTCGGCGAGTCGCCCGGGTACCGGCGCGCCACGCACGTCTTGACGTAGGCGCTGAGATCGTCGCCCATCCGCAGCGCGTTGAGGTGCCATGCGAGCTGCGCACCCGAATTGACGCGATATTCCTGAAGCGCCCGCTTATTGAGAAAACGGAAGATGAGATCGCATGCGGCTTCTAGCTGGGCGCCCGTCGGGGGCTGGGTCCAGCCGAGCAGGGGGTGAATCGCGGGCAGTCGCGCGCGGATTTCGCTGGCAATCGCCTCCTGTACTTCCCATGGGACGTGGCGATTGGTGCGCAGCGTGATCGGGCTTAGCGAACTCCTCGCGAAAAGATCCTCGACCCGCTGTTTCGAGAGCGGTTGGAGGTCGTCGGCCGGCAAGTCCAGGAGCAGGCTCATGGGCGTATCGGCGTTTTGCACCCCAAGCGGAAACTCTACGGTAAAGGACTGATCGTCCGGCGGAGCTTCGAGCACGAAGACGCGCCCCACGAAATACTCGTTCATCCGGCCGGCGCGGCCTTCGATATTTTTGTAGGTAAAATGCTCTAGCACGTCGCGGCTTTTGCGGCGATCATACACGATGACGTTTTTGGCGACCGTGTTCACGCCTTCGATGATGGTCGATGTGCACACGAGAAACGGAATTTTCCGGTTGTTGAACAGACGAATAAAATATTGCTGCAAGGCGCGCGGCACGCCGCCGTGATGGATGCCGATGCCGTGTTCGAGCGCGTGCACAACGATCCAGTCGGGATCGTATTTCTCAGCGATCCAGTGAACTGCGGCTGCCGCCGCGTCATGGCGCGCGAGCCCGCCTCGTTCGATCAGCAGTTTGGCGACCTGGCTCGCGCTGCCTGGAGACTGGCAGTAAATGATCGTGGGTCCGTCGAGCGTCTTGCAGAGCTCAAGCAGACCAACATCGCGTGCGTCGCCATGCGTGGGCAGGTTGAGATTGACGACATCGACCGCCACGGTCGAGAATTCTGATGGGATGAAGTGGTGCTCGTAGCGGTCGAGGCCCTTGATCGCCCCGATGTTGGGTCCGAGCAAATAAAACTGCGCGCCGGTCTTGACCAGCTTGTGAAAGGCAAGGTTAAGGTCGATGGCGCGGTCGGACTCTTTTTCAGTCGCAAGGTTCATCTTGTAGAATTCGTCGATGACGAAGAACTGGGTGTCCGCCAGGTCCTCGCGGCTGAGGACTCGTTCTTGCGTCAGCACATAGACTGTAATTCGGTCGGCCTGCGCTTTTTGGCTGGGATGCGTGATGATAACGCAGCGTTCCCCAAACCGTCGCAACAGGCGGCGGCGGGTTTCGTCGATGAGTGCCAGAGTTGGCACGACAATGACGATTTTGCTGAATTTCTCGGAAGCCACGATCTCGTCGATGACGAGGCTCTTGCCGGAACTGGTTGAGGCACTGAGCACGACATTGGCGCCGCGCATGAGTTGATGGTAGATGCGCGCCTGAAGGCTATGAAAGACAATCGCGCTGTCAGCGTTGTCCGGCCGGTGCAGCTCGAAGGCGAGCTGGTCGGAGACATCCGCCGCCGCGATGGTTTCAGAGAGATACGGGAACAAGCCGACATTTCGCACCAGAGTCATCAGGACCGCGCGCTGGGATTCTTCGAAACGCTCAAGGACGGCCAGCGCGCGGATGACGAGATCGCGGCCTTCATGATGGGTGTGGGCGTTGTTCACGTGCTGCGCGATCCCGCGCAAGATACCAACGCGCTGGTCCGGCGGGATGGGTTCCTGAAGCGCACTGCGGAGTTCGCCGTAATCCATGGGCTTAGCCGCCCATAAGGGTTGTGAAGTGCCAGGTCAACGTGGCGACGCATTCGATCGGCACCAAGAAGATGTGCACCTTCACGTTTTGCAGTGTGGATGGCAGGCGCGGCTTCAGTGCTGCGTAGGACGCCTGCACCTCGGCGACCAGACGCGTGCAATAGTCCCTGGCGTAGCCCTCGCCCAAAACCTTGCTGTCATAGGCGATCAAAATCGGAATGCATAAGGCCTCCACCAGGTCGTCGATCGGCGCGTTGCGCGCGAGCGCGGCTTCCAGGCTGGTCGGCAACAGATGCAAGGGTTCGCGCAAGGCCAGAATGGTTTCCCGCTCCTCCTTCAGGAAATCGGGATCGAGCACGTGTTCGAGATCCGCCAGCGTGGCTTCGAGAATCGCCTCATGACTATCGGCGGTCGCGATGGTGGCGCGGCCAAGCCAGAGTTCGTCGCCCCTCGGGGCATGGACGATATGAGCCGAGCCGAAGCTGCGCAGGCCCGTCGCGGATTGATAGAAAAGCTTGCAGGCGATGGGTTCGCTGCCGAAGCGCTGACGGATGACGACATGGAGCAGGGTTTCGCCGACGAGTTGCTGATCGGAGATGGCGCGCTGGCGCTTGATGGCGCTCACCGCGTCCCGCGTCTTTCGCCGCAGTTGAAGATGCTGCACGGACGCAAGGTCGCTTGCCTTCAAGGCAATCTCTGGGAGCCAATCGACGAGATGATCGGCCAACTGCTGCGAACGCCAGCGCTCGTTTTCAAAGCGCGCGTCGTAGCTCGAGAGCGCGCGGCGTAGTGAGTCTTCAGATATGTGGTGAAGATCGGCGAAGAACGCGTCGGTCTTGGCGCGATAGGGTTTCGAGGTGCGCTCCTGTGCGGCTTCGGTGTTGGCAAGGTGCTGCGTCCACCAAGCGATGGTGGTGCTCCGGGCAATGACCTTCTTCTCCGAGGCGCTAACGCGCGAGGCGGTCGCGGCGTCGTCAACGATCCGCAAGAGGTCCTGATAGATTTGGTCCACATGCGAGGCGGTGGGATTGCAGCCGAAGCGTTCCGCAAGGACGCTGATCTTTTTGTTGTTCAAGGCGATCAATGCGGTGACGTCGCCGGTTACCTGCCAAATGGTCTGCTCGGCCCAATAGACAAGGTCATTTCCAAGTGGCGAAACCGTTTTGAGTTGCTTGGCAAGCTTGTTGCCCAACTCTGCCACGGGTTTGCGGCGAAAGCGCGCGCCGCGTTCAAGTTTCAGGCAGGCGAGCGATTTGTTCACGTCGCGGCGCGATACGATTCGAAAGCGCGCGTTGGGCCCATGCTGGTCGCACAAAAGCGATTTCTCAACCAGGGAGGTTGGCTTCTTGAGTGGATTGCGCTTGGTGACCTCGTCCTTCGTCCATTTCCGATCACCCTCGGTCGTTTTGACCTGGACGTATTCCGGGTATTCGGTCGTATCGATTTGCCAAAAGAGGAAGATGTCGTCGGCAGTCTCGCATTCGACTTTGGCGAGACGCGGATCGTCGATCATGGCCAAGAGGAAGAATGCTGCGACATGATCCTGATATTTGAACCCCTGACGCGCAGCGACGCCGCCCGCATCGGAGGGGGGCGCATCAATAGTGCCGGTGAGATCGGTCAGGCTCATCAGGTCAGCTCAAAGGGTCACCGATTGAACTAGTTGCGAATACTAGTGATACTAACAAAAAGGCGTGCTCAAAACGGAACAATAAGTGAACAGAGCGGCATGTTGTGTGGTTTTCAGGACCTTAGGGCGGGTTACGCGCCAAAGCGAACGCCGTGACCCGGACACCATTAGCCGAGCGTAGAAAGATTATTGGGTGGGGCCGCCAAGCGATGTCTGCCGTTCGGCCTGCAAAATTTGAACGCCGATTGACACAGTAAAAGGTAAAATTGAAATCCGTCGATGCGTAGATGCCGAGGCATCGGACCCCGAGTGTTACATCGGAGCGGGTGGGGCCGGCTTAGCTTGTCAAGAAATCAGGAGATGCTTTGACCTAAATTCAGTGACACGCGAAATCCGACCAGAGAGATAGGTTCGATAGTCAGCGAGTAGACCATCGACATCTGGTCGGCCTTCTGATGACACAACGTCAATGGTTTGCAGCGCCCGACCCAGCGTCAGTCCGCCTGACTCTTCATCGACAAGTCGGTCGGTCAATGTTCGCTCAACGTCCGCTCTAACGCCGGGCGGCAGGACAGATCGGCATCCGAAATATATCAACCGGAGTCCAAATGTCCGAAGGCGCTCGTCGTCGAAGCTCACGACGATCGACAGCGCGTCAGGCCAGCTAGTAGCATCATGGAAAGCCGCCATGCGCACTTCGTCGTTAGGCCCGGGAAATCCATCGTACAACTGTTCTTCGACGCGAGTCGATCGCGGACGTGGCTCGCGTCCGGCGACATAGGCCGCAACGATCCGATCACAAAGCTGCGGATCATTCCTAATCCCGCGGGATACGGTTTCGATGGCCTCCAGGTCCGTGCCATTCAGCATCATATCCGGAGCGTCGTAGAGAGGGGTTAGCGTGGGTGCTGCGTTGACCCTAAGACGTCTGACCGGACTCGGCTTCTGAGCGAGCTCTATCCGTAAATCCTCTTCGGGCATAGCCACGAGACGATTAAGGTCGATATCTAGTCGCAAACAGAGCCGACCATTTGGTTGCTCCGGATCCGCGCCGAGGCAGACCACGGGAGAATGATAGGCCTCATTCGCGAAGAATTCCGTCAGAAAGAAGCCGTCCTCGGTATCGACGAATTCGGCAACCGTCGCCTTCTTGGAGAACCGGACGAACCGTTGCCAAAGGTCAGAAGACCGTTCGTACACGCACCGACATAGATCGAGCGTGGCGAGAACATCGGTCATCGCATCGTGGGCGCGGCCATGGGCGATTCCGTTGGCCGCTGACAGCCCCTCCAACCGATAGACGGGGCGGCCTTCTGGCCCGCGTGGCACCGACAGGCATGCGGGCGAGAGGGCTGCAGCAGACATTACCAAACCCAGGACGTCGGCGCGGGAATTGCCGTGTTTGCTGGTCAGGTAGGCTGGATGAAGGGTCTGAAAGAGCGCGTGCCGCAACATCTCTTCATCGAAGCGGATGGAGTTGTACCCGGCGAAGATCGATGGAGACCACGAAAGCAGCTTTCTTCGGATGGAGCGCATCATTTCGTAGTGGGATGGCAATCCTTCGTCCAGCAGGCGGCTGATGGGCAGGCCATTCGTGCAGAGGGCCGCCGGGTGGGGCACTATGTGAGGCAGAAGTCGGCAGTGTACCTGGAACCGGTCAATCTCATTAAGGTTCGCGTCGGTGCGGATCGCCGCAAAATGCACGATCTGGTCGAAGCCATGCTTCAGACCGGTGGTCTCCGTATCGAAGAAAACGAAACTCACCGGCTATCCTGTGTCTAGAAACGCCCCGCCAATCGGTATCGCATCGCGGATGAGCTGACGCGGAATTTGCGGGCAAGCGCCTCGATACCCGCATCGTCCTCAATATCGAGCCCGCCCGCATGGAGCGCGTTTGTTAGAAGCTCACTCGGGATCAAAAGTTCGGACGCGAACGCGTTGGCTTCGATCTCCAGGGGATCCACTCCCTGCGATGACACGTCGTCACGAAGCAACATACGGAATCCGCGGTCTATATGGACGGCTTTTCCGATCTCGCGTTCATGAAGCATATGATGTGCAAGTTCGTGGGCAGCCGAGAAGCGCTGACGATTTGGATGATGCAGCGCGTTGATGCCGATGATCCCGACACCGTCCTTTATGTAAGCCATGCCCGAGAGTTCCTCTTCGAGCGGAGCATACTGGAGGACAATGTTTTTAGATTTGATGATGCGCTCCACTGGGACAGGCGCAGCCTTCACACCGAACGCCCGTATGATCGCGCGCGCGGACTTTCGCGCCTTGTCGGGGTCGGCCTTCACGCGCCGGCTTTCTTGGAACCGCGTTGCGCGAGCGCGCTTGCGATCAAATCGTTGATTTGAGCTTTCCCGCGCGGTGTAATGTGTTCCTCGGACAGGATCACGTCGAACTCCTCTTGTGTGGATGGCTTCGATGAAGCGGGCAAAAGATCCGAGATCTTGGCGAATTCGAGCGCCTCGGCAAGACTGTACACGTGATGCAAACTTACGTTCTGTCTGCCGCTCTCGATATTGGCCACGGATGCGCGAGACATTCTCGCGCGGGCAGCCAGATCAGCCTGGGTGAGATCGAGTATCCTACGCCGCGTGGCAACGGCCCTGCCGAAGGCCCTGTAGATTGATTCTTCCGCCATCATCTTTGTTTGCCCGAAGCAGACCGGAATGTCAAGAATAAGCACAATATGTGTTTAATAGAAACATTACTTTGTGTATATTGACAGCAAAGTATCATTCATGGAATCAATCATGCGCGACGCTCGCGAAGTTCACGGCGGTCCGCAGAGGAGATCAGAAGATGTCGAAGCGAATTCATATCGTGCCGCACGACGCGGGCTGGGCGACGCGGCGCGAGGGGGCATCGCGGGTTGGATCGATTCACGCAACCCAGGCCGAAGCCACGGAGGCGGCGCGCGGGACCGCGATCCGTGAACGGGGCGAAGTCGTCATCCATGGCCGGAGTGGCCGGATAAGGGATGCGAACTCCTACGGCAATGACCCCTTTCCTCCGAAGGGATGATTGCACGGGCCGCGCCATTCGGGCGCGGTTTTTTTATTCGGTGTCGTTCGCGACCCGCTCGTACAAGGAACGTTGACGATGCAGAAGTTGGTCGCTGTAAACGATGATGATTTCGATAGACCGAAGGGCATCCAGCGAGCGCGCCGGCTTCCCGACCCCAAACTTGGCGCTCTCTGGGATTCAATCATCCTGAAGGACAGCCTCAAGGCACAGCTCCTTTCGCAGGCGATGTTGAACTTCGCGGCGCGCGGAAAGATCGACCGAACCGTCATTCCCCTCCACGGCGTGATTCTGCTCGTCGGACCGCCGGGGACCGGCAAGACCTCGCTAGCTCGCGGATTGGCACACCGCACGGCCGAGTCGTTTCAGGGCGGCGGTTTCCGTCTGCTTGAGGTTGAGCCCCACGCGCTGACAGGTTCGGCGATGGGCAAAACACAGCGGGCAGTATCAGAACTGTTTTCGCAGTCGATTGCCGAGTCCGCCGCGGCCGGCCCGACGATCGTGTTGCTGGACGAGGTCGAAACCTTGGCCGCTGACCGCTCCAAGATGAGTCTTGAAGCCAATCCGATCGATATCCATCGCGCCACCGATGCCGTACTCGTCCAACTCGACGTCCTCGCGGAGCGGCATCCGAATTTGCTTTTTCTCGCCACCAGCAATTTTCCCCAAGCCGTCGATGCGGCCTTCACGTCGCGCTGCGATCTTGTCGTCCATGTGCCTTTGCCGGACCGAGAGGCGTGCCTGCGCATCCTGAAAGATTGTCTGATCGGTCTCGGCAAGACCTACCCCGCAATCGGGAAGTTGCCGTCCACGGCGGGGTTCGACCGGTGCGCGGCCGAATGCGTTGGCCTCGACGGACGCGCTATCCGCAAGATGGTTGCCAACGCACTCGCCAGTAGTCCGCAAACCGCGATGAACCCTGAGCGCCTCAAAATCGAGGATCTGCTTGCTGCCGCGAGTGCGGCCAAGGCAGCTCGCATGTCGGGAGGCAAAACGCCATGAGCACTGTCGCCAGCCGCACCTTCAAAAGCACGCCGGAGCGCGACGCGGCGCGTACCTGGACGGCGATGGTCGATCTTCTCACCCAAGGTCAAGCCGGTGACGCCCGCACCGAACTTCTCGCCGTCGCCGGCGTAGCCGCCAGCGTGATCGCGGATCAGGCTCCGAAACAAGCGGCGATCACTGTGACCTGCGATGGCCCGCGGACTCGCATCTATTGCCTCTATGACGATGACGCCGTCGAAGGCTCGGATGCCAATGAGGATCCTCTCGGCTTTGATCCCCTGAAGGGAGATTGGCGGGTTTCACTTCCTTGTCTTGCGGACGATCTTGCCTGGGTTCAGGGCGCCCTGAAGAAACACAGCACGCGGATTACGGCGCGGGACATCGACGCCGCAGTGCCAAGTGCGGATGAAGAGGCCGCCGAGAAGTCTCAGGCCCTTGTCTTCGATGTGAAGGGGTTTCTGGGCTCATGACCAATGTCGTCGTCAACACTTACACCCATTCGGTCACCTATGTGGCCGACAATATCCTCAAGAGCCTGAAGGACATCATCCGCCTTAGCGGTCTGGATCCGTCGGCATTCGTCGGCGATTGGGAGCTGCACATGCGCGGCGTTCAGACGTGGCTGAATACAGGCGATCTCGAAACCGTCGAGCTCGAAATCTACGATCCAAAGACGGATGCGTTGATCTTTCGGTGGGACATCGACATCACCTACGGCTGGTCCGGTGGTGACGGCAATTTCTGGACAGATACCGAGCAGCTCAAATACGCGATCAAAAAGGCCGGCCTGGTCCCGAGCGAGGCCCGTTATCGTCTCCTTCTGCAAAATAAGCCCGGCAGACCGGATGTAGCCGGTTGGAGTAAGGCGAGTTCTCGCTCGACGGCAGGGATGGTTCGGCAAAGCCTCGGAACCACCGTGGAGCATAGTGGGCTTGGCGCCAGCACATCTTATCTGAGGAGAGCCTGATGCTCACAATCGACGAGGCATTCCGCAAGTTCAAGAGCCGTCTGGAACTGAATGACAAAGAGCAAGCCAACGCGTCGGCGCGGCAGCAGGAGGTTCGCGAATATCTCGACACCAAGTTCAAGATCGATCGGAGCTTCCTGACTGGTTCATACGCTCGCTGGACCAAGACGAAGCCGCTGAAGGACGTCGATATCTTCTTCGTCCTGAAATCTTCTGAGAATCATTATCGCTCGAAAGCTCCATCTGTGGTCCTAACTGACTTCTACGACGCCTTAGTCGAGAAATATGGTGACAAGGCCAAGAAGCAGAACCGCTCGATCAACGTCGACTTCGGCGTGAAGGCGGATGACGACGACAACACCGACTACCGCGTCATCAGCGTGGATGTCGTCCCGGCTTTCGACAAGGACGCCGATTTCGAGATTCCCGACAATGATCTCGGCAAGTGGATAAAGACCAACCCGCAGACCCACGCCGAAAAGGCGACCGCAGCGCATCAGGCCTATTCGAGCGAATGGAAGGGCTTGGTGCGGATGGTAAAATATTGGAATAACAATCCGAAGCACGGTGAAAAGCCGGTGAAGCCTTCATTCCTCATCGAAGTGATGGCGCTGCAATGCCTCCATGGGGGGTGGGGTGGCAGCTTCGACCGCGAGATTCAGGGCTTCTTCGCCACGCTTGCTGACCGGATCCTCGACGAGTGGCCCGACCCCGCCGGTCTCGGTCCGGCAATCAGCAACGGAATGGATGCGGCGCGCAAAACGCGGGCACGCGATCTTCTTCGTGCGGCCGGGCGCGAGGCCACGCTCGCCATCGATCATGTGCGCCGCGGTCAGAACGGTGCGGCGCTGCGCGCCTGGCGCACGCTTTTCGGCCCGAAATTTCCGCTGTCCTGACGGGCGGCCGCCAATACCATAGCGAGGTTTCTCAATGTCTGAATGGTCCCTATCCCAGCTTCTGTCCTCGCTGCATGAAGACATTCAGCAGCGCCTGGCAATCGTGCGGAAGACGTTCAATCATCCTGGCACGAAGGGCGATGCCAGCGAGCACGTCTGGATCAGTATGCTGGAGACGTACTTGCCGAAACGCTATCAGACGGCGAAGGCGCATGTAGTCGACAGCCTCGGAAACTTCAGCCAGCAGATCGACGTGGCCGTCTTCGATCGACAGTATTCTCCGTTTATCTTTACTTATGAAAATGAGACGATCATCCCAGCTGAAAGCGTCTACGCCTCTTCGAGGCGAAGCAGACCGCGGACGCGGGTCTGGTGACCTATGCTCAGGAAAAGGTCGCGAGCGTCCGCCGCCTGCACAGGACCAGCCTTCCCATTCCCTATGCGAAAGGCGTCTATCCGGCCAAAGCGATGATTCCAATTATTGGCGGCCTGCTAACCTTCGAGAGCGAGTGGAGCCCAGCACTGGGGCCGTCGTTCGATAAGGCACTGGCCGCCAACCTTGGCGACGGTCGACTCGATATCGGTTGCGTGGCATCGCACGGCCATTTCTTCTTCGATCAGTCGGAAGCGCGCTATGCCTTCGTCAACGAGAACAAGCCTGCAACTGCATTTCTGTTTAAGCTGGTCTCCCAACTGCAGTTCAGCGGCACCGTGCCGATGATCGACGTCGATGCCTATGCCAAATGGCTAATCAAATAACTTGGAGTTCGGCAGACGTGCAGAAGGCTGGCGGGGCTAACCAATGAAGAACATTGTTATCTGTTGCGACGGGACGGGGAACGAGATCAGTGAAAATATTTCGAACGTGCTCAAATTATATCGGGTTCTCAGGAAGACCGGCAAAACTGAGCCTCTTCAAGTAGTTTTCTACGATCCTGGTGTTGGGACGCTTGCGCGGCCGAATCCGTGGACAAAGGCCTGGCAGGACGCGATCACCGTCGTCGGCCTCGCGACTGGTTATGGTCTTGATGACAATGTGCTCGCCGCCTACGAATTCTTGGTCAGCCGATACGAGGAAGGCGACAATATCTTCCTGTTCGGCTTTAGCCGCGGAGCCTATACCGTGCGCGTCTTAGCGGCTCTCGTCCACAAGATAGGAGTGCTGGCCCCCCAACAAAGAAATCTCGCGGGCGCCGCGCTGACGGCATACAAACAACTCAATGCGGCAGCCGAGAGCCGGACCTCGGCGTTGCATCAAAGCGTCGCCGTAGATGGCGCTGCCGAACGAGATCCAGAGGGACCGCTAACCCGCGACGACGTTGCATCTCAATTTGCTCGAATTGCTTCGACGCGATGGGCCACGATCACGTTTGTGGGGGTCTGGGACACGGTTGCGAGTGTTATCGTCCCGCGGCCGGACAGATTTTATACATTCAGTCTTGAGAAGCTGGCGTATACTCAGCGGAATCCTAGCGTGAAGGTGTTCCGCCAAGCGATTGCGATCGACGAGCGTCGACGAATGTTTCGGCTACATTCTTGGGACGAGCCCCAGAAGTATATGCACAACCGATTCAGCCTGACGAACAACTCCGAACCACAGGACACCAAACAAGTCTGGTTCACCGGAGTGCATGGCGACATCGGCGGCGGATATCCTGAGAAAGAGAGCAGTCTATCGAAATGGCCGCTGATTTGGATGATTGATGAGGCCGGCACGTGTGGTCTTACTGTGGATCCACGAGCGGTGAATCAATTGGCCTGGGGGAAGCAGCGAAAAGGCAGCCCGTTTAGTTATGTTGCGCCGGATACGACTAGCGATCTGCATGACTCCATGACCAATGCTTGGCGCGTCTTGGAGTGGATACCGAAGGCGGACAAATATAAAGAGTGCGGTACGCGCAGGTCGTTTTTTGGACATTACATTCCAGATGCGGAGCCGCGGTCTATTCCGGAAGGTTCTTTTGTGCACGAGTCGGTTGTTAAGCGGATACAATCTGTCTCGAATTATCGCCCAATCAATATGCCTTCCCGATACCAAGTCGTCCCAATGCGTCCTGATCCTGCCGAAGTAGTTTGACGATTTTTGGTGATGCCGAGCCGTGTGTGAATGCTGATCGAATTTTGACCCCTCAATTGTTGGACGCGCGAATCTAAAGTCTTGATTCCATTAGCGTGACAACGGTGACCCCAGCGCCGATCGGCGTCCAAACCCACGCCGAAACACACGAGCAGATCTCCGCTTCGTCCGAAACGTCGCGCCGCTGCGGATTGGCGGGGCGGCCACAAGCACAGCGCGACTAAGCGACTTGAATAACGGCTACTAGCGGTGATCACCCGGCGTTCGAGAACCGCTCGACCAGCAGGAATTTCTGAACCTTGCCGGTTGGTGTGCGGGGCAGGGGATTTTCGTCGAAAAGGATGGTGCGCGGAATCTTGAAGCCGGCTAGGCGCTCTCGGCAATGAGCTTCGATCGACGTCGCCGTTACGTCACGCTGCGGATCGCGCACGATTAGCGCGGATACGCGTTCGCCCCATATGTCGTCCGGCAGACCGAAGACGGCGCAATCGGCGACGCCGGGAAGCGCCAGCAGGATTTCCTCGATCTCCGCTGCGTGCACATTCTGACCGCCGGTGACGATCATATCTTTGAGGCGCCCTCTGATGAAGACGAATCCTTCCTCGTCCATCATGCCGAGGTCGCCGGTGTGAACATAGCCACCCCGAAACGTCTCGACCGATTTCGCGGGGTTGTCGAAATACTGGGTTACCGTAGCCGGAGAGCGACCGACGATCTCGCCGATTTCACCCGGCTCGGCGAGGCTGCCATCTGGCCGCTCGATTCGGACGTCAGCGAAGGCCAATGGCGCGCCGATCGAGTCGGGACGAAACGCGCGGTCGTCCGGCGTTGAGACGGTGAGTGCGCCGGTTTCCTGCATTCCGTAATATTCGTAGATGTTCGGGCAGAGCTGCGCCTGCACCTTTTCGCGCAGCGGCGCGGGAAACATCGAGCCGGCAAAGACGAGGCCGCGAAGCGACGACAGATCGCGCGCGTCCACCCCGGGGTCCGCCAGCACCATCGCCGCCATGGTGGCGACAAGGTTGAGAATGGTGGCGCGTTCCTGTTCGACGAGACGCAGAAACTCTCCCGGATGGAAGTCCATGATTACGTTGCGGGCGCCGAACAATAGTCCCGCGACGATCCAGGCGTAGCCGACGCGGCCGAAGGCTGGAAACACCGTCATCAACACATCGTGCTGCGTAACATCGAAAGCTTCGAACATCTGCCCGACCGCGGCATTGTTGAGATGCGTCAGCACATAGGATTTGGGCAACCCGGTGGTACCGGATGTCAGGTTGAAATAGAACGGATCGTGCTCTTCCACCACGACGTCCGGCTCGCGATCCGGTGATCCCGCCAGCAAATCTTCATAAGCGCTCGCCCAATCCGGCCTGGTGTCGCCGATCGCAATGAATTGCCTGACTTGTGGCAGCTGCGCGCGCACCTGCTCGGCGGCGTTCGCGAAATGCGTATCGAAGATCATGCCGGTTGCGCCCATCGCCTGCATCAGCGCAGCGATCTCAGTCGGCGCCAGACGATAGTTGAGCGGGATGCCGACCAGCCCGAGCTTGGCAAGCGCGAAATAGATTTCGGCCAGTTCGGCGCGATTGCTGCACAGAAAGGCGACGACGTCTGATTTTGCGAAGCCAAGACCGGACAGTCCGTGCGCTAGACGATTGCAACGCTGGTTGATTTGCCGGAAGCTGAGTCGCCGGCCGGTGCTGACGCAATAGATCGCCTCGCGATCACGAAACCGGCGCGCGGCTGTTGTCAGAATGCCGCCGACAACCATTTTGCCAAGCGCGCGGTTGCCGACACTCGTTTCGGGTGCAGTCATCGTTTCCTCCTGATGTCTTTTATTTATTGCTTACCGGCCAGTGAAGCTGGCCTTGCGCTTCTCAACGAATGCGGCGCGCCCTTCGAGGGCATCCGCGCTTTGTCGGATATCGGATTGGACTTCGATTTCGCGACGGAATTGATCGGCGTAAGTCGCGTGTTCGCTGTCTTCCAGTAGCATGCGGGTCGCGACCAGCGCGCGGGTTGGTCCCTGTGCAAGCCGCTGCGCCAATTTGACGGCTTCCGGAGTCAGGTTGGCATCATCGACAACGTCACGCACCAGCCCCCATTCCTTCGCGCGCTCGGCCGATAGCGGCTCATTCAAGAGCATCAGTTCGAGCGCGCGCTGGCGACCGATGAGACGCGGCAGCAACCATGTCGAGCCGAGATCGGGGACGAGACCGATGCGGCTGAAAACCTGAATGAAGGTTGCCGCGCGCGCGGCAATCGCCATGTCGCCCGCCATCGCAAGGCTGAAGCCGCCGCCGGCCGCGACACCATTCACGGCGACCACGATCGGGACGCGGCATTCGCGCAACGCCTTGAAGGTCGGCCAATAGAATTTCATCACGCCGCCAACCAGGTCATCGCCGAGGGTCTGGAAGGCTTTCAGATTCTGGCCCGAGCAGAAGCCGCGGCCCGCGCCCGTCAGGACCAGCGCACGAACAGCGGGATCTGACGTCATCTCGCCGATCGCCTGTGCGAGCGCGCCGAGCAGGTCGGGTGTCATTGCGTTCAGGCTTTCGGGCTCATTCAGCGTGAGGATACCGACCGCACCGTCCTTGTCTTGAATAACTCCTGCCACGTTCCTCTCCCTGGGTGTTTTGTTGCGGATGGCTTTGCTGATCACGCGTTGCGGCGATCGGTGGAAAGCAGGTCGCTCGGTATCAGTCCGGTTTGTCCGATTGTCTTGCCACCGCCATCATGCCGTGCGTGATGAACTTTCGGTAGGTTTCGACCGCACCCGATCGTGCGGCGTCGATATTCTCGCTTCGTGCGACCTGTTGCGAGACGACGTAGTCGCGCGCGGAGATCAGGAGATACGCCAGCGTGTCGAGTTCGTTTTCGTCATATTGGGGAAGCTCGCCCTTATCCCAGCTCCGCTTCAGCGCACGCCGATAGTGGACGAGGATATTGTCGATGTGCTTGCGATAGGCCTCGGGCGCTGCGACCGGCGCTTCATGCAGCAGACGGAAAAACCACGGCTTTTGCCGGGTGTAATCGAGAAAGCCGTCGAACCCGCGGATTTCCACGTCCACGATGTTCGACGCGCCTTTCACGCGCGCGTTGAGGAACTTGAGAACTTCGGCGCCTTTGATCGGCAGTAGCTGATCGAACAGTTCATCGCGGCTTTGGAAATAGGCGTAGAACGTGCCGTGGCCCAGCCCGGCGCGTTCCATGATTCTGGAAATCGAGGCTTCGACATAGCCGTATTCGCCGACAATCTCGGCAGCGGCATCGAAGATTGCCTGGCGCGTCTGCTCGGATTTTTCGGCCCGAGAGAGTTTACGTATGCGCTCGTTCGGGCCGCGTGGCAGCGATGTTCGATGTATCCGTCGGGTGCGGAGCGCGGTCTTGTTTGTCGGCATGTCGATTGTTCGTTGACCTCTGTGTTGGCGCAGCATCCCGTCGGTCGGATGAGAATCGTCAGTTTAATCTGCTTGCCGGAGAGGGACCAGCCGTCGGCAGGCCGACGGCTGACCGAGCACTTCCGCGCAACTCTTATTTGAGGAGCGGGCAGGCCTTGTCGCTGAGCGGCCGCCAGGCGGTTTCGGGGGAGATTTCAGACAGGATCTGATAGTAGTCCCACGGCTCCTTGGCTGCGGAGGGCGGCTTGATCTGCGCAATGTAGGCCTTGCGCGGCAGGCGGCCGTCCTCACGCAGCTTGACATTGTCGGTATAGAAGTCGCTGACAGGCAGTTCCCGCATTTTCTCCATAACCTTCGCGCGATCGCTGGTTCCGGCGGCCTTCACGGCTTTCAGGAAATGAAGCGTGGAGCTGTAAACGGCCGCATGCGCCTCGGCCGGCATCACCTTGTTGCGCGCGAAGAAGCGTTCGGACCATTCGCGCGTTCGCTTGTCGAGATTCCAGTACCAGACCGTCGCGAATAAAATTCCTTCGGCTTGCTGATTGCCGAGGCCATGCGCTTCCGCGAGCAGGAAGGCCAGGGCGACGACTTGCTGTCCGGTCTTGGCAAGGCCGAATTCATGCGCTTGCTTGATCATGTTGGAGAGGTCCTGGCCCGCGGTGAGGAAGGCCACCGTATCGGCGCCGGAGGATTGCGCGCGGACGAGATAGGACGAGAAGTCCATCGTCCCCGGCGGATGCCGAACGCTCTCGACGATCTGGCCGCCGTTCTGGGCGACGACTTTCTTCACGTCGCTTTCCAGCGCATGGCCGAACGCCCAGTCCTGCACGATCAGGAACCATTTCTTTTTGCCTTGCCGGACCAGTTCGGTCGGCAGCGCATGGGCCCACATGTAGCTATCTTGACTCCACTGCGCGGTGTTGGGCGAGCAGAACTTGCCGGTGAGATCGCCGCTGGAGGCGCCGGAGTAGATCATGATCTTGTCTTTGCTCTGCACCAGTTCGCGCACCGCGAGCCCGACTGCGGAATTGCCGATATCCATGATTGCTTCGACGCCTTCGACGTCGAGCCATTTGCGCGCGATGGCGGAGCCGATGTCCGGCTTGTTCTGATGATCCGCATAGATGAGTTCGATGGGGCGGCCGTTCACGGTCTTGCCGAAGTCTTCGATCGCCATGCGCGCGCCGTCGACCGAGCCGGCCCCGAGCGACGACGACAAAATTCCGGTCATGTCGGTCAGCACACCGATTTTCAGCGGTTTTGTATCGTTGGCGGACGCGCCGCTGATTGTCAGAAGTGCGGCCGCCACTGCCGCGAATGCCTTAATTCCACGCATCATTCCCTCCTCCCAGTTAATTATTTTCGATATAATCCAACAAAATCAGTATCAAGTCAATAAAATTGACTATCGAATCGAAAATCGGTATTTATCGGTCGCGACGCCGGATGCCGGCTAAAGTCACAAGGGGGGCGAGCGGTGAGCGACGAACTGCGCGCGCGGGGGTTTCATCTGCCCGACGACGTCGTGGGCTTGACGGTATTCGACCTGATCGCGCGGCAGGCGAAATCTCGCCCCCAGGCACTGGCGATCTGCGCGACGTCGATCTTCGGTGGCGAGCATCGGCTCGGTTATGGCGATATGCTGCAACGAACGATGCGGCTGGCGGCCGGGATGATGCGCCTTGGTCTCGCGCCGGGTGCGCGTGTGGGCCTGATGATGAACAACGATGCGGCTCTTGAAGCCTGCCTGACCATGATCGCGTTGCATCGATTGGGGTTGGTCGTGGTGCCGGTGAACACGCGGTTTGCTCCGGACGAAATCGTCTATGTGCTGAACAAAGCGGGATGCGCCGCGATCGTTGCCGCCAGCGAGTTCCTGCCGTTACTGACCGAGTTGAAGCCGAGAATCGCGCCCCTCCGACAGGTGGTCGCGATCGGCGACGCGGTGCCGCCGGGGGCCATCGACTGGCGTCACCTCGCGACCCCGGATGTCGAGCTTGACGACATCCGCTGGCCGACGATCTCTCCCGACGCGATATCCGAGATATTGTTCACGTCCGGTACGACGGCGCATCCCAAGGGCGCTGTGATGACGCACGCGCGCAGCGTCGCGTCCGCGTATGGCTTTGCCTCGGCGATGAGTCTCGGCCCCGATGACATATTCCAGAGCTTCTTTCCGTTTTTTACGACGGCGCAGCTGCACTGCGTGCTGTTGCCTTCGTGGTGGGCTGGCGCGGCCGCGGTGCTCGACGCGCGTTTCGATATCCCGGAAATTATCGACCGTATGCAGCGATTGCGCACGACCAAATATATCGGCGCGCCGACCTTCTACATTTTCCTGCTCGATGCCTACGATCCGTCGCGGCACGATCTGTCGTCCGTCCGGATATTCGACTATGGCGGGGCTTCGATGCCGGTCGAGGTTATTCGCCGCCTCGCGAATCGATTCCCCGATGTCGAGCTGCGACAGACATACGGGATGACCGAAAGTGGACCATCCGGCACGGTGCTGCTCGGCACGCATAGTTTATCGAAATTGGGGTCCGTCGGTCAGCCGTGGCCGCTGACGGATGTGCGCATCGTCGGTGACGCCGAGGAGATACTGCCGCCGGATACGCGAGGTGAAATCGAAGTCCGCAGCCCGGCCGTGATGCGCGAATACTTCGGCGAGCCGAAGCTCACGGCAGACACATTCCATGATGGTTGGCTGCGAACCGGCGATATTGGCTACCTCGACAGCGATGGCTTCCTTTACCATGTTGATCGGAAGAAAGACATGATCATTCGCGGCGGCCACAACATCGGTTCGCTTGAGGTCGAGGACGTCTTTTATCGTCATCCCGACGTCATCGATGCTGCCGTTATCTCCGTCCCGCATCCCAAGCTCGGCGAGGATATTCACGCTTTTGTCGTCCGCAAGCCGGGCGCGAGGATGACGGTCGATGAGTTGCGCGATTTTTGTGCCGACAAGCTCGCCGATTACAAAATTCCGCGCCGCATCAGTTTTGTCGCGACCTTGCCGCGCGGACCGATGGGAAAAGTCCTCAAAACCGAATTGCGCGCGCAGGCGCCTCATTCCGCATGGAAGTAACAGAACAGGTTGATCAGATGGATCAAAAGAAATACCAGGCCATTCGCTTCAGTCGAAGAGGGCGGGTTCTCGAACTGACAATGGACAGGCCGGCAACGCTCAATGCGGTGGATGCGACGCTTCATCGTGAACTGTCTCAGGTATTTACCGACGCCGCGCTTGATCCGGATTCGGATGTGATCGTTCTGACCGGCGCGGGCCGTGCCTTCTGTGCTGGCGGCGATGTCAGCTGGATGCAGGATGCGATCGATCAACCGGAAAGCTTCGAGCAGACCGTTGCGGAAGCCAAGGCCATCATTTTCTCGATGCTCGATTGCGAGAAGCCGCTGATCGCCAAAATCAACGGACCGGCGGTCGGTCTGGGGGCGACCATCGCGCTGTTCTGCGATGTTTCCTTCGCCGACGAAAATACCTACATCGCTGATCCTCACGTTTCCATTGGCATGGTGGCCGGTGATGGCGGCGCGGTGATCTGGCCGCATCTGATCGGATTCGCACGCGCCAAGGAGTTCCTGATGACGGGCGATCGCGTCTCCGCGCATCGGGCGGCGGAGATCGGCCTCATCAATCACGCCGTCGCGGCTGACAGCCTGAATGCCGACGTCGATGCGTTCGCGGATCGCCTCGCCAACGGAGCCACCAAGGCGATCCGCTGGACCAAGACGACCGTGAACATCGCGCTGAAACAACTGGCGCACAGCATGATGGATACGGGATTGGCCTATGAGGCGCTGACCAACATCAGCGACGATCACAAGCGGCTCGTGAAGGCCTTCCGCGAACGTTCCGCCGCGAAGCCGGCCAGGGCCGTGTCGTGATGTCGATGCGTCTGGATGGAAAGGCCGCCCTTGTCACCGGTGCGGCCGGGGGCATCGGACTGGCGATCGCCCGCCGGCTCAGCGCGGATGGCGCGCGCGTGGCCATCGCCGATCGCGATGCCGCGCGCTTGCAAACCGCGATCGCGGAATTGCCGGGCGACGCCGTCGCGCTTGTCGCGGACATCTCGTCCGAGGCTGGCGTCGATGCGATGATCGCCGATGCGGTCACCCGTCTTGGTCAGCTTGATATTCTCGTCAACAATGCCGGCCTCGCCGAGCCGATTGCCCGCACCGTCGACCAGCAATTGTCGGATTGGGAACGGGTGATCGATGTCAACTTGCGTGGCACCTATCTGGCCTGCCGCGCTTTCGGCCGCCACGCTCTGCCGCGACGGGCCGGCGGCGCCGTCGTCAATATCGGCTCGGTCGCCGGCCTGGGCGGAATTCCGAGTTCTAACGGATACGGTGTTTCGAAGGCGGCGGTCGCGCACCTGACGCGAAACCTCGCCTGTGAGTGGGCCACCAGGGGCGTTCGGGTCAATTGCGTTGCGCCGGGCTATATCGAGGCGCCGATGGCAATCGAGATGTTCGCGAATGTCCACGTGGATCGAAGTCGTATCGAGCAACGACTGCCGATGCAACGGTTGGGGCAGGCCAACGAGATCGCCGCCGCCGTCGCGTTCCTGGTGTCGAACGACGCCTCCTACATCACGGGCGTCACCTTGCCGGTCGATGGCGGCTGGTGCGCTTATGGAGGTCCGTAGCCGTGTCCGCGATCACCTCACCGCATGGCATCGATGACAGCGTCGCGG
Organism: Pseudomonadota bacterium; assembly: GCA_023386885.1. GTDB lineage: Bacteria > Pseudomonadota > Alphaproteobacteria > Rhizobiales > Xanthobacteraceae > 62-47. The sequence goes on from JAEWIX010000023.1 coordinate 31,169, forward strand.
AAGACATCGCGGCGGTTCGCGAGTCGGTTCGTCGTTTTATCGATGCGGAAATCGCACCGCATTATGCGGACTGGGAGCGCGTCGGCCATGTGCCCCGCGATCTCTGGCACAAGATGGGCGCGGCGGGTTTTCTTTGTGCCGGAATCCCGGAGCAGTACGGCGGAGGCGGCGCCGATCTGCGTGTGGCGCTCGCCATCGTCGAGGAGTTCACGCGCTCGCTCTATGCCCTGCCGGGGTTCTATACGCATTCCGAAATTATCGTGCCCTACATCCTGCGCTACGGCACGGAGGCGCAGAAGCGATATTGGCTGCCGCGTTGCGCGAGCGGTGAGACCGTCACCTCCATCGCGATGACCGAGCCAGATGCCGGCAGCGATCTCAAGGGGACCCGCACGGCCGCGCGGCGCGACCGCGACGAATTCATTATCGACGGTCAGAAGACGTTCATCACCAACGGTTTCCACGCCGACCTGGTGATCGTTCTGGCGGCTACTCAAGGTGCCGCGGGAAAAGCCGGAAAGTCGCTCCTGCTGGTTGAAGCGGAGCGCGCGGGATTCAGCCGTGGACGCATCCTCGACAAGGTCGGCCAGCGCGCGCAGGATACCACCGAACTGTTCTTCGAAGGCGTCCGGATTCCGGCCGACAATCTGCTGGGCGAGCTTGGCAAGGGATTGTCGTACCTGATGGCGCAATTGCCGCGCGAACGGCTGGCGGTGGGTGTCGCGGCGATCGCCGGCGCGGAAACGGTTCTGGAGCGTACGTGCGACTACACGCGGCAGCGAAAGGCGTTCGGTCAGCCGATCAGTGAATTCCAGCATCTGCGTTTCAGGCTGGCCGAGTTGAAGACGTCGGTGACGGTCGCGCGCGCTTTCCTCGAGCAGTGCATTCGCAAATTCGAGGCCGGCCATCTGCCCGCCGACGAGGCGGCGATGTGCAAGTACTGGCTCACCGACGTCGAGGCGAACGTCGTCGACCAGTGCGTCCAGATGCACGGCGGCTGCGGTTACATGCGGGAATATCCCGTCGCGCGCGCTTATGCCGACATCCGCGGCCAGCGCATCTACGCCGGAACCAACGAAATCATGAAGGAGATCATCGCTCGCGCCATGTAGCCGCGCGAGCGCCAGATCAAACATCAGGGGAGTGAGCTATGAGGATATTCGCAGGAGTCTTTGGAGGGGTGCTGGCTTTGAGCACTCTTGTCGGTCCGGCGCAGGCGCAGGCGCCGGGTGTCACGGCGACGGAAATATTGCTCGGCAATACGGCGCCTTATAGCGGACCAGCCTCGGCCTATGCGACCATCGCCAAAACCGGCATCGCCTATTTTGATATGGTCAACGAGAAGGGCGGCATTCACGGCCGCAAGGTTAAAATCCTGAGCCTCGATGACGGCTTCACGCCGGCCAAGGCGATTGAACAAACCCGCAAGCTGGTGGAATCCGACGAGGTTCTTGCGATCTTCATGCCCATTGGTACGCCGACATCCTCGGCGACGCAGGCCTACCTCAACGGCAAGAAGGTGCCTCAGGTGTTCGTCTCGTCGGGCGCGAGCCGATGGAATCAGCCTGACAAGTTCCCTTGGACGATCGCCTGGAACGCCGACTATATCAGCGAGGGCAGGGCCTATGGCCGCTACATCCTGAAGAATGTGGAATCGCCCAAGATCGGCGTGCTTTATCAGAGCGACGACTACGGCAAGGATATTCTTCGCGGCCTCAAGGAAGGGCTTGGCGATAAAACCGATCTGATCGTTTCGGCGATTTCGTATGAACTGACCGAAGCGACGATCGAGTCGCAGATCTCGACGCTGAAAGCCTCGGGCGCCAACGTCTTCCTCTCGGCAACAACGCCAAAGTTCGCCGCGCAGTCGATACGTGCGGTTCGGGCGCGCAACTGGGCGCCATTGTTTATTCTGCCCAGCGTCAGCAACTCCGTCGATCCTGTGTTGTCGGGCGGTGGTCTGGAAAATTCGGTCGGCATTCTTTCGTCATCTTACGTCAAACAGCCCACCGACCCGCAATGGCAAGACGATCCCGAGTTCAAAGCGTGGACCGCATTCATGGATAAATACTATCCGCAGGGATCAAAGGTCGATTGGCTCAACGCCTATGCGTATGGCATGGCCTACGCGATGCATCAGGCGCTCGAGCAGGCGGGCCCCGCTCTGACGCGGGATTCCTTGAAGAAGGCGATTGAACGGATTCATGACATGCGGGTGCCGATGTTGCTGCCGGGCATCAACATCAGTGTGACCGATAAGGATCACGGCCCCATCAAGGCCCTTCAGATGCTGCGCTTCAACGGCAAGACCTGGGACATCGTGGGAGATCTGGTGGCGACGAAATGAGGTTCGGCGTCGCGTGGGGCGTGCTGCCATTGTAGTGGCGCACGTCCCGCGTAGTGGCGCACGTCCCGCTTGATCGGCCGCGTGGGTTCCGCGGTGGAAGTGCGCGCCGTTGATCGCGGCGCTGGCGAAGCAAAGCAACGATCCGTCAATCGTCGGACGTCGTGATCCAGACACGATCCTGATCGCGAACCATTCGAAGCAGGACGTCCCAGAATGTCTTCATATCCTTTTTGGAAACGTCGGCGAGGCTCTTCTCGATATGTTCGTACTGCAACTTGGCGAGCTGACGGCAAAGGCGGATGCCCTTTGCAGTCGGATAGTTGCAGCGATGCCGACGATCCTGCTGTCCGGGCCTCTGTTCAATGAGCTCCATCCGCGTGAGTTGATTGATTGTTCGCGATAGCGCCTGGTTGGTGATGCGCAATATCGACAGCAGTTCGTTGACGGTGATCCCGGGTTGCTGCACGACGAAATAGAGGACGCGATGATGGGGCCGGCCGAGCTGATGCTTCGCCAGCACGCGGTTCGCCAGATCGGCCATCTCCATGTGAACGTAGAAGACAAGTTCGAGAGTGCGATGGAGCGGTTGCTCCTTGCCGAGGTTGGAGGATTTGTCACCACGCGGGCTGGCTGTTTTTTGCAGCATTCGCGTCCTTACCCCTTGCGTCTGTCGCGAAAGAATTCGTCGGGTCGAAGCCAGTGGACGCGCTCTGCGAAAGCTGCCGGCTCAGCTTCAAGATCGCTTCCATTTAGGGAATTCCAGCGGTTAAACCAACCAAATAGTGAAATGGTCCCAAGTATTTCGAGGAGGTGGTCTTCCGTATGGTGCATCTTCGCGGCGGCGAACAGCGCCTTCGCGGGACGCGTCAGATCACCACCGGCGCCGGCGAGCGCGAGCGCGGCGCGCTCTGCGGGGGTGAACGACGCGGACAGTTCATAGTCCGGCAAGGCGGCGATCTTGTCGTCCGGCGCCCCGGCATGTGCGGCCGCATGAGCCGCGTGGGCCGCGCTATAGCGGCAACCGGCGACGCGACTTGTTTCGGCGGCGAGAAGAAACCGGAATGCTTCCGGCAGATGGCCGTCGCCACGAATGGTGACGCGTACCAGTCCCAGCACGGCGTCGAGCAGTCCCGGGCGCTTGGCCATCGTGAACAGGGCGTTGGGCCGATACCCAACGAAATCGATCAGGGATTGAAGTTCGGAATTGAGTGTCTCGCCGGTCGCGGCAAGGGGGGCAATCTCGGCCATTTCACGCTCCTCAGTTTATATCAACAATATTGATATATTGCAGAATCGGTGATAATTCCAAATCGGTCGATCGCGCGAAAAGACGCTCGCACCAAGCTATGGGAGGCAACATGATGCGTTTTCCTGCAACGGTTGGTTTATTACTGGCGCTGGTGTTCGGCGGCGCACTGGTCCCGTCTGCCAAGGCGCAGACGCCGGACAAGTTTCGTATTGCCGGCGTCATTCCGCTGAGTGGCGCCTGGGGGATCATCGGCGAAAACATGCGTCGCGGTGTTACGATCGCCATCGAGGAACGGGGCGGCCAGGTTCTCGGCAAGCCGATCGAGATGGTTTGGGAGGACACTGAAACTTCTTCCCAGGTCGCCGTGCAGAAGGCGACCCGCGCGCTGGCGCAGGGTGCCCAGACCATTTTCGGCGAGGTCTCGTCAGGATCGACGCTCGCGATCATGAAGCTGACGGGGCAGCGCAAGGTGCCGCTGATCGTGACGCTGTCGGCGGATGAGCGGATCACGGGCGCTGATGGCAATCGCTACACGTTCCGCACTTCGAATACCGTGCCGATGGAAAACGCGATGATCGGCGAGTTCGCGAAGCGCCAGTCCGTGAAGAAGATGTACGGCATTATCGCGAACTATCAGGTCGGCCGGGATATGTGGACGGCGTTGAAGGCCGATCTGCAGAGCAAGGGGATCGATGTCGTCGGCGAGGAGTTCGCGCCGATCGGGTCGAAAGACTATTCGATCATTCTCGACAAGGCCGTGAAATCAGGCGCGGACGGTCTGGCGTTGATCGTTGTCGGCGGCGACGTCGTGACTGCGTTGAAGCAGGGCGGCGAAATCAACCTTCCGAAACGGATGAAAGTGATCGGAACGATGCTGATGGACGAGACGCTCGGCCAGGCCATCGGCCCGGCAGGCTCGCTCGGCGTCAACTCGACGCTTCGCTATCACTTCACGCAGGATACGCCGCGTAACAAGAAGTTCGTGGCGGCGTACAAGGCGAAATACGGCGAGCTTCCGAGTCAGTATGCCGGCGAGGCCTATGACGGCATGAGTTGGTGGCTCGATACGGTTGAGAGCACCAAGGTCTGGGACAAGGAAAAGTGGGTCGATGCCTTCCGTGCCAGTCTTCGCGAAGATTCGGTCGAGGGCGTGAAGCGGATGCGGTCTTGTGAAAATCAGGCCGAGCAGATTGGTCTTTTCGGTACGGCCGTCGCCGGTGCCGAAGGCGGACCGGCGGTGACGATGAAGGTGGTGGAAACCTTCCCGGCCTCCGCGCTGTTCAAGCCTTGTCCCTAGCGTCGTTCCGCCACGCATGAGCGGCCGTCTTGCCGTTTCATGCGTGGCCCGTCTCCGGGAGCCGCAATGTCTACATTTGTGATAGGCCTCAGCATCGCCATGCTGCTGTTTCTGCTGTCGGCGGGGTTGACGTTGATTTTCGGAATGTTGGGGATCATCAACTTCGCCCACGGCGCGGTATACATGCTCGGCGCCTATGTCGCCTATCAGGTGGCGGCGACGACGCAAAACTTCTGGCTCGCGCTCTGTGTGGCGCCGCTGGTGCTGGGCGTGGTCGGGGCGATCATCGAACGTCTCGTGCTTCGCCCGATCTACGATCGGCCGCATGAGTTTCAACTGCTTGCAACGTTCGGGTTGATCCTCGTTCTCGAGGAGGCGGTGCGGATGATCTGGGGTCTCCAGCTTCACAGCATCGCGACGCCTCCGGGGCTGTCAGGCAGCGTCCATCTCTTCGGCAGCGATATTTCGAAGTATCGGCTTTTCGTGGTGGTGTTTGGAGCCGCGATGGTCGCCCTGCTGTTTCTCGGCATTGAACGGACGCGGCTTGGTCTCATTCTGCGGGCGAGCAGCAACAACGCCGGCATGGCGGAAATGCTTGGCGTCGAGGTCGGACGGGTGAGAACCACCATCTTTGCCCTCGGAACGGCGCTGGCGGGGATCGGCGGAGCAATCGCCGGCCCCATGCTGCCGATCCAGCTTCAAATGGGATTCTCGGTGATCCTCGATTGCTTCATCGTCATCATCATTGGAGGGCTGGGCAACATTCGCGGCGCTGTCGTCGGCGCGCTGTTGATCGGCATGACCAGGGCCTACGGCCAGCAATACGCCGCCGAGTGGATCGATATCGCGACATATGGGGTGCTGGTGGTGACGTTGCTGGTCCGTCCGCAGGGGCTGTTCGGAATAAGGCTCCGCACCGCATGAGGCAGATGAAACACTCCGAGGTTCTGACCGTCGGCATCCTGGCGTTGCTGTTTGCGGCGGCTCCGTTCATCACTGGCGATGAGGGATGGCTGTATCTCGCCGCGCTGATCATGACGTGGTCGATCTTCGCGCTCGGCTACGATATCTCTTTCGGTCTCACCGGATTATTGTCGTTCGGCCACGCCGCCTTTTTCGGAATGGGCGCGTACGCAGCATCGTGGACGATGCTGTCCGCGGGGCTTCCGTTCTCGATCGGGATCGTGGTCGCGATCGGTGCCGGCGGCGTCACGGCGCTTTTCTTCGGAATTGTCGGGCGACGCGTGTCCGGTTTGTACTTCTCTCTGATGACACTGATGCTCGCCGAACTGATCTCGATCGTGATGACGACGCGGTTGCGGCATCTGTCGGGCGGCGTAGATGGGCTGCCCGGCGTGCCGCGTCCACAAGCGCTCGGAATTGATTTCTTCAACGCGGCCAATTTCTATTGGGTGATCTTTGCGCTGTTTTGCCTGACGCTGGTGTTTTGCGGTGTCCTGAAATCGTCGCCGTTGGGGCAGGCGTTGCAGGGCGTTCGCCAGAACGCCGTCCGATCCGAACAGGTGGGCTTCAATGTCGGCGCGTTGCGCCTGACCGCGCTGACCTTGTCGGGCGGCTTGTCCGGCCTTGCCGGGGCGCTGTTGGCGTCGCTGATGATGTATGTCAGCCCGCAGCTTCTCGGCTGGAAGATGTCCGGAGACGTGGTCATCATGACGTTGCTCGGCGGTAGCGGCAGGCTCGTCGGCCCGGTCGTCGGCGTTACCCTGGTCGAGTTGCTGCGTGAAGGGCTTTCGGCGACGACCGAGCATTGGTACGGCCTGCTCGGCGTGATCTTCATCCTCTGCACGATTTTTCTGCCGGAAGGTGTCGCCGGCCTGGGGAGGAAGCTATGGCGGCGGTAAGCTCTCGGTCGTCTTGCGTGCTGTCCTGTCAGGACGTGTCGGTGCGTTTCGGGGCGTTTCAGGCCGTCAACAATGTCTCCCTCGATCTGGCCGCGGGACAGACGCTGGCGTTGATCGGTCCCAACGGCGCGGGGAAAACCACGCTGATCAATGCGATCAGCGGCCGGGTGTCGCTGGCGGCTGGCCGCATCAGGCTGGGTGATGCCGATATCACGCGCATGCCGGTCCATCGCCGTGCCGCCGCCGGCCTCGGGCGCAGCTTTCAGATCATCAACATTTTCGATCAGATGACGGTGCTGGAGAATCTCCGGCTTGCGGCGCAATCGCGGGCATTCCGGTGGCAGCCCTGCTGGCGGCCGGTGTCGGCGTGGCCGATGCTGGATCGCCGCGCGCGCGAGGTCGCCTCGCTGGTCGGGCTGGAAGCCGAACTGGATCTGCCGGTCACGATGCTCAGTCATGGCAAGCAGCGTGCGGTCGAACTCGGTCTCGCGCTGATTCCCGATCCGAAGGTCCTGCTTCTCGACGAGCCGCTGGCGGGTATCGGATACGCCGAAATCGAGCCGACGATGGCGCTGCTGCAGCAGGTGCGGAAAGGCCGCAGCGTGCTGCTGGTCGAGCACAACATGGACGTCGTCGACAAGATCGCTGACGAGATCGTTGTGATGGTTGGCGGAGAAGTTCTGTTGCGGGACCGGCCGAGCGCCATCTGGAACAACGCAGAGGTGCGGCGGCTGTATCTCGGCTCGGAGGTCGCGGGACATGCTTGAGTTGCGTGATGCCGACGTCTTCTATGGCAAGGCGCAGGCCCTGCACGGAATATCGTTCTCGGTCGCGCCGGGCGATATCGTGGCTCTGATCGGCCGCAACGGGGCAGGAAAATCCAGCCTGCTGCGCGCGCTGGCAGGCGCCCATGCCTTGACGCGCGGAGAGCGGCGGCTCGACGGCGATATCATCACACGTCTTCCGGCGCATGTGTGCAGCCGGCGTGGCATCGCGCTTGTCCCCGAAGACCGTCAGATCTTCAGCAATCTGACCGCAGAAGAGAATCTGCGGCTGGTCGAGGTTCTGCATCCGGCGGGATATTGGACGCGCGAACGTGTCTATCGACTGTTTCCCCGGCTTGCCGAGCGGCGCAAGGCCAATGGCACATCCCTTTCCGGCGGCGAACAGCAAATGCTGGCGATCGCGCGATCGCTGTTGGCCAATCCGCGCTATCTGCTGCTCGATGAACCGACCGAAGGACTCGCGCCGATCATTGTCGATGCCATTATCGCCGCGATTTCCGAGATCAATCAGCAGGGGACCGCCGTCGTTCTGGTCGAGCAGAACTTCAAGGTGCCGGAGCTTCTGGCGAATTATTTCCACCTGATCGACAGCGGACGCCTGACGTGGAGCGGTCCTCCCGCAAGCCTCGATGAGGCGCGCGATCTGCTGATTGTCGGGCGGTCGTGACAGAATGTTTTTGAGAGAGAACGCGCACATGAATATGTCGGCCGATACGCAAGGCTGGGTTCTGCCCCGAATGCTTCAGGAGCAGGGACGGTCCCGTCCGGACGCGGTCTGGCTCAAAACGGTCGACGGAGACAGTCTGACCTTCGGGGCTGCCGCCGATGATGCGCGGCGGATCGCGGGTTATCTCGCCAGTCTCGGAATCAATCAAGGTGAGCCGGTGGGACTCATGATGCCGAACGGCGTTGACATCGTTCGCGCCTGGCTCGGCGTGACGACGCTGGGCGCGATCGCCGTGATGCTCAATACCGAGTTGAGCGGCGCCTTTCTCCAGCACCAGTTACAGAACTGCGGCGCGCGCCTTGTCATCGTCGACCCATCCCTGCTCGATGCGGTTCTCGCCGTCATCGGCAAGATCGAGACGCCTGTTCGCATCATGACCGCGGAGCACTCCTCCCGACCCGCCGGCGCCGATCGCGAATTCGTATCGTGGGACGACTGGCGCAACGCGCCGCCGCATGCCGGCCCGCTGCCTTCCGGCCAGGATATCGCATGCATCATGTACACGTCGGGAACGAGCGGTCCTTCCAAGGGCGTGCTGATGCCGCACGCGCATTGCACGCTCTACGGCGTGGGGCAGCGCGAAGCGATGCAACTGACGGAAAAGGACGTCTTCTACATCTGCGTTCCGCTTTTTCATGCGAATGGCCTGTTGATGCAATTGGGCGCGAGCCTGCAAGTGGGTATTCCGGCGGTTATCAGGGTGCGCTTCAGCGCTTCCGAATGGATCAACGACATTCGCCGGCATGGCTGCACCGTGACGAATGCGCTTGGTGCGCTGTCGGCCTTCGTCTTGGCGCAGCCCGCTCGGGAAACCGACCGGACTCACGCGCTTCGCGTGATTTGCAACGCGCCGAATCTGCCGCCCCACGATGCCGAGTTTCGCGCCCGCTTCGGGATCAAGGATGTCATTTCCGGTTTCGGCATGACGGAAGTGAACATCCCGATCTGGGGACGCGTCGGGCGGTCCTGCCCGGGCGCCGCCGGTTGGGTGCATGAAGATCATTTTGAAGTGATCGTCGCGGATCCGGAAACTGACCGGAAGATGCCGGCCGGTGAACTGGGCGAGATCCTAGTTCGTCCGAAGGTGCCGTTCGGTTTCATGGCGGGCTATCACAACATGGCGGATCGCAGCGTCGAGGCCTGGCGCAATCTGTGGTTTCACACGGGCGATGCGGCGATCATGGACGCGGACGGCCTCGTCACCTTTGTCGACCGGATCAAGGATTGTATCCGGCGGCGGGGCGAGAATATCGCGGCGACGGAGGTCGAGGCCGCGATCGGTGATCTCGCCGGGATCGGAGAGGTCGCAGCCTACGCAGTCCCTTCCAATATTCCCGGTGGCGAGGATGAACTTATGCTGGCGATCGTTCCCGAGCCCGGAGCAACTCTCGATGCAATTGCCATCGTCAAACATGCGGACGAGGTTCTGCCGCGCTTTGCTGCGCCACGCTATATCGAGTTCCTGTCGGAATTGCCGAAAACCGCCACGGGAAAGGTGCAACGGGCGACGCTACGCAAGCGGGGTGTGGTCCACGCTTGGGATCGCGAGGTAAAGGCTTGACGAGGTGGGCTCGGACGTGCCCGTCCGGCTAAAGGCAGACGAGGACTTTCTCCTATGGGTCGAGCGTGGCCGTATGGCTGTATCGATATGGCTGTAGTCCGTCCTGCCATCAGGATGACCATCGCGCCTTCGAAGCCAAAGTGTTGAAATCTCGCGCGGGATATAATCGTTGGCGGAAAATCCGCTATGATTAGTCATAGTTCCATTTTCAATCTTGGCGACATGAACAGAATGAAATCTCCCGCTCAGCCTGGCGCGCCGGCGCTTGAGAAGGGCCTCGATCTACTTGAAGCGCTGGCGTCAGAATCCCGTGGATTGAGCCAGAAGCAGTTGGCGGATCGGGTCGGGCGAATATGCTCTGACTTTAAAGCTGTTCAGGATTGCTTCGCAGTTTCCGCCAACAGAGCGGCTCTTGCAGGCGGCGCGCCAATGGAACCAGCCACGCAGCCGTGAATTTTCGCATGATCCAATATCCTGTCCGCTTTTAATGCTATGATTCTGACGCTTGCAGCGATAAGGGGGCGAACTCGCCGACCTGCCACGTGGGTAGCGACGACCGACCGGGAGCAATGCCGAGTTCCGGGAAGACCAGTTCAGCGACTCGATAAGCTTCCTTAAGGTGCGGATAACCGGAACAGATAAATGTATCGACGCCGAGCGCTTGATACTCGCGAAGCCTAACAGCGATGGTCTTGGGATCTCCGACAATCGCCGTGCCGGCGCCCTTGCACACTAAGCCGTGTTCGCCGTCAGCGCCCCTAAGACAATCGATCTGCAGCCGCGCGACGATGCGAGATTGAACAAACTACGCAGCCTGTTTCGGAGAATTGCGTCGAGCCGATATTATAGCTACGTCACGCCTAGCACTGGCCGAGATAAGCGTTCGCGCCCCCTCCATTGATGGGCGCCGGGCTTGGTATTCGCACTCTGCAGCGTACGTCTCTGCCAATCGAGCGTCGCTTGGAGAAAGCATACCTGCAATACGGCGGGCCTGTGCCGCCCTCGTCATCCAAGCCAAACTATCAGAACGTTCCAAGTTGCTCGCCATGAGAATCGCTTCATCCTGTGTCGAGCGATGCTGATGGCCTGTGTCAGGAAATTCAATTCTTGAAAAAGTCGTGGAGATGAGAATGAAATCCGCCTGACCGATTCTCCCCACTAGTTTGGGCAAGTCTAATCAGTCCGTCAAATCTCTGGATGGGAATAGATACTGACGTGGTGAGATTTGCCATGGCTTGCATTAGCGACAGCGCTAACAATGGCGACGACTGTCTTCACTGTTTCCTGGCTCTAGGACGGAGCTTTCGGCTGAAGATGGACGACATAAACGCAGCGATGTGTGGGATGGGGGCCGTTGCCACGACCTGTTTCGGGAAGTAGCTTACAGCGGCTGAGCACCTTATTGCTTCAGTTGGGCGATGTATCGGATCTAGTTTCAACTTCGGCATTAAACGACCTCGTTAGCGATATGCAAAATTTGAAACTTTCATTGATCTAACAGCTGTTTTCTAGGGCCTGTCACGCCGGAGGTCGCGGGTTCGAGCCCCGTCTCTCGCGCCATTGATTTCAATGGCTTAGCTTTATGTAGTCGGTCGAATTTCAACTTTTTCTCCCTGCCGGTTTCAACTTCTCGAGTTCGCTTTGTTCCAAGGTCAGCCGTCTCCGGCCAACCTTGCGGGTCTCATCGGCTGCGACGTTCGCTGGCATGTCGGCTTTTGCAACTTTCGGTTCTGAATCGATGCTGTTCGCCATGACCACAGCGAACTTCACGAGCGGTCAGTCGTCCAGAGATACCGGCACCCAACGAAAGGCACCGTCCTCGACTGTGCTCCGTCTCGTGGACGGGAAGCGCGGCAGTGCAGCTTGCTTCCAACGATACCGCGGCATCGGCTTCTGCGAAAATTCACGGAAATTATACCAGGTATTTGAAAGAGCTTCGGATGGTCCCTTCCGTCTCTCCTGAATTGTGGCGCGGTATGCTAACGGGTTAGCTGGATACTTGTACCGTTAGCGTTTTGGTCGGGGGACCGATGGCCGTTCGCAGATTGTCACAAGGGCAGGCCGCGGCGCGGATCGCTCGCCTCCGCTGGCATGAGGAACGGCTGCTGCGATGTGCCATCAGGATGGCCCGCATGGGCTATTGGGAGTCGGAAAGCCCCGACGCGACGGATTTCTGGATATCGCCTGAACTCGCCGCCTTCTACGAATTCGAGACGGTGGACGGCCTCATCCCGATCGCCACGGTGCGCGACTGCTATCTGCCCGAAAGCCGGACGATTTTGGAGACGCACTATGCGGCTTGCTGGGCTGCGGGGCAGCCCTATGCGGTCCAGACGAAACTCCGCAGATCCGATGGCAGTCTGCTCGACTGCGTCGTGCACGGCGAGCCGGAATTCGACGCGCACGGTCAGGTCCGGCGTGTCTCCGGTATTGTCCGCGACATCACGGAAGAAACTTCCGCGCTGCGACGCCTGGCGGAGAGCGAGCAGCGGCTGGCCGATTTTGTCAGCACCGCCTCGGATTGGTGTTGGGAAAGCGACGCCGCCCATCGGCTGCTGCCCTATCCCCGATTGCTTGCAGGCAATACCGCTTTCCAGACGGTGGCCGCCGGCGGGCGGGCGCGTTGGGAACTGGCCTATTCGCCTGAGGACGAAGAGGCCATGGCGCGGCACCGGGCCGATATGGAGGCCCACCGTCCTTTTCGCGATTTCACCTATACGCTTATCGGCGAGGATGGATCGCGCGTCAGTATCCGCACCAACGGCAAGCCGATCTTCGCCGATAACGGCACCTTTCTCGGCTATCGCGGCACCTCCAGCGACATCACCGAGTTGAGGGCTGCGGAAGCCAAGCTCGATGAGCGCACGCGGGCGCTGCAGGAAGCACATCAGCTCGGCCGGATCGGGACGTGGAGCTATCGGCTGGATACCGGCCGCTCGATCTGGGAGCCCGAGCTTTACCACCTTCTCGGTCTCGACCCCGAGACGTTCGAGCCAAGCCACGAAAATACCAAGCCCTACTTCATGGGCGACGACGCCGAGCGTTTCCTGGAACTGCAGAAACGGGTTCTCCGCACTTGCGGGACCGAGGCCATCGACCTGCGCATTCTGCATCCGGATGGCACGGTCCACGACCTCGCGATCACCTGCAAGGCGGATATCGCCCATGACCAGGTCATCGGCATCATCGGCACCGTGCAGGACGTTACCGAGCGCAAGGAGGCCGAGCGCAAGCTCGAACTGCTCGCCTACAGCGATCCTCTGACCGGCCTCGCCAACCGTGCGCTGTTCAAGCGCCAGCTCGCGACCTTGATCGATGGCTGCAGGCTGGAAAGCCGGAGCGGTGCGCTGCTGCTCATCGATCTCGACCGCTTCAAGGAGGTCAACGATTCCCTCGGCCACGCCGCTGGTGATGAGTTGCTGATCCGGATTGCGGCCGCGTTGCGGCTGGACCTGGGGCCGCGCGTTTTCATCGCCCGGCTCGGCGGTGATGAATTCGCCGTGCTGGTCGAGAGGGGCAGCACGTCCGACGCTGCGTTGACGGAGCTTGCCGAGCGCCTTATCGCGAGACTGTCCGGACCCGTCGATCTTACCGAGGGCGAGGCTTTCATCGGCGCCACCATCGGCATCGCCCGCTTGCCGGAGCACGGGGGTGCGGCCGAAACCGCCATGCGCAATGCGGATCTGGCGCTCTACATGGCCAAGGAGGCCGGTCGCGGCCGGGCGCAACTGTTCGAGCCGATCTATGCGCAGGCGGTCCAGCAGAAGCTCGATCTCGGTCGGCATCTGCGCCATGCCGTGGAGGCCGGCACGCTCCAGGTGCATTACCAGCCGCAGGTGGACCTGAGGACGGGTCGCGTCACCGGCTTCGAGGCGCTACTGCGCTGGACCCATCCCGAGCGCGGGCCGATCTCGCCGGCTGAGTTTATTCCGATCGCCGAAAGCTCCGGGCTCATCGTCGATCTCGGCTTGTGGGTGCTGCGCGAGGCTTGCCGTCAGGGCCGCGCCTGGCTGGATGCCGGGCTGCCGCCGCGTTCCGTCTCGGTCAACGTCTCGCCGGCCCAGCTCTGGAGCACGGATTTCGAGACGGCGGTTTCGGCGGTGCTGGCCGAGACCGGCTTTCCGGCGGAGCTGCTCTGCCTGGAACTGACCGAAAACCTGTTCGTGGACCACACCGAGCAGCGGATCAGCCGCATGCTGACGGCGCTCTCCGATCTCGGTGTCCAACTCGCACTGGACGATTTCGGCTCGGGCTATTCCTCGCTCGGCTATCTGACGCGTCTGCCCTTCGATCGGCTGAAGGTGGATCGCGCCTTCGTGGACGGCATTTCCACCGCGCCGGAGAAACGCAAACTGCTGGGCGGCATCATCGCGCTGTCGCGTGGACTGGGCATGACGGTGGTGGCGGAAGGGGCTGAACTCGCGGCCGAGGTGGACGTGCTCGGCGCACTCGATTGCGATCTGGTGCAAGGCTTCGTCTTCTCTCGGCCCGTTGTTCCCGACGACGTGCCGCTGGTGGCCGCCTCAATCGAGCGCGACGCGAGACCGGCACAGCTTGTCCTTCGTCAGGTCATTTGAGACCCATCAGGTGTTTTGAGAACGAAGGCTTCGCCTCTCCGACATCGGCGACGGACAGCTGCAGGGTGGGGCGGCAGTTTTGCGGGTTGCGCTTTCGGGCGGCGGACATAATGCTGACAGGCAAGTCGTCCGTCCGGAACAACCGCAAAACGAGGAGCGCGCCTGATGCCTGCCGGCCAAGCGAATGCCATCGGAAACAACCCGTCGAAGGCCGAGGCATATGATGTCGTGATTGTCGGCGCCGGCTTCGCCGGCATGTACATGTTGCATCGGTTGCGCGGATTGGGATTGTCAGCGCGCGTGTTCGAGCAGGGTAGCGGCGTCGGCGGCACCTGGTACTGGAACCGCTATCCTGGTGCGCGCTGCGACGTCGAAAGCATGCAGTATTCCTATTCCTTTTCCGAAGACCTCCAGCAGGAATGGGAATGGAGCGAACGCTATGCGCCGCAGCCGGAGATCCTGCGCTACGCCAATCACGTCGCGGATCGGTTCGATCTGAGATCCGACATTCAGTTCAACACCCGCGTTGAGCGTGCGGTGTTCGATGAGCGCGCAAGAGACTGGTCGGTCACCATTGCGGGCGGCAAGACCGTCCGCGCGCAATTCGTGGTGCTGGCGACGGGGTGTCTCTCCAATGCCCGCACGCCGGATTTCAAGGGGCTCCCGGATTTCGTGGGCGAGGTCTATCATACCGGTCATTGGCCGCATGAGCCGGTGGACTTCACCGGCAAGCGCGTGGCGGTGATCGGCACGGGATCGTCGGGCATCCAGTCGATCCCGATCATCGCCGAGCAGGCGAGCCAACTCACCGTCTTTCAGCGCACGCCCAACTTCAGCGTGCCGGCGCGCAATGCGCCGCTCTCGCCGCAGGAGCGCGATTTCTTCCGCGCCAATTACGACGAAATTCGCCGCAAGGCGCGCGAGGAGATGCGCAATGGCATCTATCAGGAACTGCCCGAGAAAGGCGCGCTGGAGGAGAACGCCGAGGAGCGGAATGCACGATATGGCGCGCGCTGGGAGAAGGGCGGCCTGACCTTCACCGCGACCTATAACAACATCGCGCTCGACAAGGCCGCCAACGATACCGCCGCCGATTTCGTTCGGGCCAGGATCGCCGAGATCGTCAAGGACCCCGAGGTCGCAAGACTGCTGCAGCCGAACGACCATCCGATCGGCTCAAAACGGATTTGCGTCGATACCGATTACTACGCGACCTACAATCGCGCCAACGTCAAGCTGGTCGACGTCAAGGCCAATCCGATCGAAAAGATTCTCCCGCACGGCCTCGCGGCGGGCGGCGTGACTTATGACTTCGATGTGCTGGTGCTCGCGACCGGTTTCGATGCCATGACCGGTTCGGTTGCAAGGATCGATATTCGCGGGCGGTCGGGACAGACACTCAATGAAAAATGGGAGGCCGGGCCGCGCACCTATCTCGGCCTGATGAGCGAAGGGTTTCCCAATCTGTTCGTCATCACCGGGCCGGGCAGCCCGTCGGTGCTGAGCAACATGATCGTCTCGATCGAGCAGCACGTCGACTGGATCGCCGACTGTTTCGATTACATGCGTGCGAACGGCCTCGATTGCATTGAGGCGACGCGCTCCGCCGAGGACAACTGGGTTGCCCACGTCAACGACGTCGCGCACGGCACGCTCTATCCGCAGGCTAACTCGTGGTACATGGGCGCCAATGTTCCCGGCAAACCGCGTATCTTCATGCCCTACATCGGCGGTGTCGGCGTTTACCGGCAGATTTGCAGCGACGTTGCGGCGAAAGGGTACGAGGGCTTTACGATGACCGAAGCGGCGCCGGCGCAGCGGTTGGCCGCACGACGCGCCAACTCGTAAACCGGCCTGCGATGTCAAACAGCGCGCGAAGCCGAGAGCGGATACGGCTTCGCGATCTCGCGGCGCGATGCGCCCGAGGTTTCCGGGAAACGCCTCGCCCTTTCTTTCGAGAGGGCGCGCGGAACGCCGGACGCATGGTGCGTCCGCAGCCTCATGCGCAAAGTGAAAAGCGCACGAGTTAGTCACCACGAAAGCACCGGATACATCCGGCGTTCCGCACGCGATGGTTTTATCGGCTTGCTTCGTGCTCTCCCCGGCAACGGTCGAAACCTGACGCCGTCGTCTCCGCGGTACTTTCATGAGCCGGTTGGCCACACGAAAGAGCAGTCCGGATTTCGAAGGACCACACGACTTGGGCCGGCGCGCAAAAGGCGATGCCGATGGGGCACATCTCCGCCCCGGTCCGCACCGCGCAGCGTGGTCGTTCACCAGAACTCAGATCCCTCACGCGCCTCCGGCCCTTGAGCGCACCCTTTGTACAAGGCGCGCGCTCGCCCTCCGGGCTTGCGCCCTGCGACCTTCGTTCCGGCCCGACGCTGCCGCGTCCACCGCATCCCGCCCCGCGAACCGTGACGATCGCGAGCCGCCCCTCTCATCGGGGCGGGATGAACGGAATATAATCCTATAACGGCGGGTTTGTCAAGATCGAAACCACCTCGCATCTGAGGGATGGCATGTGGCCGTGCGTCATGGCCGGGCTTGTCCCGGCCATCCACGTCTTGAAGTGTCGCAGAAAGAACGTGGATCACCGGGACAAGCCCGGTGATGACGCCGTGGGTGGGGGCGCGGTCTCAGCAACAATGTCGTCCCTGCGCGTCTTTGCGGGCACGGTGACCGCTTTTCCCCACAAGCGGGAGAGGCGCCGCGCGCCGCGGCCCATTAAATCGAGCGGCGAAGGCAACGTTGCAGCACCGCTGCACGTTAGTATTGGTGCGCTCGGGCCGCTCACCGCACGGAAACGGCACAGGGTTGTTCGTCATGCATCGCAGGGCAGACATCGCGCAGGACAGGGAACTGTCAACATAGCTTGTCTTGCCTCCCTTGGTGCGCTGCGCTAAAGGCTCAGAACAATTCCAAGGTGGCCGAATCTGTCGGCCGTATCGCCCCAAAAAACCAAGGATCGCCGATGACCGGCATCTTGCAAGATTATCTGCCTTTGGTGGTGTTTATCGGCATTGCCGCCGTGATCGGGCTGGCCCTGCTGATTGCGCCGTTTATCGTTGCGTTCCAGCAGCCCGATCCGGAGAAACTGTCCGCATATGAATGCGGCTTCAATGCGTTCGACGATGCGCGCATGAAGTTCGACGTGCGGTTCTATCTGGTGGCGATCCTGTTCATCATCTTCGATCTGGAAGTCGCCTTCCTATTTCCGTGGGCGGTGGCGTTCGGGAAACTCGGTCTGGTCGGGTTCTGGTCGATGATGGTGTTTCTCGCCGTCCTCACCATCGGCTTTATCTACGAATGGAAGAAAGGCGCGCTCGAATGGGATTGAGCCCCACCCACGCGCAGTCATCTAGTCCGGTGATCGCGCCTGCCGCGACCGGCATTCTCGATCCGCGCACCGGCAAGCCGGTCGGCGCCGATGATCGCTACTTCCTCGAGGTCAACAACGAGCTGTCCGACAAGGGCTTCTTCGTCGCCGCCGCCGACGACTTGATCACCTGGGCGCGCACCGGCTCGCTGATGTGGATGACCTTCGGGCTTGCCTGCTGCGCCGTCGAGATGATGCAGGTGTCGATGCCGCGTTACGACGTCGAACGCTTCGGTTTCGCCCCACGCGCCTCGCCGCGCCAGTCCGACGTGATGATCGTCGCCGGCACGCTGACCAACAAGATGGCGCCCGCGCTGCGCAAGGTCTACGACCAGATGCCGGAGCCACGCTACGTCATCTCGATGGGCTCCTGCGCCAACGGCGGCGGCTACTACCACTATTCCTATTCCGTGGTGCGCGGCTGCGACCGCATCGTGCCGATCGACATCTATGTGCCGGGCTGCCCACCGACGGCGGAAGCGCTGCTCTACGGCGTGTTGCTGTTGCAGAAGAAGATCCGGCGCACCGGAACCATCGAACGCTAAGGCTGAACAATGGACGACACGCGGCTCGAGACCCTGGGGCAGACGATCGTTGGTGCGCTGCCCGGCGTCGCCACTGGCTATGAAGTGGCGTTCGGTCAGCTCACGGTGAATGTCGAGATTTCGAAGATCGTCGAGGCGATGCGGTTCCTGCGCGAGGATCCGCGCTGCCGCTTCGTCAGTTTCATCGATGCCACCGCGGTCGATTATCCGTCACGCGAAAAACGCTTCGATATCGTCTATCACCTGCTGTCGCCGACCCTGAACGAGCGCATTCGCGTCAAGGGCGTGGCCGACGAGACCACGCAGGTGCCGTCGATTATCGGCGTGTTTCCCGGCACCGACTGGTTCGAGCGCGAAACCTACGATCTCTATGGCGTAATCTTCACCGGCCACCCCGACATGCGCCGGCTGCTGACCGATTACGGCTTCGACGGCCATCCGCTGCGCAAGGATTTTCCGACCACGGGTTTCGTCGAGGTGCGCTACGACGATGCCGAGAAGCGCGTGGTCTACGAACCGGTGCAACTCAATCAGGAATTCCGCCGCTTCGATTTCCTCTCGCCCTGGGAAGGCGCGGACTATCCGCTGCCCGGCGACGAGAAGACGAGCACTGACGGAGCCAAACCGTCATGAAGCCGACGCTCAAAACCGGGTTGACGCACCGGTTCAGCTATTGCGTGCCCGATAACAAGACGGTGCCGCATCTGTATCCGGAGTCCGCCGATTTTCAGGCGATGCCGGAGGTGTTCGCGACGGGCTACATGGTTGGCCTGATGGAGTGGGCTTGCATCGATTTGATGAAATCCCATCTCGATGCCGGCGAGGGCAGCCTCGGCACGCATATCGACGTCAGTCACGCGGCGGCGACCCCGCCAGGACTGACCGTCACCGTTGACGTCGAATGCACAGAGGTCGATGGCAAGCGCCTGAGCTTCGCCGTCAAGGCGCATGACGGCGTCGACATGATCGGCGAAGGCACGCATCAGCGCCATGTCGTCGCGTGGGACAAATTCAATGCACGGGTCGCCGGCAAGGCGACGAAAGCGGGGGTAGCCGCGTGAGCGAATCTGAAGTCCCCGGAATGCGCAATTTCACCATCAACTTCGGGCCGCAGCATCCGGCCGCGCACGGCGTGCTGCGCTTGGTGCTGGAGTTGGACGGCGAAGTGGTCGAGCGCGTCGATCCACATATCGGCCTGCTGCATCGCGGCACCGAGAAGCTGATCGAGACCAAGACCTATCTGCAGGCGATCCCGTATTTCGACCGGCTCGATTACGTCGCGCCGATGAATCAGGAACACGCCTTCTGTCTCGCGGCGGAAAAGCTGCTCGGCATCAAGGTGCCGCGCCGCGCGCAACTGATCCGCGTGCTCTATTGCGAGATCGGCCGCATCCTCTCGCACCTCCTCAACGTCACCACGCAGGCGATGGACGTCGGTGCGCTGACCCCGCCGCTGTGGGGCTTCGAGGAACGCGAAAAGCTGATGGTGTTCTACGAGCGCGCCTCCGGCTCGCGGATGCACGCGGCGTTCTTCCGCGTCGGCGGCGTGCATCAGGATCTGCCGCCCAAGCTGATCGACGATATCGATGCGTGGTGCGACGCCTTCCCGCAGAAGGTCGACGATCTCGAGGTGCTGCTGACCGGCAACCGCATCTTCAAGCAGCGCAACGTCGATATCGGCGTGGTGACCTTGGAGCAGGCGTGGGAGTGGGGATTTTCCGGCGTCATGGTGCGTGGTTCGGGTGCTGCGTGGGATTTGCGCAAGGCGCAGCCCTACGAGTGCTACGACGAGATGGAATTCGACATTCCCATCGGCAAGAACGGCGACTGCTACGACCGCTACTGCATCCGCGTCGAGGAGATGCATCAGTCGGTGCGCATCATGAAGCAGTGCATCGCGAAATTGCGCGCGCCGGACGGGCAGGGCCCGGTGGCGGTCGAGGACAACAAGATTTTCCCGCCGCGCCGTGGCGAGATGAAGCGCTCGATGGAAGCGCTGATCCATCACTTCAAGCTCTACACCGAAGGCTTCCATGTGCCGCCGGGCGAAGTCTACGCCGCGGTGGAAGCGCCGAAGGGCGAGTTCGGCGTCTTCCTCGTCGCCGACGGCAGCAACAAACCCTACAAGTGCAAGATCCGTGCGCCGGGCTTCGCGCATTTGCAGGCGATGGATTTCATCTGCAAGGGGCACCTGTTGGCCGACGTTTCGGCCATCCTCGGGTCGCTCGATATCGTGTTCGGCGAGGTCGACCGGTGATCTTCTCGTCTCGCCATCTCCGCCTGAATGCGCGCCGCGTGGCGCGTTTACCGAAAGACTGATTGAGCATGTCCGTCCGTCGTCTGGCACCGAAGGAATTGCAGCCCGCGAGCTTCGCGTTTCGCGAAGGTACGCTCGACTGGGCGAAGCAGCAGATCGCGAAGTATCCGGAAGGACGGCAGGCGTCGGCCTGTATCGCGATCCTGTGGCGCGTGCAGGAAGAGCATGAGGGTTGGGTTTCGGAAGCCGCGATCCGCGCGGTCGCCGACCTGCTCGATATGCCCTACATTCGCGTGCTGGAGATCGCGACCTTCTACACCATGTTCCAGCTCTCGCCGGTCGGCAAGAAAGCGCATGTGCAGGTCTGCGGCACCACGCCCTGCATGCTGGGCGGCGCCGGCGACCTGATCGAGGTCTGCAAGCATCGCATCCATCACGATCCGGGCCATGTCTCTGACGACGGCAACTTCTCGTGGGAAGAGGTCGAGTGCTTAGGCGCCTGCGTGAATGCGCCGATGGTGATGATCTGGAAGGACACTTACGAGGACCTCACCAAGGATACCTTCAACAAGGTGCTGGACGGCTTCGCCTCGGGCAACCTGCCGAAGCCCGGCCCGCAGATCGACCGGCAGTTCGCCGCGCCCGCCGGCGGCCCGCGCGTGCTGACGAACGGCGGCCAGCCGAGCGCAACCGGGCAGGGCGCGCCGAAGGAGCCGGTATTGGCCGACGCCGAGCCGAAGAAGCAGACCGAGTCCGCGAATTTTCAGGAGCGGCCCGCGCCGAAGCCGCCTGCCGACGACGCGACCAAGAAGGGCAACATGTGATGCTCGACGACAAGGACCGCATCTTCCGCAATCTCTACGGTCTCGACGACTGGGGCCTTGAAGGCGCGCGCCGTCGCGGCGCGTGGGACGGCACCAAATCGATCATCGAGAAGGGCCGCGACTGGATCGTCAACGAGATGAAGGCGTCCGGCCTGCGCGGCCGCGGCGGCGCGGGATTCCCGACCGGCATGAAGTGGTCGTTCATGCCGAAAGAATCCACCGACGGGCGGCCGAGCTACCTCGTCGTCAACGCCGACGAATCCGAGCCCGGCACCTGCAAGGACCGCGAGATCATGCGGCACGATCCGCATCTCTTGGTGGAAGGCTGCCTGCTCGCCTCCTTCGCGATGGGTGCGCATGCCTGTTACATCTACGTGCGCGGCGAGTTCATCCGCGAGCGCGAGCATCTGCAGGCGGCGGTCGATCAGGCCTATGAGGCCAAGCTGATCGGCAAGGACAACGTCCACGGCTGGCCGTTCGATCTTTACGTCGCGCACGGCGCCGGCGCCTACATCTGCGGCGAGGAAACCGCGCTGCTGGAAAGCCTCGAGGGCAAGAAGGGCCAGCCGCGCCTGAAGCCACCGTTCCCGGCCAACGTCGGCCTGTTCGGTTGCCCGACCACGGTGAACAACGTCGAGTCGATCGCGGTCGCGCCGGACATCCTGCGTCGGGGTGCTGCCTGGTTCGCCTCCATCGGCCGCGCCAACAACGTCGGCACCAAGCTTTATGGCCTCTCCGGCCACGTCAATACGCCCTGCGTCGTCGAAGAGGCGATGAGCATTCCGTTCAAGGAACTGATCGAGAAGCACGGCGGCGGCATACGCGGCGGTTGGGACAATCTGCTCGCGATCATTCCGGGTGGGGCGTCGTGTCCGCTGATTCCGGCGCACGATTGCGAAGAGCTGATCATGGACTTCGACGGCACCCGTGCGGTGAAGTCGAGCTTCGGCACCGCCGGCGTCATCGTGATGGACAAGTCCACGGACGTTGTCGCCGCGATCGCGCGCATCAGCTACTTCTTCAAGCACGAGAGCTGCGGCCAGTGCACGCCGTGCCGCGAGGGCACCGGCTGGATGTGGCGCGTGCTCACCCGCATGGTCGAGGGCCGCGCCCACAAGCGCGAGATCGACATGCTGCTGGAAGTCACCAAGCAGGTCGAAGGCCACACCATCTGCGCGCTGGGCGACGCGGCGGCGTGGCCGGTGCAGGGCCTGATCCGCGCCTTCCGCCCGGAGATCGAGCGGCGCATCGACGAGTTCACCCGCAAATCGACGCTGGACGATCAGGGCATCCTCGACCCCGATCACATGATCGCGGCGGAGTGATCGATGCTGCGCGGACACCGAACGCAAGTTGAGAAAGACTTGAGGCCATGACCATACTCATCATCGATGGCAAAGAGATCGATGTGCCGGCCGAATACACGCTGTTGCAGGCGTGCGAGGCGGCGGGCGCCGAGATTCCGCGCTTCTGCTATCACGAGCGGCTGTCGATCGCCGGCAACTGCCGGATGTGCCTCGTCGAAGTGAAGGGCGGCCCGAAGCCGGTCGCAAGCTGCGCCTGGGGCGTGCGCGATTGTCGCCCCGGCCCCAAGGGCGAGCCGCCGGAAATCTCCACCCGTTCACCGATGGTGAAGAAGGCGCGCGAAGGCGTGATGGAGTTCCTGCTCATCAACCATCCGCTGGATTGCCCGATCTGCGATCAGGGCGGCGAGTGCGATCTGCAGGATCAGGCGATGGGCTACGGCGTCGACACCAGCCGCTTCGCCGAGAACAAGCGCGCCGTCGAGGACAAGTATCTCGGTGCGCTGGTCAAGACCTCGATGACCCGCTGCATTCAGTGCACCCGCTGCGTGCGTTTCGCTGCCGAAGTCGCCGGTGCGCCGGAGATGGGCGCCATCGGCCGCGGCGAGGACATGGAGATCACGACCTATCTCGAGACCGCGCTGACCTCGGAATTGCAGGGCAATCTTGTCGACATCTGCCCGGTCGGCGCGCTGACCTCGAAGCCGTATGCCTTCGCGGCGCGACCGTGGGAGCTTGGCAAGACGCAGTCGATCGACGTGATGGATGGCCTCGGCTCGGCGATCCGGGTCGATACCCGTGGCCGCGAGGTGATGCGCATCCTGCCGCGCGTCAACGAGGCGATCAACGAAGAGTGGATTTCCGACAAGACGCGCCACATCGTCGACGGCCTGCGCACGCAGCGGCTGGATCGACCGTATCTGCGCGAGAACGGCAAGCTGCGCCCGGCCTCGTGGCCTGAAGCGTTCGCGGCGATCGCGACGAAGGTGCGTGCTACCGGCGGTAAACGTATCGGCGCCATCGCCGGCGACCTCGCGACCGTCGAGGAGATGTTCGCGCTCAAGCAGCTTCTCGCCAGCCTCGGCTCCGCCAACGTCGCGGTGCAGGGCGGCCACGCCTTCGACGCCAGGACCGGTCGCGCGTCGTATATCTTCAACCCAACCATCGCCGGCATCGAGCAGGCCGATGCGCTGTTGATCGTCGGCTCCAATCCGCGCCACGAAGGTGCGCTGCTCAATGCACGCATCCGCAAGCGCTGGCGGACCGGCAAGCTCAAGATCGGGCTGATCGGCGCGCAAGCGGACCTGACCTATCCCGTCGATTATCTCGGCGCCGGCACAGAGACGCTGAGCGACCTCGCCAGCGGCAAGCACTCTTTTGCTGACGTTCTCAAAAAGGCCGAGAGGCCGCTCGTGCTGGTCGGCGTCAGTGCCACCTCGCGTGCGGACGGTGCGGCAATCCTGGCGCAGGCTGCGAAGCTCGCGGTCGAGTTCGGCGCGGTGAAGGACGGCTGGAACGGGTTTGGCGTGCTGCATGGCACGGCGTCCGGCGTCGGCGCGCTCGATGTCGGCTTCGTGCCAGGCGAGGGCGGATTGACGGCCGCGCAGATGAGCGCGGCGGGCGGCGTCGATGTGTTGTTCTCTTTGGGCGCGGACGAGGTGAACGTCGCGGACGGCGCGTTCGTCGTCTACATCGGCACCCATGGCGACCGTGGCGCGCATCGCGCCGACGTCATCCTGCCGGGCGCGGCCTACACCGAGAAGTCGGGCCTCTACGTCAACACCGAGGGCCGCGCGCAGATGACCAACCGCGCCGGCTTCCCGCCGGGCGAGGCCCGCGAGGAATGGGCGATCCTGCGCGCACTGTCGGACACGCTGGGCCACAGGCTGCCGTTCGATACGCTGGCGGCGTTGCGCCAGCTGGTATTCAAGGCGGCGCCGCACCTGATGCGGCTCGACCAGATCGAGACTGCCGATGCGGCGGCGGTGCGCACGCTGGCCGGACGCGGCGGCAAGGCCGATGCGGCGCCGTTCAAGGCTGCGTATGCGAGTTATTACCTGACCAATCCGATCGCGCGGGCCTCCGCCGTGATGGCGGAATGTTCGCGTCTCGCCTCCGGGCAGATGTTGACGGCGGCGGAGTGAGGCGAAGCGATGGCTGAAATCTGGACCGCATATCTGTGGCCGCTGATCATCATGGTCGCGCAGAGCGTCATGCTGCTGGTGATCCTGCTGGTTGCGATCGCCTTTATCCTGCTCGCGGATCGCAAGATCTGGGCGGCGGTGCAGATCCGGCGTGGCCCCAACGTGGTCGGGCCGTTCGGCTTGCTGCAATCCTTCGCCGACCTTCTGAAGTTCGTGCTCAAGGAGCCGGTGATTCCGGCCGGCGCCAACAAGGTGATCTTTCTGCTGGCGCCGCTGGTGACTTGCGTGCTGGCGCTGGCGGGCTGGGCGGTGATCCCGGTCAACCTGAACTGGGTGATCTCCGACATCAATGTCGGCATCCTTTATCTGTTCGCGATCTCGTCGCTGTCGGTCTACGGCACCATCATGGCGGGCTGGGCGTCGAACTCGAAGTATCCGTTCATGGCGGCGCTGCGCGCGGCGGCGCAGATGGTGTCCTACGAAGTCTCCATCGGCTTCGTGCTGATCACCGTTTTGCTGTGCGTCGGCTCGCTGAACCTGTCGGCCATCGTCGCGGCGCAGGATACCAAGTGGGGCCTGCTCGGCTGGTACTGGCTGCCGCTGCTGCCGATGTTCGTGATCTTCTATGTTTCGGCGCTGGCGGAAACCAACCGTCCGCCGTTCGATCTCGTCGAAGCGGAATCCGAACTGGTCGCCGGCTTCATGGTGGAATACGGCTCGACGCCGTATCTCTTGTTCATGCTCGGCGAGTATGTCGCGATCTGCACCATGTGCGCACTCGGGACCATCCTGTTCCTCGGTGGCTGGCTGTCGCCGATCCCGTTCGCGCCGTTCCCCTGGGTGCCCGGCATCATCTGGTTCGCGCTGAAGGCGCTGTTTATCTTCTTCCTGTTCGCAATGGCCAAGGCCATCGTGCCGCGCTACCGCTACGACCAACTGATGCGGCTGGGCTGGAAAGTCTTCCTGCCGCTGTCGCTCGCCATGGTCGTGATTGTCGCGGCGGTCCTGCAATTCGGCGGGCTGGCTCCGCAATGAGGCTGTCATGAGCGTTACAACCGCTGCAAAGTCGCTGCTGCTGACGGAATTCCTCGAGGCGTTCGTCGTCACGATGAAGTATTTCTTCAAGCCGAAGCCGACCCTGAATTATCCCTTTGAGAAGGGGCCGATCTCGCCGCGCTTCCGTGGTGAGCACGCGCTGCGCCGTTATCCCAACGGCGAGGAACGCTGCATCGCCTGCAAGCTCTGCGAGGCGATCTGTCCGGCGCAGGCCATCACCATCGAGGCTGGCCCGCGCCGCAACGACGGCACCCGCCGCACGGTGCGCTACGACATCGACATGGTGAAGTGCATCTATTGCGGGTTGTGTCAGGAAGCCTGCCCGGTCGACGCCATCGTCGAGGGCCCGAACTTCGAATTCGCCGCCGAGACCCGCGAGGAGCTTTATTATGACAAGGCCAAGCTGCTCGCCAACGGCGACCGCTGGGAACGCGAGATCGCGAAGAACATCGCGCTCGACGCGCCGTACCGGTGAGGTGAGGGCATGATCTTTCCCGCGCTGTTCTTTTATCTGTTCTCCGCCGTGCTGGTCGGCTCGGCGGTGATGGTGATTGCCTCGCGCAATCCCGTGCACTCGGTGCTGTTTCTGATCCTTGCTTTCGTCAATGCGTCAGGACTGTTCATCCTGCTCGGCGCCGAATTCCTCGCGATGATCCTTGTCGTGGTCTATGTCGGCGCGGTGGCGGTGCTGTTCCTGTTCGTCATCATGATGCTCGACGTCGATTTTGCCGCGCTGCGCGAAGGCTTTCTGGAATATCTGCCCGTCGGCCTGCTGGTCGGCGCGATCTTCCTCGCCGAACTGCTGCTGGTTGCCGGCGGCTGGGTGATCAACCCGACGGTGTCGAAGACCATCACCGCGCCGATCCCGGGCAACGTCAGCAACACCGAGGCGATCGGGCTGGTGCTGTACACGACGTATATTCATTACTTCCAGGTCGCGTCTCTGGTGCTGCTGGTGGCGATGATCGGCGCCATCGTGCTGACCTTGCGTCACAAGGCCAACGTCAAGCGGCAGAACATCAGCGTGCAGAACGCCCGCACCAAGGCGGCGGCGATGGCCGTGCGTCAGGTGGCGTCGGGGCAGGGCCTTCGCGAGTCCGATGCGGCGGAGTGGGTGAAATGACAATCGGTCTCGGCCATTACCTCGCGGTCGGCGCGATCCTGTTCACGCTCGGCATCCTCGGCATTTTCCTCAACCGCAAGAACATCATCGTCATTCTGATGTCGGTGGAACTGATCCTGCTGGCGGTGAACATCAACCTGGTGTCGTTCTCGGCGTTCCTCAACGACATCGTCGGTCAGGTGTTCGCGCTCTTGGTGCTGACGGTCGCCGCCGCGGAAGCCGCGATCGGCCTTGCGATCCTCGTTGTTTACTTCCGCAACCGCGGCTCCATCGCGGTCGAAGACATCAATATGATGAAGGGCTGAGGCAGATATGGTCCAGGCGATTGTCTTTCTGCCGCTGCTCGGCGCCATTCTCGCGGGCCTGATCGCGCTCGCGGGCGCCCACGCGCGCAACCCGAGCGGCGACACCGTCGAGCATGCGCATGGTCATGATGGCCACGGCGATCATGCCCACGCCTCGCACGCGCATGACGATCACGGTCACGGCCATGACGACCACCACGCGCCGGCCGAGCCGGCGGCGGCGGGCACCGGAGCCGCCGAGTTCATCACCACGGCGCTGCTGTTCGTCTCCGCCGCACTGTCGTGGATCACTTTCGTCAATGTCGGCTTCTTCAAGCAGGACGTGCTGATTCACGTACTGCCGTGGATCAATTCCGGCGACCTGCAGATCGCCTGGTCGCTGCGCGTCGATACGCTGACGGCGGTGATGCTGGTGGTGGTCACCACGGTGTCGTCGCTGGTGCACCTCTATTCGGTTGGCTACATGGACGAGGATCCGCATCGTCCACGCTTCTTCGCCTATCTGTCGCTGTGCACCTTCGCCATGCTGATGCTGGTGACCTCCGATAACCTGGTGCAACTGTTCTTCGGTTGGGAAGGCGTCGGCCTCGCGAGCTACCTGCTGATCGGCTTCTGGTATCAGAAGCCGTCGGCCAACGCGGCCGCGATCAAGGCGTTCGTGGTCAACCGCGTCGGCGACTTCGGCTTCTCGCTCGGCATCTTCGCGGTGTTCATGCTGATCGGCTCGACCGATTTCGACACCATCTTTGCCGCGGCACCCGGCCTCACCGGCAAAACCATCGACTTCCTCGGCTGGAACGTCGATGCGCTGACCATCACCTGCCTGCTCCTGTTCATGGGCGCGATGGGCAAGTCGGCGCAGTTCCTGCTGCACACCTGGTTGCCGGACGCCATGGAAGGCCCGACCCCGGTGTCGGCGCTGATCCACGCCGCGACCATGGTGACCGCCGGCGTGTTCATGGTGGCCCGGCTGTCGCCGCTGTTCGAACTGGCGCCGAACGCGCAGGCGTTCGTGATGCTGATCGGTGGCACCACCGCGTTCTTCGCCGCCACCATCGGTCTCGTCCAGAACGACATCAAGCGCATCGTCGCCTACTCGACCTGTTCGCAGCTCGGCTACATGTTCGTGGCGATGGGCGCGGGCGCCTATTCGGTGGGCATGTTCCACCTGTTCACTCACGCCTTCTTCAAGGCGCTGCTGTTCTTAGGCTCCGGCTCGGTGATCTACGCGATGCACCACGAGCAGGACATCCGCAACATGGGCGGCCTGTGGCGCAAGATTCCCTACACCTACGCCACCATGGTGATCGGCACATTGGCGCTGACCGGCTTCCCGCTGACCGCCGGCTACTTCTCCAAGGACGCCATCATCGAGTCGGCGTTCGTGTCGCAGAACCCGTTCGCGTTCTACGGCTTCCTGATGACGGTGGTGGCGGCGTGCCTGACCTCGTTCTATTCGTGGCGTCTGATCTTCAAGACCTTCCACGGCAAGCCGCACGATCAGAAGCATTACGAGGCCGCGCATGAAGCTCCGCTATGGATGCTGGTGCCGCTCGGCGTGCTGAGCGCCGGTTCGCTGCTCGCCGGTCTGCCGTTCAAGGAACTGTTCGCCGGCCACGGCGTCGACGAATTCTTCCGCGCCTCGCTGAAGATGCATCCGCATATCATCGAAGAGATGCATCACATTCCGGCTGCCATCGCCTATCTGCCGACGGTGATGATGGTGGTCGGCCTGTTCGTCGCGTGGATGTTCTACATCCGCCGGCCATATCTGCCGGTCGAACTCGCCAACCAGCACGGCGCGCTGTACCGCTTCCTGCTCAACAAGTGGTACTTAGACGAACTCTACGACATCATCTTCCTGCGTCCGGCGAAGTGGCTCGGTACCGTGCTCTGGAAGAAGGGCGACGGCTTCGTCATCGACGGCTTCGGCCCCAACGGGGTCGCGGCGCGCGTGCTCGACGTCACCCGCGGGGTCGTGCGCATTCAAACCGGTTATCTTTATCACTATGCCTTCGTGATGCTGATCGGCGCCGCCGGTCTGATCACCTGGTTCATGTTCGGGCTTGGGGGCCAATAAATGATGACGTGGCCCATTCTTTCGGTCGTCACCTTCCTGCCGGCGGTCGGCGCGCTGCTGATCTGGCTGATGGCGCGCGGTGGCGACGAGGCGGCTGCCCGCAACGCGCGCTGGATTGCGCTGTGGACGACGCTGATCAACTTCGCGATCTCGCTGATCCTGGTGGCGCGGTTCGATCCGACGCAGGCCGGTTTTCAATTCGTCGAGGAGGGCCGCTGGCTGACCTCGACCATCGCCTACAAGATGGGCGTCGACGGCATCTCGCTGCCGTTCGTGATCCTAACCACCGCACTGCTGCCGCTGTGCATCATCGCGAGCTGGAAGTCGGTCACCAACCGCGTGCCGGCCTACATGATGGCGTTCCTGATCCTGGAAGCGCTGATGGTCGGCACCTTCTCGGCGCTCGACCTGCTGCTGTTCTACGTCTTCTTCGAAGGCGGCCTGATCCCGATGTTCCTGATCATCGGCGTCTGGGGCGGCCCGCGCCGGGTCTATGCGACGTTCAAGTTCTTCCTCTACACGCTGCTCGGCTCGGTCTTGATGCTGCTGGCGATCATGGCGCTGTACTGGAACGCCGGCACCACCGACATTCCGACGCTGATGACCACCGCCGTGCCGCGCAACCTGCAGACATGGGCGTGGCTGGCGTTCTTCGCTTCGTTCGCGGTGAAGATGCCGATGTGGCCGGTGCACACCTGGCTGCCGGATGCGCACGTCGAGGCGCCGACGGCGGGCTCAGTGATCCTCGCCGCGATCCTGCTGAAGATGGGCGGCTACGGCTTCCTGCGCTTCTCGTTGCCGATGTTCCCGCTTGCGTCGCACGATTTCGCGCCGCTGATATTCACGCTCTCCGCCATCGCCATCGTCTACACCTCGCTGGTGGCGCTGATGCAGGAGGATATGAAGAAGCTGATCGCCTATTCGTCGGTCGCGCACATGGGCTTCGTCACCATGGGCATCTTCGCCGGCACCATGCAGGGCGTCGCCGGCGGCGTGTTCCAGATGGTGTCGCACGGCCTCGTCTCCGGCGCGCTGTTCCTCTGCGTCGGCGTGGTCTACGACCGGATGCACACCCGCGAGATCGCGGCCTATGGCGGCGTGGTCAACCGGATGCCGCTCTATGCCTTCGTGTTCCTGACGTTCACCATGGCCAACGTCGGCCTGCCGGGCACCTCGGGCTTCGTCGGCGAATTCCTGACGCTGATCGGCACCTTCAAGGTCTCGATCCCGACCGCGTTCTTCGCCACGCTGGGCGTCATCCTGTCGGCAGCCTATGCGCTGTGGCTCTACCGCAAGATCGTGTTCGGCGCGCTGGTGAAGCCATCGCTTGCCAGCATCAAGGACCTGACGTTCCGCGAGGTGCTGACGCTTGGGCCGCTCTTGATCCTCACCATCCTGTTCGGTTTCTATCCGAAGCCGCTGCTCGATTTCTCGGCGGCGTCGGTGCAGCAACTCGTCACCAATTACAGCCACGCGATTACTGCCGTGAAGGCAGCCGCGCTGATGCAATGAATACGGCAGGTCAGGACCTTATCCCATGAACTTCACTCCCGCCGGATATTCGCTGCTTCCCGTGCTGCCGGAGATCGTGTTGGCCATCGGTGCGATGGTGCTGCTGATGGTCGGTGCGTTTCGCGGCCAGCGTTCGACACCGCTGGTGGTGACGCTGGCGATCGCGCTGCTGATCCTCACCGGCGCGCTGCAATGCTGGCTGCCGGCCGGTAAGCTCGAGACGTTCGGCGGCAGCTTCGTCGTCGACGGTTACGCGCGTTTCCTGAAGGTTCTGGTGCTGCTCGGCTCGGCCGCGACGTTGCTGATTTCCTACGGCTTCCTGTCGGAGCGGCCGCGCCGGATTTTCGAATACGCGATCCTGATCCTGATCTCGACCATCGGCATGATGCTGCTGGTGTCGGCCGGCGATCTGATCATGCTCTATCTCGGCCTCGAACTGATGAGCCTGTCGCTCTATGTCGTCGCAGCAAGCAACCGCGATGACCTCAAGTCCACCGAGGCCGGCCTGAAGTATTTTGTGCTGGGCGCGCTGGCGTCGGGCATGATGCTGTACGGCATGTCGCTGATCTACGGTTTCACCGGTACGGTGAGCTTCGCCGGCATCGCGGCCGCGGCGAAATCCGGCAGCGTCGGTGTGGCGTTCGGCCTTGTCTTCCTGCTGGCTGGCCTGTGCTTCAAGGTGTCGGCGGTGCCGTTCCACATGTGGACGCCCGACGTCTACGAGGGCGCGCCGACCCCGATCACGGCTTTCTTCTCCTCGTCGCCGAAGGTCGCAGCGTTTGCAGTGTTCGTGCGCGTGGTGCTCACCGCGTTTCCGAACGTCGCCCATGAGTGGCAGCAGATCGTGGTGTTCGTCGCGATCGCCTCGATGGCGCTCGGTTCGTTCGGCGCCATCGGCCAGCGCAACATCAAGCGCATGATGGCCTATTCGTCGATCGGCCATATGGGCTTC
This sequence comes from Pseudomonadota bacterium, assembly GCA_023386885.1. Taxonomy (GTDB): domain Bacteria; phylum Pseudomonadota; class Alphaproteobacteria; order Rhizobiales; family Xanthobacteraceae; genus 62-47. The sequence continues at coordinate 63,055 of JAEWIX010000023.1, forward strand.
GCGCTGGTCGGGCTTGCCGCGGGCACGCCCGAAGGCGTGCAAGGCGTCATCCTCTATCTCGTGATCTACACCGTGATGACCTTCGGCGTGTTCACGTTGATCCTGGCGATGCAGCGGGGCGGCCGCGCGATGGAAGAGATCAACGATTTCGCCGGGCTCTCGCGCACCAATCCGGTGCTGGCGTTCCTGTGCGCGATGCTGCTGTTCTCGCTGGCGGGCATTCCGCCGCTGGCCGGCTTCTTCGCCAAGTTCTACGTCTTCACCGCGGCGATCAAGGCCGGCATGATCACGCTGTCGGTGATCGGCGTGCTGTGCAGCGTCGTCGGCGCGTTCTACTATCTCAACGTCATCAAGGTGATGTACTTCGACGAGCAGGCCGGTGCGACCGATTCCGTTCGCGTCGAACTGGGAACGGTGGTCGTCGTCTCGGCGCTGTTCAACATGCTGTTCTTCGTCTATCCCGGCCCGCTGGTCGGCGCGGCGACGGCTGCCGCGAAGTCGCTGTTCTGATGGCGTTGGCGCTTGGCTCGCGGGCGCGTGCGGCGGGCTATGGATTGACGGCGTTCGATGCCGTCGGTTCGACTAATGCCGAGGCGTTGACGGCGGCGCGGGCCGGCCAACGGCAATCGACATGGTTCGTCACCACCGAGCAGACGGCGGGACGCGGACGGCGGCAGCGTACCTGGGTCGCGCCGCGCGGCAATCTCGCCAGCAGCGTGCTCGAAGTGCTTGAGGTGTCGCCGTCGATCGCGGCGACACTCGGCTTCGCTGCCGGTCTTGCGCTGGAGCATGCCTTGCGCAATGTCAGCGTTGAGGCGCTCGCGCGCGGCGGCGCCAATGTCGATTACACATTGAAGTGGCCGAACGACGTGCTTGGCAATACGCACAAGCTCTCCGGGATTCTTCTCGAAGCTGAAGCGTTGGCCGACGGACGGCTTGCCGTCGTCGTCGGCATCGGCACCAACGTGATTGCCGCGCCGGAGGGCACGCCGTATCCTGCGACCTCGCTGCGCGCGCTCGGCGTCGATGTCGGCGCGGAGGATGTGTTCGCCGCGTTGTCGGATTCTTGGGCGGAGTGCTTCGGCATCTGGAATAGCGGGCGCGGCTTCGGCGAAATTCGCCGGCTCTGGCTGGAGCGGGCGGCGGGGCTCGGCGAGCTGGTTTCAATTCAGTCGGGGTCGTCAATCGTCGCCGGCACGTTCGACGGTCTCGACGAGAGCGGCTGCATGGTGATCGTGACGCCGAACGGCGAGCGCGCGACGATCGCCGCGGGCGATGTCTATTTCGGCACCGCGGGCTCCACAGGAAGCAGATGATGGCGCGACCGGACGAATTGACTTTCACCCCGCTCGGCGGCGTCGGCGAGATCGGCATGAACCTGTCGGTCTATGGCCTCGGCAACCGCCAGCAGCGCAGCTTCCTGGCGGTCGATCTCGGGGTGTCGTTCGGTGACGAGGAGCATCTGCCGGGCATCGATCTGGTGATGCCGGACGTGACGTTCCTCGAGAAGGAACGCAAGAACCTGATGGGGCTGGTGCTGACCCACGCCCATGAGGATCACTTCGGCGCCATCATCGATCTGTGGCCGAAACTCAAGTGCCCGATCTACGCCACGAAATTCAGCGCCGCGCTGTTCGAGGCCAAGTGCGCGGCGGAGCGCGGGGCGCCGAAAATTCCGGTCACCGTGGTCGAGTCCGGTTCGCGCATCGATGTCGGACCGTTCAACGTCGAGTTCATTCCGGTGGCGCATTCGATTCCGGAATCGCATGCACTCGGCATCCGCACCTCGGCGGGGCTGGTGCTGCATACCGGCGACTGGAAGATCGATCCGACACCGATCGTCAGCGCGCCCACCGACGAGGCGCGGCTGCGCGAACTTGGCGACGAAGGCGTGCTGGCGCTGATCGGCGATTCCACCAACGCGGTGCGGGAAGGGCGCTCGCCGTCGGAAACCGAAGTCGCGGCGACGCTTGCCAAGCTGGTGAAGGCGGCGCGTGGTCGCGTCGCGGTGACGACGTTTGCATCCAACGTCGCGCGCATCCGCGCCGTGGCCGATGCCGCGCGCGCCGCGGGGCGCGAGGTGGTGGTGGTCGGCCGCGCCATGCAGCGCGTGGTGCAGGTGGCGCGCGAGACGGGGCATCTCGACGGCGTGCAGGAATTCCGCAGCGATCAATATTACGGGCATTTCCCGGCGGACAAGGTGCTGGCGCTGTGCACCGGCAGCCAGGGTGAGCCGCGCGCGGCGCTGGCGCGCATCGCCCGCGACGATCATCCGCAGGTGACGCTGAACCGGGGCGACACCGTCATCTTCTCCTCGCGCACCATTCCCGGCAACGAGAAGGCGGTCGGCTCCGTCATCAACGGCTTGATCACGCAGGGCATCGAGGTGATCACCGACCGCACCGAACTGGTGCATGTCTCCGGCCATCCGCGCCGCGACGAACTGCGCGACATGATGTCGTGGGTGCGGCCGCAACTGTTGATCCCGGTACATGGCGAGGCGTTGCATCTGTCCGAACACGCCAAGCTCGGGCGCACGCTCGGCGTGCCGAAGGTGTTGATCTGCAAGAATGGCGATCAGGTGCGGCTTGCGCCCGGCGACCCGTCGATTGTCGGCGAGGTGCCCTCGGGCAAGCTCTACAAGGACGGCGCGCTGCTGGAGGATGCCAAGTCGCGCGCGGTCGTCGAGCGGCGCAAGATGGGATTCTCCGGCTGCGCCTTCATCGCCATGGCTGTCACCGAGACCGGCGAACTGGTGGATGATCCGGAGGTCGAACTGGTCGGCATTCCGGAGAAAAATGCCGCGGGCGAGATGCTCGACGATATCGCCTTCGACGCGGTAGTCTCCACCGTCGAAACGCTGCCGCGGGCGCGGCGGCGAGATCCCGATGCAATGGCGGAATCGGTGCGCCGCGCGGTGCGGTCGGCCTTGTCCGAGGAGTGGGGCAAGAAGCCGTTGTGTTTTGTTCACGTCCTGGTGGTTTGAACGGAGAAGTGTGATGTTGGGCCGGCTCAATCATGTCGCGATCGCGGTCAAGGATGCGGAGAAGGCCGCGAAGATCTACGGCACCGCGTTCGGCGCCGAGATTTCGGCAGCAGTGCCGCTGCCGGAGCATGGTGTCATCACCGTGTTCGCGACGTTGCCGAACACCAAGATCGAATTCATCCAACCGCTCGGCGATAGTTCTCCGATCGCGAAGTTCGTCGAGCGCAATGCCGACGGCGGCATCCATCACATTTGCTACGAGGTGCCGGACATCATTGCGGCGCGCGATACCCTGATCAAGGAAGGCGCGCGGGTGCTGGGCGACGGCGAACCGAAGATCGGCGCGCACGGCAAGCCGGTGCTGTTCCTGCATCCGAAGGATTTCTCCGGAGCGCTGGTCGAAATCGAGCAGGCGTAACGCCATGGCCTATACGATCTCATCGGTTCTCGCGATCTACTTCGTCTTGTGGTGGGTGGTGCTGTTTCTCACCCTGCCGTTCGGCGTCCGCAGCCAGGACGAAGCCAACGAGACGGTCGAAGGCACCGATCCCGGCGCGCCGGTGCGAACGCTGATGATGCGCAAGCTGATCTGGACCACGATCATTTCGGCGATCATTTTCGCGATCGCGATGGTGTTCTACCACCTCGGCTATCTGAACGTCGGGCGGCTGGCCGACCTGATGGGCATGTCCTCAGGGCGTCTCAAGCTGGATTGACGGCGGAAGGTTTCGGGTTTGCATGCTCGCGCGGCCGTGGTCGCTGGAGAACCGGCCAATATCAGCCGGACGAAGCGGCGGGCCCAAGGGTGAAGGGCCAAAACTGAAAAGCTAAATCGAAGGATAATGGCGCGATCAAAAATGATGCGCCCAAAAAAAGGAGCAGGGACAAGCCCTGCTCGGAAAATTGTGTCGACCCTTAATTATCCCCGAAATATCAAGATTTGTCGTTGATTCGCCGGGGTAGCGCTGATTTTTCGCGCCAGGGCTCCTCCCGAGACTTGGACCACCAGGCAATCGTCGTTGGGATTGCCTGAGGTGGAAACTGATAGCCGATCTGCGACGCCTTGTCACTGGTTTCAAACATTAAAGTTTGCAATCGGCCCGCGCCGGGAAATTATCTTCCCGGACGCGATCGCCACCGGCCGTTTCCGCTTCGGGTAGAGGCGCCCAACGCAGGCCGGTGAGGGCGTCATCGTCCGGCGAGAGCGCGCTTGGACGATGTGAGACCGCGCTATTTGTTGTCCCGCAAACTGCGCGACGTTTTCCGCGGCAACGGCCGTCTATTCCAGGAACCTCGCCTCGACTCGTTCATCTGAGCGTGTTAGCTGACCAATGGAAAGGCGGTTCGATCATGCAACGGCGGCTGGGGAGATTGTTTCCAATCGTCCTGCTCGCGATGCTGGTGCAGTTTCTGGCACCCATCAGCGCGTCGTGGGCCTTTGCTGCCGCAGCTTCGGACCCGCTGCACCTTGCCGGGATCTGCTCCAGCGTTTCCGACACGGCGAACGACGCCGGCAAAGCAAACCCGCATCAGACCGCGAATTCCTGCTGCACGCTCTGCTGCGTGGGGCAAGGTGTGGCACCGACGCCGGACCCGCAAGCGTCCTTCGTCAAATTGCAACGCGACGGCGAAGCCGTCGTCTGGCGCGATCTTCGCCCTGACATCCATGCTTCCGCCGCGCATGCCCACGCGCAGGCGCGCGCGCCTCCCGCATTTTCCTGATCGAGCGACATCGCGAGCGCTGCACCTTGATTGGCGGCGTCTTGGTTGATCCGTGAATGCACCGGCTGGGGCCGGATTCAGGAAATGCATCATGTCTCGTTATTCCGCCTTGGGCGGCCGAAGCGCGCTATGCGGCGTGCTGGCGGCGGCCGCCGTGACCTCGTCGGCATCCATCGCCATTGCGCAATCGGAAATCGAAGCGACGCTGCCGACGGTCACCGTCACGGCGCCGAAGCCGGCGCGCGCGCATCGTGCCCGGACATCGCGCGGCGTCGCGCG